>JAUBOM010000088.1:0-33062 GCA_036700245.1 Microcoleus vaginatus BM001213989
GGATAGGGCATCGGGGATAGGGCATCGGGCATCGGGCATCGGGGATAGGGCATCGGGCATCGGGCATCGGGCATACCTCACTTTCTTAAGAACCGCTATATAGGAGAAGGAAGAAGTCCGATAGCAGCCGGAAGAAAAGCGAGGATTTCAGCAATTAATAATGTCATAATCGTCTTGGCGGTTGCTATAAAATAGGGTAATTGGTAATTGGTAATTTGTGTAATAGGTAATAGGTAATTGGTAATTTTTCCTAAAAACAAAGGACTAAGGACTAATGACTAATGACTAATGACTAATTTAAAAGATACGATCGACCAACCAACTTCCCAGCCACAGCCCGAAACCGGAAGTAGCCACCAACAGGATAAACGTGTAAACCTCGCTGCCGGTGTCGATCAACCTTTCTCCGGCTACTATCCGCGCCACCACTCCAGCAATAATGCCGATCGCAGCCCAAGCCCCATAAACAGTCTTAGACCCGGCGATGCCCAAGGCTTGGACGATCGCCCCCGAACCCGCCCCAGTCAAAGCCCCCGCCCACGCCCCAATCCCCAGCCCGATCGCACCAGAGAGCCCGACGGGGCCGCCAGAATTCACCCCTAGTTCCGTCGCCAGCCCGCACGTCAAGCCGACAATCGCCCAACACACGGCCGCCACCAACGCCTTAACCCAATCCCCAGAACCCGTTCCAGCCATCAATCCCACCACGGTCACCACTCCCGCCACCGCCAAAACAGCAGCCACAGCCCGAGACTCGGCCTCGGAACTGGCGATCGCCCCCAAACCAGCCCCAACTGCGCCCCAAGCAGCCCCTGTTACCATTCCTCCCGCCTGAAAACCGGCGATCGATCCCCCTACCGCCCCAGCCAAAACTAACGCCGCCAGCCACACTCTGGGCGTTGCCGAACCCTCCGCCAGCAAAATCGCGGCCCACAGCCAATCTGCACCGCAGATTAAAGCCCACATCCACAGCGGGGCGACTGATACCGTCAAAATCCAACTGGTCAAAGCGTAACTCGCCACGGCGATTGCCAGTGGCCCCCAAGGGAAGCTTGAATAGTATTGAGATGACCGCACTTCCCTCGGCGCGCTTGGCGGTTTTGAGTATTGAGTTGAAAATTCTTTTTTCCTTTGATAGTTTTGAGATGGCCCCGCTTTCGGAGCAACGCTTCGCCCTGGTTGCTTTCTAGGGCCCCACCCTTGGCGATTTTGAGTTGAAAATCGTTTCTTCCTTGAAGAGTTCTTTTGAGTTTGAAATTTTTTGGAGGCGGCTTTTGGGCGGGTTTGACGGCGCTGGGAACCAGGTCTGGTGGCTGATTTTGCAGAACGCCTTCTCAGCGGCTTTTCCGGCGGGGGCGGCTGCTGCTGAAACTGTTTTTCGATCGACTTCGATTCAGGCTGACTCAGAAACAACACCAACTGCTGGTAAGCTTCATTAATTTCTGTTAATCTTTGGTGAGCTTTTTGTTGCAGGCGGTCATTGTGGGCAAACCGATCGGGATGCCACACAAACGCTAAATCCCTGTAAGCGCGCTTAATTTCTTCGAGGGAACTTCCCGGCTCAATTTCGAGGATTTCATAACATCGATTAATGTCAGCCATAGGCTTCGATTGGCAGGTCTTGGTAAATTGGCGTGAAGCGAAGCTATCCCGTAGGGAATCCCACTTAACATCTTGTACTATTCTCAGCCAAGCTGCACAGTAAGGGGATATCCGCTCGAGTGTCAAGCGTCCTCAAGTCTGTGGGCCATCCCTAAGGTCGATCGATGCAGACTGACAACTGGCTACAATGAGAAAATCCTTTCGTGCGATCGGTATTTGTGTCTGTGTCGGCAAATCAAGCTCCCATCTTCATCTTAGTTGACGGCCACTCTCTGGCCTTTCGATCCTACTTCGCCTTTGCCAAAAGTCGAGACGGAGGCTTGCGAACTACGACAGGCATTCCCACCAGCGTCTGTTTTGGCTTTCTCAAGTCGCTGCTGGAAGTAATGGCGGCCCACGACCCCCAGTACATGGCGATCGCCTTTGACCTCGCCGCACCCACATTTCGCCACGAAGCAGACGAAACTTACAAAGCCGGTCGTGCGGAAACTCCCGAAGATTTTATTCCCGATATCAAAAACCTGCAAGAACTCCTCACCTATTTGAATTTACCTGCAATAACTGCTCCCGGCTACGAGGCGGACGATGTTTTGGGAACTTTGGCAAACAAAGCCAGCGCGGCAGGTTATCAGGTCAAAATTCTCACGGGCGATCGAGATTTGTTTCAATTAGTAGAAACCGAAAAACAAATCAGCGTATTATATTTGAGTACCGATGAACTCAGGCGATCGGGCAAAGGCAAATCCCAAGAATACGGCCCGGAAGAAGTCAAAGCCAAACTAGGTATTTTGCCCGAACAAGTAATAGATTACAAAGCTTTGTGCGGCGACAAATCCGACAACATCCCCGGAGTCAAAGGCATCGGCGACAAAACCGCCCTGCAATTGCTGGAAGCTTACAATTCCCTTGAAGGAATTTATGCAGCCATCGACGAGATTAAAGGAGCAACTAAGAAAAAGTTAGAAGAAGGCAAAGAAGCTGCTTATCATTCTCAACGCATGGCGACAATTATCCAAGACGTGCCATTAGAAATCAACTTAGAAGATTGCCAGCTTATAGGTTTTGACGAATCAGCCTTGATTCCCATGCTGGAAAAATTGGAATTTAAAACATTTTTAAGCAAAGTTAAACAAATTCAAAAGCGTTTTGGTGGCGTTGAAGAGAAGGAAAAACCCCAAGAAGAATCGTCGTTCCCAGGCTCTGCCCGGGAACGCATATCCAGAGGCTCTGCCTCGGAAAACACCCTAGAACAGCGATTGGAGGGTGTAAAAGAGCCGTTGGAGGGTGTAGAAAAGCCCTTGGAACAGAGCGGGCAAGATGCCCACCCCACAATCAATTCCTCCGAAGATGAAGCATCAGCTTTCTTCACTTTCGCAGAAACCAAAGCCGCTCAGCAACAGAAAAAACTGCCAATTAAACCCCGAATAATTCAAACAACCGAACAGTTAAACGAATTAGTCCAACTGCTGCAAACCTTCACCGACGAAGCCTCACCCGTGGCGTGGGATACCGAAACCACCGCCATCGAACCGCGAGACGCCGAATTAGTCGGAATTGGCTGCTGTTGGGGAACCGGTGAAGAGGATCTCGCTTACATTCCCACGGGACACAAAACGGGCACAAACTTGGACAAAGCCAGAGTTTTAAATGCTTTGCGTCCGATTTTAGAAAGCGAGAATTATCCGAAAGCGCTGCAAAATGCTAAGTTCGATCGATCGATCCTGCGTTGTCAAGGAATTAAACTAGCAGGAGTCGTCTTCGACACCATGCTAGCCAGTTACGTACTCAATCCAGAAAAAAATCACAGTCTCAGCGAACTGTCAAGGGAATACTTAGGCATTGTTGCCAAAACTTACAATGAATTAGTGCCGAAAAACAAAACAATTGCTGACATCAGTATTGTAAAAGTAGCCGACTACTGCGGCATGGATGTCTACACCACATTTAGGCTAGTAAATAAACTTAGAACACAATTGGATAAAGCTGATGAAGCTAACTTTCCCGGAAAGTCTCTACATCGGTTGCTGCTGGAAGTAGAACAGCCCCTAGAACCAGTTTTAGCAGAAATGGAATACTGCGGAATTCGCATTGATTCAGCGTATCTGCAAGAACTATCGCAACAGCTAGAAAAGAGCTTAAAAGAAATAGAAGAAAAAACTTATCAAGCAGCGGGGAGAAAGTTTAATTTAGGTTCTCCGAAACAACTCAGCGAAATCTTGTTAGAAAAAATCCCGGATGAGTTTCAGAAAAAGTCTCGCAAAACTAAGACGGGATACTCTACAGACGCCGCTGTATTGGATAAATTGCAAGGAGACCACCCGATTGTAGACGATTTATTGGAACACCGAACATTATCCAAGTTGAAATCAACTTATGTCGATGCTTTGCCGCAGTTGGTGCGTGGGGATACCGGGCGAGTGCATACAGATTTCAACCAAACTGCAACGGGTACGGGAAGGCTTTCTTCTTCCAATCCCAATTTACAAAATATTCCCATCCGCACCGAGTTTTCGCGGCAAATTCGCAAGGCTTTTTTACCCGAAGAAGGTTGGCTGATGGTGTCGGCTGACTATTCTCAAATTGAGCTGCGAATTTTGGCTCATTTGAGTCAAGAACCTGTTTTAATAGAAGCTTACCAAAATAACCGAGACGTGCATACCGTGACGGCTCAACTGTTGTTTGAAAAGGAAGAAATAACTCCCGACGAGCGCAGGTTTGGCAAAACGATTAATTTTGGGGTAGTTTACGGTATGGGGGCGATTAAGTTTGGGCGCTCGATGGGCAAAACTTCAGCAGACGGCAAAGAGTTTATTAAGCGATTTAACGAGCGTTACAGTAAGGTTTTTGAATTTTTGGAGAAAGTAAAAAAAGAGGCGATCGCCCTCGGATACGTTACCACAATACTCGGCCGCCGCCGCTACTTGAACTTCGAGAGCGAAAGCCTCCGCGACTTAAAAGGCCGCAATCCCCAAGACATTCACTCGGATAGACTTAAATCTCTCAGCAGAGATGATGCCCAATCTTTGCGCGCCGCAGCCAACGCTCCGATTCAAGGCTCTAGTGCTGATATCATTAAACTTGCCATGATAGAAGTACACAAAATTTTGCAAAACTATCAGGCGCGGCTGCTGCTGCAAGTTCACGACGAATTAATATTTGAAGTACCTCCCGATGAATGGGAAGAATTGCAGCCGAAAATTAGAAGTGCGATGGAAAAAGCTCCGAAAATTATAAGTGCGATGGAAAATGCTCTGCCGAAAATTACAAGTGCGGAGGAAAATGCGCCAGGTATGGTACCGCTGATAGTTGACATCCACGCAGGGCAAAATTGGATGGAAACAAAATAGACAGCAGCAATAGCGGCGTTTTATCCTGGCGGCGAACTGAATAATGACCCGAAGAATTGGTTCGGGCCAAATGCTCAGGCGGTGAAAGGGATGCTGGAAAGTGCAGGATTTCGCGACATCAAAGATGTTAATATTTCCCAAACTAGCGGTACGTGCGCCCGGATGGTTTTTCACCCTTGGCGTTAGGGAAAGACTGAAAGTGCGATCGGTTAATTAAACTCACCACATAAATGTAAACTTATAGACAGACAGAACTATGAGTAAAACTAAAATCGCCATTTTCCCAAAAATAAAAAGCTTAAGTGCAGCGCTCGTGCTATTGCTACTATTCGGGTGTCCACAAAACATAGGGCCCAACAACTATCCTGTAAAGCGAGTTAGCGACGGCGATACCCTGGTCGCCAGCGATAGCGCTGGAAAAGATATCAAAGTGCGTTTTGCCTGCATAGATGCACCGGAAGTCGCCCACACCAACGCTGAGAAAAATAGCAAAGCATCAGCAAAAAAAAATCAATTTAAGTGGGGAAATCTAGCGCACCAAAGAATGCAGCAGCTAGTAAAGCAAGGGGGCGGTCGCGTTGTTTTGACCGTCACCGATACTGACCGCTACGGCCGCAAAGTTAGCGAAGTTCGCTTGCCAAACGGCACATTTGCACAAGAAGTTTTGACGCGCGAAGGATTAGCAATGGTTTACCGTCCTTACTTGAAAAATTGTCCGAGTGCAAGTGTTGTGGAACAAGCCGAAGCCGAAGCTAAGAAAAATCGCCGCGGCGTTTGGGGAGATTCTAAGTTTGTTCCTGCGTGGAAATTTCGGAACAGTGATAAATGATGGAAAGAAGGAAGTTAGGCAACGGATTGTATAAGGGATTTAACGGATTTAACGGATGGATTTTGAATAAGGACACGGCAATGCGGTGTCCTTTCGGAGAGCTAAGATTTTTAATAAGTGGTATAAGATTGAGGATTGTAGCAAGACTTTTTTAAATTGGTATTATGTTGTTGGCGTGGAATCTGGGAACCTGTATCAGACATTTACAGTCTTGGACTCACTCAGGTCTTGTTAAACCCGGTCTCTACTATAAATCTTAGGTTGAGCGGTGAGGCATCTGGCCAGAAACAGGTTTCTGGCTAGATGCACAGCGTCCTAATTTAGTACAATAGAAGAAGGGCGAGGTTCTGCTCGTACCGTCCGCAATCTGTGGAGTTTCGGCGATAGCTGGCGCCAGATTTATCTAAAACCAGACATGAGTTCGATCGCACTTTGCTCCGAGCTTTTTTTATGAAAAGTCAACAAATGTGATAGGCTCCAGATAAACCAATTGACTGCTGACAAAAGCGGTCTATTGCAATCACCCAAGAATTAACTATAGGGGACATCAATGAATATCAAACATCTGGTTATTTCCGGCATTGCTCTGCTCCTCGGTACTGCAATCGTAGGAAATGCTATTGCTCAAGAACTGACCGACGACCAAAAAACGGTTGTTTGTCGCTTGAAAACAGAAGTTGACCAGCGGAAAGGCAACGGTCAAAAATTAGTATTTGTGCCTTTGCTGGGTCAAGTTCGCAAGCAAGTTACCTCTCCTTTTAGAGCCACCCTGCATCCTGATGTTGAGTATGTTTTTGTTGCCACTTGCGACGGAAATTGCCAGGATTTAAACTTATCTCTCAAGGATGCCAGCGGCCAGGAGATAGCTGCGAGTCAAAAGACAGGCGAACTGGCGTCAATCTCTTTTACTCCCCCATCCCAAGGGGAATATCAAATCTCTGCCAAACCGGGCGAATGCACGAAGGCAGAGGGTTGCAGTTTCGGCATGGGAATCTTCGTTCCAGCAAGTGCTAGCGTACCTAATGCTTCACAAATTCCTGCTGAGATAGCACAATTTCGACTTTGCCAGTAGAGGAACAGCGATAGAGTTGTGGGTTGCGAGTAGAGTAGAGTTTTGAATCAGAAATCTAACTCATAACTTGCAACTTATAACTCGCGTCTTATAATATCGCAACCACGCCCGACGGTGAAGAGGTTTTTAATGACTCAAATCCTCCCTTTGACTATTTCTTCCTTCCTGCTTGTGCTATAATTTCTTATGCATAACTCGTCCAAACTGTCAAGCGGATCGAGCTGTGGAACCCTGCAAAGACCCCATAACAGCTGAAACCTGGCCCGAGGACAGAACTTTATTTACCCTCAGGCAGGCATCAATTAGAATATAGATGCTGCCTCTCAAAGGTGACGAGTACATTGCCCATGTCTTTAACCTTAGTCTTGAAAAATAAACTGCAGAACTGTCCTCAAATAGGGTTGAAAAGTCTGTTGGGTCGCTTGGGTATCAGGCAGAAAATCGGCTGCGGATACGCCTTGGTCATTGGTATTGCCGTTTTGGGTGCTGTGGCGGGACGGGGAGTAGAATCCTATCACAAACAGCACGTTAGAGAAAAACTAGCGATCGACCGAGATAAAGCGGAAATCCTGACAAACCTCAATAACACGGTGCAGGAAGTCAGAATTCACCAGCAAGAGCTACCGAGTCTGACGGCCAAACCGCAAATTTTCGATCGCCAACGCTCGGAATTCCTGACTCGCGTTGCTCAGATGAGCGGCATCCTCGAACAACTGCAAACCTTTCCATCGACCAAGAATCCCGATATTGCCAAAGAGTACCAACTGCTTCAAAAGTTCGCTGAAGCCAACGGCAAAACCATAGAATCATACTTTCAACAAGTACAACAATTGTTGGCGCCTGCGAAATTATCTGCTTTGAATCCGAAGCAGAAGGAGGCTTTGCGGCGAAACTTGAACAATTTTGCGGCTGGCGAAACTGCTGTGAAACTCAAACTGTTTTCCGAGGATTCAGCCAAACTCGCCGGCAACTTTCGCGATAAAGCAGATGAGGCATTTAGAACCTACGAGGAAGCAGAAAAACTTGGAACTCTGATTCTGGTTTGCTCTCTAGCAGTATCCGCTTGTATCGCAGCCTTACTTGCAGCATACACCAGCGGGGCGATCGCCGGCCCCCTAGAAGCTACTACTCTCATCGCTCAGCGAGTTACCGAAGAATCAAACTTTGATTTGCAAGTACCTGTCACTACTTCCGACGAAGTGGGAATGCTAGCAATTTCTCTCAACCAACTCATTCAGCGGGTAGCAGAATATACAGAAGACTTGCACGAAGCAAAAGTAGCAGCCGAAGCTGCCAACCGCTCCAAAAGTGCATTTCTCGCCAACATGAGCCATGAACTCCGCACCCCTCTCAATGCCATCATCAACTACAGCGAAATGCTGCAGGAAGATGCTCTAGATTCCGGTCCCGAAGATTTTCTCCCCGACTTAGAAAAAATTCAGACCGCAGGCAAACACCTGCTGGACATGATTAGCGACATCCTCGACATTTCCAAAATAGAAGCCGGTCACGTCACCCTTTATTTAGAAAACTTCGACGTGGCGACGATGATTGAAGAAGTGATGACTACGGCTCAACCGCTGGTAGAGAAAAAAGGCAATGCTTTAGCACTGAAAACCACAGGCGAACTCGGCACAATGTACGCCGACCAACCGAAAGTGCGGCAAATTCTTCTCAATTTGCTCAGCAATGCTGCCAAATTTACAGAAAAAGGCGTCATTACTATCGGCGTCGAAAGAATTATAATTGAAAAAACAAGATCGGGGAAACACAATAAAAATAATGATTTCTACTCGGGATCAAACTACAGTTCTCCTGTTTTAATGTTTCGAGTCAGCGACACCGGTATTGGGATGACGGACGAGCAATTAGAGCACATATTTAAACCTTTTATTCAAGCTGATGCCTCGACTACGCGCAAGTATGGAGGTACGGGTTTGGGACTGACAATTAGCCAGCGTTTGTGTCAAATTCTCGGCGGCGAAATTAGTGTCGAAAGCGAGAACGGTAAAGGTTCAACTTTTATTGTCAGTCTCCCGGAACGGGTGGTGATGCAGGCTTGACGGAAGTTGGGCAACGGATTCGCTTTCTGAAGATTTAAGGGATGGATGGATGGAAGTTCGGCAACAGATTCTGTTAGATTGACGGTTAAATTGCATACTAATTCCCACCACAACGCTCTATAATCCTAACATTCTCTTTACTTCTGCTAAGGGTACAGAAGGCTGGTTTGCATCTTCCTCTTTGGCAGCCCTGAAGTCCATTAAATCTTCTCGGTCACCAATTAATGCTTGCAGTGCTTCAAATTCTTCGTAATATTGATTCCGGTTGCATCACAATAGTAAAATCGAGTCAACAGTTAACACTCAACCATTGAGTTTTTCCACCTCTCCTTCAACAGTCAACAGTCAACAATAACATCTTCCTCAATTTCAAATAAAACTCGGTAATCTCCTACCTGCAGCCGATATTCTGGCGTATAGTTTGTTAAGCGTTTCACATTTCCCATCAGATTATTTTATATCAAGTCAATTTTAGTCAAAACTCGGCTTTGTACTTCCGCTGGCAAAGATTCTAAATCTTCGATCGCTTTCGGTTTAAACTCAGCTTGGTAATTCATCAAAGTGCAACTTTTAGGCGCGAAGGTTTCCTGTTGTCTGGTAGCGAGTGCGACACAGGACGGAAATACCTATCTCAAGATAGGGGAACACCGATCCGCCCCCCCTCTGCAACTCCCTACAATGGCAATTGTATGAGCAATTAAGCAATTGCCTCTACAGCAGTCATCATTTTTAATGCAGGGAATTAAAATTTATGCAACCGAATAATCCAAACCAATTTACCGAAAAAGCCTGGGAAGCCCTCGCCCGCACTCCCGAACTCGTCAAAGCAGCTCAGCAGCAGCAGCTAGAAAGCGAACACTTGATGAAAGCTTTGCTGGAACAAGAATCGGGACTGGCTAGCAGCTTATTTAACAAAGCTGGGGTTTCTGTAGCAAAATTGCGCGATCGCACTGATGAGTTTATCAGCCGCCAGCCGAAAATCTCTGGAAGCGCGGGCAACGTTTATCTAGGTCGTTCTCTCGACACTTTGCTCGATCGCGCCGAAACTTATCGCAAAGAGTACGGCGATGAATTTATTTCGATCGAGCATTTGATACTAGGCTACGTTAAGGACGATCGTTTCGGCAAAAATATACTACAAGAATTTAAACTATCTGAAGCCAAGCTCAAAGATATCATTACCCAAGTCCGGGGGAACAACAAAGTGACCGATCAAAATCCAGAAGGGAAATACGAAGCGCTGGAAAAATACGGCCGAGATTTGACAGAAGCCGCGCGTCAAGGCAAACTCGATCCGGTAATCGGACGGGATGATGAAATCCGCCGCACGATTCAAATTTTGAGCCGTCGCACCAAAAATAACCCGGTATTGATTGGGGAACCGGGAGTCGGAAAAACTGCGATCGCCGAAGGACTCGCCCAGCGAATTATCACCGGAGATGTCCCCCAATCTCTCAAAGACCGACAATTAATTAGCCTAGATATGGGCGCTTTAATTGCCGGGGCCAAATTCCGGGGAGAATTTGAAGAACGCTTGAAAGCGGTACTCAAAGAAGTGACTGACAGCAACGGCAAAGTCATCTTATTTATCGATGAAATTCACACCGTTGTCGGTGCTGGTGCAACTCAAGGCTCGATGGATGCCGGCAACTTACTTAAACCCATGTTAGCGAGGGGAGAATTGCGCTGTATCGGCGCTACAACTCTCGACGAATACCGCAAGTACCTCGAAAAAGATGCGGCTCTAGAACGTCGCTTCCAGCAAGTTTATGTTGACCAACCGACTGTTGAAGATACTGTCTCGATTTTGCGGGGCTTGAAAGAACGGTACGAAGTTCACCACGGCGTGAAAATTTCTGACAGCGCCCTAGTGGCGGCGGCTACTTTGTCTACTCGATATATTAGCGATCGCTTCCTTCCAGACAAAGCCATTGACTTGGTGGACGAAGCAGCCGCTAAACTCAAAATGGAAATTACCTCGAAGCCGGAAGAACTAGACGAAATTGACCGCAGGATTTTGCAGCTAGAAATGGAAAGACTGTCGCTGCAAAAAGAAAGTAACTCTGCTTCGATCGAACGATTGGAAAGACTGGAAAAAGACTTAGCCAACCTCAAGGAACAGCAAAACGGTTTGAATGCTCAGTGGCAATCTGAAAAAGGTGTCATCGGCAGCATTCAAAAGATTAAAGAACAGATTGATAAGGTGAATATTGAAATTCAGCAAGCTGAATTAAAATATGACCTGAACCGCGCGGCTGAGTTGAAATATAGCAAGTTAACCGAATTGCAAAAACAACTGCAACAAGCTGAATCTCAACTGTCAGCAACTCAAACCACAGGTAAAAGTTTGCTGCGGGAAGAAGTTACAGAAGGTGACATTGCCGAGATTATTTCCAAGTGGACGGGAATTCCGATCAGCAAGTTAGTTGCATCGGAAATGCAGAAACTTCTGCACTTGGAAGATGAACTGCACAAGCGGGTAATCGGACAGGATGAAGCGGTGACGGCTGTTGCAGATGCAATTCAGCGATCGCGCGCAGGTTTAGCCGATCCCAATCGTCCGGTTGCGAGTTTTATCTTCCTCGGCCCCACGGGTGTTGGCAAAACCGAATTAGCTAAAGCATTAGCGTCTTATCTGTTCGACACGGAAGAGGCGATCGTGCGAATTGATATGTCGGAATACATGGAAAAACACGCGGTTTCGCGGTTAATTGGTGCGCCTCCGGGATACGTCGGCTACGATGAAGGCGGACAATTAACTGAGGCTGTGCGGCGCCGTCCTTACTCGGTGATTCTATTCGATGAAATCGAGAAAGCGCACCCGGATGTATTCAATATCATGCTGCAAATTCTGGATGACGGCCGCGTTACCGATGCTCAAGGTCACACAGTAGACTTTAAGAATTCTGTGATTATTATGACCTCGAATGTCGGCTCTCAATACATCTTAGATGTGGCGGGAGATAACGAACAAATGCGGAGTCGGGTGATGGAGGCGATGCGGGGAACTTTCCGCCCTGAATTCCTGAACCGGATTGATGAGATGATTATCTTCCACGGTTTGAGTAAGGCCCAACTGCGGCAAATCGTGCAGTTGCAAGTCAAGCGCTTGGAAAAACGGTTAGCTGAACGTAAGATGTCTCTGAAGCTTTCGGAATCTGCGATCGACTTTTTAGCAGAAATTGGTTACGATCCGGTTTACGGTGCGCGGCCTTTGAAGCGGGGAATTCAGCGGGAGTTGGAAACGCAAATGGCTAAGGGTATTTTGCGGGGAGATTTTGCTGATAGCGATACGATTTTTGTGGATATCGAGAATGAAAGGTTGGCGTTTAAGCGGCTGCCGGCACAGTTGGTGACTGCTAAATAATCTTAGTAGGGTGGGTTGCGGCCCACCTTATTTTTTTGAGGGGCGAGCTTTTTTTAACCGCAGATGTGAGCGGATGGACGCGGATGGACGCGGATGGGATAAGGGGCGATCGCTCTTAAGGGCGATCGTTTTCTGATTTATCTTTTTTCTGTTCTTGGCTTTCTCGAACAGATTTCGTCAGCAGGTACGTTGCCAAACTGCTAACGGATCTGCTGTCTTCTTCTGCCCATTCTTCGAGAGCTTTTTGAATCTCTTCTGGCAAGTATGCGGTAACTCGTCCCCGTGAAGCCATTCGTTGCACTGCAAAACTTTTCAACAAACTCCATCTTACGCCGTGGCCATCGCTTAAGGGCGATCGCTTTCTGATTTATCTTTTTTCTCGTCTTGGCGATCTCTGACTGCTTTAGCTGCCACATGGGAGAGAAGGTTTGCGAGGGTTCTATCTTCTTCTTCGGCCCATTCGGACAAGGCTTGATGAACGTCTTCTGGCAGTGTAACTGTAACTCGCATTCGTGAAGGCATAGGTGGGCACGGTTTTACTTCAATTGTCTTAAATTTTACACTCCAAACCCTTTCAGTATCGCGCCGTCTTCAACTCGGGCGATCGCTCCGGGATTGGTCTTTTTTCTGCTCTTGGCGCTCTCTAACAGATTTCGTCAGCAGGTAAGTTGTCAAACTGCTGACGGATCTGCTTTCTTCTTCTGCCCATTCTTCCAGAGCTTTTTGAATCTCTTCTGGCAAGTATGCGGTAACTCGTCCCCGTGAAGCCATTCGTTGCACTGCAAAACATCTCAACACAGTCCATCTTACGCTGTTTTGAGTTAAGACCGATAAAAATATTTCATTTTAAGTCAATTTATATTATTGTACGTCATTATGTGTTATATTGGCACCTGTAAACAGTCAAAAGCCAGCCCCTTACTGTCGAAGGTTCCGGGCTGGCTCTGGCTCCAACATTCAATGGAGACGAATTCTATGATGACATACAAAGAACGCTTGTGTTGTTGGGCGATCGCCCGTTTGTTACCTTCTCATCAATGGATGATTGTCGCCCGCTTCCGCAGTCGTTCTGATGCAGACGGGCATTTTCAGTTTTTGCGACAAACTATACCTCACGTTAAGTTTGAGGTTGTGTTCGATTTAAGCGGGGGCACTCACCGTTTATCGGCGTTGGGCCGCTCTGCCAATTCCCTCGCCAGCGGGTTATAAACTGTAATTTTCCGGCTGTTTTGAGTTGATTCAATTTGGGCGATTCCCTACGGGATAGCTTCGCTTCACGCACTTTTTTCGATAAGTGCGATCGTCCGTACCCTCTCAGCCAAATCAGAATTTACACTGCGGTAGCCTCAAAACTAAAATTCTCCGAACAGGACTTTATCAACCTTGGGCTGTGGTAAAATTATCAGATCCACAACACTTTCTCGTTACTTAAAAATATGCGATTGAAACTAGAAGAAATTACGCTTCTAGACAAAGATGCTGCTGAAACTGAAATTCGCGACAAGCAGCAACAAGTTAATTACGACACGAAACAGTATCCAGTCGAAATACTCGTTCAAAAATATATGGAAGGAATTAACGATCCTACTGAATAAGTTGATTATTCCGGACTACCAACGTGAAATGGTTTGGGATGAAGCAAGGCAATCAAAGTTTATCGAATCGGAATTTTGGGGCTGCCAATATTTTATATATTCGTTGTTGATATTGGTCATAATAAAAATGATGAAGCACGTTTAGAGATCGTAGATGGTACACAACGCATTATTACCCTAACTAGATTTGTTGACAACGTATTTGCGGTCAGGACTACTAACTTACTTCCGCACCATCACAGACTTAATTACAGCATTCGGCTGATACTTATTAGTCTGATAAAATCCCCCTTGACCAGCGCCATAAACTCCCGCAAATTGTTTCCCTTCAGCCTTGGGAACAAACATAATGTTTCTAGTGGGTTGCTTGGCAAATACAACCCCTTCTCTCATTTCATTCTCCACATGATAAGATAAAGTAGCCTTGCCGTAAATTGCCTCGGCTTGTTTCAGAGTCATTCCCGGTCCGACGCCCTGAACTGTTTTATAACTAGAATTGTCCGTGATCAAAAGTTCAATGACATCCGCATCTTTCAGCTTTGTACCTGCAGCGTAGATAATCCGATATTGCACTTTTCCAGACTGGCTGACAGCCACAGCATCAAAGTCTACCATAAAAGGAGACTCTACCTTAAACAAAGCCGTGGAACCCAAAGCTTTTTTCAATTCTCCGAAAGTCATCCCCACCTTCGCCGCTCCAATTGTGCGATCGGAAATTGTTAAACTTGCAGCAGGTGTTTTTTGAGCAGCGTTGGCGACTTCTCCCAGCGCATTTATAGCCCCAGGCGCAACAGCGGAACCGGAAGTCGAAATTAAGGTGAGGTAACTGCCGATCGCCAGCAAAGCAGCTATCATTGATCCAGACAAAACTTTAAGATTCAACATGACTAATTCTCCTAGATTTCAAATGCGACTCTCTACCCGCATCTTTTGGACTATCCTGGGCATCACTTTGCTAGTTTGGATTCTCAGAGGCGTTGGCTTCTTGACATTCATTCCCGGTGCTGTGATTTGGATACTGATTTTGCTTTCTTTTGTTGCCGGTATCCTCAGCACTTTACTGCGGCGATGAGCCGGCAGCCGGAAATTAACAATAGTCATTTGTTAGTTGTTATTTGTTAGTTGTTATTTGTTACATCCTTCCAGGTATATCCTGGGAATACAAATCGGTCTGCTCTGACTCCAATTCCCAATACTTCGGCTACGCGATCGTACTTCCAATTCCCAATTAGCCATTACCCCTTATTTTAGCTTGTTTGATTGCTTTTCCCACGGTCACATTTAACTGAGCGCCGATCAGCATCACCAAAGAAGAAAGATCGAGCCACAGCAGCAACACAATAAAAGTTCCGATGGTGCCGTAAGCCCAACTAAAATTGCCCACATGCAAAACATAAAACCGAAATAAAGCTGAAAACAGCGCCCACAAAATAGCTGCAAAAACAGCTCCAGACAAAATAGGAATATCTGCTTGGCGGCGGCTCGGCCCGTAGCGGTAAACAAAGGCAAAGGCAAGTGATACAATTCCCAAAGAAATCGGCCACCGCCACAGCCACCAAACACCTAACAGTTGCGACTCCAAAGGGCAATTGTCGGCGAGCAGCAAGCAATTTTGGACATCTTTTAAATCGCAAGTGGCGACGGACTCCAGCAGGCAACTCTGGCGTGCAATAGCTTGTACAATTAAGTCGCTGACAAATACTACTCCTGATGCCAGAATCAATAGTATAATTGTGCCAATACTCAGCGCCAGAGAAATAAGTTTGGCTTTCCAAAAGGGTCGAATTCGATCGCTCGGGATTTGATGGATGCGATCGAGTGCAGCCATCGCCCCACTCATTACTCCAGAAAATGCCCAAAGCGACACCAAAAAACTCGCCGAAAACAGCCCTTGATTGCGAGTTAACAGAATTTCTTTGATTAAGCCGCGAATCAAATTCCGAACGTCATCGGGTATTACCTCCCCCAAAAGACCGGCGATTTGATAAAGTGTTGACTGCAAAGGTTCAAAGAGAGCGATCGCAGATAAGATAGCCAACAGCCCCGGAAACAACGCCAGCATTGAATTGTAGGCCATTTCAGCAGACAGCCCCGGCAAGCGCTGCTCTCCAGCCTTCGCGCCGACTTCCTTGAGCGTGCCCCAAGTCAAACACCGACAAAAAAGCCAAAAACCACAAAATTTTCTTTTGAGAGCTCGAAGCAGTCTCAAAAGCGCCTTAAACAAAGCTAAAATCAGGTAGCGCAACCAGTAAAAAATGTTCATAGCGCACAGGAGACGGGAAACGGGAAAATGGAAAATGGATGCAGGACGATCGCGTAACTGGAAATAAGGAGCGTTAATTAATTAAGCCATTACCAATGCGCCATTGTTAATCTAAAATCTAAAACCTAAAATCTAAAATCAAAATCAATATGGCTCAGGATGTCAGACAGTGGTTAGATGAAATCAAGCGGCTGCAACAGCAGTTAACAGAAGTTTCGCGCGATCGAGATGAGGCCGGTGAAAGTGCTGTTCAGTGGCGCCAACTCTACAATACCGAAGCCGAGCAGCGGCGGAATGATGCCAAATTAACTCAGCAAAGCATCGCTTCTCTGCAAAGGCAGATAGAGCAATTACAAGGTTTTTCCCCCATTGTGCCCGAAGAGGATGATGCTGGAGTTGCTCACCAGGAGGAAGTCGCACCACTGCAAACAGTAGGCGAACTTAAAGCTAAGTTAGCAGAAGTTCTCCAAGAGCGCGATCGGGCGATCGAACAAGTTAAACAACTTACTCAAGCCCTCAAACAAGAACAAGCCCGTCACGCCGAGACTAGCAAAAATTTAACTAGCGCTCTCGGAGATGCCGTTGATTTACTCACCAGATCACAAACTTCTTCCCCTGCAAAGACAGAGACAGTATATTCTTTAGAGATATTACCTACTCGCACGGAAAATCCGGGAGAAACTGCTCTGGAAATCCGCCAAGCTTCCGCCCAAACCGGCAGAACTCCCGCCCAGCTTCCACATTCTAAAAATCAGTTACTCGATCTACCGCCGTTTGGGAATTAGGAATTAAAAATTCAGGAATTGTCGGCATGGCGATTACCATCGGCAGGTGGGATTTAGTCACCGATGCCTTGTTTTTCCTTTTCCTGCAATTAGGCGGCATTAATTCATCCGCTTTTTTATGATTCTCCATCTACAGATGGTCTACTAATTGATGTAACTGTACTATATGCCAACCTATAATCCATATTCAAAATTTTGAGGACGGCCCAAAAATATTCCTCGCGTCGTACCAACCTACAGTCTTTAGATAGAACTTAATCGAGTTACATTCTACTACTATCGACAACGACTGATGCGCGAGGAAACTTCATGAAGGCAGAGATATCCATAGTCTGGAAAAAGATGGAGAGCATGATCCACAGCTTTATGAGCATGCTGCCGGATATTGTGCTGGCGTTAATTGTCTTTGCAATTTTTTTCTTTATTGGTCGGCAAATTAAGAGAGTGGTCAGGCGAGTTACGCGCCGCCACCACCAAGCTCGAAATTTGGGGCTGGTGTTAGGACGGTTAGCCCAGAGTGCGATCGTTCTACTTGGTCTGTTTGTTGCTCTTTCGATTGTAATTCCCACATTTAAAGCTGGGGATTTGGTGCAACTGCTGGGAATTAGCGGGGTGGCGATTGGTTTTGCCTTTCGCGATATCTTGCAAAACTTCTTAGCCGGTATCCTAATTCTGTTGACGGAACCGTTCCGAATCGATGACCAGATTGTGTTTAAAAACTTTGAGGGAACGGTAGAAAATATTGAGACGCGCGCTACAACAATCCTAACCTATGATGGTCGCCGGATTGTCATTCCAAATGCCGAATTGTTTACGAATTCGGTGACAGTGAATACCGCTTTCGATAAACGCCGCACAGAATATGATGTTGGTATTGGTTACGGCGACGATATTGACCGCGCCAAGCAGTTAATGCTGGAAGCATTGTACAGCGTAAATGAGGTGTTGAAAGATCCTGCACCCGATGTGCTGGTGCTTGAGCTAGCAGAAAGTACCGTCAAGATCCGCGTTCGGTGGTGGATTTCTCCGCCGCGCCGAATGGACGATATGCGATCGCGCGACAAGGTAATTTGTGCTATTAAAAAAAAGCTTGTGGAAAACGGCATCGATTTGCCTTATCCCACGCAACAAATTTTGTTTCACGACCAAACCGAAGAAACCGATGGCGATCGCTCCCTGCAGCGCGAAGGATGGCCCGCGGGCAAAAGTAAAGTTCCGAAACCTCGTCGTATGGGCCGCTCTTTGCGAAAACTGACGCAAGGGCGATCGCAAATTGACGACAACGGAAAATCTTAACCGCATCACAAGTCATGAAAAATGTCAAGTTAAGCAAACTTTGGGATTCGCTGCACTCTAGTTACTGGTTTATCCCGACGTTGATGGCAGCGAGCTCAATTATTTTGGCGTGGGCAATGCTAACAGTCGATCGCACAGGCGGTACACCTAACTGGTGGTGGATTTACACCGGTGGAACAGATGGTGCGCGATCGCTGCTTTCAGCGGTTGCGGGTTCAATGGTTAGCGTTGTCGCTACAGCTTTTTCCATTACTATTGTGGCGCTGCAGTTGGCGAGTTCAAATTTCGGCCCCCGATTGCTGCGAAATTTTATGCAGGATACCGGCAACCAAATCGTGCTCGGCACTTTCATTGCCACGTTTATTTACTGTTTGCTCGTACTGCGGACTATTCATGGTGAAGGAGATGGATACAGTTTTTTTGTGCCGCACCTCTCGGTTACAGTTGGTACGGTGCTGGCAATTGCCAGTATGGGCGTGCTAATTTACTTTATCCATCACGCATCAACCATCATTCAAGCCTCCCACGTTATTACTCAAGTTAGCGACGATTTAGACAAAACAATAGATAGGCTGTTCCCCGAAAAAATCGGACACAGTGCAGCAAAAAAATCGTGGCAATTCGGAGAAATCCCAGCAAATTTTGAAGAAGAAGCAAGCCCTGTTAAAGCCGCTGCGGATGGTTATCTGCAAGCAATTGATGATGATGAATTAATGAAAATTACCCGCAAGTACAATCTACTTGTACGTGTGAACATTAGACCGGGAAATTTTATAATTAAGGGCAGCGATTTAGCGCTGGTTTTGCCGGGAGAACGGGTCGATCGGGAACTTACTCAACTGATTAATGATGCGTTTATTGTCGGCAAGGAACGCACAGAGTATCAGGATGCAGAGTTTCCCATCAATCAATTAGTTGAAATTGCCTTGCGCGCGCTTTCTCCTGGGATCAACGATCCGTTTACTGCAATTCGGTGTATTGACAGATTGAGTGCTGGATTGTCTCGCATAGCGCAACGAGATTTTCCCTCGCCCTACCGCTACGACGGCGAAGATAATTTGCGCGTTATCGTTGAAGTAGCCACTTTTGAAGGGTTAGTTAATAGTGCCTTTAACCAGATTCGGCAGTACGGATATACAGACGTGGCGGTAACAATTCGGTTGTTGGAAGCGATTGCTAAAATTGCTCCCTATACCCGATCCAATAAAGACCGCGCCCTACTTTTGCGTCATGTCGGTATGATTGAGCGCGGCAGTTTGGAAAAAATAACCGAGGAATGCGATCGCGCTTCTATTATCCAGCGCTACGAAGCAGCCGCCAAAGTTTTAAAACCCGACTAATATTATGTCCGATCGACCCGCCCCGACCGAGATATTATCGTCGATCGACCGGACGTGACCTGCGACCAAAACGCAATTTAATAAACTTTAAAGGATGCTAGATTAACTCAGCAAACGATCGCCAATTTGGAAGCACCAATAGAGCACTCTCAAAATTTTTCTCCGTTTATGTAGTTTGACCTCTGACTCGAATAACGGGTCAAAAAAGTGGTTTCAACCGCCGATCGACTACCGTTTAATCTTTGACAGCGGAAATACATAGTTGGTTGGGAATTACGCTGCATGAGGAATTTTTACACTACCCGTGGCAGGGGGCGCCACCCTCACGGTACAAAGCAGGCAGGTGCTTAACCCCTGCACGGTACAAAGCGAGCGGGTGCGTAACTCCTGGATGGTTTTAGGGCGTGGTGAGCGGTTTTACTTACATGTTAGGGTTTGACCGAACAGAACAATGAATGCCAGGTTACGGAAGTTTCTGTGAAATCAGAAATTATGCACAGACACTATCTCTAACGTGTGCAGAATAAGCGCTTGAAGGTAAATTCAATGTTAAAACTGAGTGCTCTATTCCCGATACATTGCAACGATCGAGCCATCTCTCACGTATTCTTTTCAGTTTGTAAAGAATGGCAAAACTCTGAGTTGAAGGCTCGCATGGTTGTCCCCAGTTGCGATCGTCCCTGCCGTGGCTCCTATATCGTTGAAGCAGTTCCGACATTGCTGACAAAAGTATATTACCGTTTCCCTAGTTGGCCCAAAAATGAGGCAGAAAAGCGTTTTATCAAAGATTTCAAAGATTTTGATGCTGCCTACTTGTGGCCAGGTATTTCACAGGAGACTGTAAAAATCCTTAGCAAGCATAATAAGCCGATTTTTTACGAGCGAGTTAATAGCTACCAAAGGCAAGCTAAGAGAGTCCTCGATCTTGCTTACTTTTCCTTGGGAGTAGAATCTCAACACCAAATTACCGAAGAAACAATTCGGGTCGAAGAAGAAAAACTTAAGGTGGTTGACTTTCTATTTTGTCCTAGTCCGACAGTAGTCAAATCTTTTCAAGCAGCCGGAGTTTCTGAAAATAAACTGCTGTTAACAACTGAAGGTTGGGCACCAGAACGCTTCCCAAATTATCAATTCGACAAAGCGCCCTCAGAGGAAGTTAACGTCCTTTTCCTAGGTTCTGCCTGCGTCCGCAAAGGGGTTCACTTGCTCTTGCAGGCTTGGGAAAAAGCTGGGATTAAGGGAAAGCTGACAATTTTTGGACGCCTGGAACCAGCGATCGCTCAAACTTGCGGCCATTTGCTAAAACGTTCTGATGTAGTTCACTTTGATTATGCTTTGGACTACAGTTATGCTTATCGCCAAGCTGACTTTTTTGCCTTTCCCAG
The DNA here is from genome assembly GCA_036700245.1 of Microcoleus vaginatus BM001213989. Lineage (GTDB taxonomy): Bacteria > Cyanobacteriota > Cyanobacteriia > Cyanobacteriales > Microcoleaceae > Microcoleus. The sequence goes on from JAUBOM010000088.1 coordinate 20,945, forward strand.
TCTGGAGGAAGGTAGCGCACTCGTCATCTATGAGGCAATGGGTCATGGTTTGCCCATTCTCGCTTCGCCCGTGGGAGGAGGCGGTGTTGTGCGGGATGGCATTGAGGGCATAATTCTTGAGGCCTACGATATTGACGCCTGGGTTGAAGGACTGCGAAAACTATCTAATTCTCCTGATTTGCGCGCGAAGATGGGAGCGGCCGCCCGCAAGCGAGCTTTGGAGTTCACTTGGCAGCAAGTTGCCGCTAGACGGCGAGAGCAGATTCTCCAGAAGACAAACAGATTACAACTGACAACTGCCAACCGCTAACTGACAACCATCAACTAATATCATGTCCGGTCAATTACCGATAATAAAAAATGTTTGTAGTCGGAGCTCGAGCGGACATGATAGGAATTTCTAAGCATTAGTGACAACTTCAACTAGGGAAACCCAACACCCTATTTTAAATATTGAGTATTGTGAACTACCAGACGCTGACCGATACGGCCCTACAGCGCTGGCTTCCTGATTCAATGGGGATAGCATCCAACAAAACCGAAGTTTTACGTTTGGCGACTTACATCCCCTCCACAGGCATTCGCGCTAGTTCCTAACGCCAGAACCCGCAAGGCTTCATTTCTAATATTGATAGCTGCATTTACATCACGATCGTGGTGAGTACCACAATGCTTACAAGTCCATGCCCTTACATCAAGTGTCAGATTATCGACTCGATTTAAGCAGACATGGCAAGTCTTTGAGCTAGGGAAGAATCGATCAATCTCGACATAAGTCTTTCCTTCGCTTTCAGCCTTGTATTTAAGCATTGTACAGAACATACCCCAGCCTACATCGCTAATCGCTTTGGCTAGATTATGGTTTCTTACCATGCCCTTGATGTTGAGATTTTCTACTGCAATAACTTGGTTTTCGTTTACTATCTTGCGGGATAGCTTGTGCAGAAAATCTTCGCGAAATCTAGCAATTTTGGAGTGAACTTTTGCTACTGCCAATCTTGCCTTTTTACGGTTTTGGCTACCTTTCTTTTTGCGAGAAAGTTTTTGCTGTTTGTGCTTTAGGTTGCGTTGCCGCTTTACAAAATAGCGAGGATTATCGAACTTTGAGCCATCGCTGGTAATCGCAAAGTGAGTCAATCCAACATCAATACCAACAGCTTTACTAACTGCTACTGATTCAGGATTAGCTTTGCCATCGTCAACGAGGACAGATACAAAGTATTTACCATCAGGATTACGAGATACAGTAACAGTTTTGATAGCACCATCAAGTTTTTATGAATCCGACAATGAACTAATCCAATCTTAGGTAGATTGATGTAGTCACCATCAAACTTGACGTTCTGAGGATAGCTAATTGACTGCCTACCATGCTTGGATTTGAATTTAGGCAACATTGCCCTTTTATCAAAAAAGTTTTTGTAGGCGGTTGATAGATTTAGTGCTACTACTTGCAGACATTGAGAATATGGATCTTTCAACCATTCATATTCTTTTTTGAGTGTAGGAAGCAAACCCTGTATATATTCTCTTGACAATCCCTTACCAGTATTTTTGTAGGTTTCTTGACATAGGTTTAAAGCATAATTTCAGAACCATCTCACACAGCCGAACGACTTTGCAAGCAAGGCTTCTTGCTCACTTGTAGGGTAAATCCTGTATTTATATGCTTTATACATTTATCAAGAATATAGAATACTGATAAGATTATTATAGCGTATAGAACTATATTAATTCGCTGTCGCTCAATTTATTTCTGGCTCACTTTCATCCCGTCACTCATCCTGTAAACGGATAGAGTGCGGGACTTCCCGTTCGCATTAGTTAAATGAAGAGTTGGGCGGGCGTGAAACGTAGGGTTCGTCACCTCAACCCAACCTACATATTTCCCATTTCACTTTTGTGAGAACCGCTATAACTTCTAAAACCCCATCGCCCCAGCTACTGCATCCAAAGTCGGAGCAATGCCGCTTTTAAATAGATTGTTGCTGTGATTAATTGCCGTATCCGGGTCTTTCAAACCGTTACCAGTCAGCACGCAAACTACTGTCGCTCCCGTTGGAACTTGGTCTTTTACCTTCAGCAAGCCGGCCACAGAAGCTGCACTCGCAGGTTCGCAGAAAATCCCTTCCTCGGATGCTAACAAACGGTAAGCGTCGAGAATTTCGGCGTCGGTGACTGCTGCAAAACTGCCGCGGCTGGCTTCGGAAGCGGAGATCGCCTGTTTCCAGCTAGCGGGGTTGCCGATCCGAATTGCCGTCGCCAGGGTTTCTGGGTTCGCCACTGCTTGGCCCGTTACCAAAGGCGCAGCCCCGGCTGCTTGAAATCCCATCATCTGCGGCAAGCGCGAACATTTTCTAGCTTGGTGGTATTGACAAAAACCCATCCAGTATGCAGTGATGTTTCCCGCATTTCCTACGGGAATGCACAGCCAGTCTGGGGCGTCGCCTAAAGCGTCCACCACTTCAAAAGCTCCGGTTTTCTGACCTTCCAAGCGGTAAGGATTGACGGAGTTGACCAAGGTCACCGGATAATTGACAGCCATTTCGCGGACAATTTCTAAAGCTCGATCGAAATTTCCGCCAATCGAAATTACTTCCGCACCGTAAAGCAAAGCTTGGGCCAACTTGCCCAAAGCCACGTAGCCTTCGGGAATCAACACGAAAGCTCGCATTCCCCCGCGTCGGGCGTAGGCGGCCGCCGAGGCCGAAGTATTGCCGGTACTGGCGCAAATTACAGCTTCGGCACCAGCTTCCTTGGCCTTGGAAATCGCCATTGTCATCCCCCGGTCTTTGAAACTACCAGTGGGGTTGAGGCCGTCGTATTTCACCAGGACGCGCACCTCTCGACCGATGAGAGAGGCGATCGCAGGTGCTGGAATCAGGGGAGTATTGCCCTCTTGGAGAGTGACTACCGGCGTGGTTTCCGTCACCGGCAGGTAGGGGCGATAAGCTTCGATCAAGCCCGGCCAGCCGTAGCGTTTCGGCGAGGCTGCGCGGGCAGCGGAGTTAACAGCAGAGTCAGTAGCAGGTAGAATCAGGGTCACGATGTCAATGGTTTTAGGCGATGGCCGAAGAATTTACACTAATTTTAGCTCGATCGGTTAATTTGATGTTTAATACGATCGGTTCAGGTTAAAGTATCTTAATGGTGTGAGTAAGTAGAAATGTCTACACAATTACTGATGTCAAATAGTTCATCCACTCTTTCGAGACCTCAAACCGAGGCTAGCAATTCCGAAATGGCTAGTTCTTCGGTTCGATCGACCAGTTTTGCCCGCAAAGTTGATTCGGTGAAGTGCCCGTACCAAGCCGATCAGCAAGTTAAGTTCCTGCACCTGCAAGCGGAAATCGACTCCTTGCTGCTGCAAGTGCAAAGCCTCAAACAGCAACGCTCGATCGCTGGCTTGCCGGCTCTCGACCCGAATTCTGGTAGCAACAGCAATTAGCAGACAGCAGCCGCTAATGCTAACTGGGCTGCCCCTGTGTTATAAAAACAAAGGTTTTGCTACCCGCAGTATTTTTTGCCAAAAGTGCTAGAAATTCCTAACTGCGGATAGCGATCGCTAGCATTTGCTAAAACGCGCTTGCCTACTGCTCAACTCGTCTGCCACAAGCTGGCAACGAGCTGACATTTTATTGCGCTTTTTTATGGCGCTAATTTGTTAAGCCATCCTCATGGCATACGGAGAATCGAAATCTATTTATGACAGCATCGATCGAAAAACCACTAAATTTGACATCCGCAAGTGACACTTCCAACCTGCGCCTCAAAGATATTCTCAAAACCCTGCCGCGGGAAGTATTCGTCAAAAACCCCCGCAAAGCTTGGACAAAAGTAATCGTCAACGTTTTGCTAGTTGCTGTCGGTTACTGGGGCATAGCAGTCTCTCCTTGGTTTCTACTACCCCTGATGTGGATTTTCACAGGCACCGGATTAACCGGTTTTTTTGTGATCGGCCACGACTGCGGCCATCGGTCATTTGCTAACCGCCGCTGGGTTAACGATTTAGTCGGACATCTCGTATTCCTGCCGTTAATTTTCCCGTTTCACGCATGGCGGCACGGACACAATTACCACCACAAGCACACCAACAAAATTGGCGAAGATAATGCTTGGCAGCCGATGACAGCAGCAGACTACGCTGGCGCGTCCAAGCCTTTACAAATAGCTTATAGTTTAATATTCGGTCGGATGTGGTGGATCGGCTCGATCGCCCACTGGGCAAAAGTACACTTTATGTGGTGGCGCTTCAAAGGCAAACAGCAACAAGAACAAGTGCGGTTTTCAGTTTTTGTAGTTTTAATCGGTGCTGCGATCGGATTCCCGATTTTAATTGCAACCACAGGCATTTGGGGATTTGTCAAATTTTGGTTAGTGCCCTGGCTGGTTTACCATTTCTGGATGAGCACTTTTACGATTGTTCACCACACAGCACCAGACATTTCATTTAAAGAACCGCAAGAATGGAACGAAGCCCAAGTGCAACTATCGGGAACAGTTCACTGCGATTATCCCCGCTGGGTAGAGTTTCTGTGCCACGACATTAACGTGCACGTTCCCCACCACCTTTCAACTGCTATTCCCTGGTACAATTTGCGCCTCGCCCACAGCAGCTTAAAGGAAAATTGGCAAGATCATCTCTACGAAACAGAATTTTCTTGGTCTTTAATGAAGCGGATTGCCGACAACTGTCACCTATACGATCCCGCTGGCGGCTATCAAACATTGCAGGAATTTAACGCTCAAAACAAGTAATTTTGAAACGGGATAAATCCCTAAACAACCCGGTTTTTTAAACAAAACCGGGTTTTTCGATATTACAATCCGTAGCCTTTGTAAGGGGAGGAATTCGTACCCTACTGTCAATATCACAATCTGTACCATTATTAGATCAGTCATTCCCAATCTAAAATCTAAAATCTAAAATCTAAAATCTAAAATCGAATGACTTTCAATCCCAATAACTGTCGCAACGAAAGCGAAGTAGAAAGCAAACTCATTGTCAGCTATCTGTTGCCAAAGCTGGGATATACCCCCGACTCGTGGCACCAAGAAATCGCTTTTGGGAATATTCGTCTAGACTTCCTCTCATTTGGCACCCAAGTTATTCCCCTAGTTCTCGATGCAGACTCGCCGATGAGTGTAGTTATGGAGGCTAAACATCCCAAGGAAAATTTAGACCGCCACCTGCGAAAGCTCAATCGCTATTTAACAAGTTTGAGCATCCGCTACGGCCTCATAACTAACGGTAAAGAAATTAGAATTTATGCAAGAAGCGCCAATGATATTCAGCTAGTCTTTAAGTGTGCTGGACAAGAGGTAGAAACTAGAATTGAGGAAATTATAGCTTTAATTGGCAGAGATAGTTTAAAACCTATAAAAACTCCCGATAATCTAGAATTTGAAGATAAGAAAATTAATTTAGTTAGTCCTGAGTTAATTAGCGAAGTCCCAGTACAACGAGATAATTGGGCCACCGCAGAACCTGAGCCAAGTCAAATCTCCGAACCGGAACAAATACCTGAAAATAATGTCGTTAATATTCAAGCGAAATCAGATGTAACCGTTCCCCAAAAAAGGCAAAATACTATGAAAATCATTGCAGTTTACCATAACAAAGGCGGCGTTGGCAAAACTACAACAGTAGTCAATTTAGCAGCAGCGCTGAGCAAGAAAGGTAACAGAGTCTTGGTGATCGACTTAGACAGTCAGGCAAATACAACCTTTGCGACTGGTTTAGTAAAATTTGAGGATGAAGAACAAGATGATTTGAAAGATTGCAACATTCGTCACGTTTTGGAATCACAAGAATTTTTTTCCATCGAAGAAGTAGCTCGCAAGTCTAATTTTTGCCATCCCGCAATAGATGTGATTCCTTCCCACATTGATTTAATGCAATATGAAACGGATCTCAATCAACTAGATTACAGCCGAATGATTTTAATTCCGAAACTAGCAGAAGTACAGGATAAATATGATATTGTACTGATTGATACACCGCCATCTTTGAATCTTTACGCCAGAATTGCCCTAATTGCGGCAGATTATTTAATTATTCCTTCTGACTTAAAACCTTTTGCCAATCAAGGACTGATTAATGTCAAGGATTTTATCAAAAAGATCAATGGATTCAAAAAACAAATCCGCAAACAGCCCATCGCAATTTTAGGCGTCCTCCCTTGCAAAATTTCAACTAATACTAAATTTGTACAGTACAGTTTGCCCAAGCGGAGGGAGGCAATTCCCAAACGCTACGCCCTTGAAATTATGGACAGCGTAATTTACGAGAGAGACGATTTAGCAAAGTGTGCAGAACAATTTCAAATCGTGGGAAATATGGAAATCGCCGACCCCATTTCAGTGCTAGACTTTAAGCCTGATTGCATCGCATCCCAAGAATTTGAAATGCTAGCACTCGAAGTTTTGGAAAAAATAGGTAAAAACTAATGAAAAAATTATTTCCGTCACTGGTTGCAGTGAAAAAAATTACATCCGCAGTGCCCCGTTCCAAGTTTACCGAGGCTGATTTGGAGAAATTAGCAAGACTGATTTTAGAGTCAGGAGGATTGATTAATCCGATAATTGTCCGCCGAAACGGTATGGATGCTTACGAAATAGTAGACGGAGACTTTGAATACTACGCGGCGGCGAGAGCAAAGGAAATAGAACCTCTCAAGGGCGAGACAATCGGAGCATTCATCCTGGAAGAAGAAAATGAAGAACTTCTCCTAGAACAACGTGAAATTCTCAGAAAAACCCCAATCACTAAGAATCAAAGTGCAAAGGAGGTGCCCCAACTTTCCTCCAGCTTTGAACAGCGGCTGACCAATATTGAAACTCGATTGGAAAACAGAATTAATGAATTGAAAGCCGACTATACGCGGGAAAAACAGGCGCTGATAGAGAGGGTTAAAGAAGTTGAAAGCCGGGTTCCCAAGCCAGTTCCGCTGTTGTCAGCGCTCAACACTCAAGATAAAATCAAACTGGCGTCAAATTTGAAAAATGCTGGCATCAAATCTCAAATAATAGAACAAATCATCAAACAGCGAGAGTTGGAGCCATTTACTTCATTTGAGAATGTGGTGCAACGCATTACAGGGTTAGGAGATAAAACAATGATTAAGCTTATTGACTATTGGCAAAGATATTTATAAGCTTTCAGCTATCTAAATTGCATTTTTGGGGCATTGCTCAAAGCCCATGCGACAAACCTTGAAAAACCCGATATGAGTCGGCGGTTGAAACCGATCGTACACAAACTTTCGTCCCTCTCGCTTGAGACTAAAGAATAAAGGGGATATTAAGGCTGGCTTTCGTATAAATCGCAATTGCGATCGCAACTCGCAACGCCAGCCCGATCGCCCTGACGCCAATAAAAGTAAAGATGAGTAAAGCAGTGGATCATTGGTGTCCCGAAGGCAGTTAAACTCATCACAGCCGCTTTTTTTAAGAATTGCAGTAACTTTTGCCGATCGCCCGGGCTGTCACCGCACAGCCAGCCGCACAGGTATAGCAGCAAGGCGATATCTCCCCAGATAACTGAGTTCGATCGCAGACTTAGAATACTGAGGCCAAGAAACCCTTTAACTTACCAGAGTCTGGGTAAGGTGTTTGTATCGCACCCTACAGTTAGAGTTGTTGGGTTAGTCCTGCAGCACTTAAAACGCAGGCTGTAAAGTGCAAATATACATAAACACCCAAACACCAGATTTTTATGACAAAAGGGGACTTGTAACAAGATGGATCGATCGTCCGATCAAAACCGAATAGTTGAATATTTGCGGATTAAGCCAATTAGTCACAGTCAGATTTACACTTCCCAAATTGCAGTACCAGAGCCTCAAACGGGGGAGATTCCCCGCGAACGCCGCGAAGCTATCAGGAGAAGTTTGATCGAGCAAGGCAGCAACTTGATTCCTTTAATTGTGCGCCCCACTGAAGCTTACAGCAATGAAGAAGAATATGAAGTTGTCTGCGGCTCAGATTGGTGTATTCTTGCGAAAGAACTCGGCATCGAGCAAATGTGGGCTTGGGTATTTGAAATGACCGACGAGGAGGTAGCTGTTGCTCAAGCAGAAATGGAACATTTAGCTCCGCAATCGACTCAGAAAACTGCACAAATTGAGACTCTACTGCAACAATTTGAGCTATCATTTCAACAAAAGGTAGAAAGTCTAACAAAAGAAATAGAAAAATCTGTTAAAAAAAATGAAGATCTGCTAAAAAAGCAAGTAAAAGCTCTAACTGACCAGCACTTTGAGCGTGACCCAATAGAACAGATTAAGCGTTTGCTCGAACAAGTTGAAAAAACATTTCATGAAAAGGTAGATAAATTGGCTAAAAAAATTGAACGATCTAGCAGCGATAATCCGCCGACATCGGCCGTTACTTCTGAGGTAAATCTAGAAGGTGCGTTGAGACAATTGGATGAACTAGAAAAACTGCTGTCAAGAAAATTAGAAAGCACAGTTCAAACAATTAATCAGTTTGTTTCAGACGCGATCGAAGACGTAGAGAAAGACCTGAAAAATCAAATAGAAACCCTCCGCCGCCAACTTGGAGCCGCGGTGGCGCACTCAGAAATACAGCCAGACGCACAACCGAAAAGCCAGTCAAAAACACAGCCTAAGAAGCAGCCGAAGGCACAGCAAAAACCTCAGCTACCGCAGTTGCAGTTGGAATTACCGTTTCCGCCCCCAAAGGAAGACTACGACACTCTTTCGCTGAGGCGATTGAAGGCGATCGGCAAAGACCGGAAAATTCGGGGCTACGCGCGCATGAAACGACCGGAAATTCTGGAGGCTCTCAGGAAAGCTGACGGCAAATAAAGCGGCAATTGCTAATAGTTAAAGAGTAATTAAATCAATTCCGGCTAATTCATCTGCGTTAATCTGTGTTTATCTGCCCTCATCTGCGGTAAAAAAAAGAGAATTTATTAACCGCAGATGACAAGGGATTGACGCAGATTCACGCAGATGCAGAGAAGAGAGATCGGTAAAAAGCGCGATCGGGCTTTCAGAATAGTCCTCGGCCCAGATCTGAAAACCTGTTTCCTGTATTGTAAGCTGGTTTAGGCGATCGCATATCCGGTATGTTGCCGAACATGATACGGATGAAACCCTAAAACTATCTTGTCTTTAGGCACTCCTAATTCTACAAGTTCTGGGGTAATTCCCGTTTCTATGCCATCTTGTTGAATCCAGATTTTGCCGTCGATAATTTCCACATGGACGATACAATCGTGAATTCTTTGAGGCCCTTGCCAGCCTTCGTGAATCAGTAAAAAATTGTTTTGTTCGCGGTCAACAATAACGCTGCTTTTAATTTCTCCGTAGAGGTAGGGAATCTGGGCATAACTCTCTAAGATTTTCTGAATAAATCGGCGATATTCATCTAGTCTATCCATCTGACAATTGTCTCCTTTAACGAATCAAAAACGATTAATTTAAATCTATTTTTTTCTAACAAAAGCTGCCCGATAGGTTCAGAAAAAATTTGTGCATAAACTTCTGCACGGATTGCCAGATATATTATCCGTTCAGGTTCCAATCGATCTAGGATATCTTCGTAGACAATATACTGTCCAACAGCTTCTTCTAAGTCATTAACTGGTGAAGCACTCACGAAACTTTTTACTTCTACAGCAATTTTGCGGCCTTCCTTTTCGGCAGCAAAGAGTTTTTCTGCACCCAAATCGACGTTGAGAGTGCGTTTGCCAATTTTTAAGGGTAGCGGATCGTTTGTTATCGTCCAGCCGTCTTTTTCTAGCGCTGTTCTGACATTATTGTGGTAGATGTCTTTTGCTGGCATATTTTAAGCTGAACCATCAAATGTCACCCTAATTATAGAATAACACAAGACTTTTGAAAACTGATAGCTCATCAATTCAAACTACTTATTGTCGCGTGTATCGGTGCTTCACCCCAATCGGAAAATACTCCGCATTGCCCATCTCCGTTAATGTCACCACAGGTAACTGATATTCGGGCGGCACATAATTAGCAAATTCGCTGTTTAGCCGCCGCAATTGCGCGAGAATTGAAGATGCGATCGCCTGCTTCATCTCCTCGTCGCCCTCCACCCCCGCTGCTAATTCCACCACCACGGATAAAAACCGATTTTTATCCGCATCTTCCTTAACTTGCAGTACAAATTTTCCCGTCACCCATTCCCGAATGGTGGGAACTTCTAAACCTACGGTGACATTTTCTGGGTAAATGTTAGCACCGAAGTAGGAAACGGTAAAGTGCGATCGCCCGAATACATAGACAAAGGGCAAACAGCGAATTCCTCTGGGGAACTCAGAAACTTTCATAGCTGCTGCTTGCTGCAAACGTGCCACAGGGTTAAATCCCCATTCAGCCAAAAAATTGAGCATTGCTTCGTAACAAATTAAACCGCCGTTATCCGAGATGTGATAGCGTATTAGCGGGATGCCGTTGTCGCCAGAAAATAACAGCGTGCCGTCATTATTCATTTCAAAAAAGCGACTTTTCGGATCGTACTGCATCAGCGTTGGCAACCGCGATTCCCCGAATAAATTGCGTGCTGCTTCCGGATTGTTTGCTAAAAAGCGGCGGATGCAAATGCTCAGCGGTGTCTCGTTGCCCAAAATGCCCGCATCGGCAGTACCGTAAAGGCTCGCAGAGTTGTAATATAGATTGTCAGAATTAGTGCGATCGCTCACCAAACTCCGCCATTCTTCGCTAAACACTTCCCCCGCAAACACCATCTTAATTCGGTATTTTTGCCACTCCACACCCCCAGCAATTCCGCTATCAATCACATCCTTGATAAATGGCGGATATCCCAACAAAACTACTTGCTCAAAATGCTCCCCAAGTTCCTGCACAACTCGGAATATTTCAGTCTTATTATTCCCAGGCGTCACAACTGTAACTGGATAGCCCTTACTCGCTAGATAGCGGCAGCTATTTGCCGAGTACATTCCGCCTACCCAAGTTCCCAAGGCAAAGCAAATGACAGCTAAAGTGCGGCGAGTGTCGGCGTAAAAACTGTCGTGAAATATTTGTTCAAAACGAGCGGTCATTTGCAACTCGTCGCTGATAAAACGCGGCCAAAATGTCGGGTTTCCTGTCGAACCGGATGAAACAGCAATGAAATCGCAAGTTTCTAATTTGCCCTGGCGGCACAACTGAGGTAGCGGGTGACAGCGTAAATAATTCTCTTTGGTAATTAGCGGCAATTTTTGGAAGTCTTCAAAGGTTTGAATTGAGGCAGGATTGATGTTGAGTCCAGCTAGGAAAGTCTGGTAAGCTGGTACTGTGGCAGCGACTTTGTGGAAAAGTGCGATCGCCCCGGATTCGGCAACTCGACTTTGCTGCTGTTGCAATCGTTCCTCAAGCGGCGCCCTCAAAAACTCTTCAAACGCCCCAATTGCTCGCTGACGCTGTTCTGGCTGCATGATTTGCTCCTTAAAATGCATATTTTGCACCTCGATCGCTCAAGAGTCAATTAGTAGCGCGGCGCGACCGGATGGCACATTGGGCTGGACACTAAAAATTTGAACACATTTTGAGGTCGATCGAAAAAATGGCGCACTCGATAAACTTCTATAGCAGGAAACCGCTTTTTTAACAGTGACATCCTCCTGCACCAAATCAAAGATTATGGTGTAGGCTTCCCAAGAATCACTTCCTAGGTTTCCTGGTTGCTAAGAATGCGAGATTTCGCCACTTGCCTAGACTCAGTTGCCTCAGTCCCCGGTAGATCCGCTGCACAGGCGCTTTCGATTCCCGTCTGTCCAACGGTACTAATGAGGCATATTCCTCGGTTTCTGATATTCTGACCTGCTGCCACATCTCTATTCGTTGTGTATCCACAGTGAGGAAAGCTATGAACTCTAACACTCAGGTCTTTTTTGACGAACCCGCCACACTCAGGACATTCTTGAGAAGTCCCCCTAGCATCTACTTCGGCAAAGAATTTCCCACGCTTCCAGCACACATACTTAACAATGGTTCTGAATTGTCCAAAAGCAGCGTCAAGCATACGCTTCCCAAACATCCCTTTGGCACTGATGCGGTAATCCAAGTCTTCCTTGACATCCACCCCGGCGTAAACGCACGGGGATTCCTAAGACTCACGACTTAGG
>JAUBOM010000089.1:0-32887 GCA_036700245.1 Microcoleus vaginatus BM001213989
AAACAGCCCGCAACAATGAATTTTGCTCAAAACAATAGCCACCCCGTCCCTCGTTAATTAGTTTTTGTTGCAAGGATGCTAAATCCAGCTTCACAGGTTGTTTCAAGAGTGAATTGAGGTTTTCAAAGGCGATCGTTTGGGAATGTCGTTGATGAATTGCCTGTAACGTTGTCAGCCTGGGTGAGCAGTCACCGCTATAGCCAATTCGTTGAAAATAGGCATCAAGGTCGATTTCAGTCAGTGGTTGTTGCAATTGCATATTTTATTATCAGAGTCAATGCTGAGTTTCTTCATGTTTCATGTCATGAAGCCGGTGAATGAAGAGTCAAATAAAGTGCGTAAGCAAACTCGAATGACCCTCAAAGGGAGTAAATTCATTCTCCTCAAGAACGGGGTTGATTTGACGCCCGGAACAGAAGGTCAAATTGGCGGACATCTTAAAGCATTCAAAACGCTTAAAACTGGCTTATGAACTAAAAGAAGAGTTCAGAGATATTTTTGAATGTTCTCAGACGGTCGAAGCTGGCAAGCAGAGCAACTCCTCACATGGCTAAAAAAAGCCCGTTCGGTTTACTGTGATGTCCTCACAACGATCCGCAATCATCTGGATGGAATCTGTAACTATTTTTTGAACCGAACCACGAGTGGAGTGATGGAAGGGATTACCAACTGAATCAAGTTGATTAAGCGGCAAGCTTATGGCGAAAGTCAACTTTGATAACTTTCGGGCGAGGCTATTAGCTTGCTTTTCTGATTAGTTTTGCTTATCACCTTGACTCCAGAAGAACCGGATTTTTTGAAATAAGCCGAGACACAAAACTCCTCACAACAAATTAACACTTACTTCTTCTGGGGTACATTTCGAGGCGGGACAGCACGACCTTCATAAAACCGGCGCTCTAAGTTACCTAATCCCCACCATGCCAATGCAGCAGTAATCGGTAGCAAATTTAGGAACACAGAAGCATGATTCACTAACGGTAAAACCGCCCATAAAATGATGCCCAAGAATATCACAATCAACCGAATTCGTTTCAAGTTGGCAAGCGCACGTCGGCAACTCCCACAATTGACTGTATGCGAATGATAGCGATCTAGCAATACTTCAGTAGATAGGGGAGATGACAGTGATTCCCCAGGAAAAGGATCGGCGGCAAATTGATTTACCCATTGACGTAATTGGGAGAAAAACGTATCTGCTTTAGTAGGCAAATAAAACGCCTTACTAAAGCGTTCACTACCCCCCTTGGCTTCTAAGTAACGCTCTTGGTAATGCAAGAAGATTTGGTCATCTTCTAAGATATTATTTTGCCCGAGGTGAGAATACCAGCGCGGGGTGAGTTTGATAAAAAAGGCGGGAAGAGGCGAGGAAAACTTGAAGGGAAACCGAGCAAACACCCGACACTCACCCTTACGAATGGGCGTGGCATAAACAACAGTCATTGTTCTGCCAAACTGCTTTGAGGTCAGGTCATGCCACATTAAATTGGGAGCAATAAAGCGAGTATGTTGCTGCCCTAGCGTGCCTTTGCGTGGGCCTTCTTCCCACAAGCCGGTGAAGCCTTGCTTGTTTGATGAGCACACTTCTAACTCAACCGGGGCAGCATTTGCGCGGTTGCCGACGGATACATGGTGTGTAAATGGCACATGACTGGCATCCAACACATTTTCCAGTAGTGTCAGCGCATCATAGGGCAGATCGCGAAATGTGTTGAGGCAAATCCATTCCTCGGGCGACTCCTCAAGCGGTTCAATAATTGGGACAGCCACTTTTGGCGCCTGGTCTGGTTGACCCGGATAAACAAACAGCAATCCTTGGCGCACCTCCGTCGGTAATGATTGAACACAAGCCCGTTTTGATTGTTGTGGCGTTGTCCCAGCCACTGCTTGTGGGATACGCTCACACGCGCCATCGCCTTGAAATGCCCAGCCGTGATAGGGACATTCCAGCAATCCGTCTTCAGCAATTCTCCCTTCAGAGAGGGGCGCTAACCGATGGGGACATTGATCCTCAAAAGCTCGCCAGCAGTTAGCTTGACTGTCCCACCACAACACCAGGTCTTGACCTAGCAGGGTAAATTTATTGGGCTTAGTCTTGTCTAAATCTTCAACATAATGGACAGGATACCAGGCTTCCTTGCAGTCAAATCGAGTTGGGTCAGTGCCGCCGGCAAAAAGTTCATTCGGCTGGTTGACTGAGACTTGCGCTTCGGTCAGCATATTCAAACGATTTAAATTTGGCTTAAGAACAAAGATACTTTACACATCTTAACAACTCACTCACGTCATGCAGGGAGTAATGTTCGGCCTCGTAAGCATAATTGACCCAACTGTTCGCTAACTTACCATCCGCGGCGTTGCAGGTTGATCCGGCTTTGGTAGATAAAGAAAGACCACCCCTACACGATCGCCCACTCACGCCTCACGATCGCCCCTTCAGGTCGGGTTGATGCAGCGATCTCCGGCGTGCGTAAGTTGTTGCTAAGCGAAAGTTCCAAAGCTTGTATAGTCGTCAGAGGCAGTCTATGTTGACCGTTGCTCACGCCCGCGTCGAGCTCACGTTAAATTCTGTTCCGCAGAGGTGGCTTTTTAACTGTTAAACAAATTTTCAGCGTATTGAGGCCGGGAAAAACTCGAAAATTAACTTTTTTAAGCCTTTTAAAAATGAGTTTTTATGCGTTTTGACTTCGTGTTGAAGAGAATTCGCGCATTTTGGTGTGCAAATTTTGTATTGCCAAGCGAGGCTGTTGCCACTCTCCTGAACAGAAAATCTCGCTAAATCTCAGATTTATGCCGGAGCTCGATCTGGCACAAAAACTGGAAGCAAGGGATAGCAATAGCAATGTTGAGAGATATATTTATACCAAAGCATCAAATAAAACCAGTCAAGCCGGAAAACCAGAGTACAGCCGCGAGCGATCGCACTCTTTTAAAAACCCGTTTGAGCTGACAAAAATGAATAATTCAAAATTAGCGATCGCTCGCTGCAACTTACCCGAGCTTGATTCACATTTATCTGAGCCACAGCTACGCACAAAAAAAGAGTAGCTTGGGTACATTAGAAGCTAGTTCTTGACCTAGCGGAGTCGGTGAGCGGGCAGACTCGAGCAACTCTTGCCACCAGCAACAGGCACGAACGGAATATTCGCGATCGCAGCAACGCGAATTTCTTCTCAAGAGCGATCGCCTCGCTCGCTGCCACCCCCTCCAAACGGATCGATCCGTTAGAGCTTGTCAAGATTAGCTTTCCGGGTGAAGGCATCGATCGCTCTCAAGCTCTACCATACCTTGTAAAAGAAAACATCAATATTCCGAATTCAAATAGGATTGCTATATGTGGAATCCGCACTGCCAGATGCAATTTGTAACTAACGCACTGCCAGATGCAACTTATAACTGAGGAGGACACAATTAAACCATGCCGCGCCAGCGAAACCGAACAGAAGCTTACTTGCTCCGCCTAACGCCCGAAGAGAAAGAAAACTGGACATCTATAGCGCAATCCGCCAGAATAACTGTAGCAGAACTCATCAGAAAGCGGATGGCCCGATGCCGCATCAAGACTATTGCGCCCATCAACTTTAAAGCTCACTTACTGTTGGGAGAAATTGCTAAATCCCTATCGCAAATAAGCCAAAATTTAGACTCCACAGAGTATCAAAGCGCACGTCAACTTAACAGCATTGTCCAAACCATAGATAAAATTCGCTTGCAATTACTCGACTCTGATCCCGCAGATTAACCGCTATGAGAACACCAAGTAAGTGAACAAAGGGTGTAGAAAATATTTCATTAATTTCCGTTCCACTTAGAATTACCAGGCAACAAGTTATCGCTATTTTCCCATGATTGGCAAGATTACTAAAGGCTCTGAATTTGCTGGTTTGACTCAATACATCTTAGGCAAAGAAACAGCGCAATTACTCTGCACCAACCTAGCTGGATCGACACCGCAGGAATTCTGGCAGCAGTTAGAAACAACCAAGCTGCTAAATGCCGATGTTTTATACCCTGTTTGCCATGCAAGCATCAGTTTTGCCATTGAAGATACTGCCAAGCTGAATAACGATATACTGCTAACAGTTGCAGACACTGCTCGCAAAGGGATGAACATTGACAACAGCCTGTATTTTGCAGCTACTCACAGCGATCGCAAGCACTTTCACCTGCACATCGCCGCATCCCGCATTGATATTGAAGGCAATTGCGTTTCCGACTGGCGCAACTTCTACCATCTAGAAAAAACCCTCAGAACATTAGAAGAAAAACTCGAACTAAAAAAAGTCAACTGCAGTTGGGAAGTCGAACGCACGGCACCCAGCACCGGACAAGAACGGAGGAAAAGGAGAGAGAAAGAGGAATGGGAAAAAGGCTTAAGACAAACACCTCCAGAACCGAGCGCTGTAGAGAAAACTCAAAATGCGATCGCTCGACACATTGCTCCGGAAAAAAACCTCAGCCAGCTTTTTGCTGACTTGAAAAACCACAATATTTTCCCCCGCTTTGCACTTAATTCAAGCGGTCAAATTTTAGGGATATCTTACTTGACAGATGGAGTAGCTGTAAAAGGAAGCAAATTAGGCAGGAACAAAGGAGCTTGTACTCTAGCGGGATTAACTCGCCGAGGGATAATTATAGATTTAGAACCAGACAGAGAATCAATTTCCGATATGCCACTTCGTTTGCGACTGGAAATACCAGCGGACACTCAAGTATCGCAGGTTACTAAAACTGAACAAATTGATTTAACTAACCTCGAACTAGATCGCACTTTACAAACGACTATCCCATTTACAAATACAACTAATTATCAAGATTCTACCGAATACAGGCATATAGAATCAGATCGCAATCCCGATCGCACTTTACAAACAACTATCCCATCCATAAATACAACTAATTGTCAAGATTCGAGCGAGTACGAGCACCTCACCGAAACCTCTATGCAAAAGCAGCCCTCCTCCCGTGACCTACTCGTACAAGAAGAACAAAAAACCTTAATTAACTCCATCAATAAATCGAGAAACTTTTCGGCTGGACATCAAGACTCCCCCTCCCTTCAAAAAGAACTAGACGGTGAAACCTTAGAACTTATCGAATGGGAACAACAGTTGCATTTTAGAAAGCGTTGGGAACAAGTGCATCAGGAACGCAAGGCTCTTTATAAGCGAGAACCAACTATCCCAAAACAGGAGGAACAGGAAGAACAGGAACGCCACCAGACGATGGGGGAAAAAGTTGCATCGGTTGCAGTAAAACTTTTGGATTACTATCAAACTGATAGCCTACAAAGCAATAACAACCGCTATCAAATTGACAGGTTTTCAGATACAGGCGATATCGTCGTTCAGCGGGCGGATACTACCGAACCAGTGCCGAACTACACTCAGATACTCGCTTTTAATTGCTCTAAAGAAGGACAAAAACTTTGGCACAACCTGATGTCTCAAAAAGATTTCGAGCACTTTCAAAACATCGATCGGCATTTCTTGAATCAGCAGCAACAACTACAGCAGGAACCAACGCAGCAGCGAGTTTTTGGAACTCAGCAAGAAACTGTGCCAAATTACAGTATAGCCGAAGCAATCGTCCCCATTGCCGGTGCCGCATTAGATAATGTACGGCAAACTTCTGGACAACCAGAGTCAGTAATAAATTGGAACCAGTATCGCATTAGTTGGCACCGCCAAGAACTAGAACTTTCAATAACCGCTTTTGACGGCAGGGGCGAAATTCTTAGAGCCGCCTTTGAAGGAGACGGAACCTATCAATTGCCGACTTGCTCCGTTACCCCAGATGATGTTAAAAACTTCCAACATTTGCGGCAAGAATTGCAGGGTAAATTGCAACAAAAAGTCCCAAAAATACAAACAACACATGACAACCAACTACAGCAACAATTGTCAAGACACAAACAGGCTGAACTCGACTGATAAGCTGGTACGCATCTAAAGTTTTTGTAATGTTGTGTTTAACTCTGCCTACAGCAAGCGTAGAAAATTGGAAACAGTTAGTTAAAATATCAGCCATGAAACAAGAACACCTGAAACCAATTACCACCCCTTGCCAATCCATTAAAATCGGTGAAGTTCCAATCGAAATTCTCAAACTAGAAGGCGAGTATTGCCTCTCTCAGACTCAAGCAGAGCAAGCCATTGGCAAACAAGACCACTCTACTTTGAGATACCAACTCAAACGAGTGCAGCTTTGGAATTCAAATTTGCCTAACTCCCTCAAAATCAGAAAGCAAAAACCCAATAGCAAACTCGATCAAGTCCGCATAATTCACCCTATCCCTCTGAAAATGGCTTACTTGTACTGGCAGCTTCAAGCCCAAACCAGGCCCCAAGCTAAAGCCCTAATTGAAAAGCTGGGAGAAAATGGTTGGGAGCAATTTAAAGAGATTGCTGACAGCGCTTTCAGGGATTTCGATCGGTCAAAAACCTCGACATTCTGTTAAAGCAATCTCGGCGTTGCTGAATACAGGTATGAATTCAAGATTTCGACCTTGCTATAAGCCCGCTTGAGGGTGAGTTTTGTAACTTTAAGCGAAAAGTTGATTCATACCGTGAATCAGCAACGCCGGAATAGCATCAACGGTTAGACCCTGTTGGTGAACTTGACAGAAGCCTGTCAAGTTGGTAGGATGTTGTCATATGAGTGAGCCAAGTGCTAATGGCAGTGCCTTTACCGAACTCATTCTTGAGGTGTTTCGGTTAAATGGGCTTTTGTTGGAAGCGGGCGATCGCTTAACCCATCCGGTTGGTTTAAGCAGTGCCCGCTGGCAGGTGCTTGGCGTTGTGGAACATCAGCCCACCCCTGTTGCCCACGTTGCTCGTATCATGGGGCTAACTCGCCAAAGCGTCCAGCAAACGGCTGATGCTCTGGCAAACGATGGATTTATCATCTACACCGGTAATCCACACCATCGTCGTGCCAAATTAATGACCATTACACCGAAAGGGCGTAAGGCATTGGATTACCTACAACAGTGTCAGGTCGATTGGGCAAATCAAGCCAGTGACACGCTTTCATTAGAAGCATTAAAGACTGCTGTTACAGTTTTACGACAACTTGGAGAACGTCTCGAAACTCACTCTTCCTAATGTTCTGGACGAGTAATTACTTTTACCAAGAAAATTGGGTCTAAAGCCCCTTCTTCAGTGGCCGGCTTTAATTTCCACCTATGATGAAGAATTATTAAATACGCACTTCGCAGGTAAAAATTTTTGTAAAAGTGGTAAAATATTCGCATGATAGTATTAGAGTTTAAATTGAAAGGCAAAGCGGAACAGTATCAGATTATCGACGAGATGATCAGAACGGCTCAATTTGTCCGAAACAAAACTCTTAGATATTGGACAGAAAATCAAGGAGTTAAGCTGGTCGATCTGTACAAACAATGCGCCATTATGGCAAAAGAGTTTGAATGGGCAAGCAAGCTTAACTCAACGGCACGTCAAGCATCTGCGGAACGTGCCATTTTTGCTATCCAGCGTTTTTTTGCTAACTGTAAAGCCAAAAAACCAGGAAAAAAGGGATACCCACAGTTCAAGAAACATACTCGTTCTGTAGAGTACAAACAGTCCGGTTGGGCGCTTTCTACCGACAAAAGATGCTTGACATTCAAGGACGGCTTTGCTGCCGGAAAGTTTAAGTTAGTTGGTAGTCGGGATTTGCATTTCTATGCACCCGACGAGATTAAAAGAATCAGGGTTGTGCGTCGTGCCGACGGATACTACGCACAATTTTGCATCAACGTGGAGCGAAAAGAGGAACCTGTTTTTACTGGCAAAGCTATCGGAATAGACGTAGGATTAAATCACTTCTACACCGACAGCGATGGTGAAACAGTTGCCAACCCTCGATACCTCCGAAAAAGTGAAAAAGCTTTGAAAAGATTGCAGAAGCGAGTTTCTCGAAAGAAGAAAGGTTCTGGCAATCGGAAAAAAGCGATTAACAAGTTAGGAAGAAAACACCTGAAGGTCAGTCGGCAGCGTCAAGACTTCGCCATCAAGACGGCGTTGTGCGCGGTAAAATCTAACGATTTTGTAGCCTACGAAGAACTTCAAGTGCGGAACCTGGTTAAAAACCATAAGCTTGCTAAATCAATTAGCGATGCAGCATGGTCACAATTTGCTCAATGGTTAGAATATTTTGGAAAAGTGTACGGCAAAACAGTAATCGCTGTCGCTCCTCAGTATACTTCTCAGGATTGTTCCAACTGTGGCAATCTCGTCAAAAAAACGCTGTCAACTCGAACCCATATTTGCGGTTGTGGAACGATATTAGATCGCGATCATAATGCCGCCAAAAATATTTTGATCAAAGGGTTGAAACAAGCAGGAATTAGTTTGAATTCAAATACGGTGGGGCACACCGAAATCAACGCTTGGGGACAGACCGATCTCTACTCGCTGGTGGCAGCATTAACGAGCAAATCGACTGATTGATCCAAGAATCCCCGCGCTTTCAAGCCGGGGAGTGTCAACACCTATCATTTCGTTGAGGAGAAAACCATGAAAATTACGGCATCCGCCATTTCACTCAACGTTGACGATGTTACGGCATCCGCTACGTTTGTTAAACAACACTTTGGCTTCACCGAACAGATGTCAGCTGATGGTTTCGTGTCGCTTTCCAGGGAAGATGCTGGCTTCAATCTGATCTTCCTGCAAACTGGGTTAAAAAGCTTTAAACCCATCCACATGCGTGACCATCGGGCAGATGGTTTGCTAATCGCGTTTGTCGTGGATGATATTGACACAGAATATGCGCGACTGCAAGCTGAAGGTGTGCCGATCACAACTCCGATTGAGACTGAACCTTGGGGTGAGCGATTCTTTCAAGTAACAGACTCTAATGGGGTAGTGATTCAACTGGTTCAGTGGATCACCCAACCGGACAGCGAGAGGGCTTGAAAATGAATGGTGTGTACGGTTTAGAACGGCTCGTAGAATTAGCTGACACCACTTTTAACGCTGCCATTGAAACCGAAGCCTATGACTAATACCACCTCCTTTGTTTACCCCACCCGCAATTTGTTCTCACTCTTCTCTCTGTGTCCCTCTGCGCTCTCTGCGGTTAATTATAAAGCGGGTATTTAACGCGGATTTGGTATAACTAATTGCACCAATTTTGATGCAGAAATATTGAACGAACCTGTTAACCTAATAGCAACACAACCGATGTGAGTCCTTACTTTATTTTCCGTATGTCGATGTCTATTAAATAAGGCTATCCTCTCCAGTTAAGCAGCTTCCAAGCCCTTTTCACCTGAGAGGATTTTTAAGAGGATTGGGCAGATAACTAAGCCGATAATTGCTTTTTGCCATCTGCCTCGCGGATGCTGTTGTCCAAGGCTTAACGCTCAGCAAATCAGGTTCAGATTCGAGCGGCTTTAAACAAGAGCGATCGCCCGTCACAGCAGCGATCGCAGTGGCAATGAATTTACAGCAACTTAACGGCGCTTGCACGACCTGTTTTTCAGTGAAGCGAATCACAATCCAATTCCACTCAAGAAACAGTTGATTGCGTCGGATATCGCTGTCGCCATCGCAGCAGTGAGTCGGTTTTTTACTGCGACCGGCATAAGGTTCGTCTACCTCCACCGCAATCCCAATCCCCGATTGAGAGTGAAGCACAATAAAATCAGCTGCATAGTTCCTTCTTGATAAAGAAATTTTAAACTCAGCCGCTTGCACAACTTCCTCAAAATAACCCTGCAAATACCGCAGAAATTGTTCTTCGCTCACACCTTTTCGGGCGTTAGAACGGCCAATTGGCTTTACTAAATTTCGCCTCATCAAAGCAGCTAAAGCTTGACACCGAAGCTTTAACTGATGCTCGTACTGTGCCGAATCTAAACGAGTCATTGGATTGTTACCCGCTATAAATTGGCCGCCTTTATTACTCAACTCGCTTGGTAGGGAACTTATTGTTTTGGACTCTTGAAAAGAGCGCTCTTTCAACAACTGCCTGCACTCCGATAAAACTTGAACGCGGCTGTTTAAGACATGAGTATAGGCAGCCGCCATTAAACAAGAGTAAGCACACCCTAGCGACAGCAGCCCAAACCAAGACCAACCCAACCCTACTGCCAGCACGAACAAAGCTACTACACCGCTCAACCAAAACAGCCAAATTGTTAACAACAATTTAGCAGACAAAAATTTAGTTGGCAGAACGATCGGGCGGTGCAGTGATGCGGTGGTAGGGCGTGACACTTGAAATTCTCCCCACCTGTACCCACCCTTCAATTTTCCTATTTCACAGTCGCAAACTTCTCCGACTTCAAGTTGCAATGGCGACAGCGGATACTGACGACAAAATTTTTTGATCGACTCAGGATAAAACACCATTGGATAGCTGTTCATAAAGCGTTTAAACCCAAAACTAAACAAGCACAGCGCTATCGCGCAGTTGGAGAAAGAAAATCCCGAAGCCAAATATCAATGAAAACAAATAAACCAGCCAATTCCACCTCTCAACCAACTCGCGTTCCTCAAAAGCCAACTGCTGCCATCAACGATATCAATTCAATTCCCCTTGCTTCGATCGAACCCGATAGTGAAACCGCAGCAGTCCTCGCTCAAATTGAAGCTAAACGCGACTACTATCACACCTGCATTAATGGAGGATACTGATGAACCTTGCCACTCAATCTCTCGCTCAAATTGAAGCTAAATGCGACTACTATCACACCTGCATTAATGGAGGATACTGATGAACCTTGCCGCTCAATCTCTCGTTAAAACATCGATAACGGCTGCCCAACTTTGGCAGCAATTGGAGTCATCAGAAACAACTGAGGACATTGACCAACTTTTGCAATCTCTCTGGCAAAATCAAGAAAACCAGGAACTTGCTGTTGACATCCACGCCGACTTAGCTGACCAAATTGATGCCGAAATTGCTGCAATCAAAACTCGGATGCAATACTTAACAGAACTGCATTCAAAAGCTATCAACAAACTCGAGAGGTGGAGAGAGCGATTAGACCAAACCGTTCTCTACTTCAACGAGTGCGGCGTGTTAACTTCAGAAATTATCGGCAAACACCGCCACATTACTGTTAAGGAAAATCCGCCTAGCTGCGAAGTTTCGATCGATCCATCTCAACTGCCAGAACCTTATCGCCGCGTCGAGACAAAAACAGTCATTTCGGCTGATAAAAAGGCGATCGCAGAAGCTTGGAAGCGCGGAGTCCCCGTAGAAGGAACCAGGATTTTCCGCAAGCGACGAGTAGTCTACAGCCTGCTTAGAGGCAATAACTTGAACGACTACCAAGCTAATTCTAACCCCCCACCAACAGCCGCATTGACGAACAAACCAAAAGCACAGCGACAAAAACACCGCTCTCATTAGACATCTCCTTGCTTGCAAATCTGAAACCCTTGTGTTGTCAAGGCGCTTATTTGAAATTCGGTCGATGTCTATTGAAAAAAAAGGGGAATGGGAAGGGATTAAGAAGTGGGTTCCCAAGCTGTTAAGCATTTAAGTTACACATTGAGGCAGCAGGGGTGCAAGGGAGCTTTACTCATAACTCTTAACTCCCTTCCTCCTTCCCCTTTTCTGGTTAAAAATCGCTCCAATAACTCAATTTGTCAAGCTCATCTTCAGTCGCGCCAAAAGTATTAACCCACTTCATAGCTCGCTCGAATAAGCGACTGTTTAACCGACGCTTATCGCCATCCGACAGAGGTAGTTTATACCCAACCCAGTCATTATCACTCAAGTCAATTCGATCGAGTAACTCAGGAGACTGTGATTCAAAATCATTCTTATCCATTTTTTTACTCTACCTAATTCTCCTCTTCAGTTTAACGCAGACAAACTGCCACAAGCAATTTTCTCCAAATACCCCCCAATAGAGGGGGGTGACTCTCCCTCAGTTGCAGGAAGTCTTTTGACTCCAAAAATTGTACAAACGTAATTCAGAACTCGAAAGTCTTTTGAACCTCAACCTTGTACAAACGTAATTCAGAAACCTCACCGCTCTTTAAATACCGTAGGAGACAATCCAATGGAAAAAAAACGCTCTCAATTACTAGAAGCTACCCGCCGAAACACTGAATTTGTAGCGGGAGAAGGACTGAAAATCCCTGTATTTGATATGTCTTTGGGAAATGGCAAATCCAAGGGACGCTATCAAGCAGAAGCGGAAGTGCTGCGAAACTCAATGCTTGAACTGCTCTTTGAACCAGAAGAATTAGCAACGCTAACCATCGTCAAACCCGATCCAAACGACAACAGATCCGACCCTCTAAAAGGCATTGACTTTGGAGACGGCATTGCTAGGAGAGTTGCCTTTAGTTCTGGCAAAAATGTGTACTTTGCCGACCAAAACCTGTCAGCAAAACTAATTAACATCTTCGCTACCCAACCCGACCATGCCTGCCGATACGGCTCTCTGCTAGTCAGCAGTTGTACTCAAGGAACCAAGTTGTTAGACAGCTCCGAATCCGGTAAAACATTGCGAGTCAAAATTGTCGATTCCCAAAGCAATAACTCAAAAGAAAGAGCCACAGCCAGACGATATCAAACCGGAGACTGTCACGGCAAAATTTCCCCTGTTTGCGCTCAACAATTAGCCGGAATTGGCAACCGACCTTTTCAATTCCGGTTTGCTTGGATGCAAGAGTGGGTTCAAAAAAATTGCCCGACTCCAGAAATTAGTTTCCTCGCCAAAGGAACGCTACTGCCAGATGCCAAATTAACCGATCGCTTGGGTTACGATATCATCATGGATCGCTCCTCCATCAAAGGAGTTACTAAAGAGCAATTAGCTTCCCTGATTCCTTGCGGAGATTACGAATTTCCCAAAGCTGTACTGGGAAATCGGGGCAATGCCAAAGTAACTGAATACGAAAATTCTTGGCAATTTTCGATTTGGTTCTCAGAAGCAGCAATCGAAGCAGACATCGCTGCACCTACTAAAGCCGAAGCCCAAAAATTAGCGTCACTGCAAAACAATCGAATTCAACTGGCTAAATATTTAGTGGAACAATACGACAAAAAAGCGAATTTTAGGGATTTAAACGAAGACAGCCCAGGATTAGATGAGGAATCTGATGAGAAGGCTCACCGCCACGAATCTCGCATGATTTCTATTCTCAGGAACGACAAACTAGGACAACTCCTCGACTTCCCCAAAGTAGTCGATTTCATGCAGGAACAACTAGCTAAGAAGTGGCGAGACTTAGCCATTAAAGGTGCAATTCGGCACGGTTCCGCAATGGCTCAACCTTGCGAAGATTTACAGCCGGGGACAATTGTCGCGCCCCACTTGAAAAACGGCACAGAAGTCATCATTACCCGCTACCCAATTGTCAGTAAAGACAACATTCGCCGCTACACAGTAGACAACAAACTTCATCCCGAATTAATGCAATACAAAGGATGCGTTTTCATTCGCCCCGACCAAGCCATGCAGCACCACCAGTGCGATTTTGACGGCGACCAACTGGTAGTTACTCCTGCTTCTAAACTGCCCAATATTGCTTTGGAAACCAGACACGCTAATGAAGAGAACGAGTACGATGCTGTTTCCAAGCGCGACAAAATTGATTACACTAAAGCTACTGATGAAGAGGGCAACCGCAAGTATACCAAATTGCGGCAAATTGCCGTAGCGATCGCGCACAATAAAATAGGTTGGGTTGCCACCTTAATTGGGCGAGTGCAGTCTTCTGTACCGAAGCCAAAACAACCTACCAACTTATTTAACCACAAGAAACAGAAATTGCTAGGCAAACTGTTTGACGCCCTGCAAATTGAAGTGGACAGCCCCAAAAGCGCTACTCGCACAGAAGACTACCACCCCAATTTACTCAGCGAGGCAAAAGAATGGTCAAACGAATATCCCTCCCACCTGTTTGACTTCAAAGATGACCCCAGACTTTACAAAACTGTACCGCTGCCAGCAGAAGACGGCACAGCTATTAATTGTATTGCTCGCGACACTGTTAACCCTCAGTGGGAACCCACTCGTTTAACAAGCCGCCACCGCGACGAATTTCGCTACCTGTTCCCACCTCCAAAAAATTTAGATGAAAGGGAACATTGGGAAAAATATTACGTGACTTTTGCCCAAGAAATCAAGGAACGCTATCGAGAACGGATGGGCGAAATCTACGAGCAAAAAGGCGACGATTCCAAAAGTGTAAAAGAAGCAGTCGGCAAATTGTACGAGAGTTTGAGAGCAGATGTGGCCGAGGCATTTCCTGACCCAAAAGAACGCCTTTTAGCTGCTAGCGCGCTGTGGCACGTAGAAACCGCAAATCCCAACTTAGATGCGCCTCGAAAAGCTTGTCTAGAACTGTCGCGCCAACTAAAAATCGAGTTCCATCTCGAACGTGAATACGAGCGACTGCACGAAGCATTGCCCAAAGACACCTACATTTTGAGCGTACCGTTCCAGAAAATTGCTAGAGACGAAAACGGCAAAATCAAAAGAGATAACAAGTGGCAGCCAATTGGCACTGACTTAGCTTGCGAATGGAAGGAAAAATTAGATAGTTTTGGCATTAAATACGAAGCCACTTTGCACCCCAGCTTGCCAATGGTCAACTTTGCCTTGCTCGACCCCAGCCACAAATTGGTAGAAGTGCTTCAAAAGGAATTTGAGAGCAATGAAAATGACATCGATTCTTTGGAATTAACTTACCGCGATCGCCTCGGTCGCAGCCAAGCTGTGAGTTCGCGGATTGTAGCGCCTGCCGATTACAATTGGGTAGAATCCAAAGACAGCAAAACTCCCAAAGCCGCACTGGTTCTCAACTTGTTCTCCGATGAAATTTGCCAGCAATTGCAAACCTTTCAGTTTGAGATGGTAGAATTGATCGGTCAAAAGTACAACGATTTCAAAGACGTTGATTTTAGCAGCGAAAAGTGGAAAGGAAAAAGATTGACCTTTGAAGTCGATGCTTTTAAAAGCGGCACCGACAATTACCGAGATGGCAATCCAATTGTCAAGCTCAACGGCCGCCAACTCGCTATGTTCTCGCCCAATTCTCCTAAACTCCCAATTGGGGCAACATTTGAAGCTACCGTCGAACCTTCGCCCAAAGGCAGTGCTTTGATTTTAAACATCGATTCTGCATCAGTGAGGTTAATTGAAGAACCAAGTGCTGAAGTGGAAATCCTGTCGGAAAAAAGCAAATCTGCACCCAATAGAAAGCGAGAAAACGTTGCCGTTCTGCCATCGTTATCGTTATCCCAAAGTTCCCCACAGCAACAGTCCCAACCTCAACAAAAAACTTGCGATTCCGCAACTATTTCCGAATTAATGCAGGGTGCGATCGCTGATGCCTATCAACAAACAAAAGCCTCTGAATTTTCAGTTGGTTTTTGCACAGCATTTGTCAGCAGCAAAACCCAAAGGTGTGCCGTTAGGGATGAAAGCGGCGCTATTATCTTTGCTGCTGACTTGAAAACAGGTCGAATTATCAAAGCATTATCTGAAGAAAACAGCGCCCAGTTTCTCGAACAAATCTTAGAAAGCCCCACTCCTCCTCAATCTAAAAAGAGCCGTTCGCCTGCTGCCGTCCAACTTTAACGGTATGCGATCGGCTCCAGCAATTTGTTAGCCAGTGCCTTGCTTTTACCTACGAGTGCCGCTATCCGAGGCAGTTGAGGCAATAACCTTGCCTACTTGGTGAAAGTATTCGTTACTGGCTGCTCTCGCTACCGGATGCAGTGTATTCGCAAAAACGGTGTGTTCGTTTTTTGCGATGTAGAGTCGATCGAGGGCGACAACTTTAATTCATTTAACTGTGCGATCTCTTCTCCACCTTGTAACCAAACTGTTCCTAAAAAGCTGAAGTTTAAGCCGCTAATACTAGTTCTCTAAAATTGTGCAAGAGTCGGTTTATTGTGTTAGTTAAACTTCAGGTTATTTACTGTTCCATCCTTTTTTAAAAGTGGTATAACTTGGTTATCCAATCACTTCGCGCTCGACCAGTTATTAACGCTTAGAGGAGAAACAGGCAGATAACAAGCAATCTCTCCTGTTCCTCCTCTCCCTGCCTCCAAGCCTTACCGGATAATTACTAATTCGTAATTTGTAATTCGTAATTCGGTCTAAGGCCTCTCCAGATCGGGCGTTTTGAATGCGTGAATTTTGAATCCATGAGTTTTTAGTTTAACTATTTTTAACTCACAACTCAGATATCAAAACTCTTAAGGGAGAGGTTAATTACTAATTACAAATTAGAGATTGCGAATTATGCCATGACCCCCCCAATTGGATCGATCCAATTGAACCACTAAAAAACACCTGTTGTCAGGAAGCCAGAAGTCATAGAAAGAATTTAGGTTTAAAAAATGATTCAGCTTCACTGACCAAGAATTTTTTGATGGTACAAGCCCCCGGATTTATCCGTGGAATCAATCCAGAATCGAAAATCGAAAATCCTCAAGCCCCCGCATTTATCCGTGGGGTCAATCTAAAATCTAAAATCTAAAATCTAAAATCGATTGACTTTCCTCAATTTGCTAGTTCAAAGGAGAAATTTAATGGTTACTTACGCCCGCAAAAAAAGCCAAAACCAATACATCACGGCTGACACAGAACAGGGAGAAAAAATCCTGAAGTACCTTAAAAGCCGCTGCGAAAAGGCTTTGAATTACTGCCAAGAACAAGGCCTGACTGCTGTAGAAGATTTTGCCGAAGCTGTAGAAGAATTAACCGAAGCTGACGGCAAACCTGGAATTAGCGTTAAGGTCACGCAAGGTGGCTTCGTCCTCTCCCTCACAGATCGACCTGAGTATGGCTCTACCACTGGCAAATATATGATGGAACACTTGGGAGAACCAGATGATACCCGATTCACCGCAGCCGGGATTAAAGCCATTCTCAGCCCAGAAAAGAGCAAGTCCAAGAATAAAAATAAGCCAAGAGACTTAGACGAGCTACTCTCGGACATTGAGGAAAGTGATTCACTGCCAAAAGCCAAGTCAAAAGCTAATTCCCACGCTAAGAATAAACTGGAATTAGACGAATTAAATCTATTAGATGAAGATCCCGATATTCTCGATCGAATTACTGGCAGCGAACCAAAAATTAAAACTCAAGCTAAATCTCAAACCAAAAGCAATAGCAATTGGGAAAGGGTGGACAGCCCTCGTTCTAAGTCCCAAGCTAAATCTCAAATCGCTGAAGTCGAAGTTGATGAGGAATTTGTGGTAGATGAGCTTGAGGAAGAGGACAAAGAGCGTACACCCAAAACTAAGTCTCAGGCTAAGTCTAAAACTAAAAATAGAGAAAATTTTGTCACCGCTGAAATTGATGGAGAGGAAGAAATTGCATTCCCGCAACAAGTTAAACCAAAATCCCGCCAAGATGAAGAAGAACTTGCAGGCGAAACTGAATCCCAAAGCCGAGTTCGCAGTAAGAACCTGAATCGAAACCAGCCTGAGACAGCCGATAGCAGCATCGACGACTTGCTCGACAGCCATCTAACCAAAACTCCTTCAACACAATCCTTGCAGTACGATGGCAATCCCAGAACCCAGCGCCGTAAAAAACCCAACGAATCGAGTATTGACAGCCTGCTCAAAACAGGCGCACAAATCAGCGAGAGAGTAGCTACTTCAGGAAACGAAGTAGACGGTACAACTTTTTCTGGACTGAGCGCTCAAGCTGCATTTCTAGCTACCATTGTAGGCATTGATGCTGCCCAAAAAGTTGTTGATACATTTAGAAACACAGGACAAGAACGCCAAGTATCTCAACTAATTAAAAGGCTCAAAGTTCAAAGTCAGAGGGCTGACGAACTAGCTGAACGAGCCAATAACTTGCCCGAACTCATTGACGAACAAGAATCAGAAACCTCAAAACCGCCTGCTTTCTCCGATCCTGAGCCTAAACCCGAACTTCGACCTAACCCTCACACTGAAACAGAAACTTCAGAATCGGCTGGGTCAATTTTAGCCAAAGCAGTTAACCAAGTTACCCAAAAAGTTGAAAAAGCAGTTCCCAAACAGGCTGACAAAGAGCGAAAAATTAACCCCATTGAAATTGACACAAAAGCTAGCCTTGAAAAACAGCTAAAACAAATTAATCAGGCCCTCGATCGACTAGAAAAACGGCTGGATGCCCTAGAAAGTCGCATTGAAACCCTGGAAAATGCACTTCAAGAAAAGCCTTCCCCTAACAATATTTCCACCCAAACAACTTTCGTTGCGGAAGCTGTATCGGGCGAAAAAGGCGGTGGTTTTGTCAATTCTGCTAGCGGAGATTTGATATCACCGAGCCCAATTCGCATCGTTACCGACGGAGCTTGTTCTGGCAACACGGGCGCTAGCCCTGGAGGGTGGGCAGCCATTATTAATCGAGGCGAAACTGCCACAGAAATTGGAGGTCGCGACCCTTCAACTACTAACAACCGCATGGAATTAGTGGCCATTATCGAAGGGTTAAAATCTATTCCCCCGGACGCATCCGTGCATATCGTAACCGACAGCCAGTATGCCATTAAAGGATGCACTGAATGGATGGAAAATTGGGTTGCCAGAGAATGGAAAACCAGCACTGGAAAGCCTGTAGAAAACCGCGATTTGTGGGAACAACTTAAAGGACTCGTAGGGGACAGAGTAAGCTGGGAACAGGTTCAAGGACATTCGGGACACCCAGAAAACGAGAGGGTAGATGCAATTGCATCGGCTTTTGCGCGAGGCGAAAACCCGCTTGCTAAAAACTCTTCTGAAATTTTTACCCCAAGAACCGATCGCTCTTTTTCAACTGATGAAGCCGGCGAAAACCTCCTTGCTAAAAACTCCTCTGAAATTTTTAGCCCAAGAAGCGATCGCTCTTTTTCAACTGATGAAGCCTTGGTTGCTGAAGCACTGGTGCAAATTTATAATGCTGCTGTTGAAGAAGCGGTGCATAATGCCCGCGATCGCTCTCAAGTTACCTCAGCAGCCCTAGAAGGCGGAATTGACCTGGGAAATACCAAACTCTACGTCATTCGAGAACGCGAATTGACAACAGTCAGCATGGAAACTAAAGATAGCCTTGAAGTCTTCGCAGCCACCTCAGATGAAACCGGGGAATGGAACGTAACCGCTGACAAATTGACTCCCAAAGACAAACAAGAAATTTTGAATTTACCTCGCAGTCTCGAAGCTTTCCAACAGAGTAGCAATCGAGAACGTTTAGCTTTTTTGGTAGCAAGCAGCGGTAAAGATGCCATTAGTTTAACCGACTATCAAGGCAATAAATTCGAGTTTGAAACCGAAGCTGGGATAGTCACCGGCTATACAGAACACGGCGAAGTAATTTATGAAGCCTTCATTCAGCCAGAAAAAATAGAGGTACTCCAATGCGACATCCCTGCTAGCGAACTAGAAAGTTTGCTAGAACTCAGACAGCAGTCAACCCAGACCTCTAACTCCCACCGAGAAACTCAGAAACCCCATCGTGAAATTGAAATATGATACTGAGAACTCTCCATCTCCTCATCTCCCAACCCCCTCCAAATGGATCGATCCAGTTTAGCTAACCAACATTACCGACTTTGATGAAGTCAAAGCCAAGTTGGAAAACTTAGATTAGCAGTAAGGAAAACAACT
Source organism: Microcoleus vaginatus BM001213989 (assembly GCA_036700245.1). GTDB lineage: Bacteria > Cyanobacteriota > Cyanobacteriia > Cyanobacteriales > Microcoleaceae > Microcoleus. The sequence goes on from JAUBOM010000089.1 coordinate 19,576, forward strand.
AACTTTCAAGAGAGGTTTACATGACTGCTCGTTCCTCACACCGCTACTTATTACCAACAGCTAAAGGCTCAAAAGGCCCCGCCCATCAATTTTTGAAAGAACACAAAATCAACCCAGGCGACCTCCTGTTTATCGGGATTTGCTTAACTTCGTTCGCTTATTTCACCGCCCGCGAGCCAATTCTAATTGCAACGCTCGGCTGTTCCAGCATAGTCTTTTTGAGTTTGTGGCACACCGCTAAAGCAATTCCAATTGTAGAGCGATATATCGGCTGCAAAATTCGATTTTGGCACGTTGCTACTGCCATCATTACCTCCACTGCACTGTGCTCCGTGCTCGATTCCCCCGCCAACGCCATCTTCCTCTCCGGCTTAGAAAAATTTATGAATGAGCTAGCAGAAGGAGCATCTTCCGCAGGAGGTGAAGCTATTGATTCCGAAGTCATCGAACTGATTTTTAACTTAATTCGCGGAGCATTTCTTTTATTAGTAGCAGCCGCGTCTCTTTTTGCTTACAACCAAGCGCAACAAGGTAATGACTGGCGACCAATTGTGACTCAAGTTGCCTTAGCTTTTGCCATTGTAATTGCCATTGACGTAATAACTTTCCTCTTCATTGGCAATGGCGGAGGAGGCGGAGCTTAGGGAAGAGAGGGAGAGGGGGAGAGAGGGAGAGGGGGAGAAGTTTGAAAACTTGCAACAACCCGATAAAAACTAGAGGGCTTCAACATCTAACATATACTCACCCAATTGAATAGAAATGAGGGATTATGTAACTGCAATCTACCTGAAAATTCAAACAGCTTGCTGTTTACTGCACACCTCTAATCTCCCACTCTTTCACTCTTTCACTCTCCCCCTCTTCCCCTCCCCCACTCTCCCCCCCTCTCCCACTCTCCCACTCTCCCACTCCCCCACTCTCCCACTCTTTCGTTCACCGACTCTTAGTATGGTTTTTTGACACTGGAAGGAGCCACATAGAAGGGTTATTAATCATGTTGACCAGTGTACCCAGTATTTGATTGTAATGTTGATACAGCTCTCTACCAACCTGAACATCCAAGTAATTGCATTTAACAGCGAACTCAATCCAAGTTTGAGTTTCAGCAGCTTCAGCTTCAGAATCACTTAATTTGGATACAAAAGCTCCTTCATAACGCCGTTTACGCCATGCCTCAGACAAATTGGCACAAACAGAACGCGAAGAACGACGAATTTGATCGGTCAATGAATATCGTTCCTCAATAGGAAACTTTTTAGAGAGTTCAAAAATCTGCATAGCCACATCTAATGCAAGTTGATACACTTCTAAATCTCGGTGGGATTGAATTGGTTTTCTGTTCATTTCAAACTCTAATTTCTTAACTCCACTTTCTATTATCCCCTCTCCCACTCTCCCACTCTCCCACTCTCCCACTCTCCCCCTCCCCCACTCTCCCCCTATTACCATGCTCAAAGACCCAGATAAAGACTTCATTTCAGTTAACAAGATTCTCGGCAAACAAGCCAGTATCGGCTTCATTCCTGCCGAGCAGTTCCTTCCCTGGATAGTAATTGCCGTCATTTCCTACATTCTAACTAACGGCTTCTTCAGCTTAGGAATGCCTTGGTTTTTCACCACTGCATTCTGGCTAATTGTCAGTTGGTGGTTTCTAACTGGCAACAAACCGCACCAGTTCATAGATCGGTTTAGAACGCCGCCGGGTAACGAATGGCACAACGGCAATCTCTTATACCTATCTCCGATTCCAGAAAATAGGTCAGAACCCCTTCGCGAGCGCTACAAAGACTCGCAAGTGCGCGTCAAACTTCCACCCAAAATTGTTCCCAATCAACCGTCCGGCTCGAACCGACTTATGCCTTTTCAAAACTACCAAAATCTCTTGTGCCTAGTCACCGTCAAAAAAGATGGTCGAGAAGTTTCTGGCTACCTCCTCAACGAAGGAAACCAATACCAAGTCGTCTTCGGATTCAAAACAAATGGCTTTCACAACCTCCTGCACCGCAGCGAAGTCAGCAATGCAGCCAATGCTTTAGAAGAGGGACTCAAAGACATCCCTTTTGGCGAAAAAATGACCTTCCACACTAGCTGTTACAGCAGCGATCGCGCCCGCCAGCAGGAACTCGCAAACCTGGCTGACAACTGTCAATTAAGCCCCGTCTCTGTACTGGCAAGAAACGAACAAAAACGCATCCAAGAACTCACCCAAACTGGCACTAGGCAACTGTGGGAGCAAATCATCTTTTGTACTTGGACATTCAACGCACGATCGGGCTCCAAAGCCAACGACCCTTTGAGCAAATTCATCGACTGGAGCAGCAACACTGCTAACAGCATTGCTGCCACATTCACAGGCAACGAACGCATCTACTCCGAGCGCTTTTACAAGCAATTGCTACTGCAATCTGTAGAGCAAGGTTACACTCCTTGGGAATTGCTGCTCAACACTAAAATCGGACTAGAAATTCAACCGATGAACAGCGTCGAACTGTGGCAATGGTTGTGGAAAAAGTTTAACAATGCGCCTGCCCCGCCCATTCCGCAGCTTCTCGTTTTAGAAGAAACCTCTACCGATTACAAACTTACTGAAATTAGAAATAACCGCAAACACGCCTGCACAATTTTAATTGAAGGTTGCCAGGGCAGGTCGAGCTGTCCGGAACACAGAAAAGCTAGCTCGCGCATTTGGCTTCCCGGTAGAAACACAGAATGCGGCGTGCTGACAATGGAAGATGCGCCGGGGGGCTGGATCAACACCAGAGAACAACTGCAATGGCTGTGGAAAATTATGAGCAACAGGCACGTTCGCGATACAGAAGCCGTTGTAGAAATCAGCGCTGCCTCTAGCTTTTTAATCCAAGACAATTTGGCAAGACAAGCAAAACTTGCCAAAAGCGCCAAAACTCGCGCCATAGAAAAAGGTCAAGGTCGAGATGTCGGCGCTGAAGTCAAGCAGGAAGAATCATTTGAAGCGCAAAAAAGAATTTATAAAGGCGCAAGAACTCTTCACGCCGCTGTTGTTTTCTTAGTATATCGACCGACTAAAGAGCAACTCTCCCAAGCTTGCTTGATGCTGTCTAATAGTTTTGGAAGTGCCAAGGTACTCAGAGAACGCCACATTGCGTGGCAATTGTGGTTAGAGACTTTGCCCGTTACCCAAAGTTGGCTGTTGCACAGCAGTTCGCTAATTAACGAACGCCGCTTGACATTTGACACAGAAACCATTGCTGGCGTCTTGCCCTTAACTGCCGTCAGAGACATTGACCAAAAAGGAGTTGAATTTATTGCCAAAGGCGGCAAACCCGTGTGCGTTGACCTTCTGCACGATCGAACGAGCCGAGGCATCATCACCGGAGAAAGCGGCAGCGGCAAATCAGTTTTAGGGTGGCGATTTGCCGTCGATGCTTTAGCTGCAAATATCCCCGTTGTCGGCATGGATATTTCGTCAGGAAATGGCAGCACTTTTGAGACAGCAGTGAAATTATTGGGCGATGACGGCGCGTACTACGACATCACGAGATGCAGCTCAAATTTGCTCGAAATACCTGATTTGAGACGCTTTGAAAAAGAAGAGCGATCGCGCCGCTTAGACCAGTGGAAAGAGTTTGTCAGAAAAGCGCTAACTATTATCAGCATGGGCAAGGTAAGCGACCCCAAATTAGCGCAGCGAGTGGATGCCCTCATCCTGCTAGCTATCAAAAACTTTCTAGCAGATCCAGAAATTATCGAGCGCTACAACACTGCTTTTGAAAAAGGTTGGAAATCAGCTCAGTGGCAAGAAATTCCCACCCTCAAAGATTTCCTTAAATTCTGCACCAAAGAGCAACTTAACCTGCAAAACTTTACTGACTTAGACCGCATAGCCATCAACCAAATCGTCACCCAATGCCATGCCTTGCTAGCATCGCCTTTAGGGAAAGCTATTGGCAGACCGAGTACCTTTTCACCCTCACCCGCCATCAAGTTTTTTGCCCTCAGCGGTTTGACTAACGAACAAGACCAATACCTGATGGCAATTAATGCCCACGCTGCTTGCATTCGCAATGCCCTCTCGCATCCTAAAAGCTTATTTATTGGAGACGAACTCTCAATTTTGTTCAAAAAAGACGGGTTTGCCGAAGTAGTGGGCGAACTCTGTGCAGTCGGTCGAAAAAACGGCATTTCAGTCCTTTTGATCTCGCAAGACATCGACAGTATTTGCGATTGCAGTGCAGGAGCCACAATTCTGCAAAACATGGTCTACAGAATCACCGGCCGCATTACATCAAATGGCGCAACATCTTGGGCTAAACGGATAGGATATCCGCCAGAAATTATCAGCCAAAACGCGACAGAAGCCTTCCTTCCCCGCGCTGCCGATCTCTGTTCAAATTGGTTAATCGAAAAAGGCGGCCGCTTCTGGCAAACCCAGTATTATCCCGGAGAAATGATTCTGGCTTCAGTTGCCAATAACCCAGCAGAACAAGCAGCGCGCGATCGCATTATGGCTCAGTATCCCAACACAATGCGAGGACAGCTACTAGCACTCAAACAGTTTACCTCTGAATACGTCGCTGCTATCAAAGAAGGGCGTTTTTTAGCAACGATCGGACAGCAACAAAATGTTGCACCTCTTGACAAGAACCCACGCCATCAACCAGACCTAGTTGCCAGTTAACGACCCAATATTTTTGGATTTTAGATTGCCGACAATCTACTTTGAAATTCACATCTAAATTCTTTACCTATCCGCTATGTAATTAATTTCACGTCTCCGCTCAAATATCTCATATTTCTTGAGTAAAATCAGCGCATAGTTCCCTCACCACTTCCCAATTATCACTTCCCAATTCCCAATCACCAATCACCAATTTCCAATCACCGATTCCCAATCACCAATCACCAATTCCCAATCACCAATTCCCAATTTCCAATCACCAATTCCCAATCACCAATCACCAATCACCAATTCCCAATCACCAATTCCCAATTCCCAATCACCAATTCCCAATTCCCAATTACCCATAACGGAGGTCAAACCGTGAAACTAACTAATACGCTCAATGCCAAACTCACCTCAAGCATTCCTCTCACCCTGCTGGGATTGCTGTTAACTGTTGAAACCGTACAAGCCCAAACCCAAAGCAACCAACCGACATCAACTTTTAGGACTATATCTAGAGAAGAAGGCGGACTTAATAACCCTGTTAATAACTTGCAAGACTTACCAATCGACCAACCAAGTTTGCCCTTTTCCCCTAACAGAATTTCTGCCCCTACTGCTAACCCTTCTTTAATTCAACCATTTAATAGCAGCCTTAATCCAACCTTTGACAGCTTGACAACTCCTAACCCGCAACTAGAAAGTCAAATTCAACAACAAGCCCCCAAGGTTTTGAGCAGCAATCTCGAAACTTCAATTGACAGCGTAGAAAACAGCATTCCCAATGCAATTTCTAGCGTATCTAACAGCATTTCAAGCGTTTGGGACAGCGCATTGTCATTCATCGAAGAAATCAAAGGCGAAATCGACCAAACTTTAAAATCGTTCCTCGGTTCCCTCAAAGTCCCAGACCTCAAAGAAGCTGTAGAAAGCATTATGAAAGGCAGTTCAGATGGCAACAAAGGAGCCAAACTTTCCGCTGCCTTAGAGAACAAACCAAACGGCTCCTACAGCCTCCGCGAAGACTTGGCAGACCAAGCCCAACAGCAAACATCTATTAACGAAGCCAGCAACGCCACCCTCAGCAAATCAGCTCAGGAAAAGCAAATTCAAATGAAAGAAATTGTCGAGCAAAACGCGGAACAAACCAACCAGCTAAGTGCCATTTCAGCGCAACTTGGCGAAGATTCAGAAAACCAAGATATTACCCAGAATATCATGCGTAATATTTCTCAACAAACAGCGATCGCAGCTCAACAAACAGCGCTAATAACAGAGAATCAAAGCGCGCTAATCATGCAAAACCAACAAGCCCAAATTGACCGCGCTCTTGCTAATGTACTCAGCGCTCAACAAGCCAAAGAACTCAGCGAACTCAACATCACTCACAGGCAAGAAAGTGCAGCCGCGAGTACAGCCTCCGCTACTCAAGCTGGACTCATGCAAATGCCCGGAGGAATAACGCTCGGCAGAGACAATGAAGGCAGCGAAATAGTTTCAGAAAAATAAGGCAATCTGTGGGGGCTTGTTTATCCCCGGTCAAAGCTACTGACTTGAGGCAGTGAATCCCCTATCAAAAATCTTAAATCGGTTGGCAACCCGCTGACGAAAGATAGTTTCAAACGAATACTGAACCATGTTAACTTTCACCCAAAAATTCTTAGCGCAAAGTACATCAGGCCAAGCACTAGACACTTTAAAAGGTGCTGTAGAGGTCTCCAAAAAAACAGCAGAATCATGGCAAGAAGTTTGGTTTGTCACCTTTAACACCAACGAATCAGCACTTTGGATATCTCTCGTAAAATTGGGGTTTATCCTTGCCGGTATGTCCCTCATCTACCTAGCTGTCAGCAGCGGCAAAGAAATCATTGAAAAACAGTCTTGGTCCGAACTAGCTGCCATGTTTGTCTGGCCGGTTGTCATCGTTTTCTTCCTCAGCAACAACGGCAAACTCCTCGCTGAAACTGTGAAATTTATCAGGGCAGTCGGTCAAGCCCAAGTCGTAAAAATCTTGGACATTCAAGTCGGAGAAATGACCTTCTACCGCGCTCTCAGCGACGTTACCCTTACCAGTTCCGCCAAAGAAGAAATTGAGAAACTCTACAGCGAATGCCAAGGAAAAGTAGGCGAAGCCCTTATTGAGTGTTGGGATACAAAAAAAGAACCAGCTCAAACCATCCTGCAAGAAGCTGAGAAACAGAATGGAGGCCCCCTACAATCCCTGCAAAATTTCGTCCAGTCCCTAGCTAGCGCTGCCCAAAATCCCGGTCAAGTAGTGAACGGCTACTTGAGTGGAGATGTATCAGCGCAAATATTCAGGTCTGTAGCCCTGCCCATTATCCGGCTCATTCTCTGGGGATTGCAGTGGGCTTATGTCAACATCTTGGAAGCTGCCCTGCTATTAACAGCACTATTCGCTCCTATCGCTATGGGGCTGTCGCTGCTGCCGCTTTCTGGGCGGCCGATATGGGCTTGGCTAGTTGGTTTTTTCTCCTTATTTGGCATCCAACTCGGCTACAACATTGTAGTCGGATTGGCAGCCGTAATTATTGTCAAATCACAAGCCGAGCTCATCACAGATATTGCCTTTTTGCTATTTCTCGCCGTGTTCGCTCCAACTTTAGCAACCCTAGTGGTCAAAGGCGGTGGCACAGCGCTCTATAAGAGCATAGCTTCCAACACCAAACAGTTAACAAACAACATCAGCAACGCTATAGGCGTCCTCATCGGCAAATTTGTCTAGCAATAATTTGTTTTTCACCGACCGTTCAACAATTTACTCAGCCTATTCACTCTTGAAATTTGAAGTTGACTGATACCGTGATGAAACTAAAAACAACAGAACCGCTTCTCCCCGAATCTAAAAACCTGTTAGCCCTGTGTTTTGTCGGACTAACTACCTTTGTCGCTCTCCTCACGCTGGGATTTCTCATCAATACATTCAGCCTCAGAGCACTTTCCATGAGAAAAACCACCTTCGTTCAGTTGCAAGACGGAACCTCCGCGCGAATTGTAGAAGAAGACGGCCTCTACCGCAGCGATGAAACCATCAAAAAATTTGTCTCAAATTGGGTGCAGCTAACTTTTAGTTGGGACGGCAAAATTCCCGGCACAAACGACCCCGACTCGGGCATTAAAGTTAAAGGCAGCTCTAAAATTCCTACTACTGCTTGGATGGCTTCTTTGATGATGGAGTCGCAGTTTGGCAAGGCTTCTTTAGTCGAATTGGCTAAACTTGTACCCAGCTCGGTTTTTGAAGGTAAAACTCGCTCGACTGCTTACATTTCCCTAATTTCAAAACCCAGGCAAATTCAAAAAGGTGTTTGGGAAGTTGATATCATCGCCACCCGCGTCCTGCTCGACCAAAATGCAGGTGAAAGTCGAGAACCGTTCAACCGTACCATTACTGTCAAAGCTGTTGAAATTCCCATTTCTCCCTTGGGCGAGAGTGCCAACTCTGTTGAAAAAACAGTCTATTCTTTGAGGGCAGCAGGATTAGAAATTGCGCGAATTGTCGAATTTAAACCCTAGAAACAGCAACAATTAACAAGGATACCTGTGATGAAACCTAATAATCCAATAAATATCGATCGCAGCAACTTGCCGAGTGGTGCAAGTAGGAAAAACGATTTCCTCGAATCAGCAGAGTCAATCAATTCAATGGCAACTGATAGCAGCAGCGACAGCTCGCGCGCGTCGGTGTCAAAGACTGAATTTTCTCCTAATTACAATCCCAACTCTATCGGCGCACTCGACCCAGAAGAACAAAAAGAAATTGCTGACTACAATCCTAATGCCCCACTTGAACTAGAAGCTCAATACCAGCTCGCTCAAGATGAAGAGAAACCCTTGCCGCCGCCTGTTTCAGAAAGAGGCATTCCCAGAACAGTTACGATGCTTTTAGCGACTGGAGCTGCGGTGTTATTCGCCGTTGGAGTGTGGAATGTAGTTAAACCGCGCGAGGGTGTAAAACAAATTGCCCAACGGACACCTAAAGAAACAAAAGAGCCTCTGATTCAAGATGAAAAACCGGAGTTGCTGGCTAAATTAGCTTACCTTGACCAACAAAAACTGTTAGCCGAAAAACGGCAAAAAACCGCAAAACCCAAACCAGAACCGTCACCCAAACCATCAAGAGCTCCCCGAACTGTGCTTTCTCCGAGAACTCCGCGTCTAGTCGCTACCCGGAGCGCTGCGCCGCCACCTACTCCTCTACGCGAACCCCTACCCGCACCCCGAACAGTAGTGCGGACAGTAACAGTACCCGCACCCATACCGCAAAGAACACCCTCAAGAACACCCGCGCCCCCACCAGCCCCCATACCCAAACCGTTAATACCCCCACCTTTAATTCCAACTCCAACATCCGAAAAAATCGACCCGTTTGAGCGGTGGAACCAACTCGCTCAACTAGGACAAATTAGGGGAAATTTTGACCCTAACCAAATAGCGAATGCCGCGAGTGCAACACCAAGCACTCCAGCGACAACAAGTGCTACCGCCGCCGCTCTGACAAAGCCAGCTCCAACAACTGAATTCCTAACAGTCAATATCGGCAACCAAAAGTCGCAACCATCATACGTTTCTTTCGAGCAAATCCCAGAAAAACTATATAGCCACCCAAATAACGCCAGCGGGAAAAGGCTACACCCGGAGTTTCCTTATGGAGATGACAGCCTCGAAACCACCGACAATTCCCAAAACCCCACTAACCAATTAACTCCGAATGCCTTTTCCCCCCAAATAAGTTCCGATTCTACTGATAACTCAATCGAGACGGAGACTCGACTCAGTGCTAGCCGAACGTCCTTGCCCGATACAGAATTTCAAACCCTTTCCCCAGAAACTGCTCCTGAGGCGGATGCCTTAACAAATTCCCCAACCGCAGAAGAAGTAAACTCCCCAGGGGCAAAAGGCATTCTCAACCGCACGCCCCAAACGGACTCAACCTCCCAAACAGCGATTGTTCCCCAAGGAACCACAGCCAACGGCATAGTTTCGGTTCCCCTGTTGTGGGATGAAAGCTCAAACAAACAGCAGGGAGACAAATTTGCCGTCACCCTCACAGACAACGTAACGGCAACTGACGGCTTTATTGCTTTTCCAATCGGCACAGTTGTCATTGCCAAAGCCAGCACCGTCAGCTTGACCAATCGCATGGTACAAGCTACTGCTGTGGCGCTCGTCTACTCTGATAGAAACGGTCAGATTAAACAGCAGCCCATTCCAGAAGGCGCAATTTTGATTGCAGGAGAGGGCGGGCGGCCACTGATTGCTTCAGGCTACTTCGACCCTGGTTCCGATATTGCCGGACAGGATATCCTCACCGCAGTGCTGTCGGGATTTGGACGAGTCGGTCAAGTGTTCGCAGAGCCTAAAGTCAGGAGCTCTAGCAGTATTAGCGGTAGGTTTGGGAGCAGCACAACCACCGTTGAAAGTCGAGACCCCCAAATTTGGTCAGCCGTCCTCGATGGCTTCTTCAACCCCCTAGCAAAACGGATGGAAAGCCGCTCGGATAGAGCAACTGAAGAACTTTTAAACCGCCCCAACGTAGCTGTGGTTAACAAGGGAACCCCCGTTTCTATTACTGTTAACAGCTTTCTCAACATTTACCGATAACCGAGCCGTCGCGAGCGGGAGAGTGGGGAGTGGGGAGCGGGGAGTGGTGAGCGGGGGACTAGGGAGTGGTCCGTGGAGAGTGGTGAGGGAGTAGAACTTTCTCTCTTAGCTGTGGTGCGGTTTTGAGTTCCCACGGACTACTCACTACGGACCACAATTAAACCATAACTTGATGAATTGAAAGCCTTACGAGAACATCCCTTCTTCCCCGAATCCCCACTCACCATTCCCCACTCCCCTCCCTTCTTCCCCAGCTTTCTCAACATCAATCAATAACAATTATGAATGCTACAATGGTCGAACCAAAAATCAAAATTCTCAGTTTGTCAATCCTTGCAGCAGCGCTCGCTGCTGCGAGCTACCCGAACTGTGCTTTTTCTCAATCGAGAGTAACAGGCTATCAAACTGTAGGTAGAGACATTGCTGTCAATAGCGCGATCGATATTTTAGTCTATCCCGGTCGCGCAAGTGCGATCGACTTCAGCTCAACCGATGAAGCTCTCGCCTACGTTTTAATTGCCGACCCCTCAAAAGTAGTTTTCAGCACCGACGCACAGTTGGCAAGCGGCCGAGCCAAAACTGTTTTCTTGCGTCCCATTCAAGCGCTCAATTTTCCGGGAGCTACCACAGCTACCATCACCAACCTCTCAATCAAAACTGTAGATTCAAAAGGGAAACAGCGACTTTACAACTTCAACATCGTTCCTACCAACAAAGAACCAGAACACCTAGGAATTCGCATCGCACCCGTCACCCCAAGAATGTCGCCGACTGTGAAGGTTGATAGAGGTCGCGCACCCACAGCATCAGATGTCGAAAAAGGATTGCTGATTGCCATTCAAAAAGGCTACACAGCAGCCAACGACCCAGTAGTCTACAGCGTGCGACAATTTTTAGCTCTAGTAAGAAACCACAATCTATCGGCGGTCGATGCTGCAGCACGAGCCGGAGTAGACTTGTCTGTAATTGTCGAGCTGAGCCGCATTGCACGAGAAGAGCTGAACTACCCTGGAACGAGATTCGAGCAGCGACAACCGCCAACAGTCAAGAGGGAGTAGGGAGTGGTCCGTGGGGATTCGGGAGTATTCAAGAGGGATTCGTCCGTGGGGATTCGGGATTCGTCCGTCACTGTCGCTAACCGCTCGCTCTGAGAACATATGGCTTTTGACTGATTTTGATTGGTTTGAAGCGGCGCTATTAATAATAGCAATTAGTCAAACAGCCCGCGCCAGAGCGAGCGGGGATAGTGAGTGAGGAGGGGAGAATTTTTCTACTTCTCGCTCAATACTTCGCTTTAGTTATGAGTTGTAAATTGACCTTGACAATATTTGTTTGTGGAGCACTTTAGCAGTAATACCTTCCAAAAATAACGTTTTTTTCCTCATTTACTACTTCTTTTTTTCAACAAATGTTCCGCCCAAAAAGCTCTGTTCAAAAAAAGCCTGTCCTCCCGCTGCGCGTTGTGCTTACAGTCCCCAATGCTCTTTTGATTTCAATCTTACTAGCTCTAACGGGGTGGCTTTCTTTTCAAACAGGGCGGCAGACAATGAACGACTTAGTTGCACAGCTATTGTCCGAAGCAACGAGTCGCATCTCGGACCGCCTTGACAACTACCTAAAAGAAGGGGTTGGGAAAGGAGAAGGGACTTACAATCAAATTCCAACTGGTTCGGTAAACCAACTTTCCCCAAGTCAAACAGCCGGAGTCACAATCAAACCAAATGGGGAAAGAAATGGGTCAGACTCTCCAAAAACAATATTGCCTCAACAAAAAACAAATTCTGCTTTTCTCACCCCAACCTCGACACTCAACTTGCACGATTTCCTCATTAGCCCTAACTGTCAAGCCTTTATCTTAGACCGTTCGGGACGTTTAGTGGCTCGGAACGAGGTAACTGAACCAAAACCGTCTATTTCTGTTGACGGACTGCAGCGAGAAAGCACCCAAGCTCTGCAACAAAAAGTAATCCAGCTTTCAACAGAGTATTTGCTTAAACATTATGGCAGCCTCGCTGCTATTAACAGCAGCCAAAATCTTAACTTTACTGCCAGCAACTCACTATACTTGCTACAAGTCAGACCTTTTAAAAACCCGAAAGGCTTAAATTGGCTGATTGTGGCAAGTGTACCCGAAACCGACTTCACCCAAAAAGTTCAGGCCAACACCCGCAACACTATTTTGCTCGTGTTACTGGCTTTGGTTCTTTCTATCTGCCTTTTGCTGTCCATTTCCCTAAGAATAGAACAGCGGCTGCTGCGGTTAATTTCAGCAACAGAGGCGATAGCTGGTGGCGACTTCGACTCAACAGTTTCAGGTAGCGGTATTGCAGAACTCGAAGCCCTAGCCTGTGCTTTCTTGCGTATGAACTGCCAGTTAAAAGCATCTCGCCAGCGGTTAGAAGAATATTCGGGCAATTTAAAGTGGCAAGTTGCACAGAAAACCAAGGAACTAAAACAAGCTCTAATTGCAGCCGAAAGTGCCAATCGCGCTAAAAGTACCTTTCTGGCCAATATGAGCCACGAATTGAGAACACCTCTAAATGCGATTATCGGTTTTGCTCACCTCCTTGTGAACTCTAAAAAAACTGCACCGGAACAGCAGTCGAGTTTAGATATTATCAATCGCAGCGGCGAGCATTTGTTGAAACTAATCAACGATATTTTGTCGCTCTCTAAGATTGAAGCTGGTCAAGTTACCCTCGAATCAAATGCTTTTGACCTGTACAGTTTGCTCAAGGACATAGAAGGGATGTTCCAACTCAAAACTCAATCTAAAGGATTACAACTTGTTTTTGAACTCCGGAATGATGTACCGCAATACGTCCGAACTGATGAAAGCAAGCTGCGCCAAGTTTTGATTAATCTGTTGGGTAATGCTGTTAAATTTACTGAGGCGGGTAGGGTGAAGCTGACTGTAAAATGCCTTCAGTCTATGGCTAAAAAACCGCTATCCAAGTTCTTTCTTCTGTTTTCTGTGAAGGATACAGGCCCTGGTATTGCCCCTGAAGAGATTAGCCGTTTGTTCAAGCCGTTCGTGCAAACTGAAACTGG
>JAUBOM010000008.1:0-104765 GCA_036700245.1 Microcoleus vaginatus BM001213989
TTTCTTTCATTGAGTCTCTTTCAACCTGAAACTGCCTCTGATTAAGCATTATACCCTTTTTTTTCCTTTATATCTGTTTAAGTCCCGCTAACCGCCAACAACCTAAACTTTACCGCCGCCGATCAGGTAAAGTAAGGCCATCCGCACCGCTACCCCGCTAGTAACTTGCTGAGAAATCAGGCTAAACTGGGCATCGTCCATCAAATCCGAACTAATTTCCACGCCACGGTTAACCGGGCCCGGGTGCAACACCTTCACATCCGGCTTGCAGAGTTTGAGCCGATCGCGCGTAATCCCGTACAAAGAATGATACTCTCGTAAGCTCGGCAGCAAATGCTCGCTCATCCGTTCCTTTTGCAGCCGCAAAGTCATCACAAAATCAGCATCAGCCAAAGCAGGTTCAAGATGCCAGTGCAAAAATAACTTGCCTTCCCTACCATCGCCACACTCAGCAAACAACAGCGGCAGCAAAGTCGGCGGCCCGGCCAAATGAACCTCTGCCCCAGAAGCCGTTAGACTCCAAATATTAGACCTAGCCACCCGCGAATGCAAGATATCCCCCACCACAGCAATTTTTTTGCCCGCTAAAAGTTCCAGCCGCGGACGTTCGGTATCTAACAGACAACAAATAGTAAATAAGTCTAGCAAACCTTGCGATGGGTGTTCGTGCTGACCGTCTCCTGCATTGAGAACGCTGACTCTCGAACCCAAGCGATCCATTTCCGAAGCAATTGTGCTGGGAACTCCAGCTTGTTCGTGCCGGATCACCATCACATCCGTTCCCATCGCCAGATAAGTCTTAGCCGTATCCAGAATAGTCTCCCCCTTCGTCAGAGAAGAACTTCCCGGGGTAAAATTTAGCGTATCCGCCGACAGCCGCTTCGCCGCCAACTCAAAACTATTGCGAGTCCGGGTAGAAGGTTCAAAAAACAAATTCGCGACCACTTGACCCTGCAGGGCAGGCACTTTCTTCGTGCGACGGCCCAGAACCTCCCGAAAACTGGCCGCAGTTTGCAGCACCGTATCGTATTCGTCGGAGGTAAAATCAGCCAGAGTGAGAATGTGTCGCCTTGTCCAAGTCATAGAGTTAGGTTTTGAGTTGCAAGTTGGAATTTAACTATGTCGCCGTAAGTCCCCCACTATAACGGTACTCCGTTTAGTGGCGGGATATAAGGCCCAGGGATGAGATGCAATCGTCGCCGTCAAATTATCTGAAAATTTTTATCGGAAATTGTATATTCTGATATAATTCACAGATAGAGGAGCTGATGTTAAGTGCTACATCAAGCTGTCCCAGTACGCATATATCCTACAAAAAAAACAACAAACACAATTAGCCCAAACATTTGGTTGCGCTCGTTGGTGGTGGAATTATGCTATAAATAAGTCTATTGAAGCTTATCAGGAAACTGGTAAAGGGCTTGGACCCTCAGCACTCAACGCACTTCTACCCGACCTCAAAAAAGCTGAAGAGACTGCATGGTTAGCTGATTGTTATAGCCAAATTTTGCAAGCTACGACACTTAACCTAACCACGGCGTACAAAAACTTTTTTGATAAACGGGCAGGCTTCCCTAAGTTCAAATCTAAGCATGGTAAACAGTCAATTCAGTATCCTCAAAACGTCAAAATTGTAGATGGAAATGTCAAATTCCGGGCAATATTGGAATAGTCAAAGCCAAGATACATAGATTAATTGAGGGTAAAATAAAGACTGTTACTATCAGCAAAACGCCCTCAGGGAAATACTTAGCGTCTATATTAACGGAAGTTGAGGGTGAGCATCCTACTACAACAGAAGGTAAGATTTATGGCATCGATCTAGGAGTGAAGCACTTTGCAGTTGTCACGCTCGGGAAAAAAAGTTTCTAAGTATGACAATCCTAAGCATCTTGCCAAGCACGATAAAAATTTGAAGCGCCAGCAACAAAAGTTAGCACGCAAACAAAAAGCGAGTAATTCTCGGTACAAATATAGAAAAGTTGTTGCCAAAGTATACGGACGGATTAGTAATTCACGGCAAGATTTTCTACATAAACTTAGTTATAAGTTGGGCAGCGATCGCCTCGCGGTCATAGTGGAAAATCTTCATGTTAAGGGCATGGTTCGCAATCATAATTTGGCAAAAGCAAGATATGATGTTGGATGAGGAACCTTCACCAACTTCTTAGCGTATAAGCTAAAACCCAAAGGGGCAAAGTTGGTTGAGATCGATCGATGGTTCCCTAGTTCTAAACTTTGTTCTAACTGCTTCCATCAAGTCAGTGAAATGCCATTAGATGTGAGAGAATGGACTTGCCCTCACTGTGGCACTCACCATGACCGCGAGGGAAATGCAGCTATCAATATTAGAGCAGAAGGCATCAGAAGGCTACAGGCGGAAGGTTCAGCCGTCTCTGCTTTAGGAGGGGAGGTAAGACCAAAGCTGGGACGAAAGTCTCATCTGAGGCACTCGCCGTTGAGTACAGAAGCCCCCGAAGAGAGTCGGTACTCCGACTATAGCCGTGGGTAGTTCACAGATGATTAATTCTTTGCACTCGGTCTTGACTCTTCAGTCTTGCTTATAGCCCCTTGTCAAAACGAACTGTGTTAAGATACAAGTTGAATATGTAGCTTCCCGACAAAAATCTACACGTGTCTTGGCGAGACTGTTCTTGGCGAAACTGCGGTAAAAAGTGTGAGCTGGGAAGTGGTAATTACACAAGATTTAAACAATTCAAGAGGTATTATGAGCCAGCAGGTTATACAGCCGATGGTTAAGTTCCAGCGTCAGATCCATTCTCTCGTCACGTCTGGCATTATCAAGCCCACAGACAGCATTTGGAAAATTGCTCTGCTTTACGGCGACGAGTGGCCGTACTGGAAACAGCAATTGCTAGAGTTTGATTTTTCTATGCAAGACCCTGTGAGCGAGTTGATAGCTGTAGAAGCTTGGGACGAGGAATAACACAGGAGACGGAGGACTTGCGTGTCGGAGAGAAATTCCGAGGCGATCGGGTAAATTTTCTTTAATAAATTTTCCGTTGCTAGCTTCTTCCCTCTTCCGTGTTCCCTTTGCTCTGTTCCTAATGACTAATGACTAATGACTGATGACTAATGACTTCTGACTAATGACTTCTGACTTCTGTTAAAGGGAAGCTGCTAAAGCTCGAGCTAATTGTTGAGCAGTTTGAAAGCGATCCCCAGGCTTAGCTGCCGTGGTTCGCAAAATCGTCTCCCGCAGCTTGGGGGTGATCGTCGGAATATTTTCGAGCTTAAACCCGTAACCTCCAGCTTTTTTCCCGTAAAAGTTTTGAGGGCTTTGGGCCGTCAGCAAAAAAATCAAAGTAGGCCCAATAGCATATAAATCCGACTGAGGGAGAGGCTGTCCCCGGTCTTGTTCTGGTGCGGTGTAGCCTTCAACGCCGATGCGAGTGCCCGGAGGAGTGCCAATTTCTTTAACGGCTCCAAAATCCAGCAGTGTAATGCGATTGTCCCGGTGCCGCACCAGCAAATTAGCAGGTTTAATATCCCGGTGGACGATCGGGGGTTTTTGAGAGTGAATGTAGTCCAAAACCTCACAGGTTTGGATCATCCACTCTATTGCTTGTTGGGGAGCAACAGGCCCGCGGTTGTAGATGCGTTTTTCTAAATCCTCGCCGTGGAGCATTTCCATAACCAAGTATTTTTTCCCCCATTCCACAAAAAAGTCAAAAAACTGAGGAATTCCCGGATGGTGGAGGGCCTTGAGAGTTTTAGCTTCACGTTCAAACAGTTCTTGAGCTTTGGCGATTTGAGCCATATCAGCATTCATTTCCTTGAGGACTACCAGAGATGCTGCGGGGGAACTTCCGGGTTTTTGAGCTTTTGCTTTATCTCGATCCCAGGCTAAAGTCGTTGTCCCCATACCGCCTTGGCCCAAAGTTCTCAGCACTTGGTAGTGGCGGACAGTGCGCTCGACTTTAATCGGTTCGCCGCAGTGGATGCAGAATAAATTCTCCGGGGGGTTTCCCCCGTGGGTACACCTCGGGGCGGCGAGATTGACGGTGGGCTTCGCCTCAATTTGGCCGCCGACTTCAATAGTAATAACTTGGAAATGCAGAATAGGGCCGCCCCGCGCCAACTGGATCAGGGCACCGTCGGATATCCAACCCTGAGACATGACAATACCGTTAACCAAAGTGCCATTTGTCCCGAAATTAACTAAGTACCACTGACTGGACTTCCCGCTATTAACTCTTTGCAATTCCAGATGCTGCCGCGACACTAGAACATTGGGGATGACAACGTGATTTTCTGGAGAGCGGCCGATGCGAATAATGGACTCGCTCTCGAAACTCCACTGTTGCAGGGGGGTCTGTTTTTCTGGATCTAAAAGAGTCAGCAGCATTTTTGATGGATGTGGTTAATCTGCTAATAACTAGCAGGATTTGCCCCGCTTTTGGGTGGGCAATTCTTTTGCCCAGCGCCAACTGTAATAGCTGGCTATTGAACGAGGAACTAATAACTAGCTCGGCGTTGCACCGTTTAACCGTAAATTTACTAGAGATCTATCTGTTGCATCGTTCGCGAAATACGTATTACTCTAATTTCAGCCCTTAGCTTCATCAAACCTTTATTAAAGCACATCTTTTATTAAAATTGCATAAATTTGCTATCGCTCTCTGATTTTTGTAAAATATTTTCCGTATAATTGCTGATAAATATATCGAGCTTTTTTCACAAGCATATCTACTTAATCCTATCAAAAGTAAGGAGGGAATAACAATGACTAAAAAATTGCAAAAAATGGCTGTTGCTGCTGCTATTTCGGCATGGGGGGCGACCGCAGTCAAATCGGCAGAGGCTGCATCAGTGAAATTAACTTTTTTTCAGGGCGCGGACACTCCTGTAGGTGTAGGCTCTTTGAGCTATGATGAATCGACTCCTTATGAAGATTTTTTTACGTCAAGTTGGGTCGCACCACATCGAGCTCTAGAAATTAGCGCCAGCGATAAATTGTTTGTAGTAAAGGATTTTGCGGTAAATTTACTCGGGCTGTCGTGGGACTTGTCCGACACTACAACCGTTTTGCACTCGAACCCTTATTCTTCTGCCAGTTATATTTATCGGCTTTCACCTTTGTTGTGGGCACCGTCTGACCTAAATCAATTAAAGGTTGTTAATGGTGATGATTTCCTAGATGACCATACCGATATCCCAATACCCTCTCTGGATGGATATTGGTCATTTGGAACTCGAGTAAGAACTCCACAGACTGCAACATCTCCACTTCTGCTAATAATTGGGAATAGGGGCGGGTCAGGCTCCAGAATGAGCTGGCGACAAGATTGTTTGCAATCAGACGGAAGCTTCGGCCCCAGCAGCGGATATCTAATAGCAGAGGAAGTCGAGCCCGGCGGTGAAAACTCAGAGACTGTTCCGGAACCTGCAACAATTGCAGGTTTAACTCTGGCAGCGGCTGGCTTGGGCTAGGCCAAGAAAAAGTTTGGAGCATCGAAAGTCTAAAATCGAAATGTGCCTACCTGCGCCCGAATGATAATTGCCGTGATATTGTCGTGACCGTTGCGTTTGTTGCCCAGTTCAATCAACTGGGCAACTCCCTCGTCGAGATTGGCTTGGGGATTGAACAGGGGTTCGAGAGTGTTTTGCCAGTGAGTTTCCAACAAATCATTATCTGTCAGGCCGTCGGAAGCCAAAATTAATAAGGTATCTTCGCACAAGTCTAAAAACTGCACCTCAGGCTTGAGAAAATTACTGTCTCGCGGGCCGAGGGCTTGAGTTAGTTGATAGGCGTCGGGACGGGCATAGGCAGTTTCTGGGTCAACCCCGCGCTTAATTTCGCGCTGCCCGACTTCGTGGTCTGAGGTGATTTTTTCTAGGGCCTGCCCCTTTCTCAGTCGGTAGAGGCGGCTGTCGCCGACGTGGGCAACGGCGAATTGGGTGTCTTGAACTAAGACTGCGACTAGAGTTGTACCCATGCGGGCGCTGCCGGAACGTCTGTCTTTTTGATTGATTTCAAAGATGGCTTTGTTGGCTAGCAGCACTCCCTCGCGGATGGTGTCTGCCGGAGGTAGTTGGTTTTCCCAACTGGTTTGAAAGAATTCTCTGAGGGTTTCAGCAGCTAGTTGACTGGCTACTTCTCCGCTGTCGTGTCCGCCCATGCCGTCGCAGAGTATGTAAAGCCCTTTGGTTTGAAAGATTCGACCGAAGGAGCTTTCGAGTTTGTTGAGCTGAGTCCAGATGCTGAAGAAGTCTTCGTTGTGTTCGCGGGTGCGACCAGTATCGGTGAGACCTGCGTCTTCTAAGCTGTAAATCTGGAGTGGCATGGGCTGGGTTAAGACCTCGCCAACGTCGGGGGGGGACTCGTCGGGGCTGCGGTAATGCTCGCGCGTCGGGGTTGAGCTTGGTGAAGGTGCGGGTTGGAGTTCCAGGGGAACTGTTTCTAGGCGCGATCGCAATTCTTCGATTGTGTTAATCTCGCCTCTATACATTTGTTGCAGCAGTTCGAGCAATGCGCCCCACTCAGTGCGCGAGGACTGGCTAAATATCACCTGCCACAGTTGCCCCAAATCTACCAGTTGCAGGTTTGAGCCGACGGGTTCGGGATAGAGGTATTGCAGCCGCAAAGAGGCTAAGGAAAAGGAAGAGTCGGGGTTGACTCGCAAATTTGTCAGTTCCAACAAGCTTTGCCGACAGTGCCAGGGTTCTAGGGCAGCCCACAGTTCTGTCATTTCGTGCAGCCAGTATAAAATTTGCTGGGTGGAAGTTTCGGGTTGATTCCACCGTTCTAGCAGCAGCGACCATTGGGAGCCGTCTTCTAGCAGCAGCACTGCCTGTTCGTTGTCTGACCAGCTATCGTGAATGACTGGCAGGTTTTGAGAGTATTGCCACCGCAGTGCCAGATAAGGTTCAGCTATGCCTTGGCAAAGCTTTGCTAAGGCGGAATGGATCGAATTTTCTTCGGGTTTGATGGCGGCGGTGTAGGGGGAGGTTCGTTTGGCGACGCTGGCAGAGTTGGCTGCTAGCATTGCTTTGAGGGGTGACATTTGCAGCGGCTGACAGTCCAATACTTTTACTGCTACTGTGTCTGAGAGTTTTCTCGGCGGGACGGTTTCTAGGAGCTGGTAGCGCTGCTGGGTGTCTAAATAAGCTCCTGCTGGCTGGGAAGGAATTAAATATTCTGAATTGGGGACGGGGAATTGTGGAGATTGGGGGGAGATGTCAGCTAGGTTTGGGCTGTCGGGGTTCTCTGTTGCTTGGTGGATTTGTTGAGGCTGCGGTGCGGCTGTAAAATTCTGCTCTGATTGGGTTATTTCGCGCTCTGGTGCTGTAGTAGAGCTTTTTTCTGTTGTTTGAAAGGATGCTGGTGCGATCGCCCCCACGGCTACCACAGGGTCATTTTCTGCGCTGCTGAATTCGCCGTCGCTTGGCTGTGGAGAAGTTGGTTCGACTGCTGTTGGGGGTTCGGCTGGGGCGGTTATTTCTGTTTTAATGGTGTCTGTGATTGGTTCAGGAGAGTTTTGGGGCGCTGCGGTTTCTGGAACTATGTCTGGTTTTTGCCCAAAGGCGGCTGGCGGTATGGTTGACTCCTGTGGCTCGACTGCTGGAAAATTCGATCGACCGCAGATAATGGCCCGCCATACTTGACCTGTTGTGACGCCACAATTCTGACATTCTTTGGCGCTAAAAGCGACTGGGGTCCCGCATTCGTGGCAAGGTTTGTAAATTAGGGAATTTCCGCATTGTTGACAAAACTTGTTTGGATCGGGATTTTCAAATTGGCAGCGGGGACAGAGGAGCATAGGGGTTTTAAATTGGAGATTGGCGATCGAGTTTGGCGGTGGGGTGTTTTGGGTTTTGGGCTGTGAGTTAGGAGTTATGAGTTTTGGGCCTGACTCGCAACGGATAACTTTCATTGCCCTATGCCTTATTTTATCGGGATGAATTCAGAAGTAAGATATTTCTTAAAACTGAGATGTTGCATCTGTGTCAGGAATAGGCCTTTTAAGCCAGGCTAGATCCACCAAAATCTCTCTCGCTTCAGGGCCGAGAAAGCCCGCCCCACCGGCCGATTGCGAGTGCGGGCCCGACAAGAAAAGTTATCTCATCAGTGGAACTGTCATCCTGCCTATGCTTAACAATGGTGCTAGATATCAGTTAGAAAGGATTTTCTGTAGAATCTTCTTGGAAAACGGTCTCTCGGGCGATCGATTGAATTGTTGAGAGGGGTACTTCACAGAAATATTTCCGCCGGAATTGTTCTTCGGAGACTGCTGCTAGGAATTGCGCTGCAAAACGGGTGGCGATGGGGGAATTTGGCAGGGAGAATTGGATGGATTGGCTATTTAATAACGGTTGGGGGATTTTCTCTGGCGCGTCTTCTTGCTGTGCGGTTTCGGGTTGTCTGGTGATGTGGAAAGCTCGATCGCGATAATTGATTTTGAAACCGAGATATGTTAGGGTTTTGAACCCGAGTTGCAGGGATGTGTCGCTGATGCCGAGTTTTTGGCTTAGTTGCTGTCTGGTGACGGGTTTTTTGGTGCGGCTGAGGTATTTGGCGATGCCGATTAGCTGTTGGCAGATTTGCTGTGGGGCTACGGGTGGGGGTAAAGTATAGGCGATCGCGAGTTTTTTGTGAGTGTGCTGTGCTTGCCGAAACCAGATCCGCAGTTCGTCCCAGCTTGCGGGGCATTGTTTGAGGACGATCGAGTTTTGTCGATCGACCTTTTCGGAATTGTCAACTAGATTGTCGATCGGCCTTGGAGATTCTAAGTTTGTGCTGGCTGCTAACAACTCTTCATCATTATTTCTATTGCGCCAGTCTACGATCCAATCTATTTTAGTGGGCGCATTGATTTGGTTGTCTTGCGTGCGTTCTTGCAGTGCTACGAGGCGCACTTCATACCGCGATTTATAAGTATTAAAATCGAGTTCAACGGTGACATTGCAGCGGCCTTGGGGAACTTCGTTTTGATTGTGTCCCCACCAAATGCCGGGAAATCCCGTCTCGCTAGATTCGTCCCTAATTGTAAATTCTGTTTTGATATATTCTACTTTTTGCCCTTTCAAATCCTTGATTTTTTGATTCCAGAGATTGTCAAACCAGCAGTTTTCAATCAGCAATTTGGGTGTGGGGTTGCCCATACCGCACGGTTCGAGCAATTTTAGTTCTTGAAATAAGTCCTTGCCTAATTCGGAGACAGTAATTTTTAGGTCTGCTTGAACGGGGGCGGCTGTTAAACTATCTGTACTGTATTGTTGTCGCAGTTGCTGATTTACCGCATCGGTAAATAGGGGGATATTTTCAACGGGGAGACTTAATCCGGCAGCGAAGGGATGACCGCCAAATCTGTGCAATAAATGCGCTTGGCTTTTGACTAATTGGTAAAGGTCGATTTGGTTGGCGGAACGCGCCGAACCCCTGGCAATTTTGGATGGGGAAAGTGTTTGTGATTCTGGATCTAAGGAAGAGGTAAATTGCGTTTCCGGGGAATTTTCGTTAATTTCTTCGCTTCCTTCTGTGCTGAATAAAATCACGGGACGGCCGTATTCTTGGGCGATTTGTCCCGCTACTAATCCTAATACTCCTACGGGCCATTGGGGGTCGCTGAGGACGATGACGCTAGTAGTTGAGAGGTCGAGTTTGGCTAATTTGTGGGCGGCATCTTTGGCAACATCTTTTTGTAAAGATTTGCGCCGGGAATTGGCAATTTCGGTTAAATTTGCTAGTTCTTCGCAGCGTTTTTTGTCGCGGCTGGTGAGGAGTTCTACGCAGAAGCTGGCGTCACCTTGAATGCGGCTGACGGCGTTGATTCGGGGGCCGAGCCCGAAGGAAATGTCGGTTGGGCGATCGCCCGATCTTTTGCACAGTTCGAGCAATTTTGCAACTCCTGGGCGGGTGGGATTTGCGAGTTGTTTTTGCAGTTGTTGAATGCCGATTTGTGCTAGGTAGCGGCTGTCTCCTGTAAGTTGGACTAAATCGGCAATTAAGCCGATCGCTACTAATTCTAATAAATCTGTGAGGGGGCGCTGCGGAATATCCGGTAATGTATCATATAATGCTTCAACTAATTTGTAAGCTACTCCAACTCCTGAAAGGTTAAATAGTTGGTGGTTTGGGGGAAAGTAGCGGGGATTGATAATGGCTGTAGCTGGCGGGCGTTCTTCCGGTAATGTATGATGGTCGGTAATAATTGTATCTATGTTTAAGCTAGTCGCATATTCGATTTCGGCGATGTTTGTACTTCCGGTATCGCAGGTAATAATTAAGCTAATTCCCGATTTTGCTAAGGCGTCTATGCCCGGAATATTGAGTCCGTGAGATTCGGTTAAGCGGTTAGGGATGTAATAAGTTAGTTGGTCATTTTGAGCAAATAATTCTCCCAGACCGTCCCAAAGTACCGAGGTTGAGGTAATGCCGTCGGCGTCGAAGTCTCCCCAAATTGCGACTTTTTCTGCGCTGTTTCGTGCTTGCTGGATTCTTTCTATCGCCCAGTTCATTTCTAGTCCGAATTCAAAGGGACTTGCTGGTTGGTAAAGTTGGGGATTTAAGAAACCGGGTATTTGTTCTGGGTTTTGAATTCCTCTATACCACAGAAGTGCGGCGGCATAGTTTCCGGGGAGCTCTGGGGCATGGTTTCTGACAGCTTGGATCAGCCAAGCTGGGGGTTGGGGTAAGAGTTGATTTTGCCAGTTTTGAGGGGTTTCTGTCATTTGATTTTAGATTTTAGATTTTAGATTTTAGATTTTTACCACAGATGAATCCGAGGGCTTTTTTGTATGTTAAATAAAACTTAAGCGAGTCACAGGTTCCCGAGCTCTGCCTGGGAACCCATTTCCAGAGGCTCTGCCTCGCTTACAATCGGGAAAATTGGAGGCAGAGACTCCCTATTGGCGTTACCAGGCAGAGCCTAGTAACGAGTATAGTTTGGGGGGCTTGTTTATATATTAAATATATATTTCGTCGATTATAGCAAGATTTGGTAGCCAATCTGTGGGAGTTTCTGCGAGAAGATCTGGTGAGGGACTTTTTGTGTCTTGTGTGCGGTTGCAGCGAGTGGCAAATTGACAGGAATTGCAAAGATTGGAACTAATTTCTACTTGGGGCAAGAATTCGCCACCTTCGGTATAGCGCTGTCGCCAGTCGGTTAGCTGGTGCAATAGGCGGGTTAAATCTTGTTTTGTGCGATAGTGTTCAGTTTGGTTGTAATCAAACGTGAGTTTTTGCGGCGGTTCTTCTCCTTGCAATTGTACGAACCAGTATGTCATGGAAACTTGTTCGGGGGAATAGTCGCTGGTTTCTACTAAGACGTATAAATAGAGGCGAGTTTGCCAACTTTCGGCTATCCATTTTGATTTTTGAGGGCGGGGATAGGTTTTCCAGTCGAGAATTTGGGCGGCGTTTGGTTCTGCTATTAGCAAGTCATAGATAACGGTGAATAGGTAGTCTTGGAAAATTAGGGTGCGGGGGTGTTCGGCTTGGCGGAAAATTCGATCGCTATTTTCTGAATTGGCGAAAAGTTCGGGTGCGGTGTTGATAAATGCTGCCACACAGCGTCCCAGTTCGGGGTCTTGTTGGATGATAAATTCAATGGGAAGTCCGAGTTCTCGCTGCTGCATTAATAGGTGAAAGTGGCTTCCCCATGTGAGTTTTTCTTTGTGTTCTGGGGAGGCGGTGGTGGCCAGTAGTTCGAGGTAGCTGTGTTGGAATTTGCGGGGGCATTCTTCGAGGATTTTGAGTTGGGTTTGGGAGAGTCGGAGCATTTTTTTATGATTTTAGATTTTATATTTTTTATGATTGTAAGGGGTATCGATCTTTTTTTTACCGCAGATGTCGCCAGATGGACGGAGATAAACGCAGATAAATTAGGGCGATCGCGTTTTTTACAGTTGTTGTCATACATTTTCTCAAGTCGCTTAACTCGATCGTATAGATTTCTTCGGAAAATGTGTAACTTTTTATGCCGCTGATGGTTCTCTTTAAGCGATAATTGGGTAAAGAATTGAGAAAAATTAAGGGCGATTCCCTACGGGATAGCTACGCTTCACGCACTTTTAGCCTACCTCTCTACAACTTCCCAATTTGTTGAGCAAACCACATCGCCACCGTGCCATTTCCCTCACCCAAAAGTTTCAAAGTCTCCGATAGTAAAGCAATTGGCAATCCCTCAAGGGCTCCAGAAATTTTGCATTCCTGATATTTCCCGTTTTCCTGCAAGCGAAACGCCAAAACTCTTTCGCCCTTAATATCTACTACCCAATACTCTGGAATTCCCAACGCAGCATAAAACCGCTTCTTTTCATCTAAATCACTCGCCAAAGTAGTATCGGAAGTTTCTACCACTAAATCGGGAATTCTCGATTGATTCAGATTGATTCGCCGCGGTTTCCCTTTTTGCCACTCGATGAATTCTCCGCCAATATATAAAATTCTATCCGGCGCACCTCCTCCCACCTTTGGCTTCTCAATTACACATCCACCCAAATCATCGAAAGCTTGTCCTCCTTTGCTGACAAACCAACCTCCAAACACCAGAGTCAAGAGGTTGTTAAATCTGGCGTGCTGAGGCCCTTCATTACCCATCTCTATCCAAAGATATCCTTCATAAAAAAATATTCTGGCTTCTTCCAAAGACGGAGCTTCGCAGGCTGCTAGATAATCTTCCCATGTCGCGGCTTGCCATTGGGGTATTTCGCCCACTTGAGACACGATGAATTTGGCAGTTGTAGAAGTCATGATTTAAAAGCAAATTGAGGATAAAATTATCCTAACTTAGGTTGATATTTATCTGCTGGGGTAATTGGTAGTTAGTAATTTGTCAATTTTTATAGCCCCCCTTTTTTAAGGGGGGATCAGATCCTTGTGCTTATCGAATTGCTGTGGGCGTCGCCATTGGTACTTCTATGTCTGGTTGCAAGTCAAAAACTACGACAAGCGTTGTTTGAGGCATGAGTTGACGCAGACACAGCAAGTGTCCGTCAGCATCCGATCGACTGCGAAATCGCCCCACAATCGCCCGCTGCATACTGGGCATGAGTTTGGCGAAAGCCCTTGGGTAAAGGCGTTTTTGGTACGCGATCGCCCCAGGATTTGCAGCGCATCCCTGTTGATAACCGTTTTGTGGCATGATGGTTTAGTATCCTCTATGGACTACAGGAAAGGGCGTTAGTAAGTCTCTTGCCGGAAATCGACTAACGCCTCTACTACTATGATTAAACACCAAACTCACCTCATGTGTCAAGACTTGGCGCTAAATATTCACACTTGCTATATTAAAAGGTTTATTCCGCTATGGATTTGAGAGCCTTGAGAGAACGTGCAGGGCTGACAATCTTAGACGTAGCACGGGAACTAGAATGCGCGGAGTCTTCAATTCGCAACTGGGAAAAAAGCCGAACATTGCCAAAGATGGAAGTTTGGCAAGTATTCCGAATGCGAGATTTGTATCGATGTAGCGAAGCGGAGTTGGTGCTAGCTGTCAGAAAGTCAATGCCGACGGAAAAGAAAGAACAGACAAAACTGACGGAGTAAAAATACTTATGAAGTCTTGAATTGTTTGCAAAAGTGATATATTTTTGATCTTCAACCGCAGATGAACGCGGATAAACGCGGATGAAAGAAAGATAAATTGAGAATGAGTTAAGTGGCGATCTCCCTGCACATCAACATCACACAATCACTCTTTTGTCAATACAAAGACACTTCCTTCATTCCCGCGCCCCAGCCGCAAATCCTTATCTAAATAAGTAATATCGAGCCATCCCTGCTGTTCGCGACTATCGAAGCTGAAATCTACAGCAGCGAACTTTTTACCCGACTCAATCTCATTGATATACTTGGCTGGAGATTCATAGCCAATCAACCTGCTTAAACCCAAAATTGACCGCTCAAACTTTACCTGCACTCGCCGTTCCGAAGTCGCCTCAAATGTCGCCGCCACACTGACAATTCCTTCCAAATAAGGCAAGCCGTAAAGTTCGGCAATGTTGTAAACTTTAGATTCTTTGACGCGGATAGATTGATAAATTTGACCCAATTTTACCAAGGGAAAACCGTCAAGATTGAGCAGGGCGCGGCTGGTGGTGTACAATAACCGCCAATCACCATTTAAAAGCTCTGCAGCTTCGACAGGGCGTGGTGTGGGGTTGTAATCTTCCAATTGGGCGATCGCACTTAAAATCGCTTGTTTGTCGTTGGGAGTCGCCAGCAAACCGCGATTCTTACCAGCTATTATTTCTAATAGTGCAGATTTTCTAAGCATGATTTTTTAAGAAGGAATAACACGGATTTTGACACGAATACACGGATTAATTATCGAAGGTGAGGCAAAAATTAGACCGCTCTTTTCTTCAGTCTCAAGCGAGAGGGACGAAAATTTGTGTAGTAGCGATTTTTATCGCCGAGTCCGCAGAGTATTAACAACTAATAACTAAGATGCCAAATTTCACCAGATAGAGCAGAGTCCGATACAGGGATGCTAATTCTTGCTCGTTTTTAACGTAGCGTCTGATAACTTCCCCCACACTGACAGTACCTTCTTGCTTAATGGTATCCAATATTTCCATCTGAATGCTAACAGATATTCTCCTATCGTCACCAAAACTGGTAAACCAAATTGTCTGTACCTGCTTTAAAAGTTCTGGTGTGACGATCGCACCCAGACTCAGCATCATCTCATTGCTTAAAGTTCTAGTCGCATAATGGCCCAATACCCGAAACGGATCGTCGCCCAGCGGATAAGGCGGCTTCCCGGCTTTTACAGGTGCAGACTCCGGTGCCCCAATGCGAATTTCTGCTAATTCCCGCCACAATTGTTCGTAAGCTGCAATTACTACTTTCCAATCATAAATTTCCCTTGCCCTTTGTCTGGCATTTTCCCCCATCCGCTTTCTCAATTCGGGGTTTTCAATTAATTGGCACAACGCGCGGGTGCAGGCATCAATGTCAACTGCTGTGGCGAGGGAAGTGTGACCCATGTAAGTCGGCCAATTTAAGCTGCTGTCGAGATAATTTAGCGCTAAATCTAAACAAGATTCCGGCGGCGGGATGAGTGTGGGAATGCGGAAGCCGTCTATTTCATGGCGTACAGATTCTTTGTATCCGTTCCAATCGGAGACTATGGCGGGCAGTCCGTTTGCCATTGCTTCAATTGGCGTCAGCCCAAAGGTTTCTTGAATGTTGTCGGAAAGCGAAATGAAAATATCGGCCGCCGACCAAATATTTATTCTAATTTCGGGCTTTCTCCCATCTAAAAAAATAGCATTCACGGAGGGACAAAAGATTTGCGCGCTATTTTTAAAGTCGGGTTCTTCTCTCGGATCTTCGATCCAACCGGCTTGAATTAAGTGGATTTTGGCTTTGGTCTGTTGTGCGGCGCCCTCTAGGGCGATGTACATCGGTACCGGATGAGCTTTTGCAGAAAAAGTCAATCGACCGACAAATAACACAACAATATCGTCGGCCCCAATGCCGAGTTCTTGTCGCATTTGGCGACGACTATTAACTGCTTCCATACCCTGCGGAAACGCGCTGCAATCCACTCCTAGGGGAATAACCGGCAATTTGACTAAAATTTCCGGTTGACCCCCGTTGCGCTGCGCTAAATACTCTGACCACTCCCTCAGAGCTCCTTCTACTGCTGTTTTCGCGGCGACAGAGGTGCAGATCAGGGCGTCCCAACGCTGCATGGGTGCGGTTATCAAATCGCCGATCGCCTCCATGACATATTTGGTACCGAGGGTGTGAGTAACGCCGCAAACGCTATAGGCCCTCTGATCGACAAATCTGCGCGCCCAAACTATCTGCGAGAGGATCGGATCGGGTCGGTAAATTGTGCCCGGTTGAGATAGCAAATCCGGTCGTTCTATCGGAATCCAGCGGACTTTCCGAGGTTGTTGCAGCCAAGGTTGGATGTGCGAACAAAACTCCTTAAAGGTTGTTTGGCTATCGGTGTAACAGTAGAGAGAGTCAGCGGTTCCGTGTTGGACTAAGCTTTTGAGAAACCCCTCTCCGGCTGAATGACGCCCCAGAAGTTTTTGCCCTCGGGTGTCGTAACCCTCTTTGTTGTATAATACTGCCGCCGTTGTATCCATTCTGAGATTTATTGCTTGAGAGTTGACTGAAGAAGCCAGAGGGCATTCGGGATTAGGTTTTGGTGAAAAAACCACGAGACTGTTCTGAATCAACCGCTGGCGCGTTAACGAGGCTTCCACCACAGGATCGCCAGGTGTCCCGCGATATCTTAAAGACGATCGTCTGGGATGCCAATGCTTACGGCTAAAAAAGGATTGGCAAGAGCGGATTTTAGTGTTATCCTGGGGCCCATGCTTAGGGCTATCGCCTTTTGGGTATCCCATCTTATCCCTATCCGGAACCAAACAGGGCCTGTGGTATAATGCTTTAGCCTTGCTAAATGCCCGATTGGCAAGTGCTCGATCGAAGCTGCAGTCCGTCGGTCAAACGTTACCTCTACTCGATCGCGTCTTTGTCTTTAGAAACCGAGAATCATGTACAACCCATCTCTGCGTCAAATACCTCGCCACTTGCCTGCGGATGTAATTCCATTAAAGCAGCAATCTTCTCTTTTAGACTGGTTGGAATCTAACAATCGCCTGTTAGCAAGGGATGTCCAAGAACCCGACTATCTGCACGAAGAAGAAATTTCCGAACTAATGGCAGTTGACGACAGTCCTTACGATGATTTAGAAGAGGAAATAGAAGAGGATGTGAGTGTAGGCGAGGAATAACTTGTAGAAGGGTGAAGGAATCCACCGGAAACAGGGAATAAAAACTAAGATATTTCCCCATCTCCTGTATCGCACCCTATTCCTTAATTGTCAATTGCTTGTTCTTAAATGGTGTGTGTTGAGGAGTGTTATGGATAACTTTGTGGATGAGAAAATTCCTTTAACTATGCCTTTCAAACTTACAGGCAGGAATTTATTCCTGCTGCTGGGTTTGGGGCTTGGCATTGTAGCGATCGGCTTAGATTTAGCAGCGGGTAGACTTTTGAATGGATCTGCATCGCTATTTATGCCACTAGCTGTTTGTGCTGTAGTTGCATCGGTTTTGGGCTATGCAGTTGTGCCTTTACTCCAGCAACTAAAAGCAGGACAAATAATTCGGGAAGACGGCCCCCAAGCTCACCTAAAAAAGGCGGGAACGCCGACAATGGGAGGCGTTTTTTTTGTGCCTGCAGGGGTTGCAGTTGCTTTGCTTTGGTCGAGATTTAACTCAGATGTTGTTGCCGTATCGGCTTTAACTTTAGCTTACGGTTTCATCGGCTGGATCGACGACTGGCAAATTCTGCGCCTCAAGTCGAATAAAGGTATTTCACCTCGGATGAAATTGGCTTTGCAAGTAGGTTTTGCAGCTCTATTTTGTCTGTGGCTGATGTTCCGCGAACCAGGGATTTCTACCAGCATTGCTTTGCCTTTCGGTTGGGTATTGCCTTTAGGTTTTCTGTTTTGGCCGCTGGCGGGTTTTGTGCTGGTAGCTGAAAGCAATGCTACTAATATTACTGACGGCGTTGACGGGTTGATGGGAGGTTTGGGGGCGATCGCACTTTTGGGATTGGGCGCATCTGTAGCCTCAACTTCCCCAGAATTAATGATATTTTGCGCCTGCACCAGCGGCAGTTGTCTCGGTTTCTTAGCACACAACCGCAATCCAGCTACCGTGTTTATGGGCGATACAGGTGCTTTAGCTTTGGGCGGTGCGTTGGGTGCGGTAGCTCTATTAACTAATAGCCTTTGGGTATTATTAATAATTAGCGGGATTTTCTTTATTGAAACGCTGTCAGTAATTGCTCAAGTAGGTTATTACAAAGCTACAAAAGGCCCTGATGGAATCGGCAAGCGTCTGTTAAGGATGGCTCCGCTGCACCATCATCTAGAACTGTGCGGCTGGTTAGAAACTCAGGTTGTTGGCATCTTTTATATAACTAACGGGCTGTTAGTGTTAATGATTCTGATGTTTACTAGCAACAGTTAACAGCGGATTGGCAAAGGATTTAACAGCCGATGTAAGTGATACTTTGTGGAATGTTCAAAAACAAATAAGATGCCTGTTCTACAGAAACTCAATGCAGTTGTGGAACGGGCATCTTGCCCGTTTCAGGCTAAAGCAACAGGCTTTTTGGCTGCACATTTCTTAGTCTCGCGTGGCGCGCACTTCGTTTGACAAGGAGCAGTTTCAACCGCCGAACAATCTATAATATCCCTCGTTAATGCAATGGAAATCAAAAAAATTAGGGGCAATCTGGGGAAGATTTGTTTATCTACAAGCCTTCTCTTGCTGGCTGCTAGCTCAGTTTTTTACTGGCACCTCGTTAGGCTCGGTTATGCTGTTCCAATTCCCTACATTTTAGACGTTTTTTGCTTAAATAAATGTCCGGCTGATGATTTAAATATTTTGCATACCCAATTCCCGCCCGATAATTTATTAAACTACGACAAGCCGCTAATACAAATTTTAGGCGAACCAAATAAGTTAGATAAAAACAGAATTTCCATCCTAGTAGAAAAATCAAAATACAGGCTGACTGTATACGATAACAAAAAGCCAGTAAAATCTTATCCTGTAGTATTTGGTGGCAATCCCGCAGGTGATAAATTGAAAGAAGGGGATTTGCGGACGCCGGAAGGTGTTTTTAGTATTAAAGATATGTACCCTCACGAAAGTTGGTCAAAGTTTCTGTGGCTGGATTATCCAACCAAACAATCTTGGCGCAAACATATAAAAGCTAAGCAAGATGGTAC
This sequence comes from Microcoleus vaginatus BM001213989, assembly GCA_036700245.1. Taxonomy (GTDB): domain Bacteria; phylum Cyanobacteriota; class Cyanobacteriia; order Cyanobacteriales; family Microcoleaceae; genus Microcoleus. Next base: position 18,742 of record JAUBOM010000008.1, read on the forward strand.
AATTGCCTGGGGCGACAGTGTAGGCAGCGAAGTCGGGATTCACGGCGTTCCTGCTAATTCGGATAATATTATAAAATATCGATCGAACTGGACTTTGGGCTGCGTTTCGCTGGAAAATAAGGATGTTGACGAGTTGTATGGGTTTGTGCAGAAGGGAACGGCAGTAGAAATTCTGAAATAATTTAAAAAGATTTTTTCCTTGGGTGGGGGCGGGTTTAAATAACCTCGAAGCACTTCTTAAGGCTATTGGCGAAGCCGCCCCTAGGGGTTTATTGCAAATTGTGCAAGAGGTGAGATTGAATGGCGAAAAATGAACAGTGATGTCTCTTTACCGGAAGTTTCGGTGGTTGTGCCTGTTTACAACGGCGAGATGGATTTGCCGGAGTTGATCGAGTGCCTGCGATCGCAAACTTATCCGATCGACACTGTAGAATATCTCTTAGTAGACAACAACAGTCGCGATCGCACTTCAACCATCATCCAAGCAGCAGCCTCTAACCCCCCCTCACTCCCACCCTTCCTAAGCAGGGGAAGCAATTTCAATCGAATAACCATTCGCCCCCTCACCGAAAATCAGATTCAAAGTTCCTACGCCGCCCGCAATCTAGGAATTCGCGCCTCAACAGGCGAAATCATTGCATTTACCGATGCAGACTGTCGCCCGGAATCAGACTGGCTGGAAAATTTAGTTAAGCCATTTGTTGACTTAGAAGTAGGAATTAGCGTTGGGGAAATACTCGCCCTCCCCGGTAAAACTATTTTTGAACAACACAGCGCGCGCTCCAATACTTTATCTCAAAAACATACTCTCGCTCACCCTTTTTGTCCCTACGGTCAAACAGCAAACTTAGCTGTACGCAAGCAAGTTTTAGAAACAGTAGGTTTGTTTCGCCCCTACCTCACTAGCGGCGGCGATGCTGACTTGTGCTGGCGGATTTTGCGGGAAACATCCTATAAAATGTATTTTGCCGAAAATGCGATCGTCCGACACCGCCACCGTTATACACTAAAACAGTTGCAAAGTCAATGGTATCGGTACGGGGAATCAAATAAATATTTGCACGAACTCCACGGTGTCGATTTGATGCGAGAATTCACAATAGGGGAATATTTTTACCGGCTGGCTAGGTGGCTGTTAAAGGAATTTCCGGTTGCTGCTGCCAAAAGTGCGTTAGCGAAGCCCTCGAAGAGGATCGCCCGAGCCGATCTGGTAGACTTGTTCAATACGCCGATCGGTCTAGTGAATGTTAGGGCAAGGTCGATGGGACAGCGCCAAGCCAAACTTCCCGAATCAGCTTGGCAGATTGAGCGGTTTTAATCGGTTTTAATATTGTAGAGCTATAAATCATTGTTCGATCGCACTTGCGACCGACAAATATTCGTTTGTACACCATACCCCCTACATATACCTATAAGTAGAGTTTATCGGTATAGATAAATATGCTGAATTAGAAAAATGAAAATTTAACGCAATACTTAATATAAAATTAATAAGTCTATTCTTCCCCCCTAATCTCAAAACAACGAGTAACTCGAATACTGACGCCAAAATAGCCTCTAGTTCTGCCTTCTGGCTTTTGAGTGCTGTTGTTTGCGCGATCGTAATTATTCTCAGAATTTTAAATTTTTGTAACCTTTACAGGTAATGCCAATGGCTCAAATCTTACTGCAGACGGTTTGGTTTATACCTTGCTATCCACTTATCGGCGGGGTTCTGTCGATGCTGTGGTTTCCGGCTGTTACCCGCCGCACGGGGCCAAGACCATCCGGTTACGTGAACGCCATATTAACGTTGTTCGCTTTCCTACACGGCGTCATCGCCCTCACAGCTATCTGGAACCAACCGGCACAACACCAGTTAATTCCCTGGCTGAATGTAGCAGGTTTAGACTTAACCATTCCCGTAGAAATCTCTGCTGTCACCGTCGGCGCGACAGTTTTGATTACCGGACTCAACTTGCTGGCGCAGATTTATGCTTTCGGTTACATGGAAATGGACTGGGGCTGGGCTAGATTATTTTCCCTGATGGGGCTGTTTGAAGCCGGGATGTGCGGCTTGGTACTGTGCAATTCTCTCTTCTTCAGCTACATGATTTTGGAAGTTCTGACTTTGGGTACTTACCTGCTAGTCGGGCTGTGGTTCAATCAGTCTTTGGTGGTGACAGGCGCCCGCGACGCTTTCTTAACCAAGCGGGTGGGTGACTTATTCCTGCTGATGGGAGTAGTCGCAATTCTGCCGCTGGCTGGAACTTGGAATTTTGATGAGTTGGCTGTTTGGGCCCAGACTGCAAAGCTAGACCCCACCGTAGCGACGCTGTTGACCTTAGCTTTGATTGCCGGGCCGATGGGTAAGTGCGCTCAGTTTCCCTTGCACCTGTGGCTGGATGAGGCGATGGAAGGCCCGCTGCCGGCGACGATTTTGCGGAACACCGTAGTTGTCGAAACTGGTGCTTGGATATTGATTAAGTTGCAGCCAGTGATTGCTTTGTCGCCGATTGGCGTGACGGCAACTATTGCTGTGGGTGCTGCGACGGCCGTGGGTGCTTCATTAATTGCGATCGCCCAAATTGACATCAAGCGCACGCTTTCCTATATTGTCAGCTCTTACATGGGCTTAGTATTTATCGCCGTCGGCACCGGACAAGCCCAGACAGCCCTGACATTAATATTTGCCTACAGCTTGGCAATGGGTTTGCTGGTGATGAGCATCGGTTCGGTAGTTTGGAACAGCATCACTCAGGATGTCCGATCTCTCGGCGGTTTGTGGGGAAAGCGGCCGATATCGGCCATATCGTTTATTGTCGGTAGCGCTGGATTGGTGGGACTGCCGCCCTTCGGCTGTTTCTGGGCTTTAGAAGAATTCACATCCGCGCTTTCGGAAACTAAGCCTTTGCTGTTAGGAATAGTTTTGTTTGTAAACGCCGTCACTGCTTTTGGTTTGGTGCGCGTCTTCGGTTTAGTTTTTGGCGGCAAACCAAAGCAAATGACCGAACGAGCGCCGGAAGTTCACTGGCCTTTTATCTTGCCGATGACTGTTTTAATGGGCTTTACTTTGCACGTTCCACACTTGCTGGCGGCGTGGAATTTATTGCCTGTGGCAAGTTTGAATTATACCGCAAGTGGGCTGCTAGTTTTGTCAACGGCGATCGGCATCGGTGCAGGAGCATTTGTTTACCTGAACGACAAATGGGAAAAACCGGTGCGAATTGGTTCTCAAGCTCTGCAAGACTTTTTTGCCTACGACTTTTACACTGCCCAACTTTACCGGGTGACAGTGATATTTGCAGTCGGTTTAGTTGCTCAAGTTATCTCCTGGATCGATCGCAATATTGTTGACGGATTCGTTAACTTAATCGGTTTTGCCACAGTTTTCGGCGGGCAAAGCCTCAAATACAACGTTAACGGTCAAACTCAGTTTTACGCCTTGACAATTCTCTTCGGAGTGGCAGTTTTGGGACTGCTCGTAAGCTGGCCGCTGCTAGCTCGCCTGTCGCTGATTGTAGGCGGGTAAAAATATTTGAATTTTAAGATTTTAGGTGACAGTTTTCATCTAAAATCTTAAAAGTATGAATTCTTGAACACACATTTGAAATTCGTTGAAATAAGGCAAAACGAATGAACTCAAACAACAGACAATTCAATATTTCCCGGCGCAATTCCCTCAAATTTGTTGCAGGTGCTATTGGTACAGGGATAATCGCAGCACAAGCAGGCGCTGAGTTGGCTGCACCCGAACCAGTAATTGCTGAAAATCCCCCGAATCCCGATCGAGCTCTGCAACTGTTAATCAAGGGGAACGAGCGGTTTGTTGAGAACAAACGAAAATTTCCCGACCAAGACTGGAAGCGCATCACCGCAGTTGCCCCATCTCAAGAACCCTTTGCTGCTATTCTCGGCTGTGCAGATTCCCGCGTTCCTGCAGAAATTGTCTTCGATCAAGGATTTGGAAATATATTTGTCTGTCGCGTGGCCGGAAACGTGGCTACCCCAGAAGAAATTGGCAGCCTGGAATTTGCCGCGCTGGTACTGGGAGTAAAAGTGATTTTGGTACTCGGGCATGAAAGGTGCGGTGCGGTAAAAGCAGCCATCGAAGGAGGTGCACTTCCCGGTCACATTGGCAGTTTGACCCAGGCCATTAAGCCGGCTGTAGAAAGCTCGAAAAACCAAGCGGGCGATAAGGTAGAAAATGCCGTCAAAGCGAATGTTAGGCTGCAAGCTCAAAGGTGCAAAGCATCTCCAGTTCTCAATCAGTTAATCGCAGAGGGTAAACTGAAAATTGTTGGTGCATACTACGATTTAGACACGGGGAAATGCACTATTGTTCCTCCGCTGCCGCTGCTTTAAATAACCTCGAAGCACTTGTTAAGGCTATTTGCAATAAACCAGCCCCTACGGGTTTATTGCAAATTGTGCAATCGGTGAGATTGTAGGGGGGTAAAAATATCTCAAATGGAAGATTTTAGTTGACAGTTTTAATCTAAAATCTTAAAAGTATGAATTCTTGAACACAGATTTCAAAGTCGTTCAAATAAGGGCAGCATCAATGAACTCAAACAACAGACAATTCAATCTTTCCCGGCGCAATTCCCTCAAATTTGTCGCCGGTGCTATTGGTACAGGGATACTCGCAGCACGAGCAGGCGCTGAGTTGGCTGCACCCGAACCAGTAATTGCTCAAAATAACGTGACTCCCGATCAAGCTCTGCAAATGTTAATCGACGGGAACCAGCGGTTTGTTAACGCAATGCGCCAAAATCCCAACCAAGACTTTACGCGCATCACCCAAGTTGCCCCATCTCAAGCACCCTTTGCTGCTATTCTCGGCTGTGCAGATTCCCGCTTTCCTGCGGAAATTCTCTTCGATAGAGGATTTGGAGATATATTTGTCTGTCGCGTGGCCGGAAATGTGGCTACCCCAGAAGAAATTGGCAGCCTGGAATTTGGCACGCTGGTACTGGGAGCAAAAGTGGTTATGGTAGTCGGGCATGAAAACTGCGGTGCGGTAAAAGCAGCCATCGAAGGAGGTGTACTTCCCGGTGAAATTGGCAGTTTGACCGATGCCATTAAGCCGGCTGTAGAAAGCTCGAAAAACCAAGCGGGCGATAAGGTAGCAAATGCCGTCAAAGCGAATATTAGGCTGCAAGCTAACAGGTTGAAAGCCTCTCCAGTTATCAATCAGTTAATTCAAGAGGGTAAACTGAAAATAGTTGGTGGATACTACGATTTAGACACGGCGGCAGTCGAGATTATTCCTATGGCGTGGATGGTTTAAATAACCTCGAAGCCGTTGTTAAGGCAATTTGCAATAAACCAGCCCCTACGGGTTTATTGCAAATTGTGCAATAGGTAAGTTTGTAGGCGGGCAAAGACATTTAAAATTTAAGATTTTAGGTGACAGTTTTAATCTAAAATCTTAAAAAGATGAAGTCTTGAACAAAGATTTCCAACTCGTTCAAATAAGGAAAAATAAATGAGCTCAAACAACAGACAATTCAATCTTTCTCGGCGCAATTCCCTCAAATTTGTCGCAGGTGCTATTGGTACAGGGATACTCGCAGCACGAGCAGGCGCTGAGTTGGCTGCACCCGAACCAGCAATTGCTCAAAATAACGTGACTCCGCAGCAAGCTCTGCAAATGTTAATCGACGGGAACCAGCGGTTTGTTAACAACATGCGCCAAAATCCCAACCAAACCATTGCGCGCGTCACCCAAGTTGCCCCATCTCAAGCACCCTTTGCTGCTATTCTCGGCTGTGCAGATTCCCGCTTTCCTGCGGAAATTCTCTTCGATCGAGGAATTGGAGATATATTTGTCTGTCGCGTGGCCGGAAATGTTACTACCCCAGAAGAAAAAGGCAGCCTGGAATTTGGCACGCTGGTACTGGGAGCAAAAGTGCTTATGGTAGTCGGGCATGAAAATTGCGGTGCGGTAAAAGCAGCCATCGAAGGAGGTGAACTTCCCGGTCAAATTGGCAGTTTGACCAAGGCCATTAAGCCGGCTGTAGAAAGCTCGAAAAACCAACCGGGCGATAAGGTAGTAAATGCCGTCAAAGAGAATATTAAGCTGCAAGCTAGCAGGTTGAAAGACTCTCCAGTTATCTCTGGGTTAATTCAAGAAGGGAAACTGCTAGTTGTTGGTGGATACTACGATTTAGACACGGCGGCAGTCCAGATTATTCCTGTGCCGTGATGCAATTTGGGATTGATAATTTGGGAAAAGTTAACATCTAAACTCTCAAATTCAGGATCGAAGCCCGAGGCAGAGGACGATCGACTTGTAGGGTGCGTCATACCGAGTTATAGACAAATTAGCGAGGGTTTGGGGCTCGGACGCACCTTACCACCTGTGTCCTGAGCGTTCAGGACTGAAATTATCAAACACAAAAACCAGAAAAATTGATTCTTTACTCTTTACTCTTTACTCTTCACACATTATGCTTAGTGCCTTGCTCTGGTTGCCCGCGTTGGGCGCTGCGGTAGTCGGGTTCCTGCCCGGAAATATCAATGGGATGCGTCTGCGTTCCATTGCCTCGGCTTTTGCTGCTGCTATTTTCATTGTGAATATCTGGCTGCTGACTCAATTCGATACAACCAATTCGGGACTGCAATTTCAAGAATATTTGCCTTGGATTCCACAATTAGGTTTGAGCTACAACTTGGGCATTGACGGCTTGTCCTTGCCGCTGCTGGTTTTAAGTGCTTTGCTGACGCTATTAGTCATTTACGGCACTGGCGAAAAGATGGAGCGCCCCCAGCTTTACTACGCTTTGATTTTGCTAATCAATGCTGGTATTGCCGGAGCTTTGATGTCTCAAAATTTGCTGCTGTTTGTACTGTTTTACGAAGTAGAATTAATTCCTTTTTACCTGTTGATTGCGATTTGGGGCGGAAAGCAGCGGGAATACGCTGCCATGAAGTTTTTGATCTACACGGCCGTTTCGGGACTTTTAGTGCTGGCAGCATTTTTGGGTGTGGCTTGGCTGAGCGGTTCTTTAAATTTCGATTACAGTGCGATTACCACTCACGAATTGCCGAGAAATGTGCAGTTAATCCTGCTAACAATTTTGCTAATTGGGTTGGGAATTAAAATTCCCTTGGTGCCGCTGCACACTTGGCTACCGGATGCTTACGTCGAAGCTTCGCCAGCAACAGCAATCTTGCTGGGAGGGATTCTGGCGAAGTTGGGAACTTACGGTTTAGTGCGGTTTGGCTTGCAGATGTTTCCCGAAACTTGGTCGATTATAGCTCCCGGTTTAGCGATTATCGGGACTGTGAGCGTGATGTACGGGGCTTTGAGCGCGATCGCCCAAAAAGACATCAAGCGCATGGTAGCCTATAGTTCGATCGGGCATATGGGCTACATCCTCGTTGCCTGCGCCGCGGGTACGAAGCTGGCATTAATCGGCGCTGTCGGGCAAATGGTAAGCCACGGCTTAATTTTAGCTTTGCTGTTTTATTTGGTAGGCATCATCGAAACCAAAGTTGGCACGCGGGATTTGGACGTGCTCAACGGTTTGATGAACCCGATGCGGGGTTTACCAACTGCCAGTTCCCTGTTAGTTTTGGGCGGCATGGCAAGCGCCGGAATTCCGGGTTTGGTGGGTTTTGTTGCCGAGTTTTTAGTGTTTCAAGGCAGTTTTTCGATCTTTCCAATTCCCACTTTACTCTGCATTTTAGCTTCTGGTTTAACAGCAGTTTACTTTGTGATTCTGCTCAACCGCACCTGTTTTGGGAAGTTGGACAATGCCACGGCTTACTACCCTCCAGTTACGTTTGGTGAAAATATGCCGGCGCTGGTTTTGGCGGGCATCATTTTTGTGTTGGGAATTCAACCTGCTTGGCTGCTCAAGTGGAGCGAATCTACTACAAATGCGATCGTTGCTACTCTGCCGGCTGACAGAAATGCTCAAGTAGCTAAAATAGCTATACTTGGAAAACTCGGATCTTGAAATCGCCTCTACACAAACGAAGTCCGCGCAACGCGAGACAAAGATAGCTCAGCGATTAAAATAGGTTCTGCACTTGCCTTGCGTCCGCCTGTGCGGACTCACAAATATCTACTCGTTACTAGGCTCTGTATCCAATTTTCATGAAATATTTTGGACGCAGAGCCTCCAGATAAATACCAGGAGATGATCGCTCATGAAACCGAAAAAACTTTTCAGTGTATCCGCAGTTACAACCCTTCTTTTAGTAGTTGCAACTTCTGCTTTTGCACAAGCTATAACTCGAATTGGTGATTTGCCAGCATTGAAAACAGGAATTACCATCTCTGGCAAAGTAGTCGGTTTTGGAGAAGCTGATGAAAATGAGTGGATTTTAAATGACGGCAGCGGTCAAGTTAGAGTCGATGCCGGCCCACGCAGGTGGCGCAATATTAATCTCTCAGAAGGGGAAACAATTACCGTTGTTGGCGAGATGGATGACGGCGAATTTGATGCTTTTTCAATTACTCTATCGAACGGCTCAATTATCAACATCCGCTCTCCACAAGGCCCGCCGCCTTGGGCTGGAAAAGAGGGAAAATAACTGTAAAAAGCAGCGCTATCTTTCCGAAAAGCCTGAGATTTGGGAAAAGCAGATTCCAGAATAAGCTGCTGTGCATCTAATTTGACAGTCAATTTTTCTACAGTTATTGTGGGACGGGCATCCGGCCCGTCTATGTATTCAATTTAGATGCGTAGCAGCTTAGAGCAATTTATAAATAGGCAAATTCATTCAAAAAAAGGAAGAAACAATGGTACAAACCCCTAATAAACCAGCAACTAAACTACCTGGTTCCAAACACCAATTTGCCGAAATAATTCACAGGCTGGAAGCTGGCGGCGCGATGATTCCAGATACGCCGGAAAATCTGATGCAAATCATCGCTATTTGGAAAGCTTACGCAGTGCCGATGGACTTTTACTGGCGGGATTTGCTTTACATCGCCGAACGAGTATTTTTACACCCGCTTCCTTTCTTTAAATACTTCTTGCCCCAGGAGTATTTAGACTTGCAAAATCACTATGCAGGCGACGGTGCAGATTTGCGGATATGGCGCGGGACTGGAAGTGTCCACCCGGAACTTTTGGAGTTCATGGAGAAGGGTGAAACTGGTAAAATGCCGCGGCTGTTTCACCATTTGTGGCACGATCGCATTAACATGGAATTTGCCGAAGAGTGCATGAGGGCAATGCTTTGGCACCGGGGCTTGTACGTGCCGACCAATCAATTCGATCCTTATTTGGACAGTGACGAATATAAGGCTAATGCCGATCGGGCAATTAAAGCTTACTTCAAAAAAGACCCGTTCATGCTGGGACTGCACAAAGCATTTCCAGAAATGTTTTTAGAACAGTGCCGCCAAATGTCTTATTACAGCAATCTCGGTTTATTCTGGGAAGTCATGGCGCCGGTGTTTTTTGAGGTTTCCGACTTGTACGACGAAGGGAAAATTACGACAGTCCCGCAGGCGATGGATTTCCTGGTAAATGGCATATTTGCGATCGCCGGACGCCCGATTTACCACCACGTTTACATCGACGGCGAGAAGTACGAAATCATCCCTAAATCTAAGGGTTTCACTTGGCTTTACGAAGCAGCGTTACCTTACGTGGAAGCTGTATTTTATCGCACTTCGCCATTCCGAGGAACCAAATCTTACAACGCTCAAGCTAAGGAAGTTCCTGAGGACCAAAAAGACTTCCACTACGGAGTGCTTTATGCAGACAAATTCCCGGTAGGTACGGCGGGGATTCCGCCGACTTTGCTAGCACAAGATATGCTGCATTTCCTGCCGCCGTATTTGATGGATTTCTACAAACAGCGCTGTCGCGGCGAAGATGATATCCTCAATCAAATTGGGGTGACATTTCAGCGATCGATGTACTGCGTTACTTCGGCGGTGATTCAAGCTTTGCGGACTGCTCTTTTGTATCCTTTAGACGACCAGAATCCCAAGCATTTGAAGGCAAATCGGGCTTTCTTTGAGTCTCAGATCGATCGCTTCTGTCGCCCGGAATACGGCATGAAATATGCTGCGAAGTTGAATAATATTCAGACTTCGGATTATAGGTAAAAGATGTTGGCCGGAGGCATCTTAGCTTCCAAGTCCGCCAGTCCGTTAGCCCGCCAGGGGTTGAAACCCCTGGCTCAAAGCTCAAGTCGGTTGAAACCGACTGGGAAAAATGAGAGCTTTTTTAAGGCGTTTCAAAATTCCTATAATATTAAGCTACTTGGCATCGTAATTATTCATCTCTCTCTCTTCTTTTCCTCTGATCTCTCTGCGTTCTCTGCGTTCTCTGCGGTTTAATCATTCCGATACAACCGGAAACGAAATAACCAATAACAAATAACCAATAACTATGGACAGCAAAGATCTAGCCAAATATATCGAAGCAAAGGACGGGATTTCCAAACCTTGGCTGTTGGTGCAACTGCGACTGAAAAAATTGCAAGAAAGGCGATCGGAGATTTCTGCTGAAGAGTATATGACAGAACTTACAGACATTCACAAAGATTTAATGAATCTGGGGGAATGGTGGCTGGGAATCGAGGATGAAGTGTTTTAAAATTTAATTGAAAGTTCAAGTAGGATTAAGTCGATCGCACTTTAAAATTTATCCATCAAATCTTTTTCTTGGGCATAGACATCTCGTAGCTGTTGCAGCCCCACCCCAGAAATTGCCGATTTAACAGTAGCTACCAAGAGGCCCCACTCCAGCAAGCTGTCAACTGAAACAGCTTTTTTGAACTTGTAGGTGTAGAATTTCGTCCAAAATGCTGGTGCTTGCTTGCTTTTCCAGCGTTTGTACCATCTGCCAAAATCTTGAGGTGCGATCGGCTTTACTTCTAAAATAGGGGGAAAATCGGCGTAGCTGACAAAGCGGCTGATGCTTTTGGCGTGCACGTACACCATGTAGCGACAGCATTCGATGCGGTAAATCTCGTCTGCTGAGATATTGAACAGGAGTGCGACTGTTTCTTCGTTAACGAATCTCGCCAGCGGATGCAGGATTGGAGATTTATGAATTATTTTGGATTCTGCGATCGTCGGCGATTTTACCGGAGTTTCTGATATCATGGCTAGTACACCTCTGGATATGGTTAGTAGACTTCTGGATATGGCAAATGCACTTTTTGATAGAAAGAAATAATCTATCCAGATTAGGTTTTACAGACGATCGCCCTTTAGTTTTCCAGGCCGGGGGGCGATCGGCTTTTTAGATATCCTTATATTAAGGTGGTATGACACCCACTGTCAAGTATGGGTTTAGTTAGAGTAAAAGTCAGAGAATTAGCAGCCGAGAAAGGCTGGACGTTTAAGGAAGTCTCTGAACGCTCTGGAGTCTTGTATAATACGGTCAAACATTATGCCCGCTGTCCGGGGATGTCAACGGTTGATTTTACTGCTTTGCTGAAGTTGGCTCGCACGTTTGACGTGATGATTGAGGATGTGGTCGAGGTTTTGGAGGAATAGGTCGATCGGCCTTTCCACGTTTCCACTATAAACCATTGTGTTTCGTCTTGTCAAGACGCGCTTAAGCACTTTGCATCGCAGCTAAAAGCTCAGCTTAAAGGTGCTAAGATTTAGTCAAAGTTGTTAATCTCCCGTTACCTTTGTGACTAGAGCCAGTACCGCCATTGGAGTCAGCCCCATAATTAAGGAACTTGTGCAGAAAAAGGCGCTAGCAACCCGACTAACGCTGAAGGAAATCATCTATGTCGGGATGCTGGCGATTGACGAGTTGGACGAAAAGCGCTTGCAAGAGTTGGCTGACAAGGTGCACCAGATGCAGGTGAATGGTGAAATTTGAGGGGATAAGGGCGATTCCCTACGGGATAGCTACGCTTCACGCACTTTTGGTGAAGTGAGGTTCGGGGCGATCATTTCTAGAAAATAAGAGATTATAGTGAACCTACCTCTAGAAGTTTAATTAATAATTACTAATCCCTCAAAAAGATCCTATTTAATATTCCCCATAGAGATTAGTTTATGTTACAATAAAAACATAAAATAATCTTTATTGGTGCTAAACCGTATGTCAAATGTTAAAAATCAACACTATGTACCTCAATTTTACCTAAAGTATTTTACTAACCAGCAAGAAAAACTGTGTAGGTTTGATAAAATTGAAAAGAAAAGGCTCTTATTTACTAACGTCAAAAATTTAGCGTGTGAAAAATATTTTTATGATTTTCCTCAACAATCTGGCACTAAAGAGCGCCAACAACCGATGGAAAAGTGGTTCTCAGAACTTGAAACAAAAGCTTCTAAGTTTATGAATCATATCCAGAAGAAAATACAAGGCATCCTCAGTCTGAAGCCCTCAGAAGAAGTGGATTCTCTTCAAGTTTTAACTCAAGACCAGAAGCTTGATTTAGCATATTGGGTAGCCGTTCAATCTCTCCGTACAAACTATTTTAGAGATTTTTCAAAGGAGTTTTGGCAAAAAACTCAACCATTGATACCCAATATAGTAGAAGAAGTAGAAGATGAATTATCAAGACGCCGCAATAATTTTGAAGAAGACAATTCTATTAAGGTTGACGAATCATTGGCTAATGAAATAAAAAAAGACAGACTTAATCAGTGTATGTCTACATTATCATACTTGGAAAATGATGGTATGCCTATCACACAGGCAAAATTTATTTTTGATCATTGCAAAGAGCTTGCAGAGATTCTTTTAAATCATATTTGGTTGATAGGAGTAAATAGTACAGATAAACTATTTTTTACATCCGATAATCCAGTTGTAATGGCTCCCCATTTAGAGTCAAGTGGTTATTCTTCAGAGGGAATCGAGGTAGTATTTCCTATTAACAGTAAGCTGATCCTAATCATGTTGGAAAAGAAATATTTCCGGCACAAGCTAAACCTGGAGCGAACATTAGTTCCTCTAACAAGGGAATATGTGCTTGACTACAACCGCCTTCAGGTACTCCAGAGCTCTAGGTTTATTTATAGTCAGAGCGATGATTTTGCTTTAGTTGAAGAGATTTGCAATACTAATCCCGATGTTTGCTCGAATAATAGAGAAAGGCTTCAATTAAAACTCAACTCCCCCCCAAAATGAGGTTGAGAGAGCGATCGCGCTTTTGGTGACGTGAGGGGCGATCGATCCTACAGCCACTATAGTTGTAAGAACCATGCCATAACCTTTCGCTTCAACCATCACAGATACCTTATTGGTTCCAACAGACAACCTTAATGCGGTCGGGTGCAAGCGGGTTGTTAGGTTCCCTGTACCTCTCGGTTATTACGAACCGAGTAACTCCAACCCCTATTGACATATCCTTTACTTTCCTTACTTTTTCTACTTTCAGTTGTCTCCTCTGAAAAATCGATTCTCAATTCATCTTCGTTTTGGTAAGCTCGGGCCTCATAATACTCAGCAGCAAAACGATTTAGCACATTATCATATGTTATAAATTTCTTTTGTCTGTCAACAGCAGTCGCCAGTATTAAGATGTCATTGATAGTGTTACGAATATTGCTTTTGCAGTTATGTTTAGCAGCAAACTCTGAAAACAGAGTCAACCCATTTTCTATTGTCGCTCTAGTTAGAGAGTAACAACGATAATTATTATCCAAAATGTATTTCAACCGTTTTTTGAGGTACTTCTGCTTTTGTTTAGATAAATGAGAAACACTGAGTTCATATACGCCATAGTTTTTTTGGTTAATAACCTCAGCAATTGCTTCGTTTCCAAACTCACGATATGCAGAGAACTGACTGCCAAAGTCGATAATCACTTGGTCTGTCCGACAAGCACCTCCCTTGGCCCATTTAGGATTTTCAAAATGCTCGGGAATACCAAAATCACGCTCTTCTGAATTTAGTACCGAGTATCTAGCTGGATGAAGAATGTAGTAGTCAGGTTGCTTTGAGTCTCTGGGCTGAGCCAGTAAAAATTCATTAGCTGTAATTGATGAAATAGCTCGGCTTCCGTCGTGGACATCGTCCTCAATCTCCTTGAAACGATATGAAAGCACTTGTGTGTCAATAATTGTATTCACAACCCAGTCCTCTCGATAAACCACTTATCCCCGAAACTTGGGAACCTAACTACTAATTTTACCCCGCTCGCACTATAATTTTTTCTGTAGGTGCAAATTACCGCGAAAAGCTTTGGCCTGAAGGTTTTTAGGACTGCTCGATCGCACTTTTATTTCTGCTTAACAGACTCAGCCAACCACTTCGCATTCTGGCGCAGATGAATATTAATCGGACTATTGCGAATATCAACTTCTAGGGTTACTTATTGTAACTAAGAATCTGTAGTATGTTCCAATCCCTTTTAAGTTTTGACCCGATCGCCCCTTAACTAAGCCTGGGTATTAACCATTAAATCCCTTTGAATCCCACTTCCATATCCATCTCTTTTGCCGGACTTGCAGGAGGTTGAGGCGCGGATTGGGTTAGCTTGCGAAAAACGCCAATTTGATTGAGAACGATTCCGATTAAAATGATGCTGCCGCCGATGTATTGAGCTGTTGTTGGCGTTTCCGATAAAATCAAATAGGCTGCTAAAATCCCCGCGATCGGACTAAACGAACTGGCGAGGGATACATCTGCAGCGCCCGTCGTTTTTAGTCCGGTAAACCAGCAGAGTTGTCCGCCAACAACAATAATCGCCCCATAGACGAGCATCCACTGCCAGAGGAAGGGCGCAAAAACATCGATAAAGTGGGTGGGAGTATATAAGATTAAAACGGCAATAAAGAAAACAACTGTTCCCAGTGTTGTTCTGATAATAGAGAACAATCCTAACGGAATTTGTTTGAGCGTGACTTTACTAATAATCGTCGAAATAGCTAACGCGATCGCCCCGGATGCTGCCATGAATTCGCCTTTGCCGATCGTCAATCCGCCCATGTCCATCATATCGGTAGTCCGTGCTTGCAATACAATAGTCAGTGCAACACCCACAAAGGAAAACATCGCCCCCGCAATCACCCAAAGATTGACGCGATCGCCCAAAATTAGAATGGACAGCGCTAAAATCAGAGGCGGCTCGATGCGTCCAATCAGTACCACATTATTGACAGCAGTTAAATCCAACGCCATAAAAGTTAAGGCTGGAGCCAATGCCCCAGATAGCAAAGAAATTCCGATCAACCCCCACCATGTTTTACTGGGAATCGATCGGAAATTTTGCACCGTACATTGCTGGCGATAAACCAGGAATAAAACTGCTAACGCGCAGAGATTCCCTACAAATAAAACATTACAAAGGGAAATCAAATTTCTGCCGTCGATCGCGTTCTGCGCTCCTAAATCGGTCAGTTTGCGAATCACAGAGTTAGAGGCAGCAAAAATTATGATTGCTAGTAATAAATAGGTTCGTCCGGGGATGCGGTTGAATAATTGAGACACGATAATAGGAACATGAATATATGATGCGTTCTCTTCTTTATAGCACTGTTTCCTATGCGGTAATTCCTTACAGAAATATACAAAAAAATCCCCCGCTAGAAGGCGGGGGATTTTAGTTAATTACCTAGAAACCAGAGTTCAGAGTTACCCGAATTTCCCGGCCGTCGAGGCAATTACAAAGGCGGCGTAAGTGAGTATGTATCCCACCGTAAAGTGAGCCAGACCAACAACGCGACCTTGGACGATCGACAAAGCAACAGGCTTGTCTTTCCAGCGAACCAAGTTAGCCAAAGGAGTGCGCTCGTGAGCCCAAACCAAAGTCTCGATCAACTCTTGCCAGTAACCTCTCCAAGAGATCAGGAACATGAAACCAGTTGCCCAAACAAGGTGTCCGAATAAGAACATCCAAGCCCAGACTGACAAGTTGTTAGTACCATACGGGTTGTAACCGTTAATCAACTGAGAAGAATACAGCCAGAGGTAATCGCGGAACCAGCCCATCAGGTAGGTAGAAGACTCATTGAACTGAGCCACATTACCTTGCCAGATGCCCAGATGCTTCCAGTGCCAGTAGAAAGTTACCCAGCCCAGGGTGTTGAGCATCCAGAACATAGCCAGGAAGAAAGAGTCCCAAGCAGAGATGTCGCAAGTACCGCCACGGCCGGGGCCGTCGCAAGGGAAAGCATAACCGAAGTCTTTCTTGTCCGGCATCAGCTTAGTACCGCGAGAGTCGAGAGCTCCCTTGACCAAGATCAATGTCGTGGTGTGCAAGCCTAGTGCGATCGCGTGGTGAACCAAGAAATCGCCAGGTCCGATCGCCAAGAACAGAGAATTAGTACCGTTGTTAATCGCGTCTAACCAGCCTGGGAGCCATACGTTGCCGTAGTTCGGCCAAGCGGTAGAAGCAATGCTGTCAGGGTTAGACAACAGCACGTCCATGCCGTAGAGAGCTTTTCCGTGAGAAGCTTGGATGAACTGTGCGAACACTGGTTCAATCAAGATTTGCTTTTCAGGAGTACCAAAAGCAACTACAACGTCATTGTGAACGTACAGTCCCAGAGTATGGAAGCCCAAGAACAGCGACACCCAGCTCAAGTGAGAGATAATCGCTTCTTTGTGCTGCAACACCCGATCGAGCACGTTGCCTTTATTTGCTTCAGGATCGTAGTCCCGCACCAAGAAGATAGCTCCGTGGGCGAAAGCGCCGACCATGATGAATCCAGCAATGTACTGGTGGTGCGTATACAGCGCAGCCTGAGTCGTGAAGTCCTTAGCTATGAAAGCGTAGGGAGGCATCGCGTACATATGCTGTGCTACCAGGGAGGTAATTACGCCCAAAGCAGCGAGGTGAAATGCCAGTTGGAAGTGCAGCGAGTTGTTGTAGGTTTCATACAAGCCTTGGTGAGGCAAGTTAAACTGCCCTTCACTCTTGCCGCCGACCAAACCAGCCTTAGAATCCAACATCTCTTTGATGCTGTGACCGATACCGAAGTTAGTCCGATACATATGACCGGCAACGATAAACAGAACTGCGATCGCCAAGTGGTGGTGAGCGATGTCTGTCAGCCACAGGGATTCTGTTTGAGGGTGGAAGCCACCCAAGAAAGTCAGAATTGCGGTTCCCGCGCCTTCGGAAGTACCGAAGACATGGTTCGCTGCATCTGGATTCTCGGCGTATACGCCCCAGTTACCACTGAAGAACGGACCCAAACCAGCCGGGTGAGGCGGGGTTGACAGGAAGTTTTCCCAACCTACGTGCTGTCCGCGAGATTCGGGGATAGCAACGTGAACCATGTGACCAGTCCAAGCCAAAGAGCTGACACCGAACAAACCAGCCAAGTGGTGGTTGAGGCGAGATTCAGCATTTTTGAACCAAGACAAGCTGGGGCGGTACTTGGGTTGGAGGTGCAACCAACCTGCGAACAGGAATACAGCGGCCAGCAGTAACAAGAAGATAGCTCCTTGATACAGGTCGGCATTTGTCCGAATCCCTTGGGTGAACCACCAATGGTAGACACCGGAGTAAGAGATGTCTACTGGGTTAGAAGCGCCCCCTTGAGTGAAAGCTTCTACTGCAGGAGCGCCGAATTGCGGGTCCCAAATCGCGTGAGCGATCGGGCGGACGTTGAGGGGGTCTTTAATCCACTGTTCAAAGTTACCTTGCCATGCTACGTGGAACAGGCTGCCCGAAGTCCACAAGAAAATGATTGCTACGTGGCCGAAGTGAGAAGCAAAAATCTTTTGGTAAAGATTTTCTTCAGTCATGCCGTCGTGGCTTTCAAAGTCGTGCGCTGTGGCAATCCCGTACCAGATCCGCCGTGTGGTCGGGTCTTGGGCAAGGTCTTGGCTAAATTTTGGAAATTTCGTTGCCATAAGCCTTGATTAATCCTGAATCCTGAACAAAATTGAAGGGATTCGGTTCGGAGTTTGGATTCAGAGTTTGAGATTCCTCCCAAATCCCGAATCCAAAACCTAGGGGTAGTTTACCCTACCGAAATGATTCGCGCTAGGAAAAATGCCCACGTAGTGACAATTCCTCCTAGGAGGTAGTGAGCTACACCCACAGCCCGACCCTGAATAATGCTCAGGGCGCGAGGCTGAATCGAGGGAGCTACCTTAAGCTTGTTGTGAGCCCAAACAATGGATTCAATCAGTTCTTGCCAGTAGCCGCGGCCGCTGAACAGGAACATCAAGCTGAAGGCGAACACAAAGTGTCCGGCTAGGAACATCAGACCGTAGGCCGACAGTGCCGAACCGTAGGACTGAATTACCTGAGAAGCTTGCGCCCAGAGGAAGTCCCGCAGCCAGCCGTTAATCGTGATCGAACTTTGTGCGAAGTTGCCGCCGGTAATGTGAGAAATTGTGCCGTCTGGCGCTACTGTTCCCCACACGTCCGACTGCATTTTCCAGCTAAAGTGGAAAATCACGATCGAGAGGCTGTTGTACATCCAGAACAGGCCGAGGAACACGTGATCCCAACCTGAAACTTGGCAGGTGCCGCCACGGCCTGGGCCGTCGCAAGGGAACCGGAAACCCAAGTTGCCTTTGTCAGGAATCAAGCGAGAACTGCGTGCAAACAACACGCCCTTCAAGAGAATCAG
Organism: Microcoleus vaginatus BM001213989; assembly: GCA_036700245.1. Taxonomy (GTDB): domain Bacteria; phylum Cyanobacteriota; class Cyanobacteriia; order Cyanobacteriales; family Microcoleaceae; genus Microcoleus. Next base: position 37,208 of record JAUBOM010000008.1, read on the forward strand.
GACTGTAACGTGAATGGTGAAAGCGTGGATGTGGTGGATCATGAAATCCGCCGTACCCAACTCAATCGGCATCATCGCTACTTTGCCGGCGACTACTACTGCACCGCCGCCAAAAGCGTGGCTGACGACTTCCATAGCATTAGGCGCTGTTGTGCCCGGAGCCAAGGTGTGGATGTTTTGGATCCACTGCGCAAATATCGGACGCAACTGAATCCCGGTATCCGAGAACAAATCTTGAGGACGACCGAAAGCCCGCATCGTGTCGTTGTGAACGTACAAACCGAAGCTGTGGAAGCCCAAGAATATACAAACCCAGTTCAGGTGGGAAATGATCGCATCTCTATGACGGATCACGCGATCGAGCAGGTTATTGACGTTGCCGCTCGGTTCGTAGTCCCGAACCATGAAGATTGCTCCGTGAGCGCCTGCTCCAACAATCAGGAATCCGCCGATCCACATGTGGTGGGTGAAGATGGACAACTGAGTCGGGTAGTCGGTCGCGAGGTAGGGGTAGGGAGGCATTGCGTACATATGCTGAGCCACGATGATGCTCAGAGAGCCCATCATTGCCAAGTTAATCGCCAGTTGCGCGTGCCAAGAAGTAGTCAGGATTTCGTAGAGACCTTTGTGACCTTCACCAGTGAAGGGGCCTTTGTGGTTCTCTAGGATTTCTTTCATGCTGTGGCCGATGCCCCAGTTCGTGCGGTACATATGACCAGCAATGATGAACAGCACTGCCAAAGCTAAGTGGTGGTGTGCTGTATCGGTCAACCACAGACCGCCCGTCGTCGGGTTCAGACCGCCTTTGAAGGTCAGGAAGTCTGAGTATGCGCCCCAGTTGAGGGTGAAGAAGGGGGTTAAACCTTTAGCGAAACTCGGGTAGATGTCAGCCATCAAGCCCGGTGTCAAAATCCACTCGTGCGGCAGCGGGATGTCGGCAACTGTTTTGATCAGCTTGCCGCCGACTGTCAGCGGTGCACCTGCATCGATCGCGTCCATGCAAGCATTTATCGGCAGCGCCACGTGAATTTGCTGTCCTGCGAAGCCCAAGCACCCGCAGCCTAACAAAACTGCCAAGTGGTGGTTCATCATCGATTCCACGTTCTGGAACCATTCCAGTTTCGGAGCCCGGACGTGATAGTGGAACCAACCGGCAAACAGCATCAAAGCTGCCATTACCAAGGCGCCGATCGCAGTGCAATATAGCTGGTATGAGTTAGTGATGCCGTTGGCGCGCCACAGTTGGAATAGACCAGAGGTGATCTGAATCCCGTGAAACCCGCCGCCTACATCTGCATTTAAAATTTCTTGACCAAAAATCGGCCAGACCACTTGAGCGCTGGGCTTGATGGCTGTAGGATTTGTCAGCCAAGCTTCGTAATTTGAAAATTTAGCGCCGTGGAAATATGCGCCACTCAACCATACGAAGATTACTGCCAAGTGGCCGAAGTGAGCGCTAAAGATTTTGCGCGAAACGTCTTCTAAGTCACTTGTATGACTGTCAAAGTCGTGAGCGTTAGCGTGGAGGTTCCAAATCCAAGTGGTGGTTTTTGGCCCTTTAGCTAGAGTGCGATCGAAATGACCTGGTTTTGACCACTTCTCGAAAGAAGTTGGAACCGGATTCTTATCGACTACTACCCTAACTTTTGCCTCTCGCTCTGGAGGACTAATGGTCATGAAGACTCTCCTCTCGGTAAGACAAGGAACGAGAACTGAATACTGTACCTGACACTCCCCGCGCTTGATTAGGCGGGGGATTCTCGGGAAAGCCGACACTGCTTGCACTTCACTCTTTGCAGAGTTTGACGCCGGTGCATCGTCTACCCAAGCATTTTGCTTCTTTGAAGAAGCCAGTTCCCCAGTGTCGCTAACAATGTCCCTGGGTACTGCCAACTCTTCTCGCCAGATGAGCCACCGATCGCGTTCCTGATTTAGGCTTGATACGGCTGCTCCTTTTGAGGGAGTTTTATGAATTATAAGCTTGCTAGAGAAGTATTAATCGCTTGTTAACAATACTTAAAAAAGCCTGTCTTCTTGATGTAATAACCCTTTTAATTTCCACATACCCTTGAAAAAGTCAAGGGGTATTGCCATTAACTTTACAAAACTCAAAGATAAGGTAATCGAGGAATACTCATTTGTAGAGAGATATTTCGGAAAACGGCTGCGGCATTTATGAGTTCCAGAGGAGTGGTGGCGCGCTCAGCCTCAATCCGGGCCGGGTCCGGGTCTGGCGAATGCCCGATCGGCAATTCCTCAATACTCAATTCAGTTTTGGGCTATAGTTCCCTATGAGAAGGCTTCTAGGAGTATGGTTGCGTGATTGGGATCAATTGGCACAGAACGGTTGCGGGCAGGCTGCTGGCATTGTTCGCAGCAGCAGTATTAATTTTGGGTTTAGCAAGTTGTGGCGCGGGCCATCCCGAATTGCCCAAATCAGGAAACAAGAGCGGCTCAGCTCCCGCCCTGGTAAATAGAATTTCCGAGGTTTCTCCCCCAGAAGCCATTCAAAAACTGCGTAAGGCTCTAGAAATCTACCAGCCTCAAATTAGTATTTTGTATCCATCACCTGACGAAGTGCTTCAGGATATAGATGTGTCTGTTCAGTTCCAAGTTAAGGGCCTGCCCATTTTCAAAGATGCAAACTTGGGTTTGGGTCCCCATCTGCAAGTTTTATTAGACAACCAACCTTATGCAGCAGTTTACGACATCAACCAACCTTTAACGCTCTCGGACTTAGAACCCGGAACCCATACCCTGCAGGTGTTCGCCGAAAGCCCTTGGGAAGAAAGCTTTAAAAACGAAGGTGCCACCGCCCAAACCACCTTTCACATTTTTACCAAAACAGACGACAACAATCCCGATCGAACATTGCCCCTATTAACGTACAACAGCCCCCAAGGCAGCTACGGGGAACAACCCATCCTGCTCGACTTTTACTTGACAAATGCCCCCCCGCACCAAGTGGCCCAAGAAAATTCCCAAGATGAAATACTCGATTGGAAAATTCGAGCCACAGTCAACGGCGAAAGCTTTGCGATCGACCAGTGGCAACCTATATATCTTAAAGGATTCAAACCAGGGAAAAACTGGGTAAAGCTAGAATTAATCGACGAACGGGGAAATATCGTCAAAAACGCCTTTAACAATACAGTCAGGCTCATAAATTACCAACCGCTCGGCCAAGATACTCTTTCAAAATTAGTGCGGGGCGAACTAACAGCAGCAGAAGCTCGCGGTATAGTAGATCGCGCCTACCAAGCCCCCGCTCCCACACCAAGCCCAACCCCCGAACCAAAACCGATACCTGCATTAGAAAAAACACCTGTTAGCGAACCCACACCTGCAGTTCCAGAAACCCCAGTTACCCAACCCAGCTTAGAGCCAACAGTTGGTTCCGAAGTTGCTCCCGTTCAAGTAATAGAACCGACACCCACAGCAACCCCCCAACTCGAAACCCCAAAAATTGTGGCTCCCGTTCAAGTAATAGAACCGACACCCACAGCAACCCCCCAACTCGAAACCCCAAAAATTGTGGCTCCCGTTCAAGTAATAGAACCGACGCCGGCAGCAACTCCACAGTTAGAAACCCCGAAAATTGTGGCTCCCGTTCAAGTAATAGAACCGACGCCGACAGCATCCCCCCAAACAAAAAAACAGGAATATAAAGGATACTACAATCGGTTCCGCAACTTTTTGCGTCAAGATCCCGAACCTGTTACTCCTTCAGAGCCGCCAACCCTGCCAGAAATAACAGGAAAAGCTCCAGTACCAAAAGTAGTCGCTCCTGCGATACCAGAACAGTCTCCCAATCTTGTACCGCCAACACCACCAGTTGCCGGTGAAACTCCTAGCCAACCAACCACCGAATTAGCAGCTCCCGAAACAACAGTTTCCCAGCCCGAAAATCAGCCCAAATCCGAACAAAAAGTCGAATTTGCAACCTAACAAAAACTTTCTTAATTCATCTGCGCTCATCCGCGTCTATCCGCCCACATCTGCGGTCAAAAATCAAAAATTAGGACACTAAAAAATGACCTACCTCGAAACAGCAGCCAAATTCTACAGCGATGTTGCCCAAACCCCCCAACTCGGACTTTGCTGCGTCCAAAGCAGTCCCTTGCAATTGCCAGGATTAAAAATTCCCCAACAAATGCAAGAAATGAATTACGGCTGCGGCACAACCGTTCACCCCACCGAACTTGTCAGCAATCCATTCGTGCTTTACGTAGGCGTCGGCGGCGGCTTAGAAGCACTACAATTTGCATATTTTTCTAGACACGAAGGAGCGATTATTGCCGTCGATCCGGTTCCAGCAATGCGAGAGGCGGCTGCACGAAACTTGCAAATAGCCGCCCACGAAAATGATTGGTTTGATGCGAGTTTTGTGGAAATTTGTGAAGGCAATGCTTTTGCGTTGCCGGTGCCGGATGCTTCTGTAGATGTTGTCGCGCAAAATTGCTTGTTTAATATCTTTGAACCGGCGGATTTAGCTAAAGCATTAAAAGAGGCTTATCGGGTGTTAAAACCCGGTGGCAGGTTGTTGATGAGCGATCCGATCGCAACTCGGCCAATTCCGCAGCATTTGAAGCAAGACGAACGCTTGCGCGCCCTGTGTTTGTCCGGTGCTCTGACCTACGCAGAATACGTTCAACACCTTGTAGACATAGGTTTTGGGCAAGTAGAAGTGCGAGCGAGAAGGCCTTACCGATTGCTGGATAAACACAATTATCAATTGGATGCGGATTTGCTGTTAGACAGCCTTGATTCGGTGTCTTTCAAAGTGGATGTCCCCGATGATGGAGCTTGCATTTTCACTGGCAAGACGGCGATTTATCGGGGGATGGAAGAGCTATTTGATGACGGGGCAGGCCACGTTTTGCAGCGGGGAGTTCCGGCGGCTGTCTGCGATAAAACTGCTGGGAAGTTGGGGGGATTGATGCCGGATCAGGTGTTGATTACTGATTCGACTTGGCATTATAGCGGCGGCGGTTGTTGTTAGGAAAAAAAAGCTGGTTTCAACCGCTATTCTCCTCCAACGCACAAAATATTTGCAAGATTGGGTAATTGTATTGTCACTCCCGTGATGGAGACCGCAGGCAGCGCGATCGCCAAATCATTAATTTTGACAGTCACAATCAGAACTCTAGCACCGCCACTTTCCTCTATCTTTTACACCACCCGGTGCAGTTAGCATATCTCTGCCATTACAACGCCCGCTTTGGCTTTTGCAACCATCCCTCACACTCACAGCTTACGGCTAGCAACCTACTTATTTTTAAGGGCTGTGAGAGATTTACTTCGTTGCGATTACACATTGGTTGAACATGACAGCGTAATGCTTTCCACCAGGTTTATCGGCACTGCTTGCGCCTCACGAGCGAAGTGTAATCAGTTATCACTGACTCATCGGAGTCACGCTAACCGTCCCTGGATAGGAGTACCTATCAATTGAGGCTAGACGAATTCCAAACCATTATCCCGTTGTCCCCTTTTCCCACATAGAGAACTAAATCATGTAAAGTAATGTAAACAGCCGACGCTCTTTGGTGAAGATTTTGGTAGCTAGCGGATTTATCCATGAACCCGATCCTCAATAGCCAGTATGACTTTGTACCCCGCTACTTCCGACTAGCGATCGCCAACGTCCTCTCCAATATCATGGTGCCACTGGCAAATTTAGTCAGTGTCATCTTCTTGGGTCATCTTGAAGAAATACACCACCTAGCTGGAGTCGCCCTAGCTGGAAACCTGCTTAACTTTCTCTACGAGATTTTTATCTTTTTACGGATGGGTACCACTGGGGTAACGGCTCAAGCTGTAGGACGAAATGACCGAGATGGTGTGCTATTAGTGGGACTGCGTAATGGTTTAATTGCTCTGATACTTGGTATTGCGATCGTACTATTGCAGTACCCTTTGGGACAACTGGGGTTTGCCTTCCTAGATGTCGCACCAGAAGTTAAAGCTTCAGGTCTAGCCTATTTCAACACCCAAATTTGGGCAGCGCCCGCCATTTTGCTAAATTTTGTCTTAATTGGTTGGTTTTTAGGACAGGAAAAAAATGGCTTAGTTGTGGTGGTGTCTCTCGTTGGCAATGCTGCCAAAGTTGCACTCGACTACCTCTTGATTATCCGGTGGGGTTGGGAAAGTACGGGGGCTGGAGTGTCCTATGCTATAAGCCAATATCTGTGCCTATTCCTGGGATTGATTTTTTTGTACCAAGAAATCCAGTGGCAAGAGGTACGAGCCGTCGCTGAAAAAATTTGGCATCCCTCAGCGATAAGAGCTACCTTGACTCTTAATGGAAACATCTTTGTCAGCAATTTAATTTTTATCTTTACCTCCTTAACGTTTAACTATCAGGGGGCACAGATGGGGACGATTATCTACGCTCAAAATGCCTTGCTCTTACAGATATGCAATTTCAGTATCTATTTTGTTGAAGGATTGGGATTCGGCACGGAAACTCTGGTCGGAAACTTTAAAGGTAAAGGCTCTTCACAACAGTTAGTACCTCTGGCTGCTGTTTCTCTAGGAACGACTCTGCTGGTGGGACTTTCTTTCGGCGGAGTGTGTTGGCTATTTCCCGATACTGTTTTTGGGTTGTTAACCAACCACACCGAAGTCACCGAAAACATTAATATTTTTGTTCCGTGGTTGCTACTCGTCCTGGTATGCAGTTCAATGAACTTCATGCTGGATGGTTACTTCTTGGGGTTGGCACAAGGGCATACCCTCCGTAATGTTAGCTTAGTTGCTCTTGTGGTGGGCTTTTTACCTGCGGATTTTGCTGCCATTAAGTTTGAGAGCAATCATATCTTGTGGCTGGCTATGTTTTTGTTCGATGCTATCAGAATGGTGACGCTTGGGGTACAGTTGCCTAAGACATTTGCTCGTGATGTTGAGGATGGTGGTGTCTCTGTAAAAGCGTTATTCTAACCAAGTATTTTTTTCAATATTCATATTTACCATCGCTTTATCCTTTATACCTTTGCCATGCTGATTCAACAATTTCACCAATTAGTTGTGCATATTCTATTCCAGCCAAACGCGCCATAATAATCAGATCCGCTCGAATCGGGTGCAATCCCGATAAAGGATTCACTTCCAAAAACTGCAATTCACCACTCGCATCGCAGCGCAACTCGATTCGACTGGCATCCCGACAACCCAAAACGCGGTAAACCTCCAGCGCCAACTGTGTCGCCTCCACTGCCAGGAGGTCGAGATCTGTTAGCAAACAATAGGATACCCTTTCGAGATACTCGCCTTTGTTAAGGGCTGTGTAGGCAGCGGTTTCTGCTTTTTCGGTAAAAATTATTTCCATCACGCCGATTACTCTAGCTTGATTACCGTTACCGACAATACCCACCGCGATTTCCCTACCGGGAAGAAAAGTTTCTACCAAAACGGGTTGCTGGAATTCTTCCTGTAGCCCTTGATACACTGAAACTAAATCTTGGCGTTCTTTAACTAGGGATTTTCCTGTTATCCCTTTAGAACTTCCTTCTGCGATCGGTTTTAGGAATAAAGGCATGGGAAGGGATACCGCCGCCGCCTCTGCTGGCGTACTCACCACTGCAAACGGTGCTGTAGGCAAACCGAAATCCCGAACTACGCGCTTAGTCAGCGCCTTATCAAGGGTAAGGGCGCAAGTAAGCGGGTCGGAAAAGGTATAGGGTTGTGCGAATAATTCGCAGACTGCTGGGACTTGTGCTTCGCGAGAGCGACCTTTGAGGCCTTCGGCGATGTTGAAAATCAAATCCCAGCGATCGCCATTTGCTAACCTAAGAGCAAGTTTTCTACCATTGCCGATTCGTTCAACTTTGTGACCCAAACCGCAGAGCGTATTTTCTAGCCCGATGATGGTTTCTTCATCATCGAAATCCATGACATCGGTGGCGCTCAAACCCCTCTGAAGATACTCTTCCTTAAGGTCATAACACAAACCAATAAAAAGCCCCATACTGTCTAATTTTCTGTTTTTAATTTTTTCCAAGAATAGTGACGCTCGTATAAGTTCTTGTGCTAGCTAAACATAATAATCTTCCAGCAAACCTGTGCGTCGCACATCAAGCGTCACACAGTGAAACCCTCCTCCTAATGTCCTCGCGTGTCTTAGTTGCAACGGTATAACATCAACACCACGCTTCTCAAGTTCTCTGATTAGCGGAGTTTGAGCTTTATCAACAATTGCGAGATTCGGATTCACCATCAGGAGGTTCATCGCAATCCACTTCGTGGCAAGACAGGTACTTGTATAACAACCAATATCAACAATATCATCTAAATAGATGACATCCCACCCTTTGAATAACTCTGGTAGATTGTCTTGACTAACTCGTTCGGCGTTAACTACAACCAAACCAGGGTGAATAGGTACAATTGTGGTGTCTACATGAGTTCCAGAGTAAATATTATCATAAGTATGTATTCTATAATCTTCACCCAAAACAGTTTGAAGCCATAACGCCCCGTATTGATTACCTGTGTCTGAGATCAGGTAGAAAATATCTCGCCCTAAACGCAATATATTCGCGGCATCAAATATCGGTTCATAGTCTTTGATTGCCAAAGCACTCGCATCGAGAACATTGTAAATTTCATTACTTAGCCTCGGTTTGGGAGAGGAAATCCATTTAGCTCCACTTTGCAAATAATCTATTAGGATAGTTTTGTACGATCGCGATTCAAAAAAACGGCAACGGAGTGCCATAGGAGCTTCAATAATCCAAGTCCCCACTGTCACCAAAAGGTCTCTCGGACAATAGTTTGATTGACCATCTGATTCCCAATCAGGAGTGGCAAACTTGAGAGAATGATCTGCTATGTCAGGTCGCCGGACGGTCACACCAAGATTTTGAAGTGTTTGTACAAGTTTCTCCAGGTCTTCTTCTGTTTCTTCAATTACTTGATGGTCATAGGGACCAGAGGGAATGTCCTGAATACTGCCATATTCTTCTAGGTATTCAACAGCAAACAGCCCTGGGTCGGGGCAGGCAATGCGTGCATTTGTTGCACGTCCCACAATAATTTCTTCGAGGGAGTCCCACTCGTTAAACACGCTGACTTTACTCATCTGTTTATAGTACAGTAAATTTCTTTTTTAGAAAAATCTTTCAATCTGGCAACATCCGTAGTGAAGATTGAAGCAAGTCCTTTAGTAATACTCATTGCTATACTGGATCTATATAAGTGTACGTCTTGCCTTCCCAATTACGCACAGTAGTTTTGCCGTTCTCGTAAGCAATTAGGGTGTCAGCTTGAATTGGCACTTTGCCACCACCACCAGGAGCATCAATTACATAGGTTGGCACCGCGTAGCCAGTGGTATGACCGCGCAGTTTAGATATTAGATCGATACCTGTTTGGACGCTCGTCCGCAGATGTGCAGTGCCCACAACTGGGTCGCATTGGTAGAGATAGTAAGGTCGCACGCGCAGTTTGAGCAAACCGTGAAACAGATTCTTCAGCGCTTCTTCGGAGTCGTTCACACCCTTGAGCAGCACCGTCTGACTGCCTAGAGGAATGCCACCATCAGCGAGCAGATCGCAAGCTTGCGCCACTTCCGGGGTAAGTTCCCGCACATGACAAAAGTGCACGGACAGCCACACGCGATGCGATCGAAGCACTGCAACCAGTTCCGGTGTAATTCGCTGTGGCAAGAAACTCGGCACGCGGGAACCAATACGCACAAACTCTATGTGGGGAATAGCACGCAACCGCCCAAGTAAGTTGTCTAAAGGTTCATCAGACATTAGTAGCGGATCGCCGCCAGAAATGAGCACATCCCGCACCTCGGTGTGTGCCTCTAGATAGGCGACGATCGCATCCAACCGCCGCGTCACTGGGTACATCTCACCTTGGCTGACCAAACGCGATCGCGTACAGTATCGGCAGTAAGCAGCGCAAGTGTCTAGGGCAAGCAGTAACACCCGATCGGGGTAGCGGTGTACCAGCCCGGGTACTGGGCTGTCGTGGTCTTCGCCGCATGGGTCTACCATATCTGCGGCATCGACTGTCAGTTCTTCCTCCCTTGGCAACACCTGCAACCGCAGGGGGCAAAGCGGATCTTCCGGGTCAAGCAGTGACGCAAAGTGCGGTGTCACAGCTACAGCAAACTTTTCTGGGGCGATCGAAAGTCCTCGTTGTTCGGCAGAAGCGAGCTGTAGCAAACCTTGAAAGTGTTCCAGCTTGCACAACCGATGCCGCATTTGCCAGCGCCAGTCTTTCCAGCGATCGGGGTCGTAAGATTCGCCAAAAATCTGGCAAATTTCCTCACGTCGGGATGATGTATGTATCAGACTTTTATCTAATAAAGCGTTTTCGATCATTTTGTCCTTAGTTATAGAGTCCTCTGAAATCTCGGCCAACTAACACACCTATGGCGATTGTGTGGCAAAGACTGCCGATACTCTGATAGATGTACCTGGTGTTAACACTTACCTGAAGAGGGGTGCAAAACACCGATTAGTATCCAGGTACTGTGACGTGGTTAATTACAATTGCGGAAGCTTGCTCTGATTTTGGGGTTTGCTGTTGAGACAGACGCGGGATAGCTTTCTCACGGGGCGATCGCCCTGCTGACTCTTCAATTAAATCAGGTTTAGGAGCGATCCCCTTCGGGCAATTAAAATATACGCGAGTTGCGATCGCTCTCTCTGTAAATTGGACTTAACTCGAATTTGGTATCATTGTCAAGATGTGCCATGCCAAAATATAAAACTATGCGGTCGCTATTAATGGTAATGGACTTTACTGAGTGTAGCTCATGCGGTTGACAACCCCTGTATTTGGTTATCAAAATCGTTACTTTCCTCCTATTTATTGTGGCAATGGCATCTTGGCTGTCTCCAAAAGCCGAGGTTTAACCAGCTTTTTCCCCATCCTGCCAAACTTCCCGCTAAATTAAAGAAGTAAAAAAATCATTCACGCCTTACCAAGGAGATGCCATGCCCCGCGTCAGAGCACCAGAATTCCCCGGAAACTACCCCTGGTTAAACACCGACAAACCTTTATCCATTGAATCTCTAAAAGGCCGCGTCGTCCTCCTCGACTTCTGGACCTACTGCTGCATCAACTGCTTGCACGTCCTCCCAGACTTAAAATACCTGGAACAAAAATATAAAGATTCCCTCACGGTTATCGGCGTTCACTCGGCCAAATTTGAAAATGAAAAAGAAGTAGAAAACATCCGCCAAGCTATCCTCCGCTACGATATCGAACATCCCGTAATCGTTGACAGCGGCATGAAAGTTTGGCAAAGCTACGCTGTTCGTGCTTGGCCGACTTTAATGGTGATCGATCCTGAAAGTTATGTCGTCGGCTTTGTTTCCGGGGAAGGCAATAGAGAAGCACTTGACGCGCTAGTTGAGAAGTTAATTGCTGAATACAAAGATAAAAATGCGATCGACTTTAAAGAACTCAGTTTTCGCTTAGAAAAGCAGCGCAAACCTCTATCAACACCCCTAGCTTTTCCCGGTAAAGTGCTGGCATTTGCCATCACTGCAACGGAGGCAAAAGTGCTTCAACAACATCAAGCACTTTTGGGCGAAATGACTGAGGATAATGAATCTGTAGATGAAACAGTATTGCCGGGCCCTGCTAACTCGGTTCAACAAAGCTTGGTCGGTTCTTGCTTGTTTATTGCGGATTCGGGACATAACCGAATTGTTGTGAGCACTACCGAAGGTGAGGTGCTGCACGTTATCGGTACAGGGAAACCCGGTTTAACTGACGGCGACTTTGCGGAGGCTGAGTTCTTTGCACCTCAAGGTATGGCTTTTGATGCAGAAAGTCAAATTCTCTATGTTGCTGATACGGAAAATCATGCTCTCAGAAAGATTGATTTTACGACTCAACGGGTGGAAACTTTGGCGGGTACAGGCCAACAAAGTCACGAAATTGCACCCAGCAGCGGCAAGGGTTTAGAAACGCAATTGAATTCGCCTTGGGATTTAGAAAGAGTGGGAAATAGACTTTTTATTGCAATGGCGGGTTCGCACCAAATTTGGGAAATGCAATTAGACACTGGCACGATCGGCGTTTATGCGGGTATTGGCCGAGAATCCTGTGTTGACGGGAATCTGGCAGAATCTGCTTTTTCTCAGCCCAGCGGCCTGTCTACGGATCGATCGGAGTTGTTTGTTGCTGACAGCGAAATTAGTTCGATTCGCGCTGTGGGTATTGATGAAGACCCGAAGGTGCGGACTGTCTGCGGTAGCGGTGAATTGTTTGGTTTTGGGGATAAAGATGGTCGCGGTGATGAGGTCAGGTTGCAGCACTGTTTGGGTGTTGAATACGCTCAAAATTACCTCTGGGTTGCTGATACTTACAATCACAAAATTAAGCGGATCGACCACCGGGGCGGTACCTGCAGAACAATGATTGGAGATGGTACAGCCGGTTTGGTTGACGCTAAGGGTCTCAAGGCTCGATTTTTTGAACCTTCAGGGTTGAGCGCGATCGCGTCTCACTTGTTTGTTGCTGATACGAACAATCATGTAATTCGGAGAGTTGAGTTGGATACGCTGGAAGTCATAACTTTGGATTTCCCCAGTTTGTGTGCTCCGGATGTTTGTCTTCCTGATTAAGTCGATCGACCTTTTTTACTTCAGGCAGGGTGCTCAATTCTCCCGATCGCCAGATTAATTGTCGTAACGTAGGGTGCTCTTCGGCGCACCTTACCGCAATTTTCAACCAAAGTTAAGTTAACCTAATTATTTATGGTGGACGGCCCAAGAACACCTGAGGGCTATAATTTGAGCGTCAAACCACTTTTTGCCTCCAAAACCCAATTGCTAAATGTTGTTAATTCCAGGGCTACTCAACTCGCGATCGCCCCTATTAAATAATCGCAAGAATTATCGGCCCAATCTAAAATTCCGAATAGGTCAGCAACCGCATTATTTTTTCATCATCGTTCAATTCACCGACAATTCGTCGCACGGGTTTCGGCCAGATTTTTATTAAAGTAGGAGTTGCTGAAATCTGATCGGCCTCCGCTTGTTCGGGATGTTTCAAAACATCAATTACTTTTAAAGTGTAGGGACGATCGAGCCATTGCTCTAAGAACTGGTGTAAAGTTTCCAGGGTGCGTTCGGTGCTGGGGTTGCTGCCGGAAACAAACAGACGAAAAACGTACCCTTGAGTTTGTGGCGGTGGGGTGAGTGCTGTTGGTTTGGGAACCTCCGTCTGCTGCGATTGGCCCAACCTCGAGGGAGGTACGATCGAACTGCTCCAGTCCGATCGAGCTTCGGAGCTGGCATACTGTACAACTAAGTCGTGATTTTCCCAAAGTTCGGGGAATTGTTGGTGATAAGTAGCGATCGCCATCGGTTCGCACATTTCTTCGCGCAGGGGGTGCCACACTAAGTCGCCAGTCCCAAAAATGGCATTCAGCAGCGTTTGATGTCGCAGCACCGGGGGGTAGGCTTCGGCAATAACCCGCACCTGCCGATCGCCTGAATCGAGCCAGGAGTCAACGGTTGCGGTATAGCAAGGTATCAGAAAATGCGGCGGTTCCGACAAACCGAGGATCTCCTGTAGAGCTACGCACAACTGCAAGTGCCACCGAGTCTGCTTGCGGGGGTCTATGCAATAGATTAAGTCTCCCCCTGGTGTAAACAGCGCAATGCCTTTGAAAAATTCCGGCAAAATTGGGCGATCGACTTTCAATTCACTACACCCATAAAACTTAACAGTTAACAGTTAACTGTTAACTGTTAACTTTCGACCTTTAGACTCGACCTCGGAGCATCTGAGCCATTTCGTTCGGGAACGGCGAGTTCTCTACACAAAGTTCTTCAGTAATCCGACCTTCTTGATAAAGACCGTAGAGCGACTTATTCATCGTCGTCATGCCTTCATAAGTATCTTTGATCATGATTTGATTGATTTCCTCATTCTGGCCCTTCAGAATGTATTCCTTAACCACGTCGGTATTGATCAAAACGTCGTGGAAAGCAGCCCGCTTCCCGTCTGTGGTTTTGCACAGCAGTTGAGCAATAATCGCCACTAGGGATTCGGAAATGGAAACCCGTATAGCCTCCTGTTCTTCCGCCCCGAACATATCCAGAATCCGGTTCAGGGTTTTAATCGCACTGTTGGTGTGCAGGGTTCCTGCCACTAAGTGACCGGTTTGAGAGGCTTTGAGGGCGATTTCCACCGTCTCTCTGTCCCGAATTTCTCCTACTAGCATCATGTCCGGGTCTTGTCGCAGAGCGCCTTTGAGAGCGCTCATAAACTTGAGGGTGTGCCTACCGACTTCCCGGTGCTTGATCAAGGATTTTTTGCTTTCATGTACGAATTCTACCGGGTCTTCGATCGTGATGATGTTGTAGGCTTTATTCTTATTGATGTAGTCGATCATCGCGGCCAAGGTTGTAGACTTACCCGAACCTGTCGGACCCGTCACCAAAATCAGCCCTTTGTGGTAGCCGCATATTTTCTTAAACACCTCCGGCAGCTTCAATTCCTCCAGTGTCATTATTTTGGCAGGAATTAGTCGCAGCACCATCGCCGGCCCGGCCAAGGAGTCCATGCAACTGATCCGAATCCGGACGAACCCGAAGTCGAAAGCACCGTCAAAGTCTAGGGTTTTTTGGAAAATTTCTATTTCTTCATCGCTCATGCACTCGCGCAACCAGCCAAAAAACGTATCTAAATCCGTCTGTGGATAGCCGATGTCGGCAATCTCGCCCCGCGTGCGGAAGCGAGGGAATTCGTTTACTCCGAGGTGAAGGTCGGATACTCCTTCTTCTTTGGCTCGGATGACTAGCTCTTTCAAAGTCGGACAGTTGCCGCTGCTGGCTTTCGGGTCTTTAGGTGTGGCGAAGGATTGGGGCGCTGGTGCCGGCGGCGGTGCTGCTGCTGGTGCCGGCGGCGGTGCTGGCGGCATTCCTGCTGCTCTGGGGGGCATCCCTGGAGCTGGAGGGCGGGGCATTCCTGGCGGTGGGGGAGCTCCGGGTACGGGCGGGCGACGTGCTGAGGGATGCTGTTGTGTCATATGCGCTACCTTAAGTTGGTGAGAAGGCTGACTCGAACAGAGGATTTGTGGAAGTTGGACAAGGCCGATCGCCATTGTGCGTGTCTTGCACAAAAGCTTAACTGTTCTACTCAGTCTATCCCAAGATTGAGTCACACTGCTGCATTACTCAGGAAATATCCTACCAATTGAAGGATGCGATCGCTCTCCCTATATGATTTAATGTGGATTTTCCACATTTTGAGATATTTTTTTAAAGGAAAAGATTTTTTTTTTGCAAGGAAGCAGTATAAATTGATACTTTAGCCAACTATTAAGGACTTAAACCGATGAATAGTGTCGATCGGGCTTTTACTCCAGCTCTGCAGTTGGCGGAGTCGATTCGCGCCAGGGAAGTGTCGCCTTTAGAAATTGTCAATCTGTACTTGGAACGGATCGATCGATTAAATCCTGAGCTTGGGAGTTATTTTACAGTAACGGCCGATCGGGCGATCGACCTAGCTAAAGCTCAAACCGAGCAACTAGCCGGGTTAAAGAAATCACAGGAATTGCCACCTTTTTTCGGAGTGCCCATCGGCATAAAAGACTTGACACCAGTTGCCGGCGTTCCCTGTACCTACGGCACTCAGGCTTTGCTGGATAACATATCTAGCTACAGCGAGTCAGTGGTATGGCGGATCGAAGCAGCGGGATTTAACATTCTGGGCAAAACAGCCACCTCTCAAATTGGTTCATTACCTTACACCGAACCAGAAGGTTTCCCACCGGCGCGCAATCCCTGGAATTTAGACTATACGCCCGGAGGTTCCAGCGGAGGCTCAGCGGCCGCTGTAGCAGCGGGTTTGTGCGCGATCGCCCAAGGTTCAGACGGTGGCGGTTCGATTCGAGGCCCAGCTTCCTGCTGCGGTTTAGTGGGCATTAAACCCTCGCGGGGGCGAGTTTCCTGGGCACCTGTCGGAGATTACCTCAGCGGCATTTCTGCAAACGGCCCGCTGGCGCGCACTGTAGCTGACGCCGCCGCACTTTTGGACGTAATTTCAGGCTACACAACAGGCGATCCGTACTGGATCCCAGATTCAAATCCGACCTTTCTAGAAGCTTCCCGTCAAAAGCAGGGCAAATTGCGAATCGCTTTTTCTACAGATATTCCCCCCGTGGGCCAGGCGGAGGATATCTGCCAACAAGCGGTACTCGAAACCGTAAAATTATTGACTGATTTGGGTCACGATGTCGAACCGGGATGCCCGGATTTTACGGGTTTAATCGAACCGTTTATCGCCATTTGGCAGTCTGGGGCGGCGGCAAGCGGCATTCCAGGCCCTGCTTTGGAACCCATGAATCGCTGGCTGTTAGAAAGAACTATTTCGGCTGGGGAATATTTGCGGGCGGTAAATCAAATGCAGGTTATTTCACGGCGGATTGTGGGATTCTTTGAAAAATTTGATGTGTTAGTTTTGCCCACTTATCTGCACTCGCCAATCCGGGTTGGGGAGTGGGCCGACTTGAGTTGTGAAGAAACTTTGCAGCGGATTATTAATTGGATTGCTCCTTGTCCGCCGTTTAATGCTAGCGGTTTGCCTGCGATCGCACTTCCTGCCATTTTAGATAACAACGGTTTGCCCGTGGGAATTCAAATTATCGGGCGGCCGGCTGCAGAAGCAACTTTAATTGCTTTAGCGGCCCAGATGGAAGCGGCGAAACCTTTCCCGGTTTTAGATTTTAAATAGACAAGAGCAAGGGATAAAAGCACCTATCCCTTTTTTCTGGGTATTATTCCAAATCAGGACTTGTGCGCCGGGAACTAGAAACCCGGCTTTTTTCATAATTTCTCGTCATCAAACCCATATTTTACCAAGAAACAGGGTTTCTACCGCCCAGCCCTACTTATTAAGAATTACCCTGTAAATTATTGATGATACCTCTTTAGATTGATAGATATTTTGATTATTTTATCTTAAATATGGTAGCAGTTCGCTGCCAATATTTAGGGTGAAATTTATGTTAACTTCCGGCCCGATTACCGCTCCGGTTCCCGTTTTTCTACTTCTTTTAGCAATCATGCTACTCGCGCCGCTGTTATTTGAGCGCTTGCGACTGCCGGGAATAGTCGGTTTAATTATTGCTGGCGTAATTGTCGGGCCCAACGGTCTCAATTTGCTGCAACGGGACGCTACTATTGTTTTGTTAGGTACAGTAGGATTGCTGTTTTTGATGTTCCTAGCGGGACTAGAAACTAGCCTCGACGACCTCAAACTCAATGCCGACAAAGCTGTGATATTTGGGCTGGCTACTTTTTCGTTGCCGATGATATTGGGGACGGGAGCGATGCTGCTGTTGGGATATAGCTGGCTGGCTGCAATTTTAGTCGCTTCTTGTTTCGCTACGCACACACTTTTAGCGCTGCCAATTCTCACAAAATTGGGATTGATGCGAACTCAGACTATTACTACAACTTTGGGGGGGACTTTAATTACGAATGTGTTGGGACTGTTGGTGCTGGCAATTGTTGTCAAAGCTTTCAAAGGAAATCTCACTCTAGAGTTTTGGCTGTTTCTAATTCCATCTCTTGCTATCTACACTTTTGGTACTTTGTGGGGAGTCCCAAAAATCGGTCGCTGGTTTTTTAAGAAATTTGGACACGACGAGAATGCCGAATTTATATTTGTATTGGCTACCCTCTTTCTAGTTTCTTACGCAGCAGAACTCATTGAAATTGAGGCAATTATTGGTGCATTTTTATCGGGAATTGCCATTACTCAAATTATTCCCAAAATGAGTCCGCTGATGAATCGGATTGAGTTTATTGGCAATACGCTGTTTGTGCCGTTTTTTCTGATTTCTGTGGGGATGTTAATTGACCCGCTAATTTTGGTAAAGCAGCCGCAGTCTTTGTGGGTAGCGGTGGTGATGATTTTAGCAGAGGTGGTGAGCAAGTTTTTGGCAGCTTGGATACCGGGGAAATTATTTGGTTTTGAGTTTCCCAACATTATGGTAATGTTCGGCCTTTCTGGTGCTCAAGCTGCTTCTACTTTGGCTGCGATTACGGTTGCTTTTGACATTAAATTGGTCGATCGCGTAACGGTGAACGGCATCATTGCCATGATTTTAGTAACTTGTGTGGCTTCTCCTTGGATTGTATCTCGCTGGGGTCAACAAATGCAGCAGCCGGAGTCGAGTTTGCCCACTGCTACTTCGGGAAAGAATGGATGGGGAGACCGAGTTTTAGTGCCTGTTGCTAATCCGAATACGGAAGATAATTTGCTGCGTTTGGCTTTGATTTTAGCAAAAACATCTCAGGGAACTTTGCTGCCGCTGCATATTTTGTCCGATCGCGGGGAAGCAATTTCGCCCGCAGACAAAATGCAGCAAACTCAACTTTTGGCTGCTGCGGAAACAGTCGCCCATGCTGCTGCTTGTGCGGTTGAACCGATCGCGAGGATAGATGATGCGATCGATCGCGGAATTCTGCGGAGTGCAACCGAACGCGAGGCTAGTTTAATAGTTTGCGGTTGGAAGGGATTTTCCACGACTCGCGAGAATTTTTTTGGCGGCATCATTGACAATGTGGTAAGACGATCGCCCGTACCCGTGCTGATTGCTCGATTTCCCAATCCTATCCAGAATACAGCCAGAGTTATTTTGGCGATAACTGACACCGAGTTGACTCGGTTTGGATTTCAGGAAACAGTGGATATTGCTAAGAGTTTGGCCGAGGAACTCAAGGCGAATTTGCAAGTGGTGTTGGTGGCTACACAACGGGAAAAAAGCAACAAAAGTGCGTCGGAGGTGGAAATTCTTTCTGAGATACCAGTAAATCGCGTGCGGGGAAATTTTATCAAGCTAGTTTCGCAGCAGTTGTTAGAAGACGATTTGCTGATTTTAACAACAATTTCTCAGCAACAGAATTTGTGGGAAAAACCGGGAACTCTCAAAGAACCGGAAGCGATCGCCCGGGCTCACCCAAATATTTCGATGCTTGTTGTTTATTTTCCTGTATCTTGAGGAATATTTTAACCGCAGAAGATGTTATGAATCTGCATTCATCTGCGGTTAAGATTTAATCCTAATTCAACGGAATTGCTAGGACAAATTCCGCACCTTTTCCCGGTTCGGAAATACACTCCATCACCCCACCGTGTTTTTCGGCAACAATTTGATAGCTAATCGATAGTCCCAATCCCGTACCTTTACCCTGTGGTTTGGTTGTAAAAAACGGATCGAACATTTTACCCCGCGTTGCTTCAGCTATCCCAGCCCCATTATCTTTAATCCGAATCACCGCAAAAGAATCGGTTTTTTCACCTTTTCCTTCTTGTTTCACTTCGGTGGAAATGCGGATAATATTAGGATGGCGTTCCATCTCAGCATAAGTGCGATCGCCATTGGACTCATCCAAAGAGTCGATCGCATTTCCCAGCAAGTTCATAAACACCTGATTGAGTTGCCCGCTGTAACACTTAACCAAAGGCAAGTCGCCGTATTCTTTAATCACTTGAATTGCTGGACGTATCGGTTTTGCTTTCAAGCGGTGCTGCAAAATCATCAACGTGCTGTCGATGCCTGCGTGAATGTCGGCCGGTTTTTTCTCGATGCCGTCAATTCGCGAGAAGTTGCACAATGATTGCATTATATCGCGGATGCGATCGGTTCCTAGCTGCATGGAACCCAGCATTTTCGGCAAATCTTCGGTTAGATAATCGAGTTCAATTTCCTCTGCTGCTTCTGCAATTTCCGGCATTGGATGCGGATAATACTGCTGGTAAAGATTGACAAGGGAAATCAAGTCTTGGACATAAGCATTAGCGTGGTGGAGATTGCCGGCAATAAAGCCAACGGGGTTATTGATTTCGTGAGCAACTCCTGCTACCAACAGCCCCAAACTTGAGATTTTTTCCGTTTGCACGAGTTGAGCTTGGGTTTGCTGCAATTTCTGCAAAGATTGTTCTAGTTGCTGCGACTTTTCTTGTTCTTGCGCGTAGAGTCTGGCATTTTCGAGGGCGATAGCAACTTGAGAAGTGAGCAACTTTAAAACTTCCAATCTTGCGGGTGAAAATGCAGCCACTGTTAAGTTGTTTTCCAGGTAAAGAATGCCTGTGAGTTTGCCCTGATAAATGACTGGATTGCAAAGAATTGACTTAGGCTTATAGCTTAAAATATACGGATCTTCGGTAAACAAGCCGTCTGAAGCTGCATTGTGTAAAACCAAATGTTTTTGAGTTCGGGCAACATAGTTTACAATCGCTACTGGCAAATCTTGACTAATTTTAACCGGAAGAGATTGCAAAACATTGGCTTGATTTTCTTCTGCTGTGCAGGTAGCTTGTATAAAAAGATTGCCATCTTTGTACAGCATCAGCACTGCTTTTTGAGCGGCGGCATTTTCTAACAAAATTTTGATTAAACGGGCAAGCAATTTATCCAGGACAATTTCGCTGGTAATAGCTTGAGATGCTTTGATGAATGTGCCGATATCTAAGACCTTGCTAAAATCGCTGTTAGTGCTTGTTTTCGTCGCGTTGACATTTAAATCCTCGGTTTTGGTTTCTCGGTTGAGGGTTTGGGCGACTAATTGGGGATATCTGGCTTCTAAATCTTTGACTTTCGCGATCGCTCCCCAAGCGATGTAACCGTAGTAACATTCTGTGAGATAGACTTGAGCGATTTTGTCTTTGTTGCAAGACAAATAAAACTCCGCTGCAAGTTCGTTTGCGAGTGCTTGTTCTTGGATGTATTCCTGTGCTTGGGCTCCTTGAATGGCTTTGTCATAATAATCTGCGGCTTCCCAATATTTACCTAAAACTCGCGCTTTTTCTGCTTCTACTAGATCGTACTTGTGCTGATAGTTCATGGGGGCGTGGTGCGCCCATTTCTGCATTTTTTCCTGATTCGTGGCTACCTGCATCAAGTGTTTTTCTTGTTCTTCACTGTCAGCAGTTGGATACACAGCCAGGAGTGCCAGCGAATAGTAAAAATTGTGCGTACCGATCATCATGAAGCCAATTGCTGCTTGTGCATATTCGGCCGCTAAAGATGCGTCAGCAACTGCTTTCTCGGGCTTTTTAAATAAGTAATTAAGCAGCATTTTACAAAAATAAACATAAAAAATCGACATACAATTGTTACTTTGTTGCAGCCGAGGTAACATTTCTTCTTCATTAATTTTTTCACCTATTAATTGAAATTTATTCGCGGATCTACCTCGCAAATTTAAAATAATTTGCCCCCAGATGCTCAGCAATTCCATCTGATATTGTTGTTTTATATTCTGTACTAAAGTGAAGTATTGCACTTGTTTTTGAGCGACAGTTTCTAGAGGTTCTCCCATCAAAAAGCGAAAAGAACAACTATTTAAAGCAGAATAACTACTAAATTCTAAATCTCCTCTTTCGAGACCGCTTTGAATACTCTCTATTAAGGGTGCAATTGTCTCCCTGGCGTGTTCTTTCCAATGCCGGATAAAATTGTTAAATATATTGTAAACTTTGCATTTAAGTTCTTTAGCATTGAATTGGTCTAACAGCTTCAAAGCTAGCTGGCCAGAATGATATCCAGCGTCTATCTCTCCTAATACCCCAATCAGCAGCAAGCCATACCAACTATAAGCGATCGCCCCCAGTGCCGAATGACCACGTTTCAGACAAAAATTAACCATTGTGAAGATGATCTGCGGCAATAGTTCTGGTTTTGAATTAAAAGCAGGAGGCATAATAATCGAGAGTATCCGCATTGCGGCCAAATCATAGTCATCAGTCATTACCGGAATGTTTTCTAGTTCATCAAGTTGAGGTAAATTAACTCCACCCAGACCCTCTGGGGGTATTTCAGACAGGGAAAATCCTAATAGTTCCAAAGCTTTTAAACCAGTATCGATGGCTTTCAGCATCTGGTTTTGAGACATATAAGACTGGATTTGCAGTTCGTAAACCTTAACTTTGTGGAGCAGATTTGTCGCTTGTTGTAACACGACATCAGCTAATTCTTGCGATCGCCAAAAGTTAGTATTGAGATATTCCGCCTCCGCTGCTTCTACGTGAAGATTCAGCGTCAAGTCATAATCAGTCTCCCAACTTGACCCCCCTACACTTCCCACGCCAAGGGGGTCGATCAGTCCCAAACCGACATTCAAATATCTGACAGCAGCTTCGTAAGCATTGGATGCTTTAGCTTTTTTTCCAGCGATCAGATTCAGCTTTGCCAGTTCATATTTTTCGGATTTTTCGGTGAGGAATTCAACGCCGACATTCAGTTGGTTGACAATATCAAAGACATTTTCTTCAATCTTAGAGGCGGGAGTATTGTTGAGTAGCAGTTGACCGATTTTTAGGTGCGTTGCTTGCTTTTCGCCGTCGGGAATCAGAGAATAAGCTGCTTGCTGCACTCTGTCGTGTAGGAATTTGTAGGAAATCTTGGATTGGGAAGCCGAAAGGATCGATCGCAAATTGTCCGATCCCCAGCCTCCAACCAGCGGAATCTTGTAAGCATTGCTCAACGGGAGAACCAATCCAGTTTGCAGCGCCGCCCAGAGTGCGCTAGCTGCTCGCGCAGGGGATTGTTCGCCGACAATTGACAAGACATCGAGGTTAAATGTATCGCCCATACAAGCCGCCAATTTTAACACCTCTTGCGTGGTTTCTGGCAGTTTTTCGATGCGGCTGGCTATTAGTTCCACGACACTTTTATCAGTAATACCGATCGCCTGAATTTCCTCTAAATTCCACTGCCAACAACCGCTGTTAAATTCAAATTTTAACAAATTATCTTGATAAAGCGCTTGCAACATTTGCGTGATAAAAAAGGGATTCCCGCCCGTTTTGTTAAAGATTAACTCAGCCAGCAATCCCAGGTTGTCGTTAACGGTGAGGGTATCCGCGAGTAATTCGTAGACCTTGCCGAAACCGAACGGTTGCAAGACGATATGATGGACAGGAGTGCCCGTTTTTTCAATTTGCTCGATCGCCTGGATGAGCGGATGAGTCGGATTAACTTCATTATCCCGATAAGCGCCGATCAAAAGCAGGTATCGACTTTCGGAATCGCCAACCAACAATTGCATTAAGTTCAGCGATGCCGAATCAGCCCACTGCAAATCATCTAAAAAAATCACCAGCGGATGTGCTCGATCGGTGAAGACACCGATAAACTCTTGAAAAACTCGATTAAAGCGATTTTGAGATTCGGCAGGTCCCAATTGCGGCACTTCCGGCTGTTTGCCAATAATTAGCTCAATCTCAGGAATCACCTCAGCAATAACTGCACCGTTTGCACCCAAAGCCGCCGCTATTTTTTCCCGCCAAGCTTGGAAATTTTCGGCACTTTCAGTCAGTAACTGCCCGATTAATGACTGGAAAGCTTGAATCAAAGCAGCATAAGGAATGTTACGCTTAAATTGGTCAAATTTGCCCTTGATAAAATAGCCGCGCTGTCGGACAATTGGCTTATGAACTTCATTAACAATCGCCGTTTTGCCAATCCCAGAATAACCGGAAACTAGGACTATTTCGCTTTGCGAACAAGCAGCAAGATTTTCCGCATTTTCTGGCGGTGGCTGCTCCTCAATGCCGCTGACTCGTTCAAAAGCAGCGAGTAGGCGATCGACTTCAGCTTCTCGCCCGTAGAGTTTTTGAGGTATTGACAGTTGTCCCGAGCGATCCCACTCTCCCGGTACAAAATCAACAATTTCTCCTGTTGTCTGCAAAGAATTCAAACACTTTTCTAAATCTGTCTTGATCCCTTCTGCAGTCTGATACCTATCTTCGGCATTTTTAGCCAAAAGCTTCATGACAATATCAGAAACGACTTGGGGAATTTTATCGCTATTTTCTGCATTTCTTCTGCATTTACAAGGCGGCACGGGATGTTTGGCAATGTGACAGTGCACGAGTTCCAAAATATCGGTGCTGTTAAACGGTAATTCGCCTGTCAGCATTTCGTAAAATGTCACGCCGAGGGAATAGAAATCGCTGCGATAATCTAAGGTGCGGTTCATTCTCCCGGTTTGTTCGGGAGACATATAGGCGACTGTACCCTCAACTAAGTTAGCACTGTTAATTTGGGGGGTTTCTTTGCTCAGCCGGGAAGCGACGCTGAAATCGTTAATTTTGACAGTTTCTGTTTCAATGTTGATGATAATATTGGAGGGTTTTATATCTTTGTGGATAATGCAGTTTTGATGCAGTGAGTTGAGAGCTGAGGTTAGTTGAATGCCAATGTTTAAAAATGCTGTTAAGTTAAGTCTTTTTGAGATAATTTGGTTGAGGGACTGACCGCCAAAGTCTTCTAAAATCAGGGCTAAACGGTTTTGATATGTTTCGAGGCTGTAGGATTTGACGATGCTTTCTACGTGTAAATGCTGAGTAATTTTATATTCGTTTTTTAAGCGGGTAATTTCTTCTAGGGTGGGAAAGTCGGCCTTAAGGATTTTGATGATGACTGGTTGTTCGTCTGATTCTCTAATGGCTCGGTAAACGCTGGTATTCAAGCCGTCGGAGATAGAGGCGTTGATTTGGTAGCCGGGAAGTGTCAAGGTATTCATTGAAATCATACTGATAGCTCAGGTAAGTATATTTTTTCTCATGCCTGCAGAAACGATATGATGCGAGCGGGGCGATCGCACTGCACTCAAAAAATTATGACTCGGATTTCGGCGGAAACGATAGGATAGGGTTTAATTGCTTATTCTAGTTAACAGAAAATATTATGTCAACAGCAACTCCGCTTAGTGCCTTAAGCGAAATGGCTATCTTTGCTTGACAATGATGGCTAATAAGTTCTCGAAGTCTAGATTTAACTGTAAGTAGGCAATAGAAGCATTATCGATCGGCAATTAAATATACCCAAAGACAAAGCCTTTCGCGCCCCGAGCGAGATAATTTCTCAGTATATAGGACAATTTTGAGAATATGGCGATCTACTCTCTCTAGTTCAATAAGGTAAAAATGAGCATCAGACCAACTTTCAGATGGTTTTCTTCAGTGGCGAGTGTTTTGGGCTCGATCGCGATGGGCACTTTCAGTGCTGTGATATCCCCTGTAAAACCAGCAGAAACGGTTGTTGTTATCCGAAAAGGTATTTTAAAATTGTCAATATCAGTTGCAGATTTGCGCGAACTCGCAGAAACAGGACAAGTCCCCCAAAAACTGCAAGCTTACGCCAATCTCCTGTCCTCCGAACAGCGCAGTCAAATCGTTCGAGCACTGCAAGCAAAAATTCCCCTAAATGTAGTCGCCCTGACCAACTTGCTAAATACGAGCATCGGCACTGCGATCCTGACGGATTTGAGTACAGTCATACCCAGGCGCGACGGTGCCGGTGTGGAAGCGCTGCGAGCGGCTCTGCTGCAGGGAGCGAACGCGCCGTCCGGCTTATCGGTATTGAGTTTCATTGAATCTTATCCGAGTTCGCGGGTAGTGGTGGATCTGCCTCGAGCTTTCTCGGTTTTGGGAAATTTGAACGTAAGTTTTTGGCAAACTCAGCGGTTTATGGCGGCGATCGCACCTCAGTTAGCAGCGGTTAAACCCGCCCTGAACCTGCCTTTCGATCCAACCCGACCTGGCCGTAATTCCGTGCGGGTACGGGCGCTAGATTTGAACGATAGCGCTCGCAATCGGCGCATTCCGGTTGATGTGTACTGGTCGAAAGCTGCGACAGCCGACAAACCGATAATTGTCTTTTCTCACGGTTTGGGTTCTGTGCGGAGGGATTTGCGCTATTTAGCGGAGCATTTGGCGTCTTACGGCTATGTGGTAGCTGCTTTAGAACATCCTGGAAGCAATGAAACGAACACCAATGCTGCGATCGCGGGTAAGTGTGCCTTGCTAGCTCCTCAAGAGTTTTTAAACCGTCCCAAAGACATCAGTTTTGTGCTCGACGAACTGACAAAATTGAACCAAACTGATGATAGTTTGCAGGGGAAAATCGCGATCGACCGATCGATAGTAATTGGCTATTCCCTCGGCGGCGCCACAGCCTTGTCCTTAGCCGGTGCCGAACTGCAATTGAGCCGACTCAAACACAGGTGTCAGGGGGATTTGATTGGGTTCAGCTTGGGCGAAGGCATTCAGTGCGCGGCGGCCGGATTGCCCGGAGAACGGTATCAATTGCGGGATGCGAGGATTAAAAGGGCGATCGCCATGAACCCTACCACATCATTATTATTTGGAGAAACGGGTTTGAGTGCAATTCAAATTCCCACCTTAATAGTAGCATCTTCTGCAGACAAAACAACTCCCGCCTTAGTCGAACAAATTGCCGGCTTTCCGAAAATTACCTCTCCTAAATGGCTAGTCGGTTTTATAGGAGGAACGCACTTAAGCGTCAAAGATCCCAGTACAACTTTAGGCCAAGTTCGCAGACCTAGCACAGTAATTGCCGGCGATGAACTTGTCGGCGACAAAGCTGTTAGCATACGCAATTATATTAAAGCTGTAAGTTTGGCTACGGCCGCTCAACTGACTTCTGAAGCTGACACATATGCAGTCTTTCTAACGCCAGAATACGCCCAATTTGCTTCGACCAATTCAATTCCCGTGCGGCTGGTAACAGAAATCACCCCGGAAACTAATGCAATCATGCAAACTTTTATTCAAGGGCATAAGTAGTCATTAGTCATTAGTCCTTAGTCCTTAGTCCTTAGTCCTTAGTCATTAGTCCTTAGTCCTTAGTCCTTAGTCAACAGTCAACAGTCATTAGCCATTAGCCATTAGCTAATAACTAATGATTAAGACTTGTAGTAATATCAAATAAGGTAACATCAGAATTATACTTGGGTGCGAGCCGGACGATCGCTCCTGAGAGGGCGCAGCCAAGCGGGACCCTCCCACTGCACTCGGAAAATTATGATTATGATGTCAGCGGAAACGATATTACGACTAGCAGCCTTGCCTTTTGTATGCCCGTCCACTTCGCCCAGGGCCTATTTTTATTCTTGAGCCGTTGCTGATATTTTTTGTCCGTGCAAGGGCAAAATATAACAAAGCGCTTTCACAAACTCTACTCCCAAACTGCGATGCCTAAAAAAAATCTTATCCCGCTGGTGCTTCTGTTTATAGCGCTGTTTACCCTTTACGGTGACACATTAACTTTTCTGCCCAAACCTGTAAGAGATACTAGCGTGGCAAGTCGAAATTTCTTAGTCGGGTTGTGGCCCAAGTGGCTGAGACCGAGAGATACCAACGAGCAAAGGCAACGGCAACTTGAGAAATTGGAAAAAAGTCCTAGTCCCAGTCGATAGTTTTGAGCAACCAGCGAGAAACCCGGCTTCTCTAACAATACCTAGCCATTTTCTTGTAGGTTGGGTTTCGCTTCGCTTAACCCAACAGTACGATTTTAGATTTGGGATTTTAGATTAGAGATTTTTTATCCAATCTCTAATCTGTAATCGATTCAACTTGAGATTTTAGATTTTCCTCCAAGCGGTAAGGTGCTCCCTGCGCACCCTACAGATAGAGGTTCTGCGTCCAGGACTGTTTTACAGCAGATTCCACGTTTATGAACGACACCCGCCTATCTATCTCCGTGTCCCTACTTCATAAACCTGGAATACGCTTTAGATTTGTCCTGCCATCTCAAATCTCAAATCTCAAATCTCAAATTGATTAAGCGTGCTTTTTCAACCAGCTAAACATAGCTCGCAAATCTTTACCAACTTCTTCAATAGGATGTTCAGCTTCCTGACGGCGCATCGAAGTAAAGCCCGGTTTGCCGGCTTGGTTTTCCAGAACGAATTCGCGGGCAAATTGGCCGGATTGAATTTCGCTGAGAATTTTGCGCATTTCGGCGCGGGTTTGATCCGTGACGATGCGGGGGCCGCGAGTTAAATCGCCGTATTCTGCGGTATTGGAGATGCTGTCGCGCATTTTGGCGAGGCCTCCTTCTACTACTAAGTCAACGATAAGTTTAACTTCGTGCAAACATTCAAAATAAGCTAATTCCGGTTGATATCCGGCGTCAACTAAAGTTTCAAATCCAGCTTTAATTAATGCGCTCAAACCGCCGCACAAAACTACTTGTTCGCCAAAAAGATCGGTTTCTGTTTCTTCGCGGAAAGTGGTTTCAAGGATGCCGGCTCTGGTGCCGCCGATACCTTTAGCATAGGCCATTGCTCGATCGCGCGCTTGACCGGAAGCATCTTGATATACTGCAAACAAACTCGGAACGCCTTCCCCTTGTTCGTAAGTCCGCCGCACCAAGTGTCCGGGGCCTTTGGGGGCAACCATTACTACGTCTACATTGGCAGGGGGAACAACTTGGCCGAAGTGAATGTTAAAACCGTGAGCAAATGCTAAAACATTTCCTTCTGAAAGGTTCGGTGCGATTTCTTCTTGGTAAACGGTTTTTTGAACTTCATCGGGCAATAAAATCATGATGAAGTCAGCGGCGGCGGCTGCTTTGTCTACCGAGTGAACTGTTAAACCCGCGTCGGTTGCTTTAGCGGCAGATTTGCTACCGGGATACAAACCGACAACGACATTCATGCCGCTGTCTTTGAGGTTGAGGGCGTGGGCGTGTCCTTGGGAACCGTAGCCGATGATAGCAATCGTTTTGTTGGCTAAGAGGTCTAGGTTCGCGTCGGTGTCGTAATACATACGGGCCATAGTGCTTGTTTCCTGAGATGCAAATTGGGTGATTGACTGCAAAACTCTCATTTTATCAAAGTAGGGTGCTTTTTTTGCAGAAATTTTTCAGATTAAGGTTTGGGCGGGGGAAAATTCAGGCCGATCGCCCTGAATTTAGCAGGGTTGGTGGCGGAGTCTGCGATCGTCACATATAATTGTCAATAGCGTACTGTGCTGTTGGAAAAACGCAACTAACTAACTTTTTTAATATGAAAATAAAAGCAATACATCATGTGGCGATTATTGGCTCGAATTACGAAGCATCTAAGAAATTTTATGTAGAAGTATTGGGATGTTCCATTATCAAAGAAACTTTCCGAAGCGAGAGGAATTCTTACAAACTAGATTTGCGAGTCGGAAACGGCGACACCATCGAGCTTTTCTCATTTCCCCATCCTCCTGAAAGAGTTAACAGTCCTGAAGCTTGCGGTTTGCGGCATTTAGCTTTTGCAGTTGAGGACATAGAAGCATCAGTTGCTTACTTAAAATCCCAACAAGTAGAAGTAGAAGAAATTCGCCTTGACGAAATTACCGAAAAACGCTTTACATTTTTCAGAGATCCCGACAACTTACCCTTAGAAATTTATGAAATTTAGAGCAACATCCTCATCTGAAAAAGCTTAGCAGAGAGGATAAAGAATGGACTATCTCCTCAGAAACACAATCACGCTGGGATTGCCTGCTTTAATGCTATTTATAGCCATAGTAGCTACAGGTAAAACAGGTGATTCAGCCGTTTGGTCGGGTATGGTCAAAGTAGGCGGTCCCTTTGGTATGCCGATCGGTTTAGGTGTGTTAATATTTGTAGGATTTGTTGCCAATTATTTTAGTTATTTGGTGGTAGATAGCTGGCTGGTGAGGTTTTATCAAAAGCGACGAGAGTTGGAACCGCCAGAACAACTGGTAATAGAAATTGATAAATTGCCGATTACCAACGACCTTAAAATCAAGCTCAAATGGGCGGTGATGCACAGCAGCAACTACAAAAACCGTAGTTGGAAGCACGTAATTTTCAAATGGTTTATTATCGCAGCAACAGTAAATACCCTATTTTCAATAGTTGGTTATTTGGGAAAATTCAACCTTGTTTTTGAATTGAGTTCTCATTTTAAGCTACAATATCTGCTGGTTGGTTTCTCAACTTTTATATTCTTCGCTTTGGTGCGCTCAAAAAAAAGATGGTTGCTGGTGAGCGCATTTTGCATTATCATTAATTTGGCGGAAATAGTTCCTTGGTATTTTCCAGCGCCAGCATTGGCAGAAGCAACTCTCGGGCAAAACTTACGGATTTTGCATTCAAATGTTTTAAGGAGCAATCGGCGATATTCTGAGGTGATCTCGCTGGTTAAAGCAGAACAACCTGATATCGCGGTTTTTGTAGAAGTCAACACATCTTGGGCAAAAGAGTTATCGGTTTTAAGCGAGATATTTCCTTACTCTTCCAACCAGCAAGAATCTGAGGCATTTGGCAGTGCAATATACAGCAACCTGCCTTTAGAAAATGCTTCTGTTAAAGCCTTTTCAAACCGAAGAAAGAGCTTGTCGGTGGATGTGAAATTTCAAGGTAAAATCATTTCTCTGATTCTTGTTCATCCGACTGTACCGATCAAACACGAGAGTTTTATCAATCGCAATAAACAGCTAGCAGCCATCGGCGAGTATGCAGCCCAAGTAAAAAATCCGCTGATTGTGGTTGGGGATTTCAATACCACAATGTGGTCGCCGTTCTACAAAAATATGGTAAAAATCGGAAACCTGCGAAATGCGCGATCGGGCTTTGGCATTTTACCGACTTGGCCGACTTTTCTGCCGCTGGCTTATATTCCCATCGATCACTTTCTAGTCAGCAAAGAAATTGGTGTTTTGAAGATTCGTACTGGCCGCAATGTCGGTTCGGATCATTTGCCGTTAATTACAGATTTAGTCATTTGAAGGCATGATTCGATATTTTCTAACAAATTATTGATTAACTGTATCTGATATTGCTGAAGATTGGTCTGTAGCGGCTCTTTGCTGTCTTGAAAACAGATTACTTTTTCGGAGATTTCCTTGTAGTGTTGCAGCATGGAAAAAGTATCGGTGCTGAAGCGAGCGAGATAGTTTTTAGCAGCCTCGCTGCAAATTTCCCTTACTTGATTTAAATAAGCTTCTGAGGATTCAGGCGGCTTTTCATACCCCGTTGTTTTATTCAAAATATAGCTAGCACCGCCGACTACTGCAGCTCCCACAGGCCCGCCCAACAGCCAACCCAAGCCGGTGGCGATCGCCACTGGAGTCACTTCGCCCTCGTTCGACTTTTGAGCTGGAGGTGGTGGCGGTTCCGGTAAGGTGACTTGTGGGGATGGAGGAAACGGAATCAAAAGTGCGATCGGCTGTTCTTTCTCAAAGAATTCGCAAGCTTTATTTACCCATTCTGCGATCGTTTGCTGCTGCTGCAACACCTCTCGCTGAAATTTTAGGTTCCACGCGTCAAAACTTCCTTCCTGGAGCGACAGCGCCATTTCCGACTGATACCGCTGCAAAAGTGTGGGCTGGTAAAGCCAAATCTCGAAATCGGAAACGCTGGCGTGAAAGCCTTTTGATATCAATTTTTCGGCTTTTTGTTTAATTTCAATTTTGTCTTTGTGCTTTTTTTGAGCTGCGGCTATTTCTGCTGCGACAGTTTCAGCTTTGGCTCGCAGAGATTGGCAAATTTTAGTAGCTATAGCTTCAATTCTGGGCAACTTAACCGCTAGTTGTTCCTGTTGAGCTGCCACAATACTTTGCAAAGCCGATTCAAACGTGGCAATTCCTGTAGTTTGGGCGGCCGCCACATCTCCTTTCAGCCTAGCCCTCAAAGCCGGCAAAGCATCGACGCGGTAGATATTGCTGATATTGTTCGGCAAGTTCGAGCGAAAACTTTCGGCAACAAACAACAACCGATTGTAAACTTGTTTTTGCTCGTCTGGTTCGAGTAGATTGAGAAAATTGGCAACAAAGAGTACAGTGTTGATGTTGCGATCGCTCAACCAATCTCTCAAGTTCTCCCGTTCC
Source organism: Microcoleus vaginatus BM001213989 (assembly GCA_036700245.1). Classification (GTDB taxonomy): domain Bacteria; phylum Cyanobacteriota; class Cyanobacteriia; order Cyanobacteriales; family Microcoleaceae; genus Microcoleus. The sequence continues at coordinate 68,843 of JAUBOM010000008.1, forward strand.
CCTAAAGTCATCAATTTGCGAGCATCTAAAACCTGCACAACCAAATCAGCCGTTAGCAATTTATCCCGAACCAAATTATCCTGTTCTTCCCGATCGTTGGTTCCCGGCAAATCCAGCAATTCCACACCTGTTTTCAGGAATGGATGGGGACAGTAAACATTAACGGCGGCCACATCATCCCGCATTTGTCTGGCGTCGTCAAGGATGGCGTAGCGTTTCAAAACCTCAGTCCCCGGTTCGCTAACTTCCGTCCCGTCTTTCAGGGTAATTTTTGCGCGCAATTCCTCGCCGTAGTTGACATAAATGGCAGCACCTGTAGTGGGCACGAGGTCGATCGGCAAAGCACGATTTCCCAGCAAAGCATTCAGCAAAGTTGACTTGCCGTAATTAAACGGACCAAAGACAGCAATTTGAAAAGTTGGTTTGGCGAGATAGTCGCAGATTGAGGTTGTATCTCGATAAAGTTGGGAGTTTTTGTCGAGTTCGAGAATACCCAGTGCTGACTTGAGATTGTCGGTCAGGTTTTGATAACTTTCTGGTTGTTGCATATTTAAGATTACCTCATTGTTGGGAAGGTGATAATTCCAGAACTTACGCAGAACCTAATTATCAGTCCTAGACGCCAGTGCCACAATTAGTAAGGTGCTCTCCTATCCTACACCCTTGAGAATCCCTTCACAATCAAAGTAGTAGAGCACCCTACAAGTCGATTCGATCGCGGCGCACCTTACCCTGATAATTCGCGCGTCAAACCATTTTTTTCGTAAGCCCTGAAGGATGAGAAAACATTCAGGTCGCGGAGGTTAGGAAACCTTTATATAGCGATTCTATACTCTGAGATTGGGCCGAAACATCAGCCTCCAATTTTTTCAAACGCTCAGCTTCAGCCTGACAATTAATCTCGCGAGATTCCTTTTGTTCCAGCAAATTATCTAACTCAGCTTTCCGAGAATTAATATCAGCATTCATCCGATCGCTCACTTCCCGCCCGTAAACATCAAAACACTCTTTAACAGCATCGTGAATCGGCTGCCACTGCTCTTGAGCCACCTGCGGCAGATATTTCACAAGCTCTTTTTTCGCCGCTTTTACCAACTGTTTGCGAGCTCCGTCTGCTTGCAAAACCCCAACACCCATCCCCAACAAAGCCAAGTACAGCGGCCCCAAAACAATCCCCGTCAAACTAGCAAGAATCGTACTAACGCTTAACACAGTGATTAAATTAAGCAGGATATTTTTCCAATCAAAACCCGCTCCTGCCATTGCTACGCCCGCCAGATTTCCGGTCGTTAACGAGAACAATCCCATCGCCCATTTTGCCCAAGCCGGCGAGTTATCTTCGTTCGAGCTACTGACTGCTGCTGGTATTTTTTGCCCCGTTAGTTTTTCGGTAATTTTTTCAGTCACTTTCGTGTAAGATGCTCCGTAATTTGCCGCACTTTGCGATAGCTGCGAAAATGCTGAATTCATCTCTTGTTCTGCCGTGAGAGTCCAAGCTGCTAGTTTGTCGTTGATGTACTGTTCTAATGCTTGTCTGAGCGATGCTTCAAAGGCTTCTCGCTTGCCTTGGCTGAAGAAATCCAGAAAGCTCAGCTCGGGTTGATACCGCAAAAAGTCTGTTTCAAAGGTATTTTCTAATTTGAGAACGTAGGTGCGGAAAGAATCTGCGATCGCCCGCGATTTACTATCTCTAACTTCTATAATTTCTTGTTGAAATTCATCGCGAATCTGACTCAGTTTTTTAAACTCTGGCTCAACTGAATTAATCTTTTCCTTCAACTCATTGACATCGCGATCGAGTAATGGTAATCGGCGTCCAACAGCTTCGCGGACGCGAGCAGAAATTTGACGCGCCAAAGTCCTCGCCGGGCGCAATTCCGAAATCGCCCTTTCCTGCGTCAAAAACGTATTCAGTGCCGCCATAAACTCGGGAAAACCAGTTCCTGCCAAATCCGCATCCGGGTTTTTGATCCGCAACCTGAGCGCCTTAATTGAGGTAATTGCAAACACTCGCTCGTCGTAAATATCGTGTCCTTCTGTTAAACAATATTCAGCCAAATTAGCTTGAAAAACCCGCCGCAGTTTCCCTTCTGCTTCTGCCAATTCTTCAGGATCGTCCGGGTCAATCAAACTTTCCCGCACCTGATCCCAAGCATTGATCAGAAAGAAAACGCTCAATCCGCGATTTTTGATGTAATTTTCTAGATAGCGTCTTTCCCCCATTGTGCAAGGCTGAGTTGCCCGGAGCACAAACAAAATAGCGTGGCAGTTGTTGATGTAACCGAGAGATAATTCGTTGCGGGCTTCTGTATCATTTAGTCCGGGACTGTCTACTATTTCTATGCCTTTTTCTAGCAAAGGTAAGGGATATTCTACTACGGCGCAGTCGATATCGGGAAATGCTGGTTTCTTTTCTGCTTCTAGGCGTTTCGCCTCAGCGGGGTCAATGGTGTAGTTCTGTTTAAAACTTTTAAAATCGAGCTGTTTGGGGCTTTTGCCGTCATTGAAATAAACGGTAACTTTTTTTTCTGAACCGTAGCGCAAGATTGTCAGCAAAGCTGTACAGGGATTTACGTCGCTGGGCAGTAAGTTTTCGCCGATTAAGGCATTGAGAAAAGTGCTTTTGCCACGTTTCATGTCGCCTAAAACTAGCAGCCGAAAGACTCCTTGACGTAAGTTGTTGCTGGCGAGATTGATATCGGCGCTGTCGCTTTCTAAACCGAGTTTTCCGGAGGCTGCGGCTGCTGCTAATTCTGATTGATTGATGGCTGTGGCGATGTTGCTGAGAGAGTCGGCAATTTCTCGGCGGACTGCGGCTACTCGCTCTAAATCGTTGAGAAAGTTGCTAGTTTCTACTTTAAGGTTCATGGCTTTTTCCTGAGAGTTTCCTGCTGGGGATTTTCAACTTCTGTCTTTTGCAAAAAACATTTTGTAAGCAATCCAAGCAATGCCTCCAACTATCACCGCAGTTGCCAGCCAAGAGGCTATGCGAACTGCAACGACAGTAGCAATGACAATGCCTGTAAATTGAGCTACGGCTATAATTTTTTTGCGCCACTGTTTGAGTTGGCCTTCTTTAACTTGGCTGTCTGGTTCTTCGTACTTGCTGGTTCGATATTCGGGCACTGAGCGGTCGATTTCGGCTTCTAGTTCGCGGAGCCGAATTTCTTGTTCGCGCTTCCGCAGCTCTTGTTCTTTGTGCCGGAGTTCTCTTGCTTTTTTATCGGGAGAGTCCATAAATTTTACCTTTTTTCCACTGGAAAAGTGTGTTGTTTATTGTCAATGTTGGGAAGCGATAAGTTTGTTTTATCTGTCCTGGACGCACTCTCACCAAAGAAAGCGGGTTTTTTTACGAAAAGACGCATTGCAGCCGGCAGATTGGGTAAAAAACCCGATTTCTGAACCTCCATGCGTCCAGAACTATTTCTACAACTGTACCTCACATTTTCCACCGTGTCGAGAGATGTTAAGAAATTTAAAAAAGGGCGATCGACTAATTAAGCCGATCGCCCTACGCCCGCTTACTAGCCGCTGGGAATCATCAATATCCTTCGGGGCCGATGGTAGTGCGATCGCACTCAGCTTCCGACAAATCAACCAAGCGCGAGCGAAATAAGTTGCAGCCCGCTAATTGAGCTTTGGTTAACTTTGCTTTCTGCAAATTAGCTCGGCTCAAATCCGCATATCTCAAATCGGCATTCGTCAAATCTGCATTGTACAAATCCGCACCTTGCAAATTAACTTTCTGCAAATTAGCACCTTGTAAATTGGCGTGGCGCAAATTTGCTCTGGATAAATTTGCTCTAGATAAATTTGCTTCCGACAAGTTAGCTTGATAAAGTTGAATGTCGCCCAGTTCAGCATCTTGCAAATCAGTTTTATAAAGATTAGCTTCAGTCAAATTTCCGTAGGGCAAATAAGCTCGCCTCAGAATGCTACCAGAAAGATTTATTTCCGCCAAATTTGCTTGAAACAAGTTATCTTCACTTAAGTCAACGGCGTTAAAGTTTCGCTTGCCCTCAGCATACTGAGCCAGCAATTCCTCAGCGCTTAGCTTTTGCATTTTCATCCCTTTATGAGGACAGCTATTGCAGCCAATCCATAACAGTAATTAATGGGTATTAATCTGTGTATTTATACTTATGCATTATTTTATGTTAAGCTTGTGTAACAACAATCTCATTTTTTCTAAGATTTTTTTTATATTTGTAAAATTCTGCCTAGCTCGACCAGTAAGCGGTCGGTAATGTCAAGATCGATCGAGAAACCAAACTCAATCATTTACTGAAATATGCCAGAACTTCCTCCCTCCATTGCTCAGCACTACCACGAACGGACGAAATACGATCCTGAAACCATTGCTGCCAAAAGCAAACAGCTAGATTGGACAGAGCAACCTGTGCCGTTCAAAGAATATAAAATTGGAGCGTATTTTGACCTCAAGCCTTATCTAAAAAGCCCCTCGGAGGATTCCGATGCCGATCCCGATGCGGGTTGGTGGCATCGGTTATCTAGCTTGTTGCTGTGCAGCTACGGGTTGACGGCGAAAGTGCAAACGGTAGACGACAGCTACCTGTATTTGCGATCGGCGCCGTCGGCGGGCGGGCTCTACCCAGCAGAGGTTTATTTAATCTCCCGCGGCACTCCGCAGTTGCCGCCGGGACTTTACAACTATCAGTGCAGAACTCATTCACTTGTTCATTTTTGGGACAGTCAAGTTTGGCCTACCTTGCAAGCAGCTTGTTTCCAGTCGCCAGCGCTAGAAAATACCCAATTGGCGATCGCCATTACCACTGTTTTTTTTCGTTCTTCTTGGCGTTACGAAGACCGAGCTTATCGGCGCATTTTCCTAGACACCGGTCATTTATTGAGCAATATCGAGTTAGCTTGCGCCGTCAACGATTACCGACCTCACCTGATTGGAGGATTCGCCGACGAAGCTGTAAATCAATTACTGTACATCGACTCGGAGCAAGAAGGAGCGATTTGTGTAGTTGCTTTAGCCGACTTGCTAGATATGGATCAAAACTTGCCTAAATTTAAAACAGCTTTGCCCGGAAAAACCACGACAGATTACCCGCAAATTTCCGAAGGTCAACTGTTAAGAACCCTCCACAAAGCGACGCATTTAGAATCTGACCCTACCGGAGCGGACGGCTGGAAACTTGATGAAAGTGAAGGGGAATTAGACGATAAATACAACTTTCCCTTTTGTACTAAAGTTTCGACGGTCACTCCTTCGATTCCTTGGGGAGTGAACCTGGAAACTTTAGAAAATACTATCCTCAAGAGGCGTTCTACCCGTGGTTATACAGGTGCTTCTTTGAGCTTGGGCGAGCTGCTAGCTATGCTCGATTTTACTTACCAGCCACAGCACTATATCGACCAAGGATTAGACGGTTCTCCCGACTATTTCGATCTAAGTTTGATCGAGACTTTTATTGCTGTTTCGGGAGTGAATGGCTTAGAAGAAGGCTGTTACTATTACGCTCCGAAAGCTCAAGAATTGCGGCAAATTAGGTTTAAAAATTTCCGCAGGGAACTGCATTTTTTGTGTTTGGGGCAAGACTTGGGCAGAGATGCGGCGGCGCTTTTGTTTCACACGGCGGATTTGAACAGGGCGGTAGCAAAATATGGCGATCGAGTTTACCGCTATTTGCACATGGACGCGGGTCATTTGGGCCAGCGGTTAAATTTAGCAGCTATACAACTGCGTTTGGGTGTCAGCGGTATCGCGGGCTTTTTTGACGATCGCGTCAATGACGTTCTCGGTATTCCTGCGAGTGAGGCTGTGCTTTATATTACAAGTCTGGGAAGACCTCGATCGTAAGAATGAGTCAATCGATTTGAGATTTGAGATTTGAGATTTTAGATTGAAGAATTGGCGTTGCTGATTTACGGTATGAACGACTCAATCTGCAAAAAATGAAACAAGCGAGTCAGTCAATTTTCTGAATTTTCAAGTTATAGCGGTAAGGTGCGCATTGCCAACCTGCAATATAGAGGTTTTACTTAAGTGGTGCCATTGCTATTTGCCAATGCAAAACCTGCTAAATATTCTGTCGAGCACTGATTCGGTCACTTCTTCGCCCGTAACTTCCCCCAATGCTTGAATTGCACCGCGCAAATCTATTGTCCAAAAATCTAAAGGCAATTTGTTGCTGATAGTATCCGTGCATTGTTCCAGAGAAATTTTTGCTCTGGTTAAGGCCGCTGCTTGCCGCTGGTTGATTGCTAAGTCTGAGTTTGCTGCTTGCAAATTTCCCCCGCTGACGCCATCTAAGATTGCTGTTTCTAAGTCTACTATGCCTCGATCGAGGGCGGCGGCCGCGGCAACTATTGGGTGAATTTCGGAGGAAAAAGGTAGTTCTGGGATTGTTTTTACTAGGTCGATTTTGTTGATAATTATAATTAGCTGGCGGTGCTTTACTTGTTCGTAAATTTCTGAATCTTCCTCTGTCCAACCAGATTCCGCATCAATAGTCAACAACACTAAATCGGCTTGTTTTGCTGCTGCGCGCGATCGCTCAACGCCAATTTTTTCAACCTTGTCTTCGGTTTCTCGAATGCCGGCAGTATCGAGCACCTGCACTGGAATGCCGCCCACAACAAGCTGCGACTCTACCACATCCCGCGTCGTACCGGGCAAATCCGTGACGATCGCCCGATCGCTCCGGCTCCATGCATTCAACAAACTCGATTTTCCCACATTCGGCCGCCCAACAATCGCTACTTTCAAACCACTTCTCAACAATTCTCCGCGATCTGCCGTCGCCAAAATTATTGACAATTCCGCCAAAATATGATTTATTTCCAAACAGGTTTTAGCTTCATCTAAAGGCGGCAAATCTTCCTCAAAATCAATTCTCGCCTCAATTTCTGCCAGCACGTCCAAACAAGTTGCTCTCAATTTGCGGATTGGCTGCGCTAATTTTCCCTGCAAACCGGCCAAAGCACTTTGTGCAGCAGCAGGCGATTTTGCTCCCACCAAATCTGAAATACTTTCAGCTTGAGTTAAATCGAGTCTCCCATTCAAAAAAGCCCGCAGCGAAAACTCTCCTGGTGCGGCCAATCTCGCCCCATGTTCCAAACACAACTGCAAGACTTGCTGCACGGCCATTATACCGCCGTGACAGTGGAATTCCACCACATCTTCGCGAGTAAAAGAACGCGGCGCTTTCATGATTAACAATAAAGCTTCATCGACTAATTCTTGAGTTTTGGGGCGACGGATATGACCGTAAAGAATGCGGTGAGACTCCCAGATTTGCCGTCCTGGGGCGCGAAACAGAGTTTCGGCAATTTTTAAGGCTGCGGAACCGGAAACTCGCACAATGCCGACGCTGCCTTGTTGGGGAACTATGGCAGTGGCGATCGCTGCGATCGTTCCTCCTTTTGTTAGTGATTCAGACATTTTTATTATTCACACATTCAAAAGTTTTCTCAATCTCCTGTTTTTGAGTATCAGGCAATTGCTTCTCGGTCTTCGAGAGTATAAATAAGAAGGTTCCTCATTCAAAAAAATAAAATAGTCCCCAGGAAAGGGCAAGCTGCACGAGTTTCCGGGTCGAAGGGTATGGGATATTTGGTACTATCTTTACGGAGAGTGCTATTTGCTCGTCTGCCCAGAGAGACAAGATCTCTTGAATTAGAGATTCAAGCAGTTGTACGTTCATTTGATTGACCTCCGGCTTGGTTGTTAAATTATACATATCTCATTGACAGGATAAACAATTTCAGCTATTTTTTTAAAAAAGATATTAGAAGAGCGCGGCCGCCGTGCTTGACTTGGATCGCCAATCCGATCGCCCCTTTGGTCAGTCAGTCGATTTGAGAGTTGAGAGTTGAGATTTGAGATTTACTCCACAGATGAATCTGGGAGGTTGAACAAGAGTCTAAAATTTGGGGCGGCTGACGACTCCTGTAGGAAACTTGTATCCGTTTTTGGGCGGGAGTCACGGCTCTATCGAACTTAAATTACTCCGCCAAATGTTTTGGCTATCTTGATTTCATGCAATAATGGGACATTAACAGGGTAGAGGGCTATCGCATGATTGGTCAACTTCTAGACAGACGTTACCGCATCATTAAAGTCACAGACTCAAGTGAGGTGGGAAAAACTTATCTAGCAGCAGATACTCACCGTCCCGGGTATCCGCAATGCACGGTTAGAGAAATGCGGCTTCCCGGCAAAAGTTCGCAAACTCCAGAATTAGTCAAAGTTATATTTCAAAGAAACGCAGAAATAATAGAGAAATTGGGAAAACACGACAAAATCCCCGAATTATTGGCGTATTTTGAGGAAAATCAAAGTTTATACTTAATTGAAGAATTTATTGCCGGAACACCTTTAAGTCAAGAACTAATACCCGGTGAACCTTGGGCTGAAGACAAAGTAATTGCTCTGCTATCAGAAATATTAGAAATTTTGGCCTTCATACACCAGAAGGGTTTCATTCACCGCAGAATTCAACCAGACAGAGCTATCCGGCGCGAGTCAGACGGCAAATTTGTCTTGGTTGACTTTAGCTTAGACAAAGAAATTAACCCGGAAGTCGCTAATTGTAATTTGTTGGCCCAAACCTCCCCGAACTCTGTTAAAGGGCATGAGGCAAAAAAACAGGATGTGGCGGCCCAGGAGTTATACGTGCCGATCGAGCAATCGATGGGCAACCCCCGTTACAATAGCGACATCTACGCTCTAGGTACGATCGCCCAGCTTGCGGTGACGGGAATCTCACCCAAGAAACTGAGTGCCTTAAAAAACAACAAAAGCGAAATTCCCTGGCGAAACCAGGCAACTTGTTCACCAGGCCTAGCAGATATTATCGATCGAATGGTGCGGCCAGACTACGAGGAACGCTATCAGGAGGCCGCCGAAGTTTTGGCAGACCTCAAACAAATCGCCGTAAAATGGGAGGTTGAACCGCCGCCAGCCACAATCATCACGGACGCTATGAGTAAACCGTCGAGACAGCGCCAAATCAGAATGCTGCTGTTGGCTGCAACAGCCTCCGCTTTAATCTTGACAGCACTCATGATTTACTTGTGGCAGAGTCAAAGTCCGGCGAGGGCAAAAGAATTGTTAGCCCGCGGCGTAGCCAAGGCGCAGCAAGGGGACAAAACAGGTGCGGTCGCCGATTATACCCAAGCGATTGCCATGAATCCCAGCGATGCGGAAACTTACTACAAGCGAGCCAACACTCGCTACGACATGGGCGCCACCGAGCAAGCAATACAGGATTACACGCAAGCAATTAAAGTCGATCCGGGCCACACCAAAGCCATCTACAATCGAGGTCTCGCCCGTCTCGAGACCGGCGACAAGCCCGGGGCCGTGGAAGATTTCACCCAAGTAGTGCGACTCAATCCCAGCGACGGTGAGGCATACTCTCAGCGGGGTTTAGCCTACTACGATCTGGGCGACTACCGCACGGCAATTGAAGACTACACTCAAGCAATTCGGCTCAAGCCCAACGATGCTACAGCTTACAGCAATCGGGGTTTAGCTCGATCGGCCTACGGCGACAAAACAGGAGCAATGTCAGATTTTACCCTAGCGATTCAAATTAGCCCCAAACAAGCTGGCGTTTACTACAGTCGTGGTCGATCGAGATTTAACCTGGCAGATTATCAAGGAGCGATGGAGGATTATACTAAGGCGATCGAATTGGAACCAGAGCTAGCTGATGCTTATATCAATCGGTGCAGCGCTTACTTAAATTTGGCAAGCTACGACAAAGCGATTGCAGATTGCACCCAAGGAATTCGCCTCGATCCAAAAGATGAAGCAGCTTACAACAACCGCTGCATTGCTTATCTGAATTTAAAACAATTTCAAAAGGCCAGCGAGGATTGCAGTTTGACGATCGGACTCAACGGCAACAATCCCAAAGCATACAGCAATCGAGGATTAGCTCGATCGGCTTCGGGAGACAAGCAGGGGGCTGTGGAAGATTTTACTCAAGCAATTCGGCTCAATCCCAGCGATGCAGTAGCTTACAGCAATCGCGGTACTATTTACTCAGAACTAAAAAATTACCCTTTAGCGGTTGAGGATTTTGCTCAGTCGCTGCGGCTCAACCCCAACAATGCTACCGCTTTTTACAGCCGAGGCCTCGTCCGCCGCCAACTCAAAGACCGTGCTGGGGCGATCGAGGATTTTCAGAAAGCTGCAACGCTGTTTCTAGAACAAGGAAGAGCCGATGGTTTCCAAAACGCACAAGCACAAATCAACGCTCCTAAATAAGCTATTAGTCATCAGTCATGAGTCATCAGTCATGAGTCATTAATCATGAGGAAAAATGAAGAATGAAAAATGAAACAGGAAGAAGGAAAAAGGCAAAATCACCAATCACCAATTCCAAATTTCCCATCAGCAATTCCCAATTTCCAGTCACCAAGTCTCAATTCCCAATTCCCGATATGAACATGGTTGGTCAACTTTTAGACAGGCGTTATCGCGTAGTGCAAATTCTCAGTTCAGGAGCTTTCGGACAAACTTATTTAGCTGTAGATACTCGCCGCCCGGGCAACCCTCAATGTGTAGTCAAGCAACTGCGCCCTCCCAGCAACACTTCCACAGTTCTCAAAACAGCTTACCGCTTATTTAAACAAGAAGCAGAAATATTAGAAAAGCTGGGAAAACACTCTCAAATTCCCTTTTTGCTCGCTTATTTTGAAGAAGCAAATCAATTCTACCTCGTCGAAGAATTTGTGCCAGGACACGCCCTAAATAGGGAAATTGTGGCCGGTCAACCTTGGCGGGAAGAACGAGTGCTGGATCTGTTGGAAGAAGTGTTACAACTTCTCGCCTTCGTACACTCTCAGGGAGTGATTCACCGCGATGTTAATCCCTCGAACTTAATCCGCCGCAAACCAGACGGCAAATTAGTTTTAATTGACTTCGGCTCCGTTAAAGAAGTCGCGAATCACGTCAGCGAGTACGATACAGAATTTCCGCGCACCATTGCTACTGGAACTCCGGCTTATATGCCGATCGAACAATTTCAAGGCAACCCGCAATTTAGCAGCGACCTCTATGCAGTCGGAATGATGGCAGTCCAAGCTATCACGGGTTTGCCCGGTACGGATTTGCCAAAATTGCAAGATCCGAGTCCTTCTCACACGGGGGAAATTGTTTGGCGAAACCGAGTTCAATGTTCTGTGGGACTAGGAAATATAATTGACAAAATGGTCTGTCACCAATTTAGCCAACGCTATCAATCTGCTGAGGAAGTGTTGGAAGCTATCAGCAAGTTGAGGCACCGCCAAGAACCGGGGAATAAAGCTCAAAATAAAAATATTTCTCCGAGCTTAGTGTCTTCAAATAGTGTTGCGTCACGTTTGGGAAGTCGGTTTTGGTGGCTGATTTTGGCTGGCTTCGGGGCGGCAATAGTTATGGTATTTCTGTTTAATTATTGGAGCCGCCCGAATCCGATCAAAGCTAAGGAATATTACGAACAGGGAGTAGAAAAGTCTCGCAATAAAGATGCGGCGGGAGCTTTGCAGGCTTTTAATAAGTCAATTCAATTGAATCCTAACAATGCAGAGAGTTTTTATTGGCGGGGTAATGCTAATTATGATTTACAAAAGTATCAAGAAGCAATTGGCGATTATTCTCAGGCGCTCGCTCTCAATCCAAAATATGTTGAGGCTTATTTTAACCGAGGGCTAGCCCGTCACGATTTTAACGACAAGCGCGGGGCGATTGAGGATTACACTCAAGCTTTGAAGCTCCAGCCCAACGATGTTGATACATATTATGAAAGAGGAGTTGCTTATTTAGAAGTGCAAGATTACAAGGCGGCTATTCAGGATTTTAACTCAGTAATTCGGTTGCAGCCGAACCTTGTTAAAGGTTATCATTCGCGGGGGTTGGCTCGCGCTGCGAGCGCAGATTTGCAGGGGGGGATTGGAGATTATACTGAAGCAATTAAACTCGATTCTCAGAATGTTGATGCTTTCTACAGTCGGGGGAGAGCTCGCTTTCACTTAGGAGATTATCAGGGAGCTTTGGCGGATTATTCTCAGGTAATCGCGATCGATCCCAAGAGTGGAGATGCTTACGCTAATCGTTGCAGCACGCAGTTGAATTTGGGAGCGCATCAAGCGGCAATTGACGATTGCACTCAGGCAATTGCGCTCAGCGATGAGGATGGGGTTCCTTACAACAATCGCTGCATTGCTTATTTAAATTTGAAGGATTATCCGAAAGCAATTGCCGATTGCACTCAAGCGCTGAAAGTGAATCCGAATGATTATAATGCTTTTAACAATCGTGGTTTAGCTCGCAGCGCAGGAGGTGACCCGCAGGGGGCGATCGCAGATTTTACAGCAGCAATCGGGTTCAATCCCAACAATGCTGAAGCTTACGCTAATCGGGCTAAGATTTACCAGCAGTTAAATAATAACAATAGTGCGATCGCAGATTACGTGCAAGCTATTCGGATCAGCCCGAATTATGCTGCTGCTTACTACGGTAGAGGTATGGTTCGCCGCTCATTGGGAGACAAAGCAGGAGCTATTAGCGATTTAGAAAAAGCCGGCAAAATGTTTCTCGATCAAGGACTTACTGGCGGTTACAAAGATGCACAATTTGAGATTGAAAAGCTCAAGTAGTCATTAGTCATTAGTCATTAGTCATTAGTCATTATTTCTCGGTGTTATATTTCTTATCTGGCAGATTTTTCTAATCCCAGATTGCTCCGGGGCTGGTTCACGCTAATCTTTAATACCAACAGAAAATGCAGGCGAACCAGCCCCGGGGCGCTATTAATGCCAGCTATTATCAATCAATTTTCTGGGTCTTGAAGTCGTTTAACCAATTCATAAAATGGTTCCCAATTATCCTCAATAGCTATGGGTTCCCAAACACCCTCAATCGTCGGCCTCAACAGCGATTGTTCGGGATTGTGCCTGCGTAATCTATCCGCCATTTTGTCCATATCATCCGCCGACAAACTTTGCAAAACGTGATAGTAAAACTGCCGCCAAGGTGCTATCAAGTCGGCCGGTTCCGCCTCAGCAAAAATTTGACTAGCATCATCTCGCCAAGTGCGATCGAACTGTCTTCGCAGTTCAAAAAAGAAATCGTGATACTCAACTTGAGACTCCGCCAGCATTTTAATTGTCACCTTCAACAACTCATCAGCCTCAGCTTCTGGCAAATCCTCAAAGCCCAATCTATTGAGCATCAACTGCCGATAAGCTGCATTATAATACCCGCCGAACTTTTCCAAAGCAGCATCCATATCAGCTTGAGGAATCGCCGCTGCTAGCGGTTCCTGGAGCTTCTCTAAATTGTCCCTACAAATAAACGGTTGATTGCCGTAACAATAAAGACCCGAATAGTCAAAATAAGCTGCTGTAAATTCCGGCTTGTAAGTTGGGATAAAAGCGAAAGGCCCGTAATCGAAACTTTCTCCCGTAATCGACATATTATCAGTATTCAGCACAGCGTGGCAAAATCCTGCCGCCATCCACTGAGCAACTAATTCAGCTACTCGCTGGACTAAATCTGCATAAAATAGCGCATACTTTTCCGGCGCCGACAAACCAGCCTTGCTTGCTTCTAAATGCAGTTCAGGATAGTAATATTCAATAACAAAATCTAAAAGTTTTTTAATTAAATCCGGGCGGCGGATATAGTGCAACCTTTCAAAAGTTCCAAACCGGATGTGAGAATGACTGAAACGTACCATTACCGACGATCGCGTCGGAGATGGTTCGTCCCCTCGCCACAAAGCATCCCCAGTTTCAACTAAACTAAAACAGCGAGATGTCCGAACTCCCAATCGGTGCAAAGCTTCGGCGGCTAAAACTTCGCGAATTCCCCCTTTGAGAGTGAGTCTACCGTCACCGCCCCGCGAGTACGGAGTGCGGCCTGAACCTTTAGTGCCGAAGTCGTAAAGTCTGCCGTCAGTGCCGCGAACTTGGCCGTATAAGAAGCCTCTACCGTCACCTAAATTGGGGTTATATGCGTTGAATTGATAGCCGTGATAGCGGAGTGCTAGAAAGGGGCGGACACAGTGAAATTCGCCGAACGCTTCTATAAAATGTTGGTCGGTTACTTGTGCGGGGTCTAAACCCAATATCGGCAATAATTTGTCGTTGCGGAAGCGGAGAATATGCTGCGGAAAATCGGCCGCAGGGACTTCATCAAAATAGTCGCCGCCGAGGGATTCTATCGCGGGTTCGTAGTTGAGGGAAAGCAAAGGATTTGACATTTTTCTATTTTATCTTGAAATTGGCTATCATTCCAAATTATATACGGGTAATGTGCGGACTGCAGTGCTGTCAACAATCGCCTCAAACCCTTTGTATTTCTCGTTTATAGCCGAGTTCGATCCCCTTCATATCAATTCCGGCGCAGCCGGAATGATATCAAATCCGCGCTTCATCGTCGGGCGTAAAGTCGAATCAAGCTCGCAACAAATAATTCGCCCAATTTTCATTTTTTAAAATCACAGTCAACAGTCAACAGTCAACAGTCATTAGTCATTAGTCATCAGTCATTAGTCAACAGTCAACAGTCAACAGTCAACAGTCAACAATGATTCCGGTGCAACCGGAATCGATATCACATCCCAGGGCTGTTTCATGCTCAAACTTGAGCTAGGCTAAAATTTGAGCATGAAACTTTAATGTCTCCCTCGAACGCGAAAAATTTTTACGGTCAATTTTATTGATAGTTGAATTAACCGTTTTCCTTGCTAAAAATGGAGTTGAAGGCTTAAAATTTTTCAAATTTAGTGGGATTCACCAGCTAATATAGCGGTTCTCAAGCGTGGTGAGGTATGCCCTATGCCCTATGCCCTATGCCCTATGTCCTATGCCCAAGAACACCTCATATTACTGAGAAAGGCTATACCTTTTTCCCTATTTAAAATTGGTCAACACTCCATAAATCGCCCAAATCGCCATCGCCCGCAAATAGTGGCTCGCCCGAAAAGTCCCCCCCGCCGTAATCGCTTCCGGCGTCCGAAACTGCAACCCATTTTCATAAATCTGCTTCACCACAGCATCCGTCAATTTAAACGCTTTCTCCTCCATTCCCATCTGTACCAAAAAAGCCGCCAACCCAAAATTAATCCCGGTCCAAACTTCCAAAGGATGAGTCGCATTCGGATTTTCCGGCGAACCATTCAGCATCACCCCATTTGCCGCACCGAACTCGCCCTCGTTGAACTGCAAAAAGCAAGAATTGTACACAGTTTCTAAAGCACTGGCTGCACATTCCGGCGGCACAATATCCGGTAATCCTAATAGCTTCGCGTAAAATTGACCGCACAATTGGTCTGCCATCACCACTTCGGAATTACTCTCGCTGTCCAAACGGTAATATTGACCGTTCCACAGTTTTTCTTGATAGCTGGGTCTTGCTTGTAACAGCCAACTGTGATATAATGCTATCTTTGCTTGAGGGTTAGGAATTATCTGCGGTGCTGCATCTTCCAAGATTTCGCCGATCGCGATCGCAGCCTCCAGCGCCGCCAACCACAAACCTCCGCAATACGCACTTATCCCCCGCATTTGCCAGTCATCAAAGGTCTGATCGGGTGCTCCCGAATTTTCAGGAATTCCGTCTCCATCCTCATCAAAAGTTTTCAGATAAGCCAAAGCCTCAACAATTGCCGGCCAACACTCTTGCAGAAACTCACAATCTGTGCCGCCAGTCAACAGGAAATCCCGATAAACCTGCAACACAAAATCGCAAGGCAAATCCTTCCACAAATTGCAATCTTGATAGCTAGTATAATTGGTTTTCTCCCAAGGATGTTCGTTAGGAGCACCCAAATCGTGCGGCGTCGCACCGACAGCTTTTCTAATAGCCGAAGCTTGATTCCAGCCAATAATTCTCGGCGTATCGTCTCCGGCTGAAATTGCCCTAGCGAAGGCTAAAACCACCGACTTTTCCAAATCCGGCCACAGCATCAACAAAGCAAAAGAACCGTAAAGCCGCACGTCCAAACTTTCGTACCAGCGATAATCAATGCACTCCAAAACCGCAAATTGACCCTTGGGATCGCGTTCGTCAGCCGCACTCCAAAGAGTACCGCCGTCTGTGAGGGCGTATAACTCGTTAAACAAAGCCATTTTAAAACTGTCTGACAAATCTTTCCGTTCTAAAATCGGTTTTTGCCAAGCTTCAATATTTTCGCGCCAAGTATCGGAATGCTTCATTGCAGTGCGAATAATCGGCCAAGCATTTTTGCCGTTACGGCCGAAGAAATCTGTATAGCGGCGGTAGTACCAAACTCCCGATGCAAACTCAGTAACGGGCAAATCCCAAGCTATAATAAAGGGAATTTTGCGAGTTTTTCCCGGTCGAATAGTAAAGCGAACTGCGATCGCACAAGCCAACTGTTCTCCTGCTGCTGCGGCTGTCTCGTCTTTGTCATCCAACAAGAAACCTTCCGCAGAAAAGTTGCGCCAAATCTCGTCGCCATTCCCCGCCGGGTTCCAGCGAGTTTGATAGAATACTTCTACCGCTGGATTAGTAATAGTTGCGATCGCCCATTGTCCCTCCCCCTCTTGCGGTTCGTCCTCAGCAGTCAACCGCGTCATCACGCAACCGATGCGGTGAAAATCTTCCACCAACAAATTCAAATTTCCGGCACTTTCTCCCCACCGGGGTTGATAGTCATAAAATGGACTACCATCATCTCGAACCATCACTTTCGGCGACTTGTTGGCATTAGTAAACCAACCGACAATATTCTCCCAAGTCAGCATGATGCTGAGAGTAATCGGCGCATCTGTAGGATTGTGCGCCACCCATTCAAACATGGCAACTGGGTAACTGCTTTCCTGATAATTGTTCGGCAAAATTGGAGAAAATTGCTCGCAGCTTAATTGAGCATGAAACACATTTTCGTAAACAAACCAACTGCGCGGATACAAAGCATGATAACTCCCCGAAGAATTAGACTCTTCTCCGGTTCTTTCTTCTTCTTCCCTTCTTCCTTCTTCCTTCTTCCTTCTTCCTTCGCAAGGATACCATTTCCAACTAGATAAACTGCCATCGGTAGGCGGTTCAGTGGAGAGTGCGAAAGCTTGTTTCTTGCCTTGAGTTTCTTCAAAAATGCTGAACTGACAAGCGGGCAAACTGCGAAAAATGTGCTCGCCGCCGTCAATGTGCCAGAGGTTAAAGTCACCGCGGGACGATCGCCCGATGCAGCCGGCACCGAACCCGCCCAGAGGCATTCCGTGCCAGGGCCCGTCGTCGAGATTGCTTGCGTAGCGGACTGTATAGGGATTCTCCCAACCGAGGCCGATGGGACGTTTCCAGGTGTACGGGGGGATGTTTGGAGTAGATGTGCGATCGTTATTCATGTCATCAATTTTAGCGCTCGATCGAGCTTAACAATCCGGATTGTTAATAAATTTAGCTTTTTAGCCGAATTTGCTCTTATGCCCCAATCAGTATAGTGTATAATCGAAATTACCAGTTCACTCTATTACGGAAAAAGTCAGATGAGTCGAGCAATTAATTTTCAAACTGTTTCTTGGTTTTGGGATCTCTACACAAGACATCTGCTTGATCTTGAGCCACCTTATCAAAGACGCAGTGTTTGGAATCAAGAATATAAAGACTTTTTCATTGATACTGTACTTAATGGATATCCTGCCCCTGCTATCTTTTTGTATCAAGAAATTACCTCGGCAGGTATATCTAAGTATAGTGTTGTTGATGGCAAACAAAGGTTATCTACTTTATTTGAGTTTGCAGAAAATAAATTTCCGGTGAGCGAACAAGCAACTTTGACAAGACTGAGAGGTAAATTTTTCAAAGACTTAGAGAATGAAGTAAAGCAAAATTTTTGGAAATATCAGTTTGCTGTTGAATATGTCCCTTCCGACGATGAAGGAATTATCAATGACATATTTAACCGTATTAACCGTAATGTTAGTAAATTAACACCTCAAGAACTGCGTCACGCTAGATTTAATGGCGGATTCATCACTACTGTAGAAGATTTAACTGACTGGATGGCTTCCCTTCTCCCGCCCAACTTTCCCTCGATTCCTGCTAGGGCGAGAAACCAAATGAAAGATGTAGAGTTTGTGGCTTTACTTTTACTTTTTCTAGAAGAAGGAGTTAAATCTTATCGTCAGGATGATTTGGATAAAGCGTTTAACGATCGAGATTTAGCTTGGGAGGAGCAAGATGAAATAGAATCGGAATTTAAACAAGTGATTTTCTCAATAAAAGAGTTATTAGCTCGTTCGCCGCAACATATAAATTTATCTAAAACCAGACTCAAAAATCAAGCGGATTTTTATTCATTTTTTAGCGCAATCGCAGAACTAAATCGTGAAAAATTATTAAATATAACTGCCGATATCTGCCAGAGAATTTACGAATTTATGGAAACTCTAAAATCTCCTGAATCAGCAATGATAACTCATGAATCTCAAGCCTATTATGATGCCATTACAACTTCCTTGGGTTCATCAGGAATTGAAAAAACTAAAACTCGAATTAAGATCTTAAAATCAGTAATTTTAGGAAATACTAATTCGTAATAAATCTGTAACTTATCTAATTTATGATCTATCCTTCTATTTTAGACCGCCAATATGGACAATATCTTCCCTTTGTCGAAGATGTTGCGAAGCGAGTCAGAGAAACAATGCTAAATTTTTGTGACAGCAACGGATATGCGCTTACTTGTAGGATTAAAACTATTGAATCTTTAGCAGAAAAAATTGAGACAGGTAGATTTAAAAAATGGTCGGAACTAGATGACTTATTTGGTTGTACAGTCATTATCCCAAATTTATCACAAGAACAACAGGTAATTAAATTTTGCAAAGATACTTTTCAGGTTGTTAAAACAGTAAAAAGAGGACAGAATAAAAAATCTCCAGATACTTTTAAATTTGATTCAACTAGAATTTCGGCTCGATTAAAAAGCGTAGAGGATACAAATATCGATAATTTATTAAGTATTTATACTGTAATTTTTGAAATTCAAATAAAAAGTGCTTTTGAACACGCCTGGGCAGTTTCAACGCACGATTTGGTTTATAAAAGTTCGGAAATTGAGTGGAAAAAACTCCGTTTAGCTGCACAAATAAAAGCGATTGTTGAACAGCTAGATACAATGATTCTGGCATTTGAACAAATATCTCCTGCTATACAAGAAAGCGACTATCCTGAAATCAAAAGAAAATGTCAAATAGCTGTTGCTACTCTAAAACTATTTGAGCGAAACAAAATTCCCGAAGAACTTAAGCCAAAAGATATGACCCGTTTTTGCGAAAATTTATATGGTATTCTTGCCAGGGGTGGGAAAGAGGACAAAGTTCAAGAAGTTATCAAATGTATTACAGAAAAAGTTAATTTAACTCCCCTCGAGCAAATTCCCCGAAGTATCTCTTTATTACAGTATTTTTTGGCTATTTTAGTAGAAGCAGAAATTATTATCTTGCCTTTAGACAAGTATTCTTTTCACATAACATCAGAATTGCTTGCGCTTTATCCAATTTTTCAGGGCAGCGTGGGTTTGAGTTTTGAATACGAGCTTTAACTGTTGCATAAGTTCTACCTGAAAACTTTATTCCTTCACCTCAGCAAATCCCAAATCAGAACCTTTCCCCGCGTGAACCAGAGCCAACTTTTCGTAACGCTTAGCGTGTTCCACCAACTCGGCTGCTTCTTCCTCAGAGACATCCCGCAGGCGTTTGGCAGGCACTCCCGCAACTAGCGTATGAGGGGGAACGTCCTTGGTCACAACCGCCCCTGCACCGACGATAGAGCCTCGGCCCACCCTCACTCCGTCCAGGACGATCGCCCCAATCCCGATCAGGCAGCCCCGTTCAATGTAAGCTGAGTGAATCACGGCTCGGTGTCCGACTGTGACGAAATCTTCCAAAACAGTCGGTTGCCCCGGATCGCCGTGCAGAATTGCTCCATCTTGGATATTGGTACTTGAGCCGATCGCAATTCGCTCTATATCCGCCCGCACCACCGCCCCGTACCAGATACTAGCGCCTGCAGCCACCTCTACCCTGCCGATGACAACAGCGCCTTCAGCGACAAAAGCCGCTTGGGACAGATCTGGCCTGGGCCAAGAGGAAGGAAGTGCAGACTGAGATTCGTTGAGATTGCTCATTAGTTGGTCGATCGTTATACTTCTAGCAGATTAGCTGGTTCTTGATACGGGATATAATAAAAGTATTTGGCACTTTTGCAGAGAAAATATGCTGGGACGCAAATAAATGATTGAAGTTGCCTTGCAATACCCAATGTTTGGCCCGGAAATTCAGTGTCCCCACTGTCGCCAAACAATTCCGGCTTTAACGCTCACGGATACCTATTTGTGTCCGCGTCACGGGGCATTTGAGGCAGATCCAAAAACGGGGGAACTGGTTCACCTTCAGTCTGGGCGGCACTGGCGCCGCTGGGAGAATGAATGGTATCGCCAGCACACGCACCCCGACGGGATTCGGTTTGAAATTCACGAAGCGCTCGATCGACTTTATACTCAAGGCTACCGAGCAACTCGCGTGATCGTTGCCCAACGCTATCGGGACTTAATCAGCGCTTATTTGGAACGCAGCACGCCTTGGCGAGGCCAGTCGGAATCGCCGCGACCGAGGCTGTACGGTTTGCCTGTGGATTTTAGCCCCGATCCCCAAGAGGACCCTTGCTGGGAAGTGATTAATTTTGATTTAGAAAAAGAGCCGGGAGTTCCGATTAGATATCCCTATTTTCGGTTGTTTGAATAAGTGAAGGAAGAAGGAAGAAGGAAGAGGGAAAAAGGAAGAAGGAAGAGGGAAGAGGGAAGAAGGCTCTATTGCTTTCGCGCTAAAGATGCGACCGTTTTTAATTCCGAATTACGAATTTACCCTCTAAAATCTAAAATCCCAAGCCGGAATTCCTACTTCCCTTCTAAAATCTAAAACCTAAAATCTAAAATCTAAAATTGAATGCACCACGCCTCGATTCGCACTGCTAACATTCACCGGGCGATCGCCTTTTACGAACAGTTGGGATTTACTGTGAGCGATCGCTTTACCACAGGTTACACCCTAGCCTGTTGGATGGAAGGTCTCAACGGACGCATCGAACTAATTCAAATCCCGGAACCAAAACCCGCACCGGATGCATTCGGAGACGAGCATTATGTTGGATATTATCATTTATCTTTCGATTTAACTGAGGCGACAACTGACTTGCCTAGCTGGTTGCAGTCTCTGAAACAGCGGTTTGAGGAAGCTGCTAAAGACCAACCAAACCAGTTTCAAGCTTTGAAAGTTTTATTAGAACCGACTCAACAGGCGATCGGGCAAAATGTTTACGAAGTAGCTTTTATTGCCGATACAGATGGTTTGCCCTTAGAGTTTATCCGGCGCATGAATGGCTAATGAGGTCAGTAGTTAGTAGTCATTAGTCATTTATATTCTTTCCATTCCTAGCGCTAATCCTTAGTCAGAAGGCTCAGTTGTCTCAAAAGGGTGTCGGAAGTCTTTTCCAACAATAAATCGCCTTGCATCTAAAGGATAAGTCTTAACATAAACCAGACAACCGGTGGCCGACGACGGACTATAGGGAGAATTGGGTGAATACCGCAGCCAACTACCAGTTGGGAAATCTCCTAACTCATCACTCCAACAGCCTTCAATGACAAAGATTTCTTTCACTTCAGATTCAACTACGTTCCACAAAGCCGTGCCTGGTTGCCAGCGTTCCACCCAAACTTTTTCATGAAAACCCTCTTGCTCATAAAGTGGCTTTACTTCAATTTGGGGAATAGCACCGGGCTGCCAGCACAACTCGTAAATATTCGTTTTCACCCGCTGGCGAGTGGTTCCACCATGTTGCCGTAATTTAACAAATGTCAGGCAACCTTCATCGCTATAAGGATGATGGATAAACCCTTCGGGATTGAGCATATAAGATCCTGGAGGATACACACCGGTTTCATCAGCGAAGTTACCCTGGAGTACCAAAATTTCTTCTCCACCCGGGTGTCCGTGTAGCGGGAAAAAGCCACCGGGATCGAAGCGAGTCAGCATGGTGACGGGATGATCTTGAACGTTATCGTCGGACTCAAAGGCACCAAACCAGATGCCCGTAAAAGTGGTCTGATGCCAGGTTAGCGATGACTGCAAGACCGCCACTCGACTGGATACGTCGTTGTGAATTGGTTGAGGTTGCCACTCAAGTTGAGAAGACATAATTTTTAAAATTTAAAATGAATTCCTGATTGTGTAGAGGCTGGTTCCTCTAGCCAATATAGCTGAATCTTTTCCTATTTGCTGGTCGATCGCCTGTTCAATATATCCTGTTCGCTCTTCCCTATTTATACTGTTTCGCCAGTTCGATCGTTTTATCTAGCAATATACCGCCCACAGGATCTGTCCCATAGGAATCTCCGACGTGTAAGGCGATATCCAGGGCAAAACCCACCTTACCATCCAAGAGCGCCAAAGCCCAAAGACTCAGGTAGTGGCGCAAACTAGCCTCAACTAATTTGAGGTGCTCTAGGCTTCTGAAATATCTGGCTTCAGCGGCTGTCGGACTCCGGGGCAATCCTTCGATGTGTTGCTGGTCGAATTGACTAGAGAGAGCTTTCCGCGTACTCTGCATCACCCTAGGAAAACTCTGAAAGTTGAGACTCGACAGCCAAAACCCTTCCTCAGTTAAAGCTTTGTGAACTCGATCGAACCTGTTTTAGCCGTCATATAAAGGAAGGATGCCAGGTTCGACATCGCTAACAACCGTAGCTTTATATTGTAAAAATTTTCATTCCTATATCTATAAGCAGGCTCTTATGAGAGGTAATTTCATTTAAAGTCCAAGCTGCTTTTCCCCCAATCTCATCTTTGGTTAAAAAGACTGAAGATCTTTTATAAATAGGCTTCTTTGTTAAAAAAGCATCATTATCTCCCATCTCGTTTAAACCGGGATCTAAAATTGTCAAATTTCCTAGTGAATGCTTCAAAGGCTCCAAACTGGAGTCAAATACACTACTACCAATTGTCGCATTTTGTGGATATATATGCTCGATAGAGGTACTGGCAAAGTCATATACCCTACTCTTGTCAAGGCACTTAGGAACTCCAACAGCCCCCTTCTTAAACCACGGGTAATAATACTCGGCAGTTAGCCAAAAATACTTGAGCGGTTTATTGCTACCACCTCCACTCTCTTTGTACTCAAGCCACTCAAGCTTTGCTTGAAATTCCTGAGCTGAAGCTCTTTGATTTATTAAAGTCCGTAGCTTTTCCTTCAAACTTGTGGGTTTGTACTTGGCAGGAGCACTTCTAATTGACATTGCTTCTTCGCGATAGATTGTTTGAAACGCACTAGCGTGTTAATTACATATAATTTTATAACGGAAGAAAGCTTTTTCTAAAATTTGTACAGTTTGAGAAAATTTTCGAGGTTTCAGTTGCGATTCTGCCAAAAGCAAAGGTATAGATAATGTATGGTCTAACTCTTTCAATAGAAGATTTAGACGGCTTCTTTCCCATCCTGTTATAGGCTGCTGTTCTGCATAAAGCCACTCTCCATCTTCCAATTTTCTGCACTTTATAATATCTTTCTCTATATCACCTAATGTTTTATAAATTTGCTCGGCGTCAGTTCCTGTTAAGTTTGAGTTTTTATGTTGCGAAAAAAAAGCATCAATAAAATTATCAAATAAAGCGTTTTGTGGTGCTATTCTTCCATTATTTGATTCATAAATTTAGTGAAGATAGTTGGCAGTTTTATTAGGGTGATCGGAAAGATTTTTATCCCCTAGCTCTTCCACACTATTTTGCTCTGAGCTAAATCCTTCTAATATTTCTAAGGTTTTTGCTCTGAGCAAATCTCCCTCCGTTAAACTCGTACCTCTGTCATTAATAACTTGAAATAGCCTGAAAGCATCTCTTTTTTCTTTCGTAACCATGTGTAACACAGTAAAGTCACTGTCTATAACGTTCTGAATCACCTCAAGGTCGTCCATCTTACTTACTAAATTAGACGTACTACCTATCATTTGTTGAATTGCCTCAAATATACTTTTGTATGCCTCCAGTAACTTTTTGTGAGAATCTCTTGATGGCGATGGATTTTTCTCTGTGATTAAATCTCTATAAAAATTATGATCTGGTTTTGATAGTTTTAAAACTTCGACTATTGTAGTAACTCTTTGTACTTCTTGATTAAAATTTATAAATCTGTTAGATAAATCTTCTATTCGCTTTTTGAGAATTGATTCATTTGTTGTTTCTCCTGAACTTGTGGCTTCATCCAGCAATTCCTTGTACATCTTTACAATACAGGCCATAAGAATTGTAAAAGTTGCTGCTCTTTGTTGCCCATCTATAATTTCATATTGGTGTTGCCTTACCACACCTTGAACAGGATACTCTAAACTTAAAATACCTCCCCAAAAATGGCTAATAGGATCTTGGGCTTTCCGCTTTAAAAAGCAATTTTTTAAATCTTTAATAAATTTTTTTATCGTTTCTGTCTCCCAAGCATATGCTCTTTGATACTTGGGAATAAAAAACATTGGCTTATTTTCAAATAAGCTCCCTACAGAAGTATAAGCTGGATTGAGATCCCTAATAATTTACCGATTTTAAAGTGTTAGCGTACTAAGTCGAGTAGTATACCATATAAAGGTTGGGGCATGAGTCGTGCGTTAGCGAAGCCTCCGGTAGGGAATCGCTCCCCAGCAAAAAGCACTACTTCCACTTTATGCCATAACCACTAAGGCGATTGCTATATTTAAATTCAAATTACCAAAACAAAACCCGCCGATGCGGGTTTCATCTTCATGATTATTGTTAATAACTTACGGTTTCAACTACTTCTTAGGAACAACAGCCTCTTTACCAGCAACGGGACGGGGAGACGAAGCGGTAGTTCGCAAAAGTGCGATCGCCTGCGCGTAGCAAGGATCGTCCTGAGTCGCAACCAACATCGGTTTGTTAGCTAATTTCAACTTTTGTTCATCTGTGACTTCGACTTTGACATCGGGAGTAACCCCCTTCTGACTGATATCCGTACCGTTGGGAGTATAGTAGTGAGCGATCGTCACCGCCAATCCCGAACCGTCAGCCAAAGAATGCACCGACTGCACCAAAGCTTTGCCAAAAGTTTGGCCGCCTATCACAGTTGCGCGCTTGTTGTCCTTCAGAGCACCCGCCAAAATCTCGCTGGCGCTGGCCGAGTTATCGTCCACGAGCACCACCAAAGGCTTGTCAGTGAGAGCAGTGCGGTTTGCCCGCATTTCCTGAGAATCGCCCCCCCGATCGACTGTGCGGACGATCGCCCCTGTATCCATCCACATCCGAGCGATATCAATGCTCACCCGCAGCAAACCGCCGGGATTGCCCCGCAAATCCAACACAAAAGCGTCAGCTTTCTGATTAGAGAGCTTTTTAATCGCCACCTCCATTTGTTCCCCCGCGTGCGAGCTAAACTCTTGCAAGCGGATGTAACCCACATTCTTACCGCCTTCATTCTTGAGGCTGTAGCGAACCGCTGCTACCTCAATTCTCGCCCTCGTCAGAGTGATGTCAAATTCGCTTTTGCCCTCACGAGCAATCCGCAACGTCACTTTCGTGCCTTCGTCGCCCCGAATTACCTGAGCCGCATCCGAGACAGTCATGCCTTTGGTAGTTTTGCCGTCAATCACCAAAATCGTATCGCCCGCTAGAATCCCTGCCTTCAGGGCCGGGGAATTTTCCATCGGCTCGACTACCCTAATCGCTTTCGTTTTCTCGTCTTCTTCCAGCCTCATCCCCACCCCTGTCAGTTCCCCGGAGGTTTGATTCGTCAGGGCTTCGTACTGCTTCGGGTCCATGAAGCGCGTGTACTGGTCGTTTAATTTCTCTAGGGCTTTGCGGAGAGCGGTGTAGGCAGCTTCGCGAGAGGTATAGTTTTTGCTCAACAGTTCTTGGCGGGTCAATTGCCAGTCAGTCTTGTTAAAGCTGCCATCAACATACTCTCGGTTCACAATTTGCCAAGCTTCGTCCAAGACAGCTTTGGGGCTATCTTGAAGCTCGGCGCGGACTGATTGACTCAGGCCGGGAACGAGCAAAGATATCGAAGCGGTTGTTGCCATCGCCCCACTGAACAGGGCTGCCTGTAATTTAGAAAAGCGTCTGCGGGCTTGATTCATTGAATTTGGCTCAATTCGATTTTAGATTTTTGATTTGAGATTTTATATTGCTAAAAAATCTCAAACTACTACTTAAACTATTGTGTGGAGGCTCCACCATCCCTTTGGACAGTTTAACGAGATTTTTAGTCGATCGCCAACCAATTATTACTCTCTTTCAATAAACTTAATTTAAAACTTGGATTTAAATGTGCCGTGGAAGCTAAAATCGAACAATTTTCGCGTAAGTGGTTGAGCCTGCTCGTTAATGGATTTATCGGTCTAGCAGCGCTGGCGGGGGTCGTTGCCATGCAGTCTAGCGGGCAGTTGGGCGGAATGTCCGCCGTTGGTGTTCAGGGGCAAAAGCCTCTCTCTGGAATGTCTGCTGCCAGTTTCAAGCAAGCCGCACAGCAAGAAGCGCAGCAAGAAGCCCTGCGGCTGAAAATGCTCAAAACTATCCCTAGTTTTGGCTTTGACAATTTAATTGCAGATTGGACATTTATCAAATTTTTGCAGTATTTTGGCGACGACGAAGCGCGAGATGTAACGGGCTACAATCTCAGCCAAGATTATTTTGACATAGTTACGCAGCGCGACCCGCGGTGGGCTGACATCTATCTGTTTCTTTCCACAGCTATTTCTTTTTATCAGGGAAAGCCTGAAACTGCTGTTAACTTTATGGAGCGCGGTACTAGCGCCCTTACCGTTTCGCCGCAAATTCATTCCCAATCGTGGATAGTGTGGCGAACTAAAGGTCTTGATGAGTTGCTGCTGTTGGGCGATATTCCCGAGTCAATTCGCTCTCACGAAATGGCTGCTGATTGGGTGCAAGGAAGCCCGGAAGGGTCGAAATTGGCGCCGATGTTTCGAGCAACTGCTGAGTATTTGCGCAGAGATCCCGATAGCGTGACGGTGCGGTTTACTGCTTGGAACACGGTTTATGCTCAAACAACTGATAAGTTGGTGCGTCAAAGGGCGAAACAAGCTCTTGTCAAGTTGGGAGCTCAGGTGCAAAAAGATAAGAATGGAAACGAGAGTTTTATTTTGCCGCCTCCAAAGTAGTTGATTATTGATTGTTGACGGTTAACTGTTGACGGTTGACTGTAATTCTACAATCAATAATCTCAAATCTCAAATCTCAAATCGGCTTGAGTTAGTTCGCGCCATTCACCGGGCTTGAGACCTTCGAGACGCAAATGCCCGATCGCACTCCTGACTAGCCGCAGCGTCGGAAACCCTACTGCTGCGGTCATCCTGCGGACTTGGCGGTTCCGACCTTCTGTGAGAGTCATTTCCAGCCAAGCTGTCGGCACGTTTTTGCGAAATCTAATCGGCGGTTCGCGGGGCGGCAAAGGTGGTTCTGCCGACAATAATTGCACTTTTGCCGATCGAGTCCGATAATCTTGAATTGTGACACCTGTCTGCAAAGCCGAGATCGCCCCTGCATCGGGAATCCGTTCAACTTGCACCCAGTAAGTGCGGGGATGAGCGAAGGTCGGGTCACTGAGGCGGTGCTGAAGGGGCCCATCGTCCGTTAGCAGCAACAAACCTTCACTATCGCGATCGAGTCTACCCACCGCATAAACATCAGGAATCGGAATATAATCTTTGAGAGTTCTGCGCTTAGTTTCGCTAGAGTTGTCAGTGAATTGAGTTAAAACGTCGTAGGGTTTGTAAAATAGAATGTAACGATAGGGCATGAGCAATTAATAATTAAAAATGTACCAACAGTGCGATCTAAAACGATATAAATCAAAAAAAAAACACCTTCTATCTCTCTTCTCTCCCTCCTCTGCGCCCTCTGCGCCCTCTGCGGTTCATAAAAAAATAAACCTTGTTAACCAACGATTCAAACCTGCTCTCAAATCTTCAGCCTTTAAGAGCCTCGCAAATCTCAACTACCCAATTTTACCATGCCCGAAGCCACACACCGCGTTTGCATAGTCTTAGGAACTCGCCCGGAAGCGATTAAACTAGCCCCAGTAATTCAACTGTTCAAAAGTTCGCCAACCTTTGACACCCAAGTAATTTTAACCGGTCAGCACCGAGAAATGGTCGAACAAGTAATGCGAATGTTCGATCTAAAAGCCGATCGGGATTTAGCAATTATGCAGCACCAGCAAACCTTGACAGATATTACATCCCGGAGTTTGCAGGGTTTGGAAGCCTCCTTTAAAGAATTGCAGCCCGAAATCGTCTTAGTTCAGGGCGATACAACAACAGCGTTTGCCGCTACTTTGGCTGCATTTTACCAGAAAATACCCGTAGGTCACGTAGAAGCCGGATTGCGGACAGACGACGTGTTCAATCCTTACCCGGAAGAGGCTAACCGACGGTTGATATCTCAGCTCACACGGCTGCATTTTGCCCCGACAGCGCTTGCCCAAGAGAATTTAGGGCGATCGGGCGTTTTGGGAGAAATTCACCGTACAGGCAACACAGTAATCGATGCCTTGCTTTCTGTCGCCAAACGCCAACCCGAATGCAACATTCCTCACTTAGATTGGAGCAAATATCGCACTATCTTAGCAACTGTTCACCGACGCGAAAATTGGGGAGAACCTTTAGCAGGAATTGCGCGGGCATTTCTCCAAATCTTAGATAAATTTCCCGATACAGCGGTGCTCTTACCTCTACATCGAAATCCCACAGTCAGAGAACCTTTGCAAGCTCTTTTGGGCGACCATCCGAGAGTCTTTTTAACAGAACCACTGGATTACGCAGAATTAGTAGGAGCCATTCAGAGATGCCATTTAATCCTCACAGATTCCGGCGGCTTGCAAGAGGAAGCACCTAGTTTGGGCAAGCCAGTTTTAGTATTACGAGAAACCACAGAAAGACCAGAGGCAATTTCTGCAGGGACTGCTAAACTCGTTGGTACTAACTCTGATATAATTACAGCAGCAGCGGTAGAGTTGCTGAGCAATTCCGAAGCTTACAACGCAATGGCAATGGCAATTAATCCCTTTGGGGACGGTTTAGCCGCCTCGCGGATTTTGAAAATAGTTGAAGAGTATTTTAGTTAGCTACCCCTCGATTATTCGGCGGCTGAAACCGCAACTACACTTGCCTCTCGTCCCCGCAGAGGGGGACTAATTCCTGCTAAAAAAACTCGGTTTCTGCCTCCCTTCCCGAATTAGTAACCCCCACCGCCACCGCCCCCACTGGAGTCGCCCCCGCCAAAGCTACCCCCCGAGTCGCTACTGCTACTGCTACTGCTACTGCTGTAGTCACCACTGCTACTGCTGTAGCCACTACTGCTACTGCTGTAGTCACTGCTACTGCTGTTATGGGGCGAATAACGGCGGTGGGAGGGGGAAGGAGAGTTCCGAGAAAATAAGCTGCGAAATATCTCAAAGATAATGAAGCCAGGTATTAATGCGATGAATAACCCCCAAATGATTGGATTCGATGAATCTTCACCTGTGAACTTACTATTGCTAATAACTAGCGATTGACTAGGCATTGGTGACGGTTTCACCCCTTGAGATGGTACGATAGGAGCCAAAGGCAGCGTGGTTTGAGATTGAGCATTTACCCTCGGAGTTTGTAAAGCATTTACTAACGCCTTTGTCCCGGTTAATGTGCCCCCGCCAAAGTCCTGCTGTTTAAATCGGGGCGTAATTTCGGTTTCAATAATGCCCACTGCTTTAGCCTCCGGCAAAATGCTTTGAATGCCCGAACCTGTTTCAATTTGAACGCGGCGTTCCCCCGAGGAAATCAACAATAAAACTCCGTTATTTTTACCTTTTTTGCCAATCCGCCAAAAATTAAATAATTCTGTAGCAAATGCTTTGGGTGTCGCCGATGGCTTAGTATCAGGAACTGTCACAACAGCGATTTCTGACCCGTTTTTCGCCTCTAACTCCGAAATCATTTGATTTAGCTGAGTTTCGGTGTTGTCGCTGAGAATGTTTGCCTTGTCCGTTACCCAAGTGTTATTTACTTCGCGGGGATTCGGTACTTCTTGTACTGTTATAGCTTGGCTCCTTACGGGAAATGCAATTGCCGAAAAGCACAGCAAACTGCTCCCGATTATTTGTTTGTTGCTAAATTGTAAATGCATCGCTTCAGTCTCCTGAATAACTTCTAATCTGAAATCGACATCTATTTGTCCGCTTAATTACAATTAAATAACCAGCTCACTCTCATGTCAATTCATATTATTCAGAAGTTTGATTCATAAAAATCATAATTTTAGGTGCGCCGTGCCCACCATACATTTATAGTCCTGGACGCACGGGTGGCGAGAAACCGGGTTTTTAACCCTAATAATTGCTGAAAACCGTCAATCTCGGTTCAACAACCCGGTTTCTTAGTGGGCGAGTGCGAACTAATTGAGATATTTCTAAGGAGAGGAAAGTTGTGGTTGAAAATTGCTGCTACCTCTATAACCGGATAAAATAGCCAGTTTTTCCAAAGAATGCCGCCCCGTGTAATATTTACCCCGAATTTCCCAAGTGGGATAAACTTTAATATTGACAGCTTTGCACAAATCCGGTTGAGGATCTTTGCCTCTGGGATCGCACTCAATGTAAGTAATCGCGCTAAATGCTTCTTTGCCGAAAAGTTCTTGTTGCGTGTGACAGTTAGGACACCAGTAAGCACCGTAGAGTTTAGCTTTGATTGTCTGCAAATGAGTTGCTAAAGCTATTTGATCCGGCACGGATTCGCTGCGAATAGGTGGCGCTTCTTGTTCGGTAACAGGCTTTGCGGAAGGGGGAGGAGGAGGGAGGGTTTGTGCTAATTTTTGAGTGGATTTGTTGCTGAAAGTGAACTGTACAATTCCTCCGTCTGCTTTGGTACTCACGAAAATCCCCAAAGTCAGGAAAATGCCGATCGCACAAAAGTTGAATTTGCTTAGTCTCATCTTGGATTTCATCTTGGATTTACTAGGATTTCGCGAGCTTGATTTATAGCCTCTACAGCATTGTCTACCACAAAGATGTTAAATTGTGCTAAACCTTTAAAGAAAAGTTTACTTTCGGCGCTGTCATTTAACAAGATAACTTGTTTGTTAGCTTTGAGGGCGAGGGCAATTTCCGAAGCAGTACCCGTCCCCATACCGCAGGCAATTATTACGTCTGAAGAAAGAATGTTAATGTTATTTCGGGCGTTTCCCATATCGGTGACAATGGCAATATCTACAGCTTCCGAAATGCCGCGAGTGTCATTTCCCGGAAGAATGCCGACTGTTAAACCGTTAGCTGATTTTGCTCCTTTGTTGGCGGCATCCATGACGCCGACATTTCTACCGCCAGTTAGCAATATCCATCCTGCTTCGGCGATGAGTTGTCCGAGTTGATAGGCGTTTTCTAAGTCGGTTGATGTGGCACTATCGCCCGGGCCCATGATGCCAATGATAATTTTTTTCATAGTTTTGGAGTGAATAGGGTGTTATTAATACTTGCTAGTGTTTTTGCACGCTATCTACTCTGGATATGGGTGAAAAATGGATCTTGCTCTTTTTTAACCGCAGATGGACGCAGATTAACGCGGATGCAAGAAGGGATCTCGCTCTTTAGATGAATAATGGGCGAGATCCTTTCTGAATTATTAGAAAGGACGATCGCTATAATTCCAGATAGCGCTGCAAAATCTTTTGTGGACGAGATAAAATTCTTGATTTTCATCGAAGTGGGCGAATAGCTGCGGAATGCGATCGTGGCTACCTAACTTGTTCAGGTGTTGAGACTCGCTTTAAAACAGGCGTTTGGCTTCTTGCAGCAAGAAGGGATCATTGGACTGGGGCTTGAATATCTTAACCACGCGCGGGGGCTTGTCGGGTAGATATTCGTCCTGTGCTAAGTAGGTTTCGCCAAATCCACCTTTACCCAATAAGCTGATTATGTAGTAATGTCCGCCAATAGTTTTGCCAATAATTATTTTGTTGTGATAATATTATTGATAATTATCAAACACTCCGATCGGATTCGGCGTACTTCTCTAAACCGTCGGGGAAGCAGCTTCATTAAAACTCAATAACTGCAATAAAGGCAATGACTACAAAATCCCTCGCAGATTACGATCGGGCTATTCAACTTAATCCCTACAATGCTAAGGCCTACTACAATCGGGGTAATGCCAAATCTGCCCTAGGGAAAAACAAAGAGGCGATCGCTGATTACGATCGGGCTATTCAGCTTGATCCTAACGATGCTAAGGCCTACTACAATCGGGGTGTTGTCAAGGATGCCCTAGGGAGAAAACAAGATGCGATCGCAGATTACGATCGGGCTATTAAGCTTAATCCTAACGATGCTACTGCCTACTACAATCGGGGTGTTGTCAAATCTGCCCTAGGGAGAAAACAAGAGGCGATCGCAGATTACGATCGGGCTATTCAGCTTGATTCTAACTATGCTAAGGCCTACAGCAATCGGGGTGCAGCCAAGTCTGACCTAGGGAGAAACCAAGATGCGATCGCAGATTACGATCGGGTTATTCAGCTTGATTCTAACAATGTTATTGCCTACTACAATCGGGGTTATGCCAAATATGCCCTAGGGAGGAACCAAGATGCGATCGCAGATTACGATCGGGCTATTAAGCTTGATTCTAACTATGCTCTTGCCTACGTCCGTCGGGGTGATGCCAAATGTGCCCTAGGGAGAAAAGAAGATGCGATCGCAGATTACGATCGGGTTATTCAGCTTGATTCTAACTTTGCTGCTGCCTACAACAATCGGGGTGATGCCAAATGTGCCCTAGGGAGAAACCAAGAGGCGATCGCAGATTACGATCGGGCTATTCAACTTAATCCCAACTATGCTGAGGCCTACTACAATCGGGGTTATGCCAAATTTGACCTAGGGAGAAACCAAGAGGCGATCACAGATTACGATCGGGCTATTCAGCTTAATCCTAACTTAGCTATTGCCTACGTCAATCGGGGTAGTGCCAAATCTGACCTAGGGAGAAACCAAGATGGGATCGCAGATTACGATCGGGCTATTCAACTTAATCCCAACGATGCTAATGCCTACAGCAATCGGGGTGATGCCAAATGTGCCCTAGGGAGAAACCAAGAGGCGATTGCAGATTACGATCGGGCTATTCAACTTAATCCCAACGATGCTAATGCCTACAACAATCGGGGTTATGCCAAATATGCCCTAGGGAGAAACCAAGAGGCGATCGCAGATTACGATCGGGCTATTCAGCTTGATTCTAACTTTGCTATTGCCTACTACAATCGGGCTTATGCCAAATCTAACCTAGGGAGAAACCAAGAGGCAATCGCAGATTACGATCGGGCTATTCAGCTTAATCCCAACTATGCTGATGCCTACAGCAATCGGGGTTATGCCAAATCTGCCCTCGGGAAAAACCAAGAGGCGATCACAGATTACGATCGGGCTATTCAACTTAATCCCAACTATGCTGATGCCTATCACAATCGGGGTGTAGCCAAATATGCCCTAGGGAGAAACCAAGAGGCGATCGCAGATTACGATCGGGCTATTCAGCTTAATCCTAACGATGCTCAAGCCTACAGCCATCGGGGTGTTGCCAAGTGTGCCCTAGGGAGAAACCAAGATGCGATCGCAGATTACGATCGGGCTATTAAGCTTGATTCTAACCATGCTTTTGCCTACTTCTGTCGAGGTGTTGCCCAATATGCCCTAGGGAGAAACCAAGAGGCGATCGCAGATTACGATCGGGCTATTAAGCTTGATTCTAACCATGCTATAGCCTACTACAATCGGGGTTATGCCAAATATGCCCTAGGGAGAAACCAAGAGGCGATCGCAGATTACGATCGGGCTATTAAGCTTAATCCTAACTATGATATTGCCTACAACGATCGGGGTGTAGCCAAATATGCCCTAGGGAGAAAACAAGAGGCGATCACAGATTACGATCGGGCTATTCAGCTTGATTCTAACTTTGCTCTTGCCTACTACAATCGGGGTTTAGCCAAATCTGCCCTAGGGAGAAAACAAGAGGCGATCGCAGATTACGATCGGGCTATTCAGCTTAATCCCAACTATGCTGATGCCTACTACAATCGGGGTTTAGCCAAATATGCCCTAGGGAGAAAAGAAGATGCGATCGCAGATTACGATCGGGCTATTCAGCTTGATCCCAACTATGCTTTTGCCTACAACAATCGGGGTTCAGCCAAGTATAACCTAGGGAAAAACCAAGATGCGATCGCAGATTACGATCGGGCTATTCAGCTTGATTCTAACTTTGCTATTGCCTACTACAATCGGGGTTCAGCCAAATCTGCCCTAGGGAGAAAAGAAGATGCGATCGCAGATTACGATCGGGCTATTCAGCTTGATTCTAACCATGCTAAGGCCTACAGCAATCGGGGTTCAGCCAAATCTGCCCTAGGGAGAAAAGAAGATGCGATCGCAGATTACGATCGGGCTATTCAGCTTGATTCTAACTTTGCTAATGCCTACGTCAATCGGGGTGCAGCCAAATCTGCCCTAGGGAGAAAAGAAGAGGCGATCGCAGATTACGATCGGGCTATTCAGCTTAATCCTAACAATGCTATTGCCTACTACAATCGGGGTACTGTCAAATCTGCTATTAACGACAAACAGAGTGCAATCGAAGATTACCAAAAAGCCGCTGATTTGTATAAGCAACAAGGGAATACAGGTATTTGGTATCAACGGGCTGTTGACAACGTGAAAAAACTATCCGAACCGTAGCGACAAACTGAGAATAATCATGCCTTCAGATGACTCACTAACTCCTGAAAAGTATCAATAGGAATCGCCCAACTCAAAGCTTCCATCTGCCGAAAAACAGCCTGAGAAGGCACACTCCCATCCGCCAACTTAAACACATCAATTCCCCCCAAAGGATATTTCGATTTACCATTAATCCCCACCAACTTACCAGAAATATCCAATACAGGCCCGCCACTCATGCCCTCGGCAATATCATTAGTGTAACCAAGTTGGTATCCACTCTCAAGGGATTGAGCCGGCAACATTCCCACTTTCCAACTCGTTAACTTAAAAGCTTTTAGCCCCCAATTCCGAGTCTTCTCTATAGACTCTGAATTAATCCAATGCCAATTCGGAAAACCCGCAGCATAAACCCCATCTCCCACCGATAGCTGATTTGAGTTTCCGATTTCCGCAACTCGATAGGATTGAGAAGTGGTAAACTGCACTACAGCTAAATCTACTTTACCAAACTGAGACGAACGAAGCCATTTAGCAATATGCGTCGGTCCGTCGGCTGTCAATACTTGATAAGTTTTGTCCTTATTATCAGCTACCACATGATTGTTAGTCAAAACAGTATAAGTTTGGTTTTGATGCTGAATAATTACGCCGGAACCGGACACAGAATCAGATAAAATTCTGACAGTGACAAGATTTGCAATTTCTGAAACTTGCTGATTAACTGATTCGGAAATAGCAGGAGATGCTGCTGAAAAATGTTCGGGTGTTTCTCGCGCTAAACCGTTCAAGATGCCAGTTAGTAGCAGTGAGATTGCTAATATTTGCCACAGCCCGTAGGGACACGGCATTGCCGTGTCCCTACACTTCATAAACTTGGAATACGCTGTATTTTTGATTGTTCCAGTAAAGTGTGAAAGTAGGCTCATAATTATACCTCATTCGCTGATCCTAACAGTTTGATATACTGATATAATTATTACACTAACTGCCTCGACACAAACTACTAATCGCCTTTAGCCAAACTAGAAAAAGCCATCAAATTAGTAGAGGACAAAATTTCCGGGTGCAAAGAAATCATCCTCCACTCACCTAGGCGGAGTCTAAAAAATCTCCCCAACAATCATCCCCGCTAATATGACAAACCCCACCCACACA
>JAUBOM010000322.1:0-2304 GCA_036700245.1 Microcoleus vaginatus BM001213989
CCCACATTCCGCACCCCAACTGTCACATGGGGTGCGGGTGGGCTTTCGTCCGGGAGTCGTGGCTGGGGCAAGCAAACAGTTTAAGTACAAATGCTTAAACAATCCTCCGTCAAGATACGAGTAACATCAAAGACCATCAGCAATTTGCTGGCAGCCAACCGTTCTCCTCCGGCGTGCGCTCGAGAGTAAAATAATAGGGGAAAAGTAGGATGGCGCTCAGGTAGCACGAGCGGAGTGCGAACAACATACTTGCCAATCCGTTATCCCAATCCGTTGCCTCAATCCGATGAAAAAACTACCGGAAATAATAGTTCAAAATCTCGACCACCTGGGTTTAGTTGCTGGCATAATCGATCGGATACAGATAGTAGAAAAAATCAATCAGCTAGTAGGCTGTCAACCAGGAGAAATAGTCAGTCCCGGTCATGCCGTCAAAGCCATGATTCTCAACGGATTGGGTTTAGTGTCAGCACCCTTATATTTATTTTCCAAGTTTTTTGAAGGCAAACCAACAGAACACTTAATCGGCAAAGGAATTAAACCAGAGCACTTAAATGACGATCGTTTAGGTAGAGTATTAGATAAGCTATATGTCACGGGATTGAGTCAAAGTTTTACAGCAATTGCCCTCGAAGCAGCAGTCAAATTTGATCTATGCTTAAATACAGTACATCTCGATTCAAGCTCATTCCACCTGCATGGGGAATACAAATGTGAGGCCGTTCGCGGCGAAGGCTCGTTACTTGCTCTGCCAATAAATTTGAGCATTAACGAGGTTTCAAGCATAAATCATCAGGAGGCACCATTACCAATACATATTACTTACGGATACTCTCGCGACCACCGACCCGACTTAAAGCAATTCATTATAGATTTAATTTGTAGTGGAGATGGAGACGTACCATTATTTCTCAAAGTAGCCGACGGAAATCAAACAGATTCAGCAGTATTTGGACAAATTTTATCCTCATTCAAACAACAACTGAACCTCGATTCCCTATTTGTAGCAGATAGCGCTTTGTATACAGCAAACAACTTAGAAATCATCAAAAACTTAAAATGGTTAAGTCGAGTACCATTAGGAGTAAAACAAGCCAAAAACCTGATAAGTCAACTAACTGAAGCAGAATTTGTAGACAGCAACGTACCAGGATATCGATGGTCGCAACAACACAGCGACTACGCGGGAATCCCGCAAAAATGGTTAGTAGTAGAAAGCGCTGTACGTCGTCAAGCGGATTTGCGTCGCATCGAGAAAGAAATACAAAAATTAGAGCAAGAAGCTCGACAAAAGCTCAGGCAATTATCATTGCAAAAATTTGCCTGTGAGCCGGATGCGCTCGAGGCAGCATTACAACTCTCTAGTAAATTTAAGTACCACAAACTAATTAATATTCACGCCACCAGCTTTACCAGTGTGAAGAAAAAATCAGACAAGCCAGGGTACAAACTACAAGCTAACATAGAACTGGACGAGCGGGCAGTAGCGAGAGAAATAAAACAATCGGGACGATTTATTCTCGCCACAAATGTACTCGATAGCGACGAATTAGACCCAGACAGAATGCTGAGTACATACAAACAACAGCAATCTGCTGAAAGAGGGTTTAGTTTTCTCAAAGACCCCTTATTCTTTACAGATAGCGTGTTTCTCAAATCGAGTGAAAGAATAGAATCTCTGGCTTTAATTATGGGTTTATGTCTGTTGGTTTATACCTTAGCACAAAGACATTTACGCTCCCGCCTCATCCAGTCACAGGCGAAATTGAAAAATCAATTAGGTCAATTAACCGAACGACCGACCTTGCGGTGGATATTTCAATGCTTTCAAGCAGTTCATTTATTAACAATATCCTCGGTCAAACAAATCTCCAATTTGACTGACGAGCGATTAGAGATTCTCAGATTTTTCCCAAATACTTGTCGCAGTTATTATTTACTAGATTGACAGATATTAATCACGATATTTCGCAGCATTACTTACAAAATAAGAGTATGTTTTGGGCGCTCGGCATCGCGAGGAGCGAGAGCATAAGCATCCAAGAATGCTCGATTCATCTGTAGGTGTTCTCGTCAGCTTGGCGGCAACCCCAATGGTATTTTTGTTCTCAAAATAAATCTTCTAGTTGTGATACAAGATTAGCTGGCGCTCGTGTTTAATAATCCAGCAAAAAATGAGTTATCGTGTCTGTAAGCTCGATTTTTAAGCATTTATACTGCAAAAGATCGACTCGCGCTAAACAATCGAACAAGAATTTACAGGCCGCCCGCACCCCATGTGACAGTTGGGGTGCGGAATGTGGG
>JAUBOM010000323.1:0-2302 GCA_036700245.1 Microcoleus vaginatus BM001213989
TAGGGCATAGGGCATAGGGCATAGGGCATAGGGCATACCTCACTTTCTTGAGAACCGCTATAGAAATTTTCTCTCTTTATTCCTTAGTCCGCGAAGGACGTTCGGCGAACCTCAGTCGAGTCGCGGACGAAAGTTTGTGTAGGATCAGTTGCAACCAGTTTTATAAGGGATAAGGCGCGCAGTCCGCACCCTACCAATAGGTTTTCTAATCATCAAAGTGTTGCAAAATCCACTCAACCGCCGTCGCTAAATTTGCTGCAATAAAATCCGGTTTAGTATGGTGCTGATATTCCCCGCTCAACACGCTTTCTCCGTAACCAGTCTGCACCAAAATGCCAGTACAGCCGGCATTGTGAGCCATATCAATATCAGTCGCTTTGTCCCCGACCATAAAACTATGCGGCAACTCCAAATCGTATTCCCAAGCCGCGGCTACCAACATCCCCGTATTTGGTTTTCGCCAAGTCGAATACCGCGTAAATTCGGGGTTTGTTCCGCCTTCGGCTGCGCTTAAATAAGGACAGTAATAAAGAGCATCTAACTTGGCTCCTGCTTCATTTTCTAATAAATGACACAGGCGTTTGTGCAAAGCTTCTATGTGGCTAATCGGATTATAATCCCTCGCTGGGCCCGATTGATTGGAAACCAA
The DNA here is from genome assembly GCA_036700245.1 of Microcoleus vaginatus BM001213989. Classification (GTDB taxonomy): domain Bacteria; phylum Cyanobacteriota; class Cyanobacteriia; order Cyanobacteriales; family Microcoleaceae; genus Microcoleus. The sequence goes on from JAUBOM010000323.1 coordinate 650, forward strand.
ACAGCAAAATATTTGTTGGTCATTTAAACGCCGTACAGCTTGGGCTATTCCGGGGATTAAATTCAAATCTTCTACTTTGTGGATGTAGCCGACTTCGATATTGAGAACGCCATCGCGATCGAGAAATACTGCTCGTTTCATTGTTGTATTGTTTTTGATCTAATATAAAACCCGGTGGCAGCGGAATTGATATTGCCCACATTCAGGACACGGCAATGCCGTTTCCCTACAATTAATCGGGTGATGGTTACATCTCTCATCGAGTGGGATTGATTATTTTGGGGTAGGGACACGGCACTGCCGTGTGTTCGTCATCATTCTAAAATAGATTGTTTGTCCAGCCATTCGCGGAAGCTGGCATGATACAAGCTATAACAAATTTCTCCTGCGATTTCCTGCGGATTCAAGAACTCAATCCAATTGTCTAACACTTTTTCTATTTCGTATTCCTCCTCATCAATTATATGGGCGATCGCACTTACAGACAAACCTGTTGTGGATTGTACCAAAACATTGAGCACAGACAAGTCAATTTCCGATAAGCCATCACCTCTCATCCGCAGCCAGTGGTTTTGATAATACGCTGCTAAACCGGGAGGAAGTTCAGGGAAAAGTGAGGACTCTCCCAGATTAGCATCGGGGTGTGAATTATCGCCGATCGCCCTTAGCATCTGACTTAGATACATGAAATTGTTTTCGCTGACAGTGGCGAGTTGTTGGCAGAATTCGGGTTGAGTTAAATCGGGTGCGGTTGATAGGTATTGCTGAATGTAGTTAAGGACATCTTCCCGATTTTGGGCGGGATAATCTCTTAAATCGAGAGTTTGAGAGGGGGTTTCAATTAACAAACCGGATTTCTCTCTCAAAAACGGGCGGCGGGCGAGGATAAAATAAGTACGATCGCCCAAATATCTCGGCAGATAAAACAGATTTGTGCTGGGTGGCTGACTGGTGCGGGCGATCGTGTCTACAGAATCAATTACAATTATCAACGGTTGGCGATCGTTTAATTTATCGCTAATTTGCTGAAGCAACAAAGACAGAAACCAACTCCCATCATCGGATTCGAGATTTTGAAGTTGAGATCTTAGCTTGACAATTTCGGATGTTTGCCCATTGGCGGCAAGGTATTTGTCAATCAGTTGAGTGCAGACTGAAGCGAGAAAATCTTCAGCTCGATTTTTGCCCTCAACTGCAGCGTTGTAATAGATACTGCGAGGATGGGCCCTGACATATTGGGCGAGGATGGAACTTTTGCCGCAGCCGGGAGTGCCGACTACTGTGAAATAACCGCGGCTGTGGGAGTCTAGAAAGTTGGATATTGCAGAAAAAACAAACTTGCGCCCTGCAAAATTCTCGGTTTTTTCTCGCAGGAGTTGCTGAAATTCTTTTGGGTAAGCAGCGGTAGAGATGGGAGTTGGCAGAGGTGAGGAATTCATGTTAGTTCCTCCATCCCTTCTAGCCGCAGCAAATATACGCGGCCGGATTCGTCGCCTGCGACAATTGTGACTCCATCGGGGGCGATCGCGCAAGAGGCGATCGAACTTTTACACGTGAAACTAGCAATGACATTTCCACTCGCCAAATCCCAGACTTTAAGGGTGTTGTCATCTGAACCAGAAATTGCCAGCTTGCCATCCTCCGTGACGGCTA
>JAUBOM010000090.1:0-32524 GCA_036700245.1 Microcoleus vaginatus BM001213989
GGGTCAATGCTTCAATCTAAAATCTAAAATCTAAAATCTAAAATCGATTGACCGGATATCCGGCAATAGGTAATAGAATTGAAAGTAGGTGCGATCGCTTCGCATGAGGCTGCCTGCACCTGTCTGTACAATATTTTGTAATAGCAAGCTCTCAAATTCATGGAAGATTGGTCTAAAGATTTTTTTGGAGTAATGGAAAATGCTGTTTCTGAAGTAGAGCATTTTTTCAGCGAAATGGGCGAAGAGTTTGTCGAAATGCTGGACGTTTTGGCAAAAATGTCGGAAGAGTTTACTGAACAAGTACAAAATAATCTGATTAATGACATTGACGGTTATTTCAATGAATTTGACGGTTTATTTAATGAATTTATCGAACCGATAATTGAAATTTACCGCGACTTCGACCCGGAGTTTGATGAGATAGATTTGTCGATGGTGACTTATGTAGATCCTTCGCCGACGCAGCAGCCGGCTTGTCGCGGTTGTCGCAACTATCACGGTCAAGTTTACGGGGGAAATTTGTTGGTTTGTGCGATGCACCCTACCGGTGTGGAATCGGAGAGTTGTGCTGATTGGGAAACTGACAGCGATATGAATTTTTAAGACTGCAGTTGAGTTGTTCAGGGGTTAATGGCTTATGGTAACGTCAATTCAGTCTCCGTCAAAGATTTCTCTGGAAGAGTTTCTGCTATTGCCAGAGACTAAGCCTGCTAGCGAGTATGTTGACGGTCAAATTTATCAAAAAGCTATGCCCCAAGGAAAACACAGCACGTTACAAACTCGTTTTGGGAATAGAATTAATCAGGTGGGAGAACCGCAAAAGTTAGCTTTTGCTTTTTCAGAATTGCGTTGCACTTTTGGGGGACGTTCTATTGTTCCAGATATAGCAGTGTTTGAGTGGTCGCGCATTCTTCTCAATGCTAAGGGAGAAGTAGAAAACAGGTTTGAAATTGTGCCGGATTGGACAATTGAGATTTTATCGCCGGATCAAAATCCAACTCGGGTCATTAATAATATTTTGTTTTGCTTAAATCACAATGCTAAACTGGGTTGGTTGATTGACCCGGCAGAAAAATTAGTTCTTGTTTTTAAACCGCAGCAGCAACCAGAGGCGAAAGAGAATCAGGATATTTTACCTGTGCTCGATGTGCTGTCGGATTTGCAACTGTCGGCGGATGATTTGTTTGGGCTGTTAAGTTTCGATCGCCCGTGAGTTACAGTTGAGTATAGGGAATTTTGCATCTAACGGCATTTAAAGGTGAATCGCTCAACGGCTAATAATTCGCAATTTGGGTTTCCGAAAATGCCGCCATCGCTGCAATTGCGACAGTATCAGCGAGTGGCGGTTGCTAATTGGTTTGCGAATCAGGGACGCGGTACGCTGAAGATGGCGACGGGTAGCGGCAAGACCATTACTGCACTGGCGATCGCCACTGAACTATACAACAAAATTAACCTGCAAGTTCTGCTCGTAATTTGCCCTTACTGCCACCTGGTGAATCAGTGGGCGCGCGAATCAGAGAAATTTGGTTTAAAACCTATTTTGGCTTTTGATAGCGCCCGCAGTTGGCAAAACAAGCTGGCTGCGGGTTTGTATGAAGTGCGATCGTCTTCGAGGGCTTCGCTAACGGGCGATTCCCTACGGGATAGCTGCGCTTCACGAGCATTTCTCACAATCATCACCACTAACGCCACATTAATGTCCGATAGCTTGCAATCGCAACTGCGCTATTTCCCAGAAAAAACCCTGATTATTGGAGACGAAGTTCACAACTTAGGCGCGCCCCGTTTAGGACAAAGTTTGCCGCGCAATATTGGACTGCGGCTCGCCCTTTCCGCCACCCCAGAAAGGTATTTCGACGAACAGGGAACCGAAGCTATTTTAGATTATTTTGGCCCTGTTTTGCAGCCGGAACTCACCTTAGCCGATGCCATCCGCAAAAAAGCATTAGTACATTATTTATACTATCCGATTTTAGTAGAATTGACCGAAGCCGAAACCCGCAAATATTCCCGCTTAACTCAAAAGATTGGCTGGGCGCTTTGGGGCGATGAAAAAGTAGAAGAAAACGATGCTTTAACGAGTTTATTAATGCAGCGAGCCCGGTTAATTGGAGCCGCGGCTAATAAATTAATAGCTTTGCGAGAATTAATGATCCACCGTCTCGACACAAGCCATACTTTATTTTACTGCGGCGACGGTGCGATCGAAGGAGGTGCGCGCCGAAATAACAACCGCCAACTAACAGAAACCGCGAAGTTATTGGGATCAGAATTAGGCTACCGAGTTAACATTTATACTGCGGCAACTCCTTTAGCAGAAAGAGAACGATTGCGCCGACAATTTGAGAGTGGAGAATTGCAAGGTTTAGTCGCGATTCGCTGTTTGGATGAAGGCGTTGATATTCCAGCAATTCGCAATGCTGTAATTTTAGCAAGCAGCAGCAATCCGCGCCAGTTTATTCAGCGCCGAGGACGGATTTTGCGGCCACATCCGGGGAAGGAAAGGGCAACTTTATTTGACATGATAGTTTTGCCTCCAGATTTGGGCAGAGAAACCTTAGAAGTCGAGCGCAATTTGCTGCGAAAAGAGTTGAAGCGGTTCTTGGAATTTGCCGATTTAGCCGACAATGCTGGGGAAGCTAGAGTAAAATTGCTGCAACTTCAGAAGCGTTACGGGCTATTAGACATTTGACATTTATTAAGGTTCGGTTTATGTTTGAGAATAGAAAATTATTTGATCGTAGTTTGAGTTGCTAGTTTAGTTCGCGATCGCACGCAGAGTTCAGAAACCTGGTTTCTTTGTAAATTTCTCGTGACTGTTCACAAAACTCGTAGAAACCGGGTTTCTCGCCCATGAGCCTAGGCCCTGTATATTTTAATAATTGCCAAAAAAATATGACTGAAAATATGACTGAAAATCTGATGATGGCATTTAGATATGAAGATAGCGCGATCGCAGGCGTACCCACAACCATTTTAGCAGAAAAGCGTTCTGTTTATCAAACTCATCAGGAATTCAGCGACGTACAGCAACCAATTACTAGCGCGCCACCGGAAGTACGTCAAATTATCGAGCGGGTATTGAAAATTGAAAAAGATAAGTTGTACATGAGAGCTCCCCGCCACATTAACGATGACATTTTAAAAATCATTAAGGAAGAAATTGTATGAATTTAATCTCAATTACTCTGTGCAACTTTCGTCAATTTTACGGGAAAAGTCCCGAAATTAAACTAGCTTCTGGCGTCCAAAATATTACAGTAATTCACGGTAATAACGGCGCTGGAAAAACGGCTTTGATGAATGCCTTTACCTGGGTACTTTACGGAAAATTTAGCGCGGCTTTTGCGGCGGAAGAACAATTAGTAAACAAGCGCGCTCTGGCTGAGGCGGAAATGGGAAAAGCCGTAGGTTGTTGGGCGGAAATTGTGTTTGAACACGACAGCACGCGCTACCAAGCAAAACGCATCTGTCGTGCTTATAAAAGTGAAAACACTGTAGAACATGGTAAGGCTGAATTGTTTTTGAATGTAGCCAAAGATAACGGTCTCTGGCTGAAACCGGATCAGCATCCCGATGATATTATCGGGCGGATTTTGCCGGAAAGTTTACATAAATATTTCTTTTTTGACGGGGAGCGAATCGAGCAAATTGTCCGGCACGACAAGAAAGCAGAAATTGCTGAAGCTACTAAGGAGTTGCTGGGGGTGGAAGTGTTGAATCGATCGATACGGCATTTAGTAGAAGCGAAAAAATCTCTTGAGACAGATTTAAATATAATTGGGAATGCTGAAACGAAGAAACTTTTAAAAGACAAGCAAAAAATTGAGCGAGAAGCTGAGCAACTTTCGAGCAGACAAGTAGAAATAGAGCGGGAATTGACGCACCAAGGTGAGTTAAAAAAAGCAGTTAGTGGTAATTTGCTGGAACTCAGCGGTGCTGCCGATTTGCAAAAATTGCGAGACGAATTGCAAAAGCAACGAGATTTATTGAGGCAACAAGTTGTTGTGGCTTCAGATGCTATCAAACGAGCAATCTCTGGGCGCGGTTACGCGGTTTTTCTGTCAGATGCGGCGGCTGAATTTGAAGCAATAGTAGGAGGTTTGCGGGAATGTGGCTCGTTGCTTTCGGGGATTCAGCGGCCGTTTTTGGAAGAGTTATTAGCGCAGCAGCGGTGTATCTGCGGTGCGGAATTAGTGGAGGGTTCTGAATCTCGCCAACAGGTTAGCGGTTGGATGGATAAGGCGGGTGTTGGCGATGTGGAAGAAACAACTATTCGGATTAGCGATCGGGTAAATGAAATTGATAAACAAGTGGCTGATTTTTGGGAGGAAATTGACCGACACCAAGGCAATACCAGCCGCGACAGAACCGAACTTTCTCGGCTGGAAAATCAGTTAGACGATATTCATAGCAAGCTGCGAAATTTTCCTGACGAGGATGTCAGCCGCTTGCAAAAGCGCTTGGATGAAATTGAGGCAAAAATTGGCGATTTGCACAGGGAAACAGGCTCTAATCAGCAGCAGATTGAGAGTTTGAATGCGTCGATCGCGAATCTGGACAAGCAAATTGACAAGCAGCAACTGAATGAGGAAAGGCAAGTATTAGCCCAGCGGCGGATTGGTGCGACTCAGGATGCGATCGATCGCCTAACTGAAGTGCGATCGCGCTTAGAAAAACAGTTTTCTTCTCAGTTAGAAAAGCGGGTGCAAGATATTTTTAGTCAAATTTCTTTTACTCCTTACATCCCAAAGTTGAGCGATAAATACGAACTGACGCTAGTAGAAAATACGTCGGGAAAAGAATCTTTGGTTGCCGCTTCTACAGGAGAAAATCAAATTCTCAGTTTATCGTTTATCGGCGGGATTATTGAGGGCGTGCGGGAGTGGAGTCAAAAGAATACTTTGATGGGCCCGGATAGCAGTACCTTTCCAATTGTGATGGATTCTCCCTTTGGCAGTTTGGACGAGATTTATCGCAAGCAAATCGCGAATAAGCTGCCGAAGTTGGCGAATCAATTGGTAGTTTTGGTAACTAAAACTCAGTGGCGCGGAGAAGTTGCTCAAGAGATGGAAAGTTCCATTGGCAGGGAATACGTGCTGGTGTACAATTCTCCGAAAGCTGATTGTGAAGAAGATGCGATCGAACTGGGCGGGACGCGCTATCCTTTAGTTAGGCGCAGTCCGAATGAATTTGAATATACAGAAATTGTAGAGGTGGATTATGGCTTCTAATTCGGCAATTACGCAGGTTTTGGAAACGGATATTTGGGTGAAGGCGACGTGGGAAGAGTTTCTAAATTTTGCTGACGATTCAACTTGGGAAAAGGGCAAGTTTTATTACTATCAAGAACACATGAGGGTAGAAATGTCACCAGTAGGGCCATTGCACGCGCGTCATAATTCAATCATCCCGTATGTAGTTATTCTGTTTGCTACATTGAGAAATATCCGAGTAGTTCAATTTGCTAATGCCAGTTTTAGGAAAGCAGGTATTCGCGAGTTTCAACCTGATTTAGCTTACTACATCGGTTCAGATTTGAGAGTTCCTCCTAATGACAGCAATTCACCTGTTGATTTGGATGAATACGATCCGCCTAATTTAGTAATAGAAATTGGGGCATCTTCTTTTAACGATGATTTAGGCAGTAAGCGGTTGCTTTACGAAAATGCAGGAATTAGTGAATATTGGGTTGAACGTGCAAACACGCGGGAGGTTTTTGCGTTTGCGATTAATGGCGGAAGTAGCGGGAGAATTCAAGAGTCGCGGGTTTTGCCTGGGCTAGAAATCCGGTTAGTTGAGGAAGCTTTGAACCGGAGTCAAACCCAAGATGATGGGGAAATTAATCGGTGGTTGATTCAAACTTTTAGTCAAGGTTGAAAGGAGTTTGACGTGGAAAAAGAGTATCATAAGTTGGTGCGCGATCGCATTCCTGAAATTATTCGCCAAAGCGGGAATGAATGCGAGTTTGTAATTTTGTCGGAGGCAGAATACCGTCAAGCCTTGCTGCAGAAATTGATTGAAGAAGCCGGGGAAGCGGCAGAGGCCCACGAGGAAGATTTGGTGGCGGAATTGGCGGATTTGTATGAGGTAATAGATGCGGTGATGGCGAGTTTTGGCATTTCGGGCGATCGGCTTTTGGCCGAACAAATGAAGCGGCGGGAAGCAAGAGGAGGTTTTGCACAAAAAATTATGTTGTTGCGGACATTCTGAAAATTATCTGCGTTAATCTGTGTTTATCTGCCTCAAATCTGCGGTTACTCTATCAATCAAATTACTCACTTAAAAATTACATATTAATCCCAATGGCTGCTAACAAAATTAGAATTGCTAAAGATAAAGCGGAGTTAGTCAAATCATTAACTTTATCGGATAACAACACTGGCCCTTTCCAGACTTACGCCGATGTTATAGCTTTCGCCGCATCCTTGGGAAAGCAGCGGAAAAAACGATCGCCTTTGGTGGAAATTTCTAAACGAGAACCGGGTGCGATAGATGTTGATATTTTTGTATCTAGGGGTTACGATATGGCAATTAAATTAATTGCGATCGCTGAAACCAAAAATCCTCAAATTCTCTCCCATTTCGAGGAACAATTGGAAGCAGAACGCTTGCAAATTTTTGAAGAATATGCTAATGGTGGACTGGAAATTTTGCGAGAAGAGTTGCGGGGGGCGGCGGATTATACCGATCGCCTGTTGTTGGTTTTGATTTCAGAAAGAGACAACCAACATCGGTCAAATGAAGAATTCGATTTAAGCAAGTTTTTATTTTAATAGGTTCCAAATGAAGTATATACTAGCAGATATAATAAAGAAAAAGCTTAAGGAATCTGCAATATTTTTCGCTTACAGCTACTCAGTATTCATTCTCGGCTATTTCATTCTCAAACTAATTTTTTGGGATAGACTGTGGATTATTGCCTTAATTACCACTTTTATTCCCTTAATTTTTTTCCCAACGTTCCTGCTTCCCATCATCGGATTGTCAGTTATCAAAAAAAGATGGTTCAGTATTATTTCTGCGATCGCCTGCATTTTCCTAATAAGTTGGCTGCACATTAAATACTTTTCTCCGGCACCAATAAACGTCACAAATTCGCAGCCCAGCATCAAAATTTTATCCCATAACGTTCGTTGGTCTACGACTCAGTCACCTACTTTATTTAAACTGATTCAGAAGCAAAAACCCGATATTATATTTTTACAAGAAATCGTTAGGGAACATACCGGAAGAGCTTTCACATGGTTAAAAGCAGACTACCCCTATCAAGTTGGCACTCCCCCTGTAGGAATTCTCAGTAAATATCCGATTGTATCGAGCGAAATACTGCACTTAGCGGGCCATCGAGAAACGCAGCAACGGGCAATTATTAAATTTAACGAACAAGAAGTAGTGATTTATAATATGCAAGCTACCGGGCCCTGGTTTAAGATATATAACATCTTGCGTTTTCTCAAAATTCCTGTTTACAAATATGGCCCACGCTCACCGGAAATTCAAGACTTAGTGCAGCGAGTTGAGCGAGAAATTCTGCCAGTAATTGTCGCGGGCGATTTTAATATGACAGACGAAACTCAAGACTATGACAGGGTGCAGAAAGTTATGCAAGATTCTTTCAGAAAATCGGGATTTGGGTTTGGTTTTACCTGGCCTCACGGTTGGGAACTTAAGTTATTGGTAAAAAGCTCGAATTGGAGATTAAATTATCCCGTTTGCCGGATTGATTATATTTGGTATTCAAAGCATTGGGCTGCTAAATCGAGTTCGGTTTTGGAGGCAACCGAGTCGGATCATTTACCTGTAGCAGCAGAATTAATTTTGTTAAAGTGAAGCGGTATAAGCAACAGCATCAACCAAACTTAAGAACGATCGCCCGCTCTCGGAAAACTCCACTAATCAGGGTAATACCCACAGTACATAAGGGTAGAATTTCAATCTACCCGTGCAGAATTTGGTAACGAGTATTACAGACCCCTACGGGCAGACGACCCCCTACGCAGTGAAACAAAGTGCGGGTATCCTGGGAGGTTTAGATGAAGAAGTTGAGTAGGTGGCGATCGATGGTGCCACCCGCCATCGATCGTTTCCTACCGAAGTGTAGCTATTGATTGAAGTAAAATTTGGCCTCAACTCTATCTATGTTGAACAACTTTAAACTCAGAGGCAGAATGCTACTTGGCTACTCAGGACTATTCGCATTAATTGCAGGACTAGCGATCGGTGTCTATAGTACATCGCAAACAGTTAGTAAGGACTTGGAGGAAGCATTGCAAGCAGTAGAAGCTGCGAGGATGTCAGACTACATTGAGTTGAGAGTGTCAGAAATAAGCCGACAGTCAAGGGGCTATGCTGTGACCCTTGACAAAGAATCGCTCGAACGCTACTCCGTGGGTGTCAAGAAGCTGAATGAAACTGAAAAACAACCCTTAACTCTGACTCGCACAGACATCAGCAATAAACAAAAAGAACGGATGACTAATTATTTTATAGCAAGGTTACTATAAAGCTTCAACCTATCGTGCAAGATTGGGCGATCGCTTCTTTGGAGGACAAAACACGATCGCCAGAACCAAACAGGAGGCTCAATGACATTGAGCCGATCGACTTTGCAATACCATTCACCAATCTTGAGGAAATTCCTATGACCTTTGCGGATCAGAATCTAACCAAGAAGCGCCCAGATAGTTTAAACGACTTTTCTTTACCCCGACGTGAGAGTTACTTTCCATCCTCTGCAGATTGGAGAAATGAAGTCCTCTATTTTCTCTTACCCGATCGCTTTAGCGATGGTCAGGAAGACACACGCCCTCTACTTAATCGGCAGCAACTCAATCAGGCCCGACCTAATCTGCCGAATGGACAGTCTTGGCAATTTGACAAGTGGGCAGAATCCGGAGGCTCGCGCTGGCAGGGTGGGACGCTCAAAGGATTAGAGTCAAAGCTGGATTATCTCAACCAACTAGGCGTGACGACGATCTGGGTAGGGCCAATCTTTCAGCAACGGGGTCACTTGGATAGCTATCACGGTTACGGCATTCAAGATTTTCTAGAGGTCGATCCTCGCTTTGGGACTCGCCAAGATTTCGTCAGTCTGGTCAATAAAGCGCACTCCAAGGGGCTACGCATTATCCTTGATATCATTTTTAACCATTCAGGATCTAACTGGTTGTATGCTCCTGGTACCCCTGGGGGAGAATGGGAACCACCCTATACACCTGGTTGGTATCAGTTTGGGTCGTGGGTAGGCGATGGTGGACAACCCATTGCGGGACAACCTCAAACCGAGGCGGAAGGAGTCTGGCCGATCGAACTCCAGGAACCAGATTGCTATACTCGTGCCGGAAAGGGCGATTTAGGGCGGGGGGAACTCGACGATCCCAATGCCGAATTCCGGCGTTCGGATTTCATTACGCTGCGCGATTTCCAGTTGGACTATCCCCATCTCTTAGATTACTTAGCCCGGTGTTATAAATACTGGATCGCCCTGACAGACTGCGATGGCTTTCGGATTGATACGCTCAAGCACGTTACCTACGAGCAAGCCCGAAATTTCTGCGGGGCGATTAAGGAGTTTGCGGCCAATCTGGGTAAGAGTGACTTCTTTTTGGTAGGAGAAATAGCAGGCGGAGACTACAACCAAGACCGTTATCTGGATGTGGTGGGGCAGAATCTAAACGCGGCTCTCGATATCGGCGAGATGCGGGTAAATCTTAACCAAGTTGCCAAAGGGTTCATGGCTGCAAGAGCCTACTTTAACGGGTTTGATCCAATGAACGCGGTGATGGGTTCACATCGGAATGTCGGACGGCGCCATGTTTCAATTTTGGACGATCACGATCATGTATTTGGTGAAAAAATCCGCTTTTCCAGTGAAGCTGCATCGGAACATCAGGTGATTGCCGGAGTGGCATTGCAACTGTTCACGTTGGGGATTCCTTGCATTTACGCGGGAACCGAGCAGGCATTGGCGGGGCCTGAACCGTCTGAACGCAAGTGGTTGCCCGACTGGAAGGGTTCCGATCGCTATTTGCGGGAAGCAATGTTTGGCCCCTCGCATCCCCGGCAATCAGGAGTAGCAGGACTACAAGCCTTCGATCAAAACTTACCCGGCTTTGGGCCGTTTGGGACAGCGGGTGTTCACTGTTTCGATCCGAATCACCCTGTCTATGTTCGGATTGCGGCAATGGCGGCACTCCGCAAAAAGTTCCCTGTGCTGCGCTTGGGACGACAGTATTTGCGACCAACCGCGATTCCGTTCTTGAACTTGCCCTTTGGCGAACACGGACTGAGTGGAGAAATTATTGGCTGGTCACGGGTTTTAGATGATGAAGAAGCGGTTTGTGTGCTAAACAGTCATGGAACGGATAATCGAGGAGCGAGAGTGCTAGTGGATGCCAATCTCAACCCGATCGGGAGTTCAATGACGGTAATTCTGAATACCGCTGAAGTAGGGAATTCGGGTTACACGGGTCCTCATCAGGTGGGCTCAAAGGTGTCAGTGCAGCGACAAGATGGGGCTGCCTATGTCGAGATCCAACCGCTTCCAGCATCCGAATTTTTGATTTTGACGAATCATCCCTAAAGTCAAGCTGAGGCGCCGTGCGATCGGCGGAATCAACCAGTCGGTGACATGACTTTGAGCAAATCAACTTTGCAACGCCGTGCGATCGCATATCTTGAATGGGCGAAAGGAGCGATCGAGTCAGTGCAGTTTCAACTCCACTGACTCGATTAACTTTGCAACGCCGTGCGATCGCAAATCTAGAGTACGATAAAAACAATAAATTGCCGCAGCTATGTGCAGTCGATCGCCGATCGTGAAAAAACATCTGCCTGCATCTGCAGTGACCAAATCAACTCAGCACCGGCGGCAATCCTACCTCTTGCGGCTGCACAAATCGGCCGTTAAAACTAATAGCTTTATCCTCAAAAGTCCTCGCTTCCGCCACCGCTTGCCGCAAATGAGCTCGCTCCATATCGTCCTGAATTCCCCCCACCAAATATACAATTAACTTCGTCGCTAAATCCTTTCCAGAAACTAGCATTCGCTTTTTGTTCGGATCGTACAAAATCCCGTACCACGCCGACTCAGGATTGTCTATGTGGCTAAATCCTTCATCGACATCGAATCTGCGGAGTTTGTCGAAAATAGATTTCAGGGAAAGTTTCTTTCTAAATACTAGAATTCCCAAAGCATTAGCTAAAGCAACTTGACCGACTGGACGGAATAAAATATTTCCCTCGCCCCCTGGCTTTTCAAAACTAAATCGGCGCAATTCAGTGGTTTCTTCGCCGCTTTCAATTCTTTGATAGCTGGGTAAAGTTGCTAAATGATCGAACAGTTTTTTAAACTCTTCAATTCCCTCTTTTAGTTCTTCATCTTCGGGACGCATGGGAATTAAACCTTTTCGATCCGGCTTCCAATGAGGGAATTTGTATTCTAAATACCGTTCGGACATATCTTGCAGCGCTTGCAATGTGGTTAAGACAGTTGATTTGGCTGCGACTGTGGCGCTGTCCCAATTGACGCGGGGGTTTCTGTCATCTTGTTCTTTTAATAAGGGATGGGTGACGGCAATTTTTCTGGCCGCGATCGCAAATCCGTTGTCCTCGTTCAATAATGCTAGCTGGCCCTGACTCAGCGTTACCGCCATTAGGTTAACGTGCACAAAGATCGATCGCACGCGCCGTTGTGCTTGCTGTCGCGTTTCCCCCGCTACCGCCGCCGGGATAAACTCAATCCCGATTTTTTCGTGAGCTAATTTATACACTGTTTCGGGGTCAATTTGATACTCTTCTGCTAAATCTTCCAGAGTAATTGCAGCACCGACAGGTTTTTTATTTTTGTTGTATCTTTGCAGGATTCCGGTTTTAATTAAACTCATTAAACCTTGAACTCCCATCAGCCGATGCTGGCCGTCTAAGGCAAAAATTGAGACTTTTTGAGAGACATTCAAAAGCCCTAAGTTCTCGTTTTTATCAAAGGATGTAAATTCAGCAGCAGATTTGGTTGCTACGCCATTTTTATCCCATTCCTCGGCTAAAGGATTGTCTACCCACGGGGGACTGACGACTACTAAAACTGCAGGGAATTTGTGCGATTTTCGGGCTGCTAAATATTGAGTGAGGGCTGCTTGGCGCGACCAATCTAAGGGACGCTGGATAATTTCGTCAATGGTTTCGTCGTCGCGGACGATGTTGTTGGTTTGGAGGTCGAATTTTTGGCGGAAAAGCGGCATTTGTGAGGCAAAACGGACGCGAGAGTCTAACCATTCTAGGGTGACTGAACCGATGTATGCTTCGCTGTTTCCCATCTGGGTTTTTTGTACGAAAATGCGATCGTCCTTTCCTAAATAATTATCTAATAAAAGTGCGATTTCCTGTCTGTCGCTATTTTCTTTTTCTAAAATTTTTGTAGCGAGTTCATCCGCTGGGTTGGTTGTCATTGGCGGTTTTTATATAATTAGGCTATTTTTAAAAAATATCATGAGTTAAACTTTATGTCAACTCTTGTTTTTAAAAAAACATTGTGAAATACTTAAGTTATGCCCTACTGGACCACCCTATAACCATAAAATTTGCAAAAAGTCAATAGCTATTAAGGCTTAATTCCCATGCCCAATGCCCCATGCCCAATGCCCAATGCCCCATGCCCAATGCCCCATGCCCCATTCTAAAATATGTCTACTCCTTCCTTTGAATACATTTTGCCGGTCATCCGGGGAATTCAAGCGGGCCGCGAATATTACGTGTCGATGTGTCCGGTGCGTTTTTTGCCGAAATTGTTTCCCTTTGAATCTGAAGATTTGCCACCGTCTATGCGGGTGAAACGCGCGCTTAACAAAGCTAGGATTCCCGAAATAGCTGATTATTTTGTTAAGAATCCTACAAATTATACTTGTGGGGCAATTGCTGCTTCGATTGATGCGGATATTACTTTTGAAGCAGTGGGAAATGAGGCCGAAGAACGGAAAATCGGTCGCTTGCGAGTGCCGATGGATGCTAAGTTTACTATTAATGATGGACAGCATCGCCGGGCGGCTTTTGAGATGGCTTTGAGGGAAAATCCGCAGTTGGGATATGAGACGGTGGCGCTGATTTTGTTTCTCGATATTGGGTTGGAAAAATCGCAGCAGATGTTTGCTGATTTGAACGGTTTTCAAGTTCCTTTGGAGGCGTCACTCAGTCTACTTTACAACCACCGGGACGATGGCGCTTTTGTGGTGAAGGCTGTTGTTAAGCAGGTTGAGGTTTTCCGGTGTTTGACTGAGATGGAGAAGGGGAGTTTGAACGGGCGATCGCACAAATTGTTTGCGCTGAGTGCGATCGACCGTGCTATCATGGCTTTGCTGTCTAATATTCACGGCAGCGAACAGGCAAAACCCTCTGGTTCTCGCACCAAAAAAGAACAGGAAGGGGAAGAACGCACTCAACAAATACAACTGGCGGTTAGTTATTGGAATGCGGTTTGCAGTTTTATTCCAGATTGGCAATTAGTTCTGCACAAGCAAGTTGCGGCGGGGGAAATGCGCCGGGATTGCGTACACTGTCACAGTGTTGTGCTTGAGAGTTTGGGGGAAGTTGGGGCCGCTTTGCTGTCGGTTTTTCCTGAGAGTTGGGAGGAACGTTTGAGCCTTTTGCAGCAGGTTGATTGGTCGATTTCTAATCCTGATTGGGAGAATTGGATTTTGTTGAAAGGGGGGATTTCGCGATCGAGGGCGAGTGTTAGTTGGATGACTGATTATTTGAAAAATCGGTTGGGTTTGGAAACCGCAGAGGCACGCGGACAGTGATATAATTATCTCCTGTTTAGGCTATAAAATTACTTTTTAGTCTGCTGACACTGCTTAAATTATCTAGTTTCTGCCTTATTGTTGTGCCTTGCGGTGCTTAACTTTTCGTTGAAAAAAGTGTTAAACTTTAGGTCGGATTGTATTTAATCATAGCGGGAGGAGAAAATGACTACAGGAGAAGAGTCCGTAAATAAGAATTTAGCATACTATCGCAATTGTTTTGATCAGATTAAGGTAGGCAAGAATAAAGAAGGAGGTAAGGCTCTCAATCAGCCAATACTGCTACTGTCTGTAATTGATTTAATTACACAAGGCTTACTTAATGAGAACAATATTACTGTTTCCGAGCCATTAATTAACACCTTCAAAAGATACTGGTCTGTATTGAGTTTTGACCGTTTTGAGGAGATTAATTTTACTATTCCGTTTTTTCATTTAAAAAACAAGACACCTAAATTTTGGCACGTTAAATTTAGCGAACAATACACGGGAGGACGCCCTTACAACATCGACTCTTTAAGAAGAGATGTGGAAAAAGCCAAAATAGATGATGAATTATTTGATTTATTGCGAGACTATAATGCAAAAAAAGAATTAATAGATATACTGATATCTGCCTGGTTTTCCTCAAGCCAAAAACAGATAGAAGATGTTTTGACAATAAATCAGTCTCTCCAAGATTCTACCTGGAATGAATTAGAGAGTATTGAATCTAGTGATACAGATGCACAACCAAAGGTGTATTTACGAAAATCTTTATTTAGAGAGGCTATTTTCCGTAAATCCGTCGTGCATTTGTATGATTACCGATGTGCTTTTTGTCGATTAAAAGTCACCAATCGTTCACTTAGTCAAAGTATTGTAGATGGCGCACATATCAAGCCGTTCTCCAAGTTTTATGATAATAGACCAGATAATGGACTCTCATTGTGTAAAAATCATCATTGGGCCTTCGATCGAGGATGGTTGGCTGTTGACGATCGTTATCAAATTATAGTTGATATTGATTTACAAGAGGACTCACCACACGCTAGATTAATGAAAGAGTTTCACGGCGAACTTATTCTTTTGCCAAGTTCAGAGAAAGATTATCCGAGAAAAGATGCGCTTCAGTGGCATCGCAAAAATGTGTTTACTTTAAATCAAAACGGAAAATCAAAACGGAGATCTAGAAAATGAATGATTTACAACAAATGTCACTATTTCCGCCCCGCAATATTGGCGATTTAATGGCAGATATAGAAATTTTAAAAAAGGAAATTCAAGAGCTTTATTGTCAAGATGAACTCCCACTTGTAATCGGTTGGAGTGGCGGTAAAGATAGTTCGGCAGTCCTACAGCTTGTCTGGTATGCGATTGCAGAGTTACCCATTGAGAAACGCCACAAAAAAATTCATGTTTTAACCAATGATACACTGGTAGAAAACCCTATAGTAGCTGCTGGAGTACATAATTCTCTAAAACGGATGAAAGTTGCAGCCCAAGAACAGGGAATGCCAATAGAAACTCATTTAACTTATCCAGCCGTTCAAGATACCTTTTGGGCGTGCTTAATAGGTAAAGGATACCCAGCACCTAGAAATCGATTTAGATGGTGTACGGAACGATTAAAAATACAACCAACTGGTTCTTTTATTCGTGAAATAATTAGAACTAGCGGCGAGGCAATTCTTGTTCTAGGTACTCGCAAGGCTGAAAGTGCTAAACGCGCCGCAAATATGGCTAAACATAGGGAGTGGCGGGTAAGCGAACGCCTTAATGCTAATCCCACTCGCCCTAACTCTTATATTTACCTTCCCATTGAAGACTGGCGAACAGATGAAGTGTGGCTTTACTTGATGCAGTGGGATAATCCGTGGGGAAATAACAATAAAGATTTGCTAACTATGTATCGAGGTGCGACAGCAGATAATGAATGTCCTCTAGTTGTTGATACTTCCACCCCTAGTTGTGGAAATTCTCGCTTTGGCTGCTGGGTTTGCACAATGGTAAGCCAAGATAAATCTATGGAGGCAATGATTCAAAACGATGAGGAAAAAGAATGGATGCAGCCTCTACTCGATATTCGCAACGAATTAGACATTCCAGACGATCACCCAAAAAGAGACTTCCGCCGCATCTACGGTAGAGTAGAACTGTTTGAACGCAACATGGGCGACGATACAACCTCCGTCGAACCCATCCCAGGGCCCTACACCAAATTCTGGCGAGAACATTGGCTGAGACGAGTCCTGGAAGCACAAACCCACGTCCGCAAAACCGCACCCCTAGAAATGCGCGATATCACCTTAATTACCCCAGAAGAACTTAGCGAAATCCGCCGAATTTGGCTGGAAGAAAAGCATGAATTTGACGACAGCTTGCCCCGGATTTACGAAGAAGTCACGGGCGAACCTTTTGAAGATTCCCGTCCCGCCGCCGAAAGAAAACTCCTCGGTAGCGATGAATGGACTGTGATCGAAGAGATTTGCAGCGAGGACAAAATGCACCTCGAATTGATGGCAAAACTCCTTGATACAGAACGCCAATACTACACTAAACCCCGCCGTACAGGCATTTACGGCGATTTGGACAAATGCTTTGAAACCAGTTCGCGATCGAAGGAAGAAGCGATTGGCAACGCCCACTATCAACGCAATTTAAAAAAAGCGGTGGAAGATATTAAAGCAAATCCGACGGAAAACATTCAGCAATTCAAAGATGCGATCGCCCAAACCAACAGTTCCGCCAAAAACGATACCGTTGATATTGCCAAACTTAAAGAAGAACTCGAAAGCAACAGCAATCAAAGCAGACAGCTATCTTGGGCAGACATCAAATTTTCTACTCCCGATGTAGGAGATAAAAATAGCAAAGATTAAATCTGTTAAATCAAAAATTCCTGCGTAAGGTGCGTCAGCTATCATTATTCTCGATATAATGGATAGCCCAATCGCTGGCGTACCTACCCAACAAATCAGCAACCACCGACAACATCTACAATGCAATTCCTCGAACTCGTCCTCAAAAACTTCGGCCCCTATGCAGGCACCCAAACCATCAATCTCCGCCCCGAAAAAGACGGAAATCCCTGCCCAGTCATTTTATTTGGCGGCATGAATGGCGGCGGCAAAACCACCCTCATGGACGCCATTCGCCTCGCCCTCTACGGTGGCCGCGCCCAATGTTCCACCAGAGGCAATTTAAGCTACAGCGACTTTCTCAATCAATGCGTCAACCGCCACACTCCCCCATTAGAAGATACCCGCGTCGAACTAACATTTGAACAAGTCCAAGACGACAAATTAACTCAATTCAAAATAGTTAGATACTGGAAAAAATTAGATATCAAAGACACCTTAAGCATTCTCATATACAGCGAGATTGTCAGCGATTGGTGGTCGGACAAAGCAATTACTAACACCTGGGACGAATACATTGAAACCCTTTTGCCCGTTGGAATATCCAACCTATTTCTGTTTGACGGCGAACAAGTAAAAGAACTTGCAGAACTCGAAACACCGCCAGAGTTTGTCGTCGGGGCGATTAAATCTCTTTTAGGTTTAGAATTAGCAGAACGCCTCGCCGTCGATTTAGAAATTTTAGCCGGCCGCAAGCGGAAAGAAATTGCTGGCAAAAAAGACTTGGCTGCTTTAGAGAAAATCGAACAAACTTTTAAGAAAATTACTGATGAAATAGACTTAGCTAAGCAAGAACAAGCCAGCTTTAAAAACGAATTAGATAAAGCTCAAAAAAATCAGCAACAAGCATCAGAAAAATTTATCTATGAAGGCGGGAAAATTGCCGCCGATCGCAGTCAGCTAGACAGCAAGCTAAACGATTACAGAAATCAGGCAGATAAAAGCCGTCAAGCCATGATGGAATTGGCGTCAAATACGCTACCACTCGCCTTAATTTCGCCTTTGCTAAGTGAAGCAAAAATTCAAGCACAAACAGAAGTCAGCCAGCAGCAAGCAAAGATTGCCCAAAATGTTATCAAACAAAGAAGCGATCGCCTTCTCAACTATATCGCGGAAATCTCGTTAAATCCCCAACAGCTAGATAAAATTCAAGACTTCATCCGCCAAGAAAACCAAGAACTAGAACAGCAAGCAGGAACAGACGCCCCGCCCTGGATAAACGCCGACAACAACAGCATCCAGCAACTAGAAAACCTCCTTAGCTACCAAATCAAAGCCCAGCAAATTCTAGCCCGCGACCAAATAGAAGAAATCAAAAGCATCGAATCAGAAATCGACTTTACAGACAGACAACTCGCAGCCGCAGCTTCCCCCGAAGCCTACGAAAAACTAGAAGAAGAAGTCAGGAAAGCCCAAAAAGCAGTCGCTATCGCAGCCGCAGCCTGCGAATCAGCCAACCGCCGAGTCGATGAATTAGAGAGAGAATTGGCCAAAAACCAAAAAGAACTAGAAAACTACAGCAGCGAATACATCACCATCAGAAACAGCCAACACGTCATCGCTTCCATCGCCAAAGCCCAAGCCACCCTAAAACTCTTTAAAGAAAGACTCACTCTCAAAAAACTCAACAAACTCGAAATAGAAATTACTGACTGTTTCCGCTACCTGTTGCACAAAACCGACCTCGTGCACAGAGTTGCGATCGACACTCAAACATTTAGCCTCTCCATTTACGATCCAGAAGGCAAACCGGTACCCAAACACCGACTTTCAGCCGGGGAAAAACAATTGCTGGCGATCGCCTTTTTGTGGGGATTGGCTAGAGTATCCGGGAGACAATTGCCAGTGGCGATCGACACTCCCTTGGGCCGCCTCGACTCCTCCCACAGAAACAACCTAGTCGAACGCTATTTCCCCTCCGCCAGCCACCAAGTGATCCTGCTTTCTACCGACACGGAAATTAGAAAAGTAGAATACGAAAAACTCCAAGAATTAGAGGCGATCGCCCACAGCTACCTCCTCAAATACGACTCCGCCAAACACCAAACCACTGTCGAAAAAGGTTACTTCTGGGAATAAAAATTCGCCCTAAAAAATAGCCGCACCCCCCTTGACTTTGCTGGGGAGTTGCGGTAGTATATATAGCATAATGGGATGGTTGCGAAAATTTTATTTTTGCAACCATCCCATTATTTAGGATAAATCCTATTAGAAATACAATACCAAAAACCGCCGATTTAATCAAGCCCGCGCCGTGTAAAAATTTGTTAATGAACCGCAGATGGGATTTTACCAGGTGTCAAATTATTGTAGCAGAAGGTGATTTTTGGTAGAGTTTTGGATGTGGGATTTTTTGAACCGCAGATGAGGGCAGATGAACACGGATGAACGCAGATTGGAACTTAATGAGATTACGAAAAAAATTATTGGGCGTGCTTTTAAGGTTGGGAATAGGTTGGGTTACGGCTTTTTAGAGAAAGTTTATGAGAATGCTTTGGTTTATGAACTTCGGAAAACAGGAATGTTGGTTGAACCTCAGTTTACAATTTATGTCCATTACGAAGATATAATTGTTGGGAAATTTGTGCCAGATGTGTTAGTGGAAAGATCCGTGCTTGTAGAACTCAAAGCTATCAAATCACTCGGTGAAAGAGAAACAGCACAGTGTCTCAATGTTATAAAAGCTACAAAAATAACTATCTGCTTGCTAATCAATTTCGGCAACCCCAAAGTAGAAATTAAACGAATAGTCCACAACTTCTAAACCGCAGCTCCAATCTCATGCTATCATCTGCGTAAATCAGCGTTAATCTGCCTACATCTGCGGTTAAAAAAAATCATCAACTATTTCTAAACCGCAGCTCCAATCTCATGATATCATCTGCGTAAATCAGCGTTAATCTGCCTATATCTGCGGTTAAAAACATTAAACTCATGGAAGCACCAGTCGATCGCATCCGCCTCTCCCAAACAGGCAAAGACCAACTATCAAAACTGAAACGATCGACCAAAATTGACCAGTGGAACATCCTGTGTCGGTGGGGATTTTGCCGATCGCTCGCCGAACCCAGCATCCCATCCCCAGTACCAATTCCCAGCGACAGCAACGTCGAATTAAGCTGGGATGTCTTCGGCGGCGACATGGCCGATATCTTGATAATAGCCCTCAAGCAGCGGTGTCACCAAGACAATTTAGGCACAGAAAAAGAAACTCTAGCCAAACAGTTTCGCCTGCACTTGCACCGAGGGATTGGTTATTTGGCCGGCGATCCGAATATTAAGAAAATCGAAGACTTGGTGGCGATCGCTCTATCGCCTGAAAAATTAAGGAATTAACGGACTCTTGACTTCTTCCCTCTTCCTTCTTACTTCAACAGCGGGAAAAAATGACCTACTGGCCCTTGGCCTTCCCCAATATCCAAAGCATATTTGAGAGCAGTAGTCACATAATCCTTAGCCAATATCACCCCCGTAAACAAATCTTTACCCAAAGCCAAATTAGCAGCGATCGCAGCACTCAAAGTACAACCAGTCCCGTGAGTATTCCCAGTATCAACAGTCTCAGTCTTCAACACATCCAAGCGCGTACCATCAAACCAAACATCAATTCCCCGCAAATCTCCCGCCATCCCGCCGCCCTTCACCAAAACAGCTTTCGCACCCAAACGGTAAATCTGCTGCGCCGCCGCCCGCATATCGTCTAGAGAAACAATCTCTAAACCGCTCAAAATCTGAGCCTCAAACCGATTCGGAGTCACGACAGCAGCCATTGGAATCAAAACATCCCGCAAAAACGCGATCGCCCCGTCATCAATCAATCGATCGCCCGATCGTGAAACCATCACCGGATCGACAACCAAATTCCCTATTCCCAAAGCTTCCACCTGTAAAGCCACCGCCGCCATAATTTCCCGATTCAGCAGCATCCCAGTTTTCACAGCGTGCACCCCAATATCCCCAACCACCGCCTCAATTTGAGCAGCCACAGCCTCCGCAGACAAAGCATCAACTCGCATCACCCCCAAAGTATTTTGAGCCGTCACGCAAGTCAAAGCACTCGTACCGTGCACACAGTGAAACGCAAAAGTCCGCAAATCCGCCTGAATTCCGGCCCCGCCGCCACTATCCGAACCCGCCACAGTCAAAGCCACAGGAATCCTCAATTTCATCATCTTTTTTCAACCGCAGATAAACGCCAACTTGAACCAGACAAATCCCATCTTATCCGCGTTCATCAGCGCTCATCCGCCCTCATCTGCGGTTAAAATTCCCCAAACAAAATTAGCTATGATTAAAACAAATGTAAAGAATTATTGCAAACAACCGTGAAAATCACCCGAATCGACCTCAACTCTTGGATCTTCCACATCTGTGGCCAAACCATCCTCGTCGATCCCTGGCTGGTAGATCCCCTCGTATTTTACGGTCAACCCTGGCTGTTCACCGCCTACCACAAGACCCCCGTCGCCTTCACTCCCAGCACCTTACCGCCGATCGACCTCATCCTGATTTCCCAAGGATTAGACGACCACTGTCACAGACCAACACTCGAACAGCTCGATCGCACAATTCCCGCGATCGCCTCACCCACCGCCGCCAAAGTCCTCAGCAGTTTAGGCTACACTAATATCACATCTTTAGCAAATTGGCAAGATTTAAATTTTAAAGAAAAGTTACAAATTACAGCCGTACCCGGAGCCGAAATCCAGCCGGGACAGGAAGAAAACGGCTATTTGCTAAAAGATTTAAGCAGCGGCGAGACCCTTTATTACGAACCGCACCTGCCACCATTAGAAAAAGTCAAACAGAAAATAGACACAGTAGACGTAGCTATCGCCCCAGTAATCGGTCAAATCTTCCCATTCGTCGGACAAGTCATCATCGGGCCGGATGAAGCCCTCGCCCTGGCCAAAACACTGAAACCTCGGTTTTTTCTGCCTACAGCGGCGGGAGACATCCGAGCCACAGGCATTTTACCAATGTTTGTGCGATCGGTCGGCAGCATCCCCGAATTTCGCGATTTACTAGCAAAATCGGGACTCTCCACCCAACTCCTCGAACCCGAACCCGGTCAAACCCTGGAAATTTTAGATTTTAGATTTTAGATTTTAGATTTAATCCGCCATCCAAAATCCAAAATCTCAAATTACCTCGGCGGACGACGGTTGCGCAGAAACTCAGGAATATCCAATCCCAAATCCTGCGGTTTCGTTTTCGGATCGGGCGTCTGTTGAGCAGGAGTCACCGGCACAGTTGCAGCCCGCCAAGGAGCATTAACATTTTGCGTCCGCCCCGGAGCCGGAGGCGACGCAACTTCTCCCGAAAAACCCGTAGCGATCACAGTAATCTTAATTTCCCCCTGAAGCCGCTCGTCAATCACCGCTCCAAAAATAATATTGGCATTCGGATCGACAACCTCGTAAATCGTCTCAGCCGCCGCATTCACCTCATGCAGCGTCATGTCAGTACCGCCAGTGATGTTAAACACCACACCTCTAGCGCCCTCAATAGACGAAGCTTCCAGCAGAGGCGAAGAAATAGCCTGCATCGCAGCCTCCCTAGCCCGCGACTTGCCAGAACCCACGCCTATGCCCATCAAAGCCGAGCCCGCATCCGCCATTACTGCCCGCACGTCAGCAAAGTCAACATTCACTAAACCGGGAATAGTAATAATGTCAGAAATACCCTGAACCCCTTGGCGCAGGATATCGTCAGCAACTCGAAAAGCCTCTTGCACCGGCATTTGTTCCGAAATCACAGACAGCAGCTTGTCGTTAGGAATCACGATCAGCGTATCCACCCGGGTTTGCAAAGCCGCGATCCCTTCCTCAGCTTGGCTGGTGCGCCGCCGTCCCTCAAATGTAAAAGGCCGCGTCACTATGCCCACAGTCAAAGCGCCCATTTCCTTAGCCACCTCAGCCACGATCGGAGCCGCGCCCGTGCCCGTACCGCCGCCCATGCCGGCTGTGATAAACACCAAATCCGCGTGATTCAAAGCATTAGCAACCTCGTCGCGAGATTCCTCCGCAGCCTTTTGACCGATCGCCGGATTGCCCCCCGCGCCCAAACCGCGCGTCAACTTCTGTCCGACTTGCAAGCGTTTCGGAGCATTTGAGAGAACCAGAGCTTGAGAATCTGTATTCACGCACCAAAACTCGACACCAGAAACCTCGCTAGCAATCATCCGGTTAACGGCGTTGCCCCCACCGCCGCCGACGCCAATTACTTTGATTTTGGCGGCACTGCTGGGCATTATGTCTTTGGGATTGACCATAGGATCGATATCAATACTATCTACATTTACATAACCAGACTTGCGTCTAAAGGGATTGGCGGAATCTGCAGCCACCGGAAAATTTTTTACTTCTTCCGAAGTGGGACTGTTTTGCTCAGACCCCTGTCTATTATTAAGCTTCATGAGAGTCGGGGATAGTAGATTACAGCTTGTTAACTAAACGCCAATTCACAATCAACTATAGGCTAAGTTGCGCGAAAAACTAACACTGGTCGAGCCTCAATGTTAGCAATCTCAGATTTTGTCGGCCTCCCTAGCCCATACCTGGCTTGACCCCGCCCAAAAACGGATATAATCCCCCGACTCGTGTCGTGGAGAGATCCCAATTTTAGACTCTTGTTCAAGCTCCCAGATTCATCTATGGAGTAAATCTCAAATCGTCTAGTCGTTCGACGCGGGCGATCGCGCCCCAGTCTCACCCAACGTCTCACGCCCCCGTCTAACATCTAAATATCAACTGACCCCATCAAGGCGCTTGTGCATAAGGCACTTGTACGCGAGGCATAAGGAAAAAAAATGGATACGAGCCGAGCGATGCGGAACTCTATCAAAAAAGTCTCCTTATTTCAATCCCTGCGTATTGATCCTGATGTGTAAAAATTCTGCCAGCCGATCGATACCTTCTAGCTTCTGTGGACAGAGGATCAATCCTGGGCGCGAGTTGGTGCGGGAGTTGAACTCTCCAAACTGCCAGGGAGTTCTGGCAAGTGGACGATCGGCGAAGCAGGATTTTTCAAGTCAATGTAGGCTATGAGGCTTGAATCTAGCTGTTTTGGCAATTGTCGCATTCGGTCTAAAACCTTAAGTTGCTCCGCAGTCCTGGAACTGTACGGCCCTAAGTGTACGGTACCGATCTCTGTTTTCAAGATCAAGTTGTTCGGGTCTTGCCAATCAATCTCAAACACTTTCACCGTCAAGCCGCTGAGTCCTTGGTAAAACTTCGGCCAAGAGGCGCGGTACAGTTCCAAAGGCCCGATGACTTTTAAACTTGGCAAAGAACGCTGAGGCTGCGTTCCTTGAATGCTGCCGGGCCCGATTGAACTATTCTGCGATCGCACAGTAGCAGTATAGCTCTCCGACGGCATCCAACCTCCGCGAGCGTCCAGCCACCCCACTTTTTCCTTATCGCTGTTGGATCTCAACACCGCCGTCGGCTGCGCCACCGCCACCGGTAGCCGTTCTGCCACTTCTATAGTCAAACTCGGGGGAAACAAGTTGCGAGTCACCTTAGCTTTGGCGATCGGCCCCGTTGACTCGAGTTTTTCTGCCAGCGCCTGCGGTTGAATCCCCCACAGCGACTGCGGGTAAGACAGCGGCACCAAAGACCGCACCGCCTTGTCCGACAGCCACTGATTGCCCTCCACCTTCACTTGTTCCGATCGGGCAATCAACCAAGCCGGCTGAGCAATCCACCACAGCAAACCCCCGGCGATTGCGCTCGCTGCCAGCATTTGCCACACAACAGCCGCCAATCGAGCGCGACGGAGCTGCCGCAACTTTTGGCGCCTGCGCCCTAACTCTGTTTGAGAAACCGCTCCAAAACTAGCCATCTACCTCTTGACAATATAGTAATTAAGGATTAACACAAATTCAAAACTGTTTAAACTCTCTCTCAAGCAGCCCCCTTCTTCCCTACCATTTAACCAGATCCCCGCAAATTTACCCAGACTCCTGCCAATATCAGTAAAATCACTGCTCCAGCTAGGTAATTAAAAATTATTAATTAAAAATCCACAATTGCAGCGCCGTCCAAGCCGCTTAGCAGGTAAAGGTTACTTGGGTATTTAGGGCATTACCCCACATGGCAAAAGGTTACAAATCCAACTAAACTCAAGCAAAGAAAGTTTAGACTTTCGATTAGCTTGTTTAACTTTTATTCGGCTTCAATTGTGATCCCACTCGAATTAGACAGATTCTATAAAGCCTGCAACCCGAGCAAAACCCTTGTTGCGGGAGACCCAGGAGATTATCAATACTACATTGATTTTGGTTCCGTGCGTGGTGGCAAAATCATTGAATCTTTACAGCGAACCATTACCCGCATCTCCCCCAACGAGCCAACCTGTCAGCTATTTACAGGACATATCGGGTGTGGCAAATCTACGGAATTGTTTCGACTCAAAGCTGAGCTAGAGCAAGAGGGTTTTTGCGTCGTTTATTTCGAGTCTTCCCAAGACTTAGACATGGGTGATGTAGACATCAGCGATATTTTGCTGAGCATTGCGCGCCAAGTCAGCGAAACTATGGAATCAGCTAAAATCAAACTCAGACCGAGCTATTTTACAAATCTGTTTGCAGAAGTGGCAGAATTTTTGCAGACTCCCATAGATTTGTCAGCGGAAGCCGAGTTATCTGTAGGCATTGCTAGAGTTACTGCTAAAACTAAAGACTCTCCCAAACTGCGATCGCAACTCAGGCAATATCTCGAACCCCGCACCAACAGCATCTTGCAGTCCATCAACGAAGAACTCCTCAACAGAGCTAACGCCGAACTCAAGCAGCAAGGGAAAAAAGGGCTCGCAGTCATCGTTGACAACCTCGACCGCCTCGACGCCTCCCTCAAACCCAGCGGACGCACCCAGCCAGAATACCTGTTTTTAGACCGCGGCGAACAGTTGAAAAAACTCAATTGCCATGTCGTCTACACGATTCCCCTGACTTTGATTTTTTCTAACGACTTCGGCCGCCTCGCCAGTCGATTTGGAGTCAAGCCCAAGGTGATGCCGATGGTACCGGTGCAAATGCGGGAGGGCGACGACCACAAGGAAGGAATGGCACTGCTGCGGCAGCTAGTATTAGCTAGAGCTTTCCCCGCAGTTGCTCCCCTTCAACGCATCGATTTGATTTCCCAGGTCTTTGACTCTCCCGAAACTTTAGACCGGCTTTGCCGCATTAGCGGCGGTCACGTTCGCAATCTACTGATGCTTTTGTATAGCTGTTTGCAGCACGAAGACCCTCCCTTCTCTCGCGAATGCCTCGAAAGCGTCATTCAAGAATATCGCGATGACCTTTTGGGAGCGATCAATGACATGGAATGGGAATTGCTGTTTCAAGTCGTCAACCGACAAAGTGTAACCGGCGAGGAAGAGTCTCAAATCTTGTTGCGAAGTATGTTTGTCTTTGAATACCGCGATCAAGAAGGTCGCTGGTTTGGGATCAATCCAGTTCTAGCAGAAACTCGAAAATATAAGGAGTGGCGGCAGGGCATTGAGCCAAAATAGTTGGGATTTTTGAGATTATTCGCGACTCTCGATCGCAGCAACGCCACCAGTGACTTAGACACTCTTTAACTTAACATTCACCGCTCCAAACTCCGAACTCCTACAATCCAATACAGCCCTCGGTCAGCGGTTTTTGCCGCTGGCTGATTTCTATTGAATGCTGGCTATATGCCGCAGATGTTATTGTCGAGTAAAACTTTGCTGCCACCAAGGACTTTCCCCACTCTCAACTCTCATATCTGCAATGCCCGACCCCCTATGTCTGTTTTTACCTGTTGCTCTTAATTTCAAATAATCCCATCCCGGACGACAGTTTTTTTGGCTGTTGTGCTAAATGCCTGCTACAGATATATTGGAGTTGTTTACTAATAGCTAGTCGTCGGTATTATCCTAAATTTAGCGGTTGGCTATATAGGGCCTGTAGTAATTTATCTGTAGCTGACTAAAAATTTTATTAGGCGGGCTTAAATTTTCTTGTGATCTCTCGCATTCTCTGAGATTGAGAGGTATGATATCTTTACATTGGAGCTAAGAACTATGTAAGTATTGATACGAGAAGTAGGGAAAAATACGTATTTCTAAAGATACAAAGCCTCCGACCCCAGACGTGTATCTCTGTAGAAATACGCTTTCTGTCACGATTGGCGAGGGTTAGGTAATTGATTTATGCAAAAGAGGTGCACGCATGACAGATCTAATTAAGGTACAAGAAACTGCCAACTACAACGAGCGATCGCTCAAAACTCTGGTAAGATCCATCGCCATGTCTCAACACCAATTCTCGCTAATTTTGGTGCGCTGCAACTACGAGCAGTTGCGGCAGCAAATAGCGCAGCGGCTGCGAGAAGCGTCCCCAGTTCCAATTCAAGATCTCGTCCTGCCAGCTTCAGTCAAAACCCTCTACACTACCCTGCTCTCAAGCACTTTCCTGGAGGGGTATTCGCCTGTCGGTTCCGCCTCGGCTTTGATGGTATTCGGTTTAGAAACAGTAGTAGCGATCGACGAACTGATGGCCTCTACCAATCAAGTGCGAGACGAATTTCGCAAAAATTTTTCCTGCCCGGTGATTTTGTGGGTAACGGATGAGATCGTGACCAAAATGATTCGTCTGGCCCCTGATTTCAAAAGTTGGGCCGCCGCCACAATTAAATTTGAAATGGCTGTTGACGAATTAATTAATTTCCTCGCTGGGCGAGCCGATACTATATTTAAAGTAGGCGAACTCAATCAAGAACTCGGCAGCAGTAGCCTCGGCGCCCTCGCTAGTTTTGAAACCTGCCAAACCCAGCGCGAAAAACGCGCCCTGGAGCGCGAAATCAGCCCCGGAGAACGCTTTCTCACCTTTGACTCTCAACACCAAAACAAACGACAATCAGATGTCCACTCCTATTCGCCCTTGAGTCCGGGTAATACCCTCGATTTGGCGATCGGCTCTTTGCCACGCCGAGAACTAGAATTAGCTTTAAGAGATTTACAAAATCGCGGTCAAGAATTAGAACCCGCCCTCAAAGCCAGCCTGCAATTCGTTCTCGGTCGAGATTACTACGTCAGCGACCAAACCGAAACAGCCTTAATTCACTACAAAGAAAGTTTAGCATTTTGGCAGCAGCAAACCGGCAACTTGGAACTGGCAAACTGGGAACATTGCGAAAACCCACAAAGCTACTCTTCCTTGTCGAATCCTGTCCCCAATATTTTATTTTTAGAGAGAGAAGGCATAGTGCTGTTTCACATAGCCCTGTGTCACCGCTTGCAAGCAGCCAGAAATCCGGTAGCCAACCGCCACCACTGGGAACAAGCTTTGATTAGCCTCGAACAATCTAGAAACGCTTTCTCCCTTGCCTCACGCCTCGAATTGGTAGCTGAGGTGACAGCACACCTCGGAGAAGTGCTGCAGCGCCTAAAAGCTTGGGGAGAGTTGCAAGCATTAGCTGAAAATTCTTTGCAGTTGCACTTCACTTACGGTACTCCCAGCCAACTAGCTCAAGATTACGGCTTTTTGGCTGAAGTTGCCCTGCAAGAGTCGAGGTGGAGTCAAGCCCGCCAGCTAGCCGAGTTGGCTTTGGCGATTTTGGATCAAACGCCTAATGATTTGAGATTGCTGATTGAAGATTTAAGATTGGGGTTTGAGGGAAATTATCCAGAATTTGTCGGCACTAACGAGCCAAGTAACGAACTCAAATCTAAAATCCAACATCCCAAATCCGACAGGAGTTCGTATCTTTTACTTTTAGCCCGCAGTTTGCGGCAGCTAGGACAGTGGGAAGCGGCAGTTCATTCTTTGGAGTTGGCTCAATCTCAAAGCGAGCCGAAGTACGACCCCCGACTTTACATCGATATTTTGACGGAACTGCAAGCGGTTTATTTCGAGCAGGGAGAGTATCTTAAAGCGTTTCGGATTAAAAAAACCCAGCGGTCGATCGAATATCAATACGGATTTAGAGCTTTTATCGGAGCCAGCCAATTGCAGCAGCAGCGACAAGCCGTCAATCCTTCGGGTCCCTCAGCTCAAAATCAAGCGGCGATCGCAGCGTCCATGACAGCTTACTCGCGCCAAACAGATATCAATAGCTTGCTAGAAAGAATTAGCAGGGACGACCATAAATTAACTATTATTCACGGGCCCAGCGGCGTCGGGAAAAGTTCTCTAGTCAATGCCGGCTTAGTACCAGCTTTGAAAAATATTACTCCGGGCGCACGCGATACATTGCCCGTAGTAGTCAAAGTTTACACCGACTGGCTGGTCGAGTTAGAAAATGCTTTGAATGGTGCACTGTACGACAAACAAGCGGAAGAGGAAAGTAAATTAATCTCGAAAGGAGTACAGGAAATCCCCAAAAGAAGTGGCTCGGTTATTCCTGCTCGTAGCTCGGAAGTCTCTTCTTTTATTCTAGAGCAGTTGCGCGAAAATGCCAGAAATAATTTGTTGACTGTGCTGATTTTCGATCAATTTGAAGAGTTTTTCTTTGTTTCTACCTCAGTGGCACAAAGACAACTTTTTTATAAATTTTTGCGCTTGTTTTTGAATGTGCCTTATGTTAAGGTAATTCTGTGTTTGCGTGAAGATTATTTACACTACTTACTAGATTGCGATCGCTTCCCAAATCTTGACGCAATTAACAATAATATTCTCGACAAAAGCATCCGCTACCAACTGCGCAGTTTTTCTATCAAAGACGCGCGGGCTGTCATCGGACACTTAACGGAACGGGCGGAATTTTATTTAGAGCCGGCACTGATCGATGCCTTTGTGGAAGATTTAGCAGACGAACTGCAAGAAGTGCGACCTATCGAATTGCAGGTAGTGGGAGCGCAACTGCAAGAAGAAAGTATTACCAGTCTCGTACAATACCAGCAATTGGGGGACAATCCCAAAGCGGAATTAGTGAAGCGATCGCTCGAAAGAGTCATCTCTGACTGCGGACCCGTTAACGAAGACTCAGCTTGGAAAATCTTGTTTTCCCTGACAGATGAAAGAGGCGTTCGGCTGATAAAAACCAAACACGAACTCTCATTAGTTACAGGCCAGCAGCCAGCCGATGCCGGCGAAACCGAATTATCGGCGATCGGCAGCATCGGCAGAATTTCCCTAAAGCGACAGTTCGCAAAAGACCCAGAAATCCGACAAAAGAAAACCGACAACCTCGACTTAATTTTAGACATTTTAGTCGGTCACGGTTTGCTATTTCTGCTGCGGGAAGCCCCAGAAGACCGCTATCAATTGGTACACGACTATTTAGTGCGGCCGATCCGCCAAAGATTCGGCTTAGAAGCCAGACTGCACAAAGCAGAAGCGGACAAAAAGATGAGTCAAGCACAGCTCTACCGAGCCAATAGTTTTCTCAAACAACTGCTGGGATTAGCAGTGATCGGCGTACTGCTGCTAACGGGTTCCACGATCGCCGCCGTAAACTTTTGGTGGCGGGCTGTGGGTCAAAAACAGCTAGCTGTCGCTCAAACTCAGCGATCTGAAATCAGTACCCTGACAGCAGCTTCAGAAGCGCTTTATTTCTCAAACAACAAATTTGACGCTATGATGGAAAGTTTGAGAGCTGGTAAAAAGTGGAGACAGCTCGAACACTCCCAAGAAATCGATACTCTCAAAGACACGGAAATTCTGATTTCTGCCGCCCTCCAGCAGACTGTTTATGGAGTCAAAGAACGCAACCGCTTGGAGGGACACGGCAATGTAGTTTGGGGTCTTAGTTTCAGTCCAGACGGCGAAATAATAGCTTCTTCCAGTGTAGATAAAACCGTCAAACTTTGGCGACGCGACGGCAGTTTGCTGACAACTTTCAAAGGCCACACTAACAGCGTCTCCTGTGTCGCGTTCAGTCCCGACAACAAAACCATAGCCTCGGCAAGTTTAGATCAAACTGTCAAAATTTGGCAAAGAGACGGCAGTTTGCTGGCAACTTTCAAAGGGCATACTAATAGCGTTACCAGCGTTGCTTTTAGCCCTGACGGTCAAACGATAGCCAGTGGATCTAAAGACAAAACTATCAAACTTTGGAAAAGCGACGGCACGCTGCTGCGGACGATCGAACAATTTGCTCCCGTAAATTGGCTCAGCTTCAGCCGCGACGGCAAAATAATCGCTGTGGCGAGCGATGACGGTAGTGTGAAACTGTGGAGTTCTGACGGTAAGTTAATCGCTAATTTGTGGCACAGCGAAAACAGACAACCCTCGAAAATTTACACTGTCAGTTTCTCCCCCGACGGTGAAACGATCGCCAGTGGGGGTGAAGACAAAACGGTGAAAATCTGGAGCATCGCTGCACTAAAACACCCAGCAACACAAAATTCAACACAGGCGCGGGACGGCGAACTGCTAGCAACTTTGCGGGGACACAGCAAGTGGGTATTTGGTGTCAGTTTCTCAAACGACGGTCAAACACTTGCTTCTGGAAGTGCAGACCGGACTGTCAAACTCTGGAGTCTTGCTGGTGTTGGCGACAAACGCCCAACCGATGCTAGCAACATTAAACCGGAGAGTCGCTTGCTGAGAACTTTTGAGGGACACGCCGATCGAGTTACTCAGGTGAGTTTTAGCCCGGAAGGCAAAACCTTGGCTTCGGCAAGTTTTGACAAAACTGTCAGGCTGTGGCGACTCGATGACGTGCCGCTCACAACCCTCGACGGACACCAAAAACGGGTGCAAAGCGTTACTTTCAGCCCCGACGGCCAAAGGCTCGCTTCTGCTTCTACGGACAAAACTATCAAAATCTGGAGCCGCACGGGTGTTTTGCTCGAAACCTTGGAAGGACACACTGAGAGAGTCGCCAGCGTCAGTTTCAGTCCCGATGGCCAGCTAATTGCTTCTGGGAGTTACGACAAAACGGTGAAAGTCTGGAGTTTGAAAGAAGATGGCATGAATACTATTCTGCCTTGTCCTTCGGCTCCCCTGTTCCCGTGTTCGCCTTCTGTGCTGTTGAGTCTCGACGGCCACGCAGACAGCGTGATGAGCGTGAGTTTTAGCCCCGACAGCGAGATTCTCGCTTCGGCGAGCAAGGACAAGACTGTTAAACTCTGGACGAGAAAGGGCAGGTTGATTAAGAATTTGACGGGACACCAAGGCTGGGTGACTGGGGTGACTTTTAGTCCCGACGGCTCAATGCTGGCTTCTGCAAGCGATGACGGTACTGTCAAACTCTGGAATCGGGACGGTCGTTTGCTGAAAACTTTTGAAGGAGCTCACAACAGTTTTGTGTTGGGGGTTGCTTTTAGCCCTGACGGCAAAATGCTGGCTTCGGCGGGTTACGACAATTCGGTGAAATTGTGGAAGGTGGACGGGACTTTGGTGGCGACGCTGCTGAAGGGTTCTAGCGACAGCGTGACTAGCGTTGCTTTTAGCCCGGATGGTTTGTTGGTTGCTTCGGGCAGTTACGATCATAAGGTGAAACTGTGGAGCCGCAGCGGGACTTTGCTAAAAACTTTGACGGGTCACAACGATAGCGTGATGGGCGTGAGTTTTAGCCCGGATGGGAAGGTTCTGGCTTCTGCTGGCCGGGATAATCGGGTGATTTTGTGGAATTTGGATCTTGACGATTTGCTGGTGAGGGGCTGCGACTGGGTGGGCGATTATCTGAGAACTAATCCTAATGTGAGCGATCGCGATCGGCGTCTCTGTGAGGGGGTTGGGGCAAAACCAAATCGATTTTAGATTTTAGATTTTAGATTTTCGATTGGGGGATTCAGTTGATTTTCGATTTTCGGTTGGGGGATTCAGTTGATTTTCGATTTTCGATGTTACTCACCCCCTTGAGGAGCTCGATCGCTAATTTCTCTCCCCTTCCCCCTCTCCCCCTC
>JAUBOM010000091.1:0-32189 GCA_036700245.1 Microcoleus vaginatus BM001213989
TGCCCTATGCCCTATGCACGTCGGGTACCTCATGTTACTGAGAAAGGCTATATATATCCCAGCACTTATCGCTTTTCAGCAGCGCTTCAAACTCATCCCTTGGCAAAGCCCGACTGAAAAAATAACCTTGAATTTCATCGCACCCGTGAGCGCACAAAAAAGCCAGTTCCGACTCATTTTCTACCCCCTCAGCAATCACAGTCATGTTCATGTAGTGTGCCATTTGAATAATTGCTATTGTAATCGCTGCATTTTGGCGATCGTCTGCAATATCGCGAATAAAACTCTTGTCAATTTTGATCGCATCAAACGGAAAGCGTTTCGGATAACTCAAAGAAGAATAACCAGTGCCAAAATCATCAATTGCTATCCTAATCCCCATATCTCTCCACACCGTAAAAGCTTGATGGGCTGCCGTTTCATCTTGCAAAATCAGACCTTCCGTCAATTCTAATTCCAGACATTTAGGATCGAGATTAGTTTCTCTCAATATCTGGCTGACTCTCTCCGTCAAATTTTTTTGCTCAAACTGGCGGGCTGACAAATTGACTGCTACCCGCAGCGGAGGCAAACCCTGTGTTTGCCAAGCTTTAGTTTGCCTGCAAGCAGTCTCTAACACCCATTCGCCCAGCGGTGCAATCAAGCCCATTTCTTCAGCCATTGGAATAAATTCTGCCGGGGAAACCCTGCCCCTTTCTGGATGATTCCAGCGCACCAAAGCTTCAGCACCAATAATTTTTCCTGTTTTAATTTCTATTTGTGGCTCATAATAAACTTCAAATTCCGAGCGTTTTAAAGCATTGCGGAGACAACTTTCTTGAGTGAATATATTGATGGAACTATCCGCGGCTTTTGCCATATAAAACTGATAATTATTACCACCTTGTTGCTGAGAATTGTACATAGCTGTATAAGCATTTTTTAGCAGTTGGTCTCCATCGCTGGCGTCGCTTGGAGATAAAGAAATGCCGATACTTGCCGTGAGGTAAAGTTCTGAGCCGTTGATAATCATAGGTTGGGCTACAATATCTAAAATGTTTTGAGCAATCTTGGCAGCATCCTGTTTTTCGGTAACTGGTTGGATAACAATTGCAAATTCGGCAGCTTCCAAACGAGCCACAATACTAATGTTCTCCCTGCAGTTACTCAGCCGCTGGGCAACTTTGCAAAGTACCGAGTCGCCGATATCGTGTCCCAAGGTACTGTTAATCCGGTTAATTCTATCTAAACTGAGAGTGATAACGGGAATCATTGCTGGCAATTCTTTTTGCTTGTCTAATACCTGATTTAGCTGTTCTCGCAACAGCGAACGATTGGGCAGGTTTGTCAAGCTATCATACTCATGTTGGTGGAGAGCTAATTGAATAGTTGTGTGCAAGTTTTTTTCCTCAAATGGTTTGACAATATAGCCGAAGGGTTTGGTCGCATTGACGCGCCGCAAAGTGTTTTCGTCTGTATAAGCTGTCAGATAAACTACCGGAATTTGAAAGCGCGATCGAATTTCTGCTGCTGCAGTAATGCCGTCCATTTCTCCTTGCAGGTTAACATCCATCAAAACCAAATCTGGCCGGAATTGGGCTGCCGCTTCAATCGCTTCTTCTCCCGAATAGACCATACCAGTTATTCTATATCCTAGAGAGATTAAACTGTCTGAAATGTCTTCTGCAATGATGCTCTCGTCTTCTACTATTAAAATTTTCTTCTGAGACATTAAATTTTCTCCTAAGAATGCAATTTGGGTTGGGAAAAGGTTATTTTAAAAGTCGTGCCAGCAGTTTCTAACAGTTCTATTTCCCCCCGGATTTGCTTAACTAAAGATCCGACCAGTCGCAAACCCAACGTTGGGGCTTTTCGATAATCTAAGTCTTGAGGAAAACCAATTCCGCTGTCGCTCACGGTTAACACGCAAACTCGGTTCTCTAAAGTGAAATTTATGTTAATTTTACCTTTGATTTGTCCTGTAAAAGCATATTTGAGGGCATTTGTCACAAGCTCGTTGATAATTAATCCGCAAGGAACAGCCGTATCAATATTAAGAGAACACGGCGCCATACTTGTTTCCAACTTAATGCCTTGTGCATTAATTTCATAAGCTTGGAATAAATTGTGGGCGAGATTTTGGATATATTCAGCAAAGTCAATGTTTGATAAGTCTTTGGATTGATACAAGTGTTCGTGAACCAGGGCCATTGATCGGACTCGGTTTTGACTTTCTTTTAACATCTCAATAACGCGGCTGTCTTGGATGTAGCGGGACTGAAGTTTGAGTAAACTGGAAATAACTTGGAGGTTGTTTTTGACGCGGTGGTGAATTTCTTTGAGGAGAACTTCTTTTTCTGCGAGGGATGCTTTGATGACATCCTCGTCGCGCTTGCGATCGGTAATGTCCCGCACTACTGCTTGAATTATTTTCCGCTCGTTAATTTCCATTGCATTTAATAGCACTTCGGCAGGGAATTCTGAACCGTCTACCCGTTTGTGTATCCAGTCAAAGCGACAGCTACCTGTTTGCATTGCTGTCGATATTCTCTCTGCTTCTAGACTGGATGAGTCTTGTCCGTTGGGTTGAAATTCCGGGGAAAATTCGCTCATTTTCTTGCCGTAAAACTGTTCTTTATTGCTGCAGCCAAAGATTGCTAAGGTGGCGTGGTTGCAGTCAAAAAAACCTTGTTCGTCGAGCAGCATTACTGCGTCGCTGGTGGCTTCGTAAAGGCTGCGAAATTTGTGTTCCGACTCTTGCAAAGAAGCGATTAATTTGGTTTTTTGAGCTTCGGCGCACTTGCGCTCGGTAATGTCTATCCCTACCGAAACTGCTGCACTTCCCTGATGATATTTCTGAGCTACTATCAAATAATTTCGGACGGAACCGTTATTTTCGAGATCTATTTCTTGCCAGATTTGCTGAGATGAAGTGTCAAAAAATTTTCGGATCAGTTCTCCAAAATTCGAGCCTTTTTCGAGAAAGTTGATTTCTTGACCGACAAAGCTTTCAGGAGACAGTTTGAACGAGGCTGCTAAGTGCTTGTTGACTCCAATATACCGCAAATCTGAACTGATCCAAGAAATTAGTCCGGGCACCGCATCCAAGACTGCGCGAAGTTGGTCTGTAGCTTCTTGGAGTGCTTCTTCCGATCGCAAGCGATCGCTAATATCTGTCGCCGTTCCGCACAAGCCTATAATAGCGCCGTTTTCAGCTTGGTTGAGGATGCTGTTGACGCGCAGGTGGACGGGAGTACCGTCTTTGCGAATGTGTACTGTTTCGTAAGGAGAATTAGCGGTTTGTGGCTGAACACTGGTTCTCGCTAAAAGTTGGGCAAATATTTCTCTTGGTCGAGTTTTTTGGCCGGGAACTAAAAAATCTGTGAAGCGGCGGCCGATCATTTCTGGCGGTTCGTAACCGTAGATGCGTTTGGCGGCGGAATTGACAAAAGTCAAGAACCCTTCACTATCGATCGACCAAATCAATTCTTGGGAGGTTTCAACGAGGTTGCGGTACTTTTTTTCGCTTTCGGCAAGTGCTGCATTGAAGACTGCCGTTTGCTGCTGAAGTCTGTCTTCTAATTCTTCATTTGCCATTTCCAGAGTTGCGATGGACTCCTCGCGCTCGGTAATTTGAGTAGAAACACCCACTGCGCCGACTACTTCGCCGTTGCCATCTCGCAGGGCTGTCGATCGAATGGAGTAAATATACTGCCCCTCTCGGGTATTCCAAGTGCGATCGTTTCCTGCTAGTACCTCCGCCATATTTTCTAACATATTTGGCTGGCTGCTGTAAACTTCAAAAATCGACAGCCCGACAGTTGCACCTGGTTTGAGTCCCAAATTTTCTAATCCTTTGCCTTCTGCAAGGGTTAACTTGCCGTCTCTGTCTGTTGCCCACAGGAAAATTGAGGCACAACTGACGGCGGCCAGCAGGGTTTCGTTGGCTTGTTTGAGGCGATCGATTTCTGCGTGAAGCCGTTCCTGGGTGCTGTTTAATTCTACCGTTAGTCGATCTGCTTTGTGCTGCCAACTGGCAGCAGTGTCGCACATTTCTGGGAGATTGCCGGAAGGACAGATGGATTGGTTGCAGTGTGACATGGTTACTCTGGGCTGCACTGTATATTTAACCCCAGCCTATCTTTTAAGCATAAACTTTTTGAGTCAAATATTACAGTTAGCTGCGATACTCAGCCGAGCCAGATGCGATAGTTTAAAGCTAGTGTAAACGATTTAGGAATTGCGGCTCGCTCAGGCTTTCTGGCGACTGTTCAGAAATTGACAATCAGCTGAATAATGCCTGTGAATCGGTACTTCTACTGTGAGTATGTGTAGTCATGCAAAAAAAAGTTCCGCAATCCTCGGTTTACACAAGAACTGGAGGTGTAAATTTATTATATTTGTTTGCGTATATTCACGCACCGAGGAACCGGGAATTGGGAAATATTAAACAGTCCTGGACGCACTCTCGATCTCATGTCCGGTTAATTACCACTCATAAAAGGTGTTTGTAGTTAGGAAGTCCGGCCGAGGGAGTTTTATGAGAATAGTGCTGAACACAGGCTTGCCTTGCTAAACCCAGTTTATACGAAAAAAGCTCGAGTTGAACGATCAAAAATATAAGAATAATATTGTTGACATCTGCATCGGAATAATATTTTTTGGAGTGGGGCCCTCGCGGGACTTCAATTAATACCCGTCTCAAAAATGCAACAGTAGGCAAGCTGCTAACCCATGGCCGATAAGTCATTCCCAATTCTTCAATTTTAAATCTATAGCAATCCTTGCAGGAGTCGTAAATTTTTTACCCCACCCCAACCCTCCCCGAACCCGCGGTTCGGGAGTAAGAAATTCACAAATGATTTAGGATTGCTATAACATCTAGCATCTACAATGGTATAACTCCCCAAATTTTGAAAGTTTTGTCTATACTGCCACTGATAATAGTTTCACCATCGCTGCTAAAAGTAAGACAAGTAACAGAGTTTTGATGTCCGCTGAGAGTGTGAATATGTTCGCCGGTACTCGCATTCCAAAATTTGATATTACCATCGGCACTAGCACTGACAACAGTGAGTCCGTCGGGACTAAAGGCGATCGCATTTATCGAGTTAAAATGCCCTGCCAAAGTGATTGAACTATCGGGATTCGATAGCTGCCGCAGTTGAATATTTCTGTCCCAGCCGCCATTCGCCAAAGTCTGCCCGTCTGGACCCAAAGCCAGACAATTCGCATAACCCTTAATTGTTTGGGAGCATTCTCTGCTGCGGAGGTTCCACAGTTTAATTGTACCGTCAGAACTGCTGCTAGCGAGAGTTTGTGCGATCGGGCTAAAAGCAAGACTAACAATTCCTGCTTTATGAGCTCCCCAAGTTAAATGACTGCCAAAAGTACAGATTAACTTTCCCGTCTCTAAATTCCAAATTTTGATAGTAGTATCTGCCGAACCGGTGGCGATAATTTGACTGTCGGGACTGATGACAATTGCGCTAATTTCCGCTTCATGTCCGAGGGAAGTATGCCGCAATTCTCCTCCCTGCCAAATTTCGACCGCACGGTGTTTGGGAGTATTTCTGCTCCTCACAAAAACTTCACTTTCTTGGCAAAGGACAAAAGTTTCTTGAGCGCGGGGATACTTGTCAACAGTATAGAGTATTTCTCCTGTATCTACATCGCAAATTCTAATTATTTTCCCGTGCAAACTCGCCGTGCGAGATCCTCCGGGGCTAATCGCAAGATTTGTCCCAGTTTTCACAGTGCGGATGCAGTCAAAAAGCTTGTAAGGCACGAAGTCTTTT
This sequence comes from Microcoleus vaginatus BM001213989, assembly GCA_036700245.1. Taxonomy (GTDB): domain Bacteria; phylum Cyanobacteriota; class Cyanobacteriia; order Cyanobacteriales; family Microcoleaceae; genus Microcoleus. The sequence goes on from JAUBOM010000091.1 coordinate 5,778, forward strand.
AAAGCTTGGCGCACTAGAGGTTCTGTCCTCGATCGCAAAATTAAATAAGCAACTCGCTGCACTTCTGCTGCGGGGTCAAGCAGCGCCTCAATTGCTAAATTTAAACCAGCGCCTCCGTATTTAGGAGCATCTTTAACAGCGGCAATTCGCGACTCGATACTAGGACTGTTGAAGCGCTGCTTGACCCCGGCGATGCCTCCCAAAACAGCGCCGGCGATCGGGATTTGACTTTGGCCGCCGAGGACGGCATCATATTCTCTGGGTTGGTTAGAATTGTCGGCCATCATAGGATTTTAGATTTTAGATTTTGGATTTTAGATTTTGGATTGAAGAATTGAAGAATTGGATGAGTAAAAAAAGCGAACTCACGCAGGTATAAATCGGGGCAATTGTTATCGGATACTCTGTTGTGATTTTCTGAACATATGAATCCGGGGGCTTGTAACCGGGCTGCTTTCGCTAACGCTCAAACCCGGTTTAAGATCGCAAGTTATAACTTATTGACTGTTGCAGTTTATAGTATTATAATCAAATCAGCGTTTTACACAAAAATCCGAAAGTGATATGTCACACTTCACAACGATCAAGGTTCAGATCAAAAACGGCGAACTGCTGCATCAAGTGTTGGAAGAGTTGGGTTATCAAGTAGAGTCCAATGTGCAGGTACGGGGTTATCGGGGTGACAAAACTAATGCCGAGTACGTGATTCGGCAATCCAATGGTTACGATTTGGGTTTTCGCCGCAGCGGAGAGGATTACGAATTGGTAGCGGATTTTTGGGGCGCTCGAATTAATCAGCAGGAATTCGTCAATTTAATTAGTCAAAAATACGCGCGCAAAAGTTTGATGGCGGCGGTGCAGTCAGAGGGTTTTCATGTTGAAGAAGAGGAAACTTTGGCAGATGGAACGGTGAGAGTTGTAGTCGGTAGATGGGTTTAAGACTCGCCCTTGATTAACTCGTTTTTAGGTATCAAGAGGAATCACCATGTGGCGATCGCCGATCGTACTAATTATGCTCGCGCTGGTAGTTGGCATTGTTGGCGCGATCGCCCTTGGAGCATACCGCTGGCATCTGGGTACCAAGGAACTGCGAGCCAATCTGGAAGCTGCACGCTTGCCGATTAAACCTCTCACATTTGATGCGCGGGAAATCGCCGATTTACCCCAGCCTGTGCAGCGCTACTTTCGCGCGGTGCTCGAGGATGGACAACCGCTAATTGTAGCAGCGCGGGTTTCCCACGAAGGCACATTTAACATAAGCGAAACCGCAGAAAAATGGAGCGCCTTCACCTCAACTCAACTCGTAATTACTCAGCGCCCTGGCTTTGACTGGGACGGGCGAATTGCCATGATCCCCGGTATCAATGCGTTTGTTCATGATGCCTACATTTCTGGCGAAGGCATCCTCCATGCAGCGCTGCTGGGCCTGGTGACTCTGGCGGATCTCCGCGGCACTCCAGAAGCTGCCCAAGGGGAACTGATGCGCTTTTTCGCGGAGGCGGCTTGGTATCCGACGAGACTGCTGCCGAGTCAGGGTGTTCGCTGGGAGGCGATCGACAATTCTTCGGCCAGAGCAACGCTACAGGATGGCGACACCGCTGTTTCCCTGGATTTCCGCTTTGATGAAGCAGGGCTAATCGCCAGTATCCGCGCCGAGGCCCGCGCCCGTACAGTTAACGGGGGGTTGCTGTTTGCGCCCTGGCAGGGCCGCTTCTGGGACTACGAATTGCGAGACGGTATGGGGATTCCGCTATCGGGTGAGGTGGCGTGGCAACTGCCTGATGGCTCGCTATTGCCCTACTGGCGCGGCCGCATCACGAATGTTGCCTATGAGTTTGCACGATGATTCTAGTTTGTGTTGTGAAGTTGCTTTGCGATTGTTAGATGAGTACGAGCGCGCCGATCGCCAGTGGATCGATGGTGTACGAGTTAAGATAGATGCTGCTGTTGCCATGTGCGAACATACTCCACCGATTGACGGCGAAACCTTTATTGCAGGGATTTGCGATCGTTTCCGGCAAGTACGCGAGAGTAAACAAGGCTATACTAATTGAAATGCTTGTATGATAGTTGCATTCAATTCCTGCATTTGCTGACTTCCTAACTCGCCCAATCGTCTCAGTATTAATCTCTGTTCAAGACTGACAATCCGAGTCACTCTAACTTTAGAAGATACTTTTAATCCCGTGCTATGAAATTCGGGATCTGAAGCATTTAAAGCAAATTCATCTAAACTTAGGCTAAAGACATTTTGCGAAGAAATGAAGCAGATCGTAATTTCATCTATGGTTGAACTTGCCCACAGCACTAAAGCCGGACGTAACTTTTTCTGACTCAAATCTGTAAAGGGAAATTCAGCTAAAACAAGATCTCCTTTTTTTAGCTTCACTAAATAGGCTCTCCATCTTCAAGGGTGTAAATATCAGGTTCGTCGTGCAGGAATTGAAATGCTCCTCCGCTTTGGGCTAACTGGGTTATTTCGACAGTAGAAGGATAGGGAATGTTATTAAATAGTTTTGCTTTTATTAGCAATTGCTCGTCTTCTGAGAGTGTCTGGATGATTTGTACTAAGGATTCAATGAGTTTTGTGTTCATATCTGAAAAAATGTGGGGATATTTTATTTTACTTCAACAAGCCAACCTTCGATGATTATAACAAAACAACTAAGAGCGTGAAGCGAAGCTATCCCGTAGGGAATCGCCCATCCAGTAAAATTCGGAGATAGCACAGATTTACTCCTCGAAGTCCACCTGTTTAACCAGCTCTAAAGGTATATCTAGCGCTTCTGCAATTTGCTCATCGCTCAAGCCAAACTGCCGTAATTTATCAATTGTTTCAATCTTAGTTTGATTTTTGCTTTTCTGCTGCAAGTCGGGATTTTCCGGCTGACTTATGTCCGGGGTAGGAGTAGAGGAATTAGAACAGTTGTTAATGTAGCTAATATTGCTACTATTTTTAATAGTAGTATTATTACCAAGATTTATATTCTGATTTATCTGTCTTTCTATAACGGATTCAAGATTACTTTTTTTAACTTGTTCGCCAAACACTTCAGATAACATTTGCAAAAGCTCGTAACTGGCTTTTTTAACGTGGTGGGGGCTATAACCATAAGTTTCTGCAACGTCAGCATATCTTTGACGATTCAGTATGCCTGCGATAATCCTCCGCTGCAAGTTATTTAGACGTTTACCTGTGTTGGTATAGACAGCTTCATCGACAAATTGCAATATCTGAGGACTGTTCATAGGTGGGATGGTGAGATAGGTATGGTTACTATACCAAACTTTTTCCAACTTTTTCCAACTTTTTGGACCTCGCATCCCAATTGTAGGAAGTTCCAACTTTTTCCAACTTTTTTCCCTTTACATTTTTTGTGCGATCGGTCTACTGTAGGAACAGTGTTTTAATATTCAATGTCAAAGTGTAACTCTGTAAGTAGCCCAAAAATCTGCTACTTCACCATTTTGTAGGATTTGGGTAGAGTCTGTGAGCAATATACATTTAGCGAGTAAACAGTATTGATGCAACCAAATTTTTTGACTGACTCACCTCTAAGCCAACAGCCATTATTTGAGTTAAAAAATGTTACATTTAGCTATGCTAACAGCCAGAATCAGCTTTTAGATAATGTTTCATTAAGCTTGTTTCCTGGTGAGAATATTGGTCTGATTGGAGAAAATGGCTGCGGTAAATCTACAATTATCAAACTATTGCTAGGACTATGCTTTCCTAACAACGGAACACTAAATTTATTTGGAAGAAAAGTTTTATGGGGCAATAATTACCCCCAACTAGGCTACATAGGCGATCCCTCTTATTACCCTGGAGAGTTAGGCTTGCCAACGGGGATTTTAGTTAAAGAGCTTGTGCAAATTTTTAAGTCTCTATGCCAGCAAGAAAAGGAGCTAAAAGACTTATCTTACCGGGAAATTGAAGAACGGCTACAGATTCCTAGCTTTTATGAATCTGATGTTAGCAAACTATCAAAAGGACAACGGATTAGACTGATGGCATTTTTAGCTTTGGCTAAGAAACCACAGTTACTAATTGCAGATGAAGCAACAGAAGGATTAGACAAAGAAGGTAAGGAAATTGTATTGTCAGAAGTTCAAAGACTTGCTAATTGTCATCAAGCGGGGATTTTATGGATTTCTCACCGGCGGGATGAAGTCGCTAGGTTAACCGATAAAGTTTATGAGCTGTTTCAAGGTAAACTACATGAACAAGATAGTCAATGTTTTGATTGTCACATAGAGACAGATTCTGTTAACGCCGAGGCTAAAAAATATTTTAATCTCTCCAAAGATGGGGCTTTTCAAGCTTTGGAAGAAATCTTTACAGATTCATCAATCCATAAATTCCAGATGACAGGGCTTCTCCAAAAGAGGGAAAACTTATGATTAATTTAAACAAGGCATGGGTGATAGTTAAGCCAGAAATTATAAAATTGCTCAAGTCATATCATTTGCTAATTTTATTAGGAGGAGGAATAATTATTGCAACAGTACCTTTTGGCTGGTATCAAGAACAACTAACATTTTTTAATATCCCTTTAGAGGGATATCAGGGAGCCATAGAAACAGTCTATATAAATCTTCTCCATGAATTGTTTTCATGGGCTTGGATTTATATAACCCTTTATTTACTTCGTCGGTTACTGTTACCCTTGGGAGATAGTTTTTCTGTAAGCCAGTTACTCTGGTTGCGGCTTACTCATTGCTCTCCTTGGGAGATTGCTGCTGCTAGAGCAATGTGGGTAATTGCTTATGGAGTTTGGCTGGGTTTTTTAGGTCTAATTTGGGTGTTAGTAACTTCCCTCTATCATCATATTTACTCTGCCAATTTACTGTTAGATGTTTTAGGTTTAGTTAGTTATATCATCTTCGCAGGAGGTATGATTGCAGTGTTAGATTTTCATCGAGAGTTTGACTACTTTTCAAAAAGGGTAATCGCCGTTGTTGCTTTATTTTTCCCCTCTCTGCTAGGGTTAGTAAAATTAGGTATAGGTAACTTACTAGATAGCCAATATGCCAGATTTTTTCCTTACGCCTATCCCTTTGCTAGAGTTACGTCAGAGAATTTATATCATTTCGGAGTAGCAGGTATTTTAGGCTTGTTTTTCCTCGGTTTCCATATATTGAGTAAACTGAAATATCATTCAGTTAAAAATTAGACTATTTTACAAAATGAGAGTACAATTAGGTAATCATCATGCAATACAAAAAACAAAGAAAAACAAGTTGGTGGCTTATTTTTTTGTTTATTCCTCTGCTAGTTGGATGTAACCCTGTAACTTCTGAATTGTTCTTAAAAGTAGAACTTTATCTAGGCAATAAGTTAATAGAAACAGTAGTAGGTCCAACTATAGAAATTATCATTGACAAATTAATATCTTACATATCCCCTCATGTAGAACCATATGGTGATAATCCATTGAGAGGGCGCTACACTGGTAATTTAACCTTCAAAAAAGAGGGTATAAGTTGTAAAGATGTCCATGTAGAAAAAGCCCCAGAAATGATGAGGGAATCAGTTAAGGATCAGCACTGGAAGACGACACCAGAAGTTCAAGAGAGAACCAATCGTTTTTTTAAGGAATATTGTTAAACTGCGAAAAGTAAGGATACTTTCTGTCTAATCAATCCAGTATTTAATCACACAGGAGACAATAAACATGAGAAAGACGATTTTTAAAATTATTAGTGTAGGATTTATAGTTTTGAGTGTCTTGTTGTTCGCATGGGGCTGTATAAAGTTAGCTCGCGCTCAAGAACCACCAAAAGCTGCAATGATAGAGAGCGGGATTCCTGGCGTTGAAGTAGTGCAGCCTTTGCCAATAAATACTAACCAGGCTCAATATATTATTGGAAGTTCTCTAGCAATGCTAGGGTTAGGAGTTGCAGGGTTTGTGGTTTCTTCAAGAATAACTGAAGTAAGTCACAATAATCAAAACAAGAAGAATAGAGAAACGACTCCTGACACTGTTACTGTTAATCTTAGCCCCGACGCCTCAGCAAAACCAGTGCAAGAAACTGCCAGACAGGAAAAAGATGTTCCTATAGTTGCTGTGGAAGGCAATCCTGGGACTGTTACCATAAATCTTAGCCTCGAAGACTCAGCAAAAATTTTTCAAAAAGCTGCCAACCAAGGAAAAGATATTTCTCTTCTTCCTGATGTTTCTATTGTTACTGGGGAAGGCAATCTTGGTACTATTACTGTCAATCTTAGCCCCAAAGACTCAGCAAAAATTTTTCAAAAAGCGACAAACCAAGGAAAAGATATTTCTATTCTTGCTTATGAATTATTAGTCAAAATCTTGGACGGGGAAGCAGAAGACTAGGCTAAGTTTCTAAGAATCATTATTATAGTAATTTTTGGGCTTTGTATGTTTTTAGCGATCGCCCTTACCAGACAAAAGTGCGATCGCCCGCAACTACCAAATCGTTTCAACGTCAGGAATATCATACCGCCGCGCGATCGCCTGGATGATGCAACGATCGGTCAAACAACCCGACAGAGTATAGAGGATGTGCGGAATTGGCGATCGCAAAGAGATTTCTTTGCCAACAATAATCACAACTGCAAAGCCCCAGACACCTTGGCATTTTTAACACTTGAAATCCGAATCAAAGACCCTGATTTTACCGCAATCTTAGGTTTCCATTCATAAACCCCATCGCTAGTCGCGCGGTTGGCTATGCTTTCAACCAACTTATTCTCTTGATACAGCTCAATCTTGACCTGATCCTGAATATTGTCTCTCCACAAAACCAAATAAGGTTTATTTGCTTCCACCTGCACTTTTCCTGCTGGTTGAGCCAGCAATATTTTTGGTGAAGCTGTCTGAGATTTTCTATTCCTAAATCCTAAATAGTGCGGCAGTTCGCGAGTCGCAATATTATTTGATTGAGGCAACATAATCTCGCCGATTTTAGGATTGAATAGATAAGTTGAGAGTCCGCCGTCGATCGTTACTATATCTCCTTTCACTCCGAATTCTCGCATTAACTTAGCTGCTGCGTCTAATGTCGCTTCATTAACTGTGATAATTGCCAGCAATTCATTACCCTTCCGACCATCTTTGTCCAGCGTACCGATGACGTGATACCTATTTGCGGGATTTTTAGATATGAGTTTAGCTGGATGGTGCTTGTATTCGTAAGTAACAACTGCATTTTGTACTTCTTTTTGATTCAATGGCTTTCCTGTTTGCGGTTCGTAATTGGTGATATATGCTTCTCGATCGTTCCAGACCAAAGCTTTCAATCGAACATTTTTATACTGACCATCTTTGGGCTTCTTGACCGGGCCGTAGATGCCGTTCCCGCCAGTAATAACTTGACCGTTAAATTTGATAGGAAAAGATAGCTGCGTGCTGCGTTCGTATTGTTCAAAAAAAGAACAGTTAATCACGGAAAAAATACCATTACCGTAAAGTTTTTTGTATTCTCCTGTAACTTCAGAGAATAACTTGCTCTTAAAGAAAGGACTGTAATATTTGTTTTCTCCCTGATAATACAATCCTTTATTGAAAGCCATCCGATCCACCTCTCCAATTAGCTGGTCTATTTGCATTTTTTGGACGTTAATAACTTGCAAATAAGCCTGATTTCCGTTGGGTAGTTCTTTTTTGTACAACTCTGCACCATCTCTGGTATCCACAGGTTGAAAATAACTGACTGGGCTGGAAAGTTGTTCGATCGCAAAATGTGCAACTGCTGCCACAACAGCAACAGCAAAAATCATCAAAAAAAACGGCAATATTTTTTTGATCCTGTTCATAAATATTAATTTGTTTCAAGACCACAAACCAAACTATCTTAAAAATAGCTTATACGCCGGATTTTGACTCTCATCCCCATACTGATAGCCCAGCGTATCCAAAAAAGCCTGCCATTTCTGCATCTCATCGGGCGGTACTTGAATTCCCACCACAATTCGCCCGTAATCTGCGCCGTTATTTCGATAGTGAAAAACGCTGATATTCCAGTTAGGGTTCATCGAACCGACAAACTTCATCAACGCACCCGGACGTTCGGGAAATTCAAAGCGATAAAACAATTCATGATCGGCCAGCATCGAACGCCCGCCCACCATATGCCGCACGTGCAATTTCGTTAATTCATCATCAGTTAAATCCAAAGTTTTGAAGCCACAATCTTCAAAACTTGCGGCTATATTTACCGCATCGGCACGGTTTTGAATTTGTACACCGATAAAAATATGTGCTTCTTTCTCATCCGCAATTCTATAGCTAAATTCAGTTAAATTGCGTTTTCCCAGACATTCGCAAAACCTGCGGAGACTTCCCGGTTGTTCGGGAATTGTGACTGCAAAAATGGCTTCGCGGCGTTCGCCAAACTCGGCTCTTTCTGCTACAAAACGCAGCCGATCGAAATTCATGTTCGCGCCGCAAGCAACAGCAATTAATGTTTGTCCTGCGATTTGTTCCCGTTCCACGTAAGCTTTCGCACCTGCGATCGCCAAAGCGCCAGCAGGTTCTAAGATCGATCGCGTATCTTCAAAAACATCCTTAATCGCCGCGCAAACATCATCCGTATCCACCAAAATAATCTCATCCACATACTCCTGACACAGCCGAAAAGTTTCCTCCCCCACTTCCCGCACAGCAACGCCATCAGCAAATAAACCCACCTGCGACAAACGCACCCGTTTACCCGCTTTCAGCGATTGATTCATTGCATCGGAATCGATGGGTTCGACGCCAATAATTTTAATTTCCGGCCGCAACCGCTTGACATAGGCCCCAATTCCCGAAATCAATCCGCCGCCGCCAATTGCCACAAAAATCGCGTGAATTGGTTTTTGATGTTGCCGCAGAATTTCCATGCCGATCGTACCCTGTCCCGCAATTACGTGCGGGTCATCAAAAGGGTGAATAAAAGTTAAGTTTTTTTCCGCCTCTAATTGGCGCGCAAAGGCGTAGGCATCGTCGTAGGTATCCCCATGCAAAACTACCTCTCCGCCCCGGGATATCACCGCATTTACCTTCACCTGCGGCGTCGTTACGGGCATGACTATAATCGCGCGAGTTCCCAGGTGGCGGGCGGCGAGGGCGACTCCTTGGGCGTGGTTGCCGGCGGAAGCTGCAATCACACCTTGTGCTAGCAAATCCGGCGACAGTTGCGCCATTTTGTTGTACGCACCCCGCAGTTTGAAGGAAAACACCGACTGCATATCCTCTCGCTTCAGCAAAAGTTTATTGTTGAGCCGTGCTGATAGATTCGGGGCGCATTCTAGGGCTGTTTCTTGAGCAACATCGTAGACGCGGGCGGTGAGGATTTGTACTAGGTAATCGCAAAGCATAAATTGACAGTTGATAGTTGATAGGTGACAGCAAACAGTTGACAATTGATAGTTGACAGTTGACCGTTAGCAAACCCGTCCTAGAACTGTTTGCAATTGTCAGCGGAAAAGATAATTGTACTGTATTTGGGCGATTCCCTACGGGATAGCTTCGCACGCGCGTACTTTGAGAATAATTTTACCTTGAAACTATACTGCAGCAGCTATACTATTAAGTACACTTGAGATTGAACCGTGCAGTAGATGAGACTTATGGTAGACAAAACTGCTTTACTCGATCGAATTACTCAAACTCCGGGTAAATGTGGAGGCCGTCCCTGTATCCGAGGCATGAGAATTCGAGTTAGCGATATTCTAGAAACTCTAGCAGATAATGTTCCTGCTAGTGAAATTCTGGCAGATTTTCCCGATTTAGAACCTGAAGACATTCAAGCTTGCTTGCTGTTTGCTGCACTCCGAATTGACTTTCCGAGGATTGCTGTATGATTTTCTGGCTAAATGCTCAACTTCCTCCTAGTCTCGCAGAATGGTTGAGTATTACATTTGGTGTGAGTGCAGTAACTCTACAAGATATTGGGTTGTCAGACGCTCAGGATATTGAGATATTTAATGCAGCTCGCGCTAACGGTTATGGTACTGTTGTTATCACGAAAGATCGAGATTTTATCGATTTAGTAATTCGTTTAGGAAGCCCGCCACAAATCCTGTGGTTAACCTGTGGGAATATTACCAATAGAGACTTGCAACGCATTTTTACCCGCGCTTTTCCTGAAGCTTTGGAGTTGCTGCAAAATGGTGAAAATATTGTTGAAATCGGTAGAGCTTAACAATATTTAGTCAACTCGATCCGAGCTAGTTACATAAATAGTCAATCCAATTCTGGCATCGCGATCGAACTTTAACCCTACTTCTTCTTCCGAGGTTATTTCCAGATGATTGTGGAAAATACCATTAAGCTTAATGCTCTCAACTTTAGCAGCGTAGCAGTACGACAATTTATCATTAACTAAAACTAGAAAAACACGTTCTTTTACAGTTAAAATAACTTCCTGAACTTTGGCTACGTATGCTTGTGGCTCTGGGAACCACTCAGTAATTTTTCCAATCTCCCTTACTAGCCCTCGATCGCTCTGGAGTAAAATTATATTGTAGGTGACTAAATCAGCAAGGGATTTACATAAAGCCTCAACAAAATCACCTAAGTCCAACAGTTCTTGAGTCCCCAAAATCTGCTCTGTAGAGCCGTGTGCTGCTTTATTTCGATAGTCAACCAGTTGTTTAAGTTCTCCTTCAGCCGTGTTTTGACTGCCGCGAACTTCCTCTACAAAATATTTAATTTCTTTGTGGTTAATGACCCATTTCCACGCCTCATCAATTCCAGCATTTTTAAACACTGTTTCTAGCACTTCCTTCCGTAAATTTTGCTGGTGCAATAAGAAAGCATCAGGAAGTAGCTCATATTTTCCAGTGTCAGTAATTCCACAGGATAATCCTTGCACTACTTTATCAACTGAAAGGTGTTTAAACCTATTTTTTTTGATGTGAATCAATAAACGCCCTATACCCTCTCGATGAGTATTTTTGATTTTTTTTCCCAAGTCTGAATAACGTGGAACCAAATCCGGCATGAGTCGCAGCCAATCCGAAATTAAATCCTCAACGAAGCGCTCGTAAATAGCATACAATCGGGTTACTACGGCACAGCGATCGTAAATTCTCCACTCGTCTTTGTTAGGTATTTCCTCTATTAATGCGGCAAATTCAGGATTTTCTTTCAACTCTTTTATATCTGAACTGTCTTGAGATACGATTTTTCTAAGTCGATCGTTAATCTTTATCATCGAACGGACAGTGGAAATTTTAAGACAGACTGTATCGAGAAGCTCGTCAAACATCGCAAGTTACTCTCCGATAACTTGCGAAAGCATTTCGTCAACTATCCTGATTCGCTGCTGAATATCTGCCTTGGTTTTTCCACTTCCTGTGAAAAGACTAGCTTCAGGTTTTTTAAAGATGTTTTTTGTCTCTTCAATAATTCGATCTTTTATAGCGATTATTTTTGTTTCATCGGGCAAGTACCTGCTCAAACCAACCATAATTGCATCATAATATGCCTTCAAACTTTTCTTTGACCAAGTTTGAGTTTTATTGTCAAAGGGTTTGAATAAATGCTCTCCGTAAATTAGGTGAGCTATTGTGATAGTTTTGATAAAAATAGATTCCAAATGATTGATATCTTCCTCATCAAATTTTAAACTTCTCATCATGTACAAATCTAAAAAGCCTTCCATTCCCCGTTGGAATTTATCAACATTTCTGAGAGCAAAAAAACGCAGAACCAACTCGGCATCTTCCATTTTTTTATAAAGGGTATTTTTCTCCAATTTGGCGCTGTTATCCTCTGTCGGAATTCCCCAAGCTTCTGCAAATATGGGATGGCGCGATAATTTTAGCAACAGTTCATTGAACTTTCCATAATACAAACAGTTTCGCACTTCCTGTTGACTTAAATCTACGCCTCCAGTGTTAAGGCGCTCGAAGGTTTTTTGTTTTAAGAATAGAGCCTCTTCAGGATCGGAGGTTGATTCTGCAATAATTACTGTAGATGATATGGAACGACGGTCGATACCGGCTCTAATTTTTTGAGGAAGTTGATTGTAGGTACGTCCATTTAATTCATCCCAAATTTCAAGCCCTGTTAATGAAAGCTTGTTTTCATAAAAATCCTGAATCGCAGTAATTCTCTGTTGACCATCCATCACCTCATAGGAATTGTAATCTTTTTCGTATAAAATGATTGATGGGACTGGAATATTGATGAGAAATGATTCGATTAGTTTGGATTGCATTTTGGGAGTCCAACGCGCCCTTCTTTGGTAAAATGGTCGCATTTCCATATAACCAGGATTTTTTAATGCCTGGACAAAACTCGGAAGCTTTTCACGGTTGATTTCAGTAAGAATTCTATTCTCTCTTAACTCGTACTTATGGTTGATTTCACTATCGGATATTTTAGGGGGAGTTTTTGTTGGCGAACTCTCCCACATTTTTTCTTCAAATGGTGCGATCTGCATTTTCCTTAGTCTCCCTAAGCACAACTTGTTAATAATTATAGCATTTTCAGGATTAGCCGATCGACTCAAATCTAGCAAACTAGCGATCGCAAATTATCGCTGCAGAAGATCGATCGCCCTTACCCGATCGCAAAATCCGATTTTATGGCAAAATTAGCCTAGACTGAAATATGAAAGCTGGCGGGCAAGCTGTAGCGAATGTTGCCCTCGTGAGTCCTGACTTCGTTTTTGCCGTTTACCCCGGTTATAAAACCAGGTTTGTGAGCGTATTAGTCCGTAATCATTGATTTAGTATGTAAATTCATGAACGTACAAATTACAGATTTGCGTGCGGTTGACGAGCCAAAAATTCAACAGGTAGCTAGATTAATAGTTGAAGGTTTTAAAGAGCATTGGCCCGATGCTTGGCCCGATCTAAAATCTGCTTTGCAAGAAGTGCAAGAATCTTTCGGAGCCGATCGCATCAGTCGAATTGCTGTCGGCGACAGCAATCAAGTTTTGGGATGGATTGGCGGGATTAAACAGTATGACGGTAATGTTTGGGAACTGCACCCGCTGGTAGTCGGAACAGAATTTCGCGGACAAGGAATTGGTCGATCGCTCGTAGCAGATTTGGCAACGGAAGCTAAAAACCGGGGAGGGCTCGTGCTGTGGGTGGGCACCGACGACGAAGACAATCAAACCACTCTTTCAGGCATCAATCTTTATCCTAACGTTTGGGAACACATCGCCAAAATTAGAAATTTGCGCGGTCATCCCTACGAATTTTATCAAAAAATGGGTTTTGCGATCGTGGGAGTGATGCCCGACGCCAACGGAATCGGCAAGCCAGATATTTACATGGCAAAGCGGTTGTAAAGTTTAATGTAGGTTCTAAATTTACTAACTGGTGGCTTGCCAATTCAACACTTAGCAAAATTAGTTGTTGAAAGTTTCCCAGAAAATCTGTCTAGTCTGGACGTGCGAACCCCGTTCGAGGGTCGCTAATAAACAAACCCAGAACTAACGAATCCATCACCGTATCCCAGACAGGAGTCAAACGCTCTGCATCGTCAACCCAGTAATCAAAAGTAATCAAACACTGAACATTAGAACCCAATCCAATACAGATTCGCGAATAAGCTTCCCGCTGTTCTGGAGGGTCGATAAACTTAAATTCAGTCCAAACAACGCGGGCAGTTTGTCGCTTCAATTGGATAATTTCCCCAAAAGCGATCGGATTCCGCGTCTCATCTTCAACTACCTTCTGTAATAGCGGCACCAGCGGAAAATCTGCCCAGTTACCAGGTGGTAGCAAATTAAACGAAACCTCCAAACGGCAATCATCATCCGGCGGCTTTTTATCCATAAATCTGAACGACTTAGTATCCGGTTCAAAATGCCAATCTTCCGGGACATCAAAGCGGACAGCACCTCTTCCTGCTACAAAAATTCGAGTTCCAGGCTTTGACTTCCAATTGTGGTCTTCTTTGAGCTCTAGAGTTTCCTTGAGCCATTCTTGCTTTTTGCGCTTAGACATAAACAGAACACCAAATTGCTGCTAATGTGTAATTTTAGACCTTGCAAACACATTTTAACTCTATTTTGCTCGCCGTTTGCTCAAATATAACACTCCTTACAAAAATTATGAATTCCTCTCTTATCTATTCCTCTGTGTTCTCTGCGCCTCTGCGGTAAAAAATAATTACTTTCACAATTGGCTAACTTTTATTTTTCACTCTTGGGAATCACAGACCTAATTCCGCCTTTATTCCCAGCCGCATCGCCATTGTAACGGGGGATAACATGGATGGCCGTGTGAGTGCGACTTTGACCAGCCTGTTTATTAATATTTATTCCCACATTAAACCCGTCAGGATGAAGTTTTTTACTTAACATTTGTTGCACCTTATTAGCCATAAACCAGCAAGCCGATTGCTCTCGAAACGGTAGTTCAAAATAATTGGCAACGTGACGCTTAGGGATGATTAAAACATGACCTTTGCTGGCGGGATAACCGTCAAAGATCGCATAAGCTGTTGCTGATTCAGTTAGCAAAATTAGGTTTTTATACGGATTGCAGAATATGCAGTTATTAGTAGAATTTCTTTGATGGTTGTAATGCACGTATTTGTATATTTCGCAATACTCATCTAGGTGAACTGGCTTAAATGGAAGTTTGACAATGCACTGATATGTAGGTTTTTTGTGGACATAATGTTCTCGAAAGCCTTCTTTTTTGATATCCCTTCTCACCGCAAAATACGCATTCCCTCCCGGTTTTAACAGGTGCGACACTTCCATCAGGACATTAGCTTGTTCTTCAGGAAACAAAACATTCAAAACATAAAAGCAAATGATTGTGTCGAATTTATCTTCGGGGAATTCCGGGAAGTAATAAGGGTCATAACCCGTAATATCGAAGCCTTTTTGCTGCAACAATCTCACATCGCTGCCCAAGCCGCACCCAAAATCTAAAACTTTGCCTTGCAGCAAGTTTTTATCCAATAAAAATCTTGCCGGAAATGACAGATAAATTCTTTCGATTGCCGTCAGGTGGCTGAATTTATTTTGTTGCTTTTTCATGGCGGCATAAATTTGATTTAAATAAATATTCTTCCGTCCGCGCACCATCCGGACGAGAGTTTGTGTAGTACCGATTTCAAGATCCGAATGTTATCTAAAAATTTTACCATTATTGCAGTTTGGCGATCGCCCCTTTTTCCACCAACACCTTACCAGTCACCAAATCCCGCACCGTCGCCAACAAAACCCGCCTCTCATCCACCTCAAAACTCACCGAAACCCTGTCAATTCCCAATACCCCCGGCGGATTCAAATGCGCTACGCAAACCTGCTGGTGGTGGCTTTCCAGAGACCGAAACTCCATTTTTTTGTTGAGCAAGCTGCTCGTCATTTGCCCTTTTTCGTTAAAAATAACCTCCGCTTGCGATACCTCCGCAACTTCCCCAATATCTAACCGAATTTCCCTTTGCCCTTCAATTGCCACTTGCAGCGTCAACTCTTCGGAACTTTGACAGGGATACTTCATTTCCTTTCTAAATATCGGCGAATAAGCATAAGCTTTAGCATAAGGTTCCCAGAGGCGAATTGCATAGCTGTGGCGCAAATAATCGTCAACACTCGCTAATTGTGTCAACGCTAAAGCACCGTGCGCCACTGCTTCAAAAGGCTTGTCTGTTTTGACTTTTTGCCGCCCAAAATACGAAACCACTAAATTAGAGACAGCCGGAATTAGAGAAGTTCCTCCTACCAGCAAAACCTGTTCAATATCTGCTTTGCCAATACCTTTTCCCTGTGCAATGCTCAGGACTTCATCTAAAGCTTGTCGCAACTGTTCTAACAACTGCCTAGATTCCAGAATTTCCTCAAGCTTCTCTCGGTTTAGCTGCAAGTCGTAAGACATAAAATTTTCATCGTCCAACCAACTTTCCTTAGCCTCATTAACTTGAGAAAGTTGAATTTTTAATTTTTCCGCTATTTCTAATAAATTTTGCCAGCCAACTGGGCCGACTTCTGCCCGCGACGAACCAATTTGCCGCAAATAATCTTCGACAATCCAGATGTCAATATCTTCGCCGCCGACATAAGCATCGGATTTTGCCAATACTTCGGCACGCACCCCCCCCAGCCCCCCCTTGTCAAGGGGGGGAGCGAGATTTCTCCCCCCCTTGACAAGGGAGGGTAAGGGGGAGGTTACAGCAGTACGAACTAAACTTAAATCTAAAGTTCCGCCGCCAAAATCAACTACTAAAACTAGAGAGCCGGGGCGTTTTACTGCATATCCCAGGGCGGCGGCTGTGGATTCATCTATTACCTGAACTTCAGAACCTCCCAAATTTTCTCCTAAGTCGCGAAACCAATCTAGATATCGCTCAAATGCTCCGACGGGTACTGTAAAAATTACTTTTTCTGGCTGTATATTTTGTAAATATAATTGTTTCCAAATAGTCTTAATAAACTGTTCTGCTACTGATTCGGCTGTGTAGGTGTCGCCGTCAATGTTGCGGGGCGGCGGCTGAAAGTCCGCAGCTAAATTGCGTTTAAAAGCTTTGAAAAAACGGTCGGGCTGGGATTGCCCCAAACGCTGCGATCGCACTTTTTCTCCCAATACCAAGTCTCCCGCTTTGTTCACAAAGACTAAAGTTGGCACTACAGATATTTCTCGAATATCTCCGCTCAAATTCTTCGTTTTAAAAATGCGGGACATCTCGCCCAATCTCAAAGTTTCTGGTGTTTTCGTATCCGGGTTGAGAATGCAGACAACCGTGTTGCTGGTGCCGAAGTCAATTGCAACTATAGTCATGTTAATTTTAGAGTTTAAATTTAATTTTTTATTCCCGGTGGCAGGGTGCGGCTAACTTTAGCAGGAGCAAGAATTCGCTCTCCCTCCCGATAGCCGACAAACCGAATATAAACTAATTCTCCTTCTGTTATATCCTCAACATCCGGCTGGTGCAACTGCGGATTGTAAGCAGTTTGTTCCCAGGCAGAACCGATTGTTTGAAAATTCCAGCTTGACAAGAGATTTTCTAAGGGAGTAAACAAAGCTGAGAGATTTTTGGCGGGCATATCCGGCTTGGCTTCTGCCATTTTGCGGGCGGCGGGATAGTTTGTTAACAAAGTTTGCAACTGTTCAAAGGTAGCGCGGCGAAAATCGGCAGTTAGTTGAGCTTTTTGCTGTTGCAGTTCTTCTCGCAGCCGGAAACACTGCTGCCTCAGTTCTTCAATTTCGCTGGGATTAGTTGTGATTGTAGCCGATACGGGCAGCGCGCTTAAATTGCGATCGAACTCTTGAAAATTCAAATTCAGCACTGTTGCCAGCCGCCTCAGTTGGTTTACCGTGAGTTTTCCCACGTCTCCCTGCCGCACTAAACGCACCCCATACCGACTTAAACCTGCTTTTTCCCCTAAATCTTGCCAATCGAGAATGCCTAGTTGATTCATGCGTTCCCGCAGAATTGTATCGTACTTAAACTCGATCGCATCTCCCGCCTCAGATGCAGCATAAAGGTAGACTAAAATTAGAAAAATGCCCCCGACACCTAGCGCGATGCTGAAGGCAGGCACTGTTGTTACATCAACTGTTGCACCGACAATATCAAACATCTTTAACTCTTCTAAACTTGTTTTAAAGTCTGCGTTTGTTCAACGACCAAATTTTCTTCGTCTTGGTAATATTCGGGCAGCAAGTCTTGAGATTCTACTTTTCCGAGGGCTTTTTCAATTCCGGCGGTGGTTTCGGTGCAACTTGAACCGGTGGCGTTGAGGACGGTTTCGGTAATTTTGCCGTCTTTGCCGATGCGGTATTCTATTTGGCGGTATTCTGCCATAATTCTTCCTCTTGGTTTAATGCTTGAGTGTTGAGTGTTGAGAGTTGAGTTATATTATAGATTCTATTTACCAATTATTCTAATGAATTTTTGTAGCGACAATGCAACCGGGGTTTCGCCGGAGATTATGGCTGCCATAGCAGCGGCTAATTGCGGTGCTGTGATGTCTTACGGAGATGATGAATATACGCAGCGTTTGCAAGTTAAATTTTCGGACTTGTTCGAGACATCGGTGACTGTTTTTCCTTTAGCAACCGGTTCGGCTGCTAATGCTCTGGCCCTTGCGGTTATGACTCCTCCTTACGGGGCTGTTTACTGTCACGCGGAATCTCATATTAATGTGGATGAATGCGGCGCGCCGGAGTTTTTTACAGGCGGTGCAAAATTAGTGACACTAACAGGAAATCATGCTAAAGTAGAGGCAGAGACTTTAGGAAAAATGCTCGATCGCGCTGGTGCAGGTGTCGTCCATCACGTACAGCCCGCAGCCGTCAGCATCACTCAAGCAACGGAAGCCGGCACAGTCTACAACCCAGCAGAAATTTCCCACATTTCGGAAGTGGTTCGCGCTCACAATTTGCACCTGCACATGGATGGAGCTCGCTTTGCCAATGCTGTTGTCAGTTTGGGCTGTTCTCCGGCGGATGTCACTTGGCGCGCCGGTGTGGATATTCTATCGTTTGGAGCGACAAAAAACGGCGCGATGGGTGCAGAAGCTGTGGTATTTTTTAATCGAGAATTAGCAAAGACTTTCCCTTTTTACCGCAAGCGCAGCGGGCATCTTTTCTCGAAAATGCGGTTTTTGTCGGCGCAGTTGGAAGCGTATATAACGGATGATTTGTGGCTGAAGAATGCGGCTCATGCAAATAATATGGCAGCAAAATTAGCCCAAGGTCTGGCGGGAGTTGAGGGAGCGAATTTTTGCCATCGGGTTGAAGCCAACGAGATTTTTATTCAACTTCCAGAATCGGTAATTACAGCGGTTCTAGCTGAGGGTTTTCTGTTTTATCGGTGGGACGAATGTACTGTTAGACTGGTAACGGCTTTTAATACTCTGGAAGCGGATGTTATTGCTTTGGTGGAAGCGGTTAAACGAAACAGTGATTATTTCGTAGGGGCGGGTTTTACCAATAAAATCTGACGAGTACCAACAATTTCAATCAACCCGCCCCTCACAACAAATAACCCACATCAACATTAAATTTGGAGCTAATGCGGAAAATGTATATTGTGATTTCTCGTTGGATGGGGGCGGGTGTGAGAGATTGTTGGTTATTTACAATTATTGTTTGTGAAACCCGCCCCTACAATTTAATGGATTCAGGAATCGGTTCTGCAACTGCGGCTAGGTCGGGTTCAACTGCTTCGAGGTGTGCTTCTAAAAGCGCCAGATTTCTCATGTTTGATTTATAAAAAGCATCGAAGATATCTCCTACTAAAGGTACTGAACCAACGACGGCTTCTAGACCGATATTGTAAATCATTTTCCCTAGAGTTTTTTGGGGGATGTTGAATTGAGTTGCTAAGTAAATTAGGTATGCGGAAAACGCGGTATCTACGATATCCCCAGCACCCGGAACTAAACCGATAATGGGATCTAAACCAATCCGAAATTTAGTGCCGGGGATGCCAATAGCGGTATCCATCAGGCGGCTGAGTTTGCGGATGCGGTTGAGGGTGGCGAGACGCTCTATTTTGTTCATATTATTATTGTTGGATTAGGTTGAAAAACTGACATCAGTCGGAAGATGGAAAAAAAACCATCTAGAAACCGCTCATTTTCGCTCTTCGCTAATATGCTTAATTCCCCATTCGTGCATACTATCAATAATCGGTTTGAGACTTTCGCCCACAGGCGTTAGCGAATATTCAACTTTCGGGGGAACTTGCAGGTAAATTTCCCGGTGCACAATCCCGTCTGATTCCATTTCCCGCAGTTGCTGCGTCAGCATCTTCTGAGTAATGCCGTTGACAGCTCGTTGCAGCTCGTTAAAACGCTTCACTCCTTGAAACAACTCCCGCAGAATCAAGACTTTCCAGCGCCCGCCAATCACGTCTAGAGTTCGTTCTACAGGGCAATTTGCTCGATCGACTTTTACTTCTTGGACTTGCATAGTATCTTTTTGGTAAGTACCGTACTTTTAAGTGCGTACTACCCATAATAACTTGACTGGGTTTAAAATAAAAACATCAAAGAAACACCCGATAAATTTCGCTGAGGATTCAGAAAATGATTACCGTCAGAAAAAGTGAAGCAAGAGGAAACGCTAATCACGGTTGGCTGGACAGTTACCACACATTTTCTTTTGCCAGCTATTACGATCCAAATTATATGAATTTTCGCTCGTTGCGAGTAATTAATGAGGATTTCGTTAGCCCCGGTAAAGGTTTCGGCACTCACGGGCACAGCGACATGGAAATCATTACTTATGTACTGGAAGGAGCATTAGAACACAAGGACAGTTTGGGTACTGGTGCCGTGATTAAACCCGGTGAAGTGCAGCGGATGACTGCGGGTACGGGCATCCAGCACAGCGAGTTCAATCACTCGCAAACAGACCCGGTTCATTTGCTGCAAATCTGGCTTTTACCCGATACAAAAGGCTTATCACCCAGTTACGAGCAACGGGATTTTCCCCTAGCAGAAAGGCGCGGAAAACTGCGGTTAGTGGCGGCGCGAGATGCGAGAGATGGTGCTGTGAAAGTGCATCAAGATGTGGATTTGTATGCGGCTGTTTTGGATAAAGACTCGCGGGTTTCTCATGCTTTGGGGCCGAATCGCCATGCTTGGGTGCAAGTTGCTCGCGGCTCGGTTTTGCTCAACGGTTTGACTTTAAAAAATGGCGACGCTGCGGCAGTTAGCGGCGAAACTGAGGTGGTGATTGATGCGGCGGAAGATGCGGAATTTTTGCTGTTTGATTTAGCATAAATTTCCGCACCCTACTTGGTCGGTAAGGTGCGCCATGCGCACCCTACTTAGTTATGGGTAGTGATGGGTAAGGTGCGCCATGCGCACCCTACTTAGTATGGATTACTTCTTAGGAAATAAGTAAATAGGGGGAAGAAAGTAAGTTTTATTTTTGCTACTTTTGCTAAGGGTAAGTCTTTAGGATAATTTTTTATGCAACAAAACCCGATCGCCAGAAAGCATCTTGTTTCGAGCCTCCTCACTGGTTTAGTAGTCGGCGCCATCGCAGGCGCACCCCTCGGCTGGATGGCTAATGCGAAATATTCCGAGCAGCGTTATGCTGAACATATCATTTGCCAACAAAAAAATAGAGATCAGCCCGTTGCTATTGTTGAGGCTAGGTGCGGTTCGCTATTCTAAATTTTTCTGCTAGCCAGAGGGCTGTGTCAAATATTTTTAGGCTTGTGCGAATGTCGAAAGTTCGATCGCGCAGGCGTTTTGGCGTTGTCAACCGTGAATATGCCACAAACCGGAAAAGTTGTGCGTCAGTTGATATGTGGGTATGTTAAATTTACACAATAATGAATTACAGCAGAACAATTCCGGCTATTTTGAGTGCTACGATCGCCCTGAGTTCGATCGCCCTCATCCCACTGACATCACCTCAAATTGCCCTCGCATTAACCGCCGACAAGGTTAAAACGGTCGCTAAAGAAATTACTGTTCGCATCCAGGGGCCAAAAGGCGGTTCAGGAGTAATTTTAGAGAAACAGGGCAGCACATACTATATTCTCACAAACTGGCACGTTGTCGATAAAGCCGGCGATTACCAGGTCGTAACTCCGGACGGCAAAGCTCACTCTGTATACTATAGCCTCGTGCGGCGAGTGCCAGGGATGGATTTAGCGGTCGTGCCCTTCAGCAGCACTCAAAGCTACCCCCTGGCTCAATTAGCCAATTCCGCAGCAACTAAGGGAAACAAGGCTTATGTGGCCGGCTGGCCGATATCCGGCGGTTCTCTGAGACAGCCGATTTTCATCGCTACGGAAGGTCAGCTTACCGGCCGCCAAACTCCCTGGAACGGTTATACTTTGGTATACAATAACTTAGTGAGAGCGGGCATGAGCGGCGGGCCGGTGCTCGATGACGCGGGGCGGCTTGTCGCAATTAACGGCATTGTCAGGTTAGAGGACAACTCCGATAAAATTGTGGCGGCGGGAATAGAAATCAATACTTTCATGAAATGGCGATCGACTATTTCCCTGCCAGTAGTTCCTCAATCTCCTAGCGCCGGAAACCCGAAAACTCCGGCGAATAATGCGGCCCGCAGGCCCGCAAGTGCGATCGCCTTTGCTGCTACAAATACCCTCAAAGGGCCTTCGGAAGTTGTCAGTTCCCTTGCCCTTGCTTCAGCTTATTTCACCACAGGAAATAGCAACGGCACAATCTCAGTTTGGAATTTTCCCAGCGGGCAATTAAAAACTACCCTGCAAGGACACACGGAAGCGGTAAACGCACTGGGCGCGAGTGCGGATGGCAAGGTGTTAGCTAGCGGCAGCGACGACAAAACTGTGAAAATTTGGAATTTAGAAACTGGCGCGGTTGTACGCACTTTGAGCGGGCATTCCAATGCAGTTTCGAGCGTTGCCGTCAGTCCTGATGGTCAATTTGTAGCCAGCGGCAGTTGGGACAAAACGATTAAGATTTGGAACCCGAAAACAGGAGAGTTGCTGCGGACTTTGACCGGGCATTCTGGGTTGGTTAATGCTGTTACAATCAGTCCCGACAACAAAACTTTAGCTAGCGGCAGCAAAGATGGTTCAATTAGGTTGTGGAATTTAGCTGGCGGTCAAGCAATTCGCGCGATTGGCGGCAAAAATTTGTCTGTTTTGTCGCTAGCTTTTACTCCCGACGGCAAAAGTTTAGCGGCGGGAAACAGCAATGGCACTGTTGGGTTGTGGAATGCCGGAAACGGGCAGTTAATTCGGCGTTTAAGCGGGCATACTGACGGGGTTTGGTCGGTGGCTTTCAGTCGGGATGGCACTACGCTGGTTACTGGGAGTTGGGATAAGAGTGTGAGACTTTGGGATGTGCGATCGGGGGATTTGAGGGGGAATTTGAGCGGGCATTCTGGCTATGTTAGTGCTGTGGCGATTAGCAGCGACGGGAAGACTATTGTTAGTGTGGGTTGGTTGGGGGAAATTAAGATTTGGAAAAGGAGTTGAGATTTTTTTGATTTAACCGCAGAGGGCGCAGAGGGCGCAGAGGAAGAGTAGAGAGAACAGGGTTTGCATTTGATTGAGTGGTGTTATACGATCGAGATATTTGGGATAAAAAAATGAGTGGACTAAAGACTAAATTGCCAACTGATATCTGGGTAGCAGCAACCTGGGAAGAGTTCATCGCAATGGCAGATGACCCAGCTTACAATAAAGCCAAATGCTACTACCGCAACGGACAAATGAGGATTGAAACTATGTCCGTAGGGCCAGATCATTCACGAGATAATGCGATCGCACTTTTCGCAATTAATCTATTTTGTACTATCAAAGGTATTTCTCTTAACGGATTGGATAACTGTAGCTACCGGAAAACTGGAGTGCGAGAGTGTCAACCGGATGTATCATACTATATTGGAGAAAGAGCGCAATTAGCACCGAGTGGAAGTTCGATCGCAAGTCTTGACGTTACCCCACCGCCAGATTTGGTCATAGAAGTTGCTGACTCTACTTTGGCTGATGATATCGGTGAAAAACGGTTGCTTTACGAAGAGTTAAAAGTCGCTGAATATTGGGTACTAGACGTGCAAAAATCCGAAATTATTGCCTTTGCTATCATTGCTGATAATGGGAGTCGGCGCATCGTTAAATCGGAAGTTTTGCCGGGATTAACTATTGCTTTGTTGGAAGAGGCTTTGCGGCGGAGTCGCACTGAAGATCAAGCACAGGTAGGGGCTTGGCTGTTGGCTCAATTTCAGCAGAAGTAATCGAAATAGAAAGCGATCGCCCTCTCTGCAAAAAAGCGCGCTTGTCCAACCTACTTTATCTTAACTCCCCAAGCTAAACTACTAAATCTTCGATCGTGAACTTCAATAAGTCGCACAGGGCTTTCATCTGTGCTGGGTATAGCTTGGGAACGTGTCTGTCTGTCTCCCAGTTGATGACCGTTGACTGCACAACTTTACACGCTATTGCCACTTGTATGCGGGTTAAATTTAAACTTTGGGGTCGTATTCTTAGTTTTTGCCCCAGCGTCATTATCTATGCCTCATTCAGTTGACTATATGTATTCAGTTGACTGTATGTAGCCAACTGAATACATACAGTCAATTGACTATATTTAGTTGATTATTTTAGACAAGTTTTATAAAAAACTCTTGACTATAATTCAAAGTTTTGCTAAAAATAATGGTTATAAATAACCCAATTTCTCTAGCCTATGGAATTAGGTTATTTGTGTGCAAAGCCTGAAACAAGTCAAAAGCCAGTCCGCGCCCTCGACAAGCATTGAACTGGCTTTGGCTCCAAAACTATAAGTGGAGACAAACTTAATTATGCCTTATAAAGACCGCCTCAACAAGTGGTTGGTTGTTCGCCTGCTTCCCAATATGCAGCGAATCACTGTAGCCCATTTCTTGAGACATTCCGATGCTGACGGCTATCTGCGGATTATCCGGCAGTTAATCCCCAATGCTCAATTTGTGATTGTTTTTAATGCCGAACTCAACCGAGAAGCAGCCCCGCGTCTGTAGCGAAGGCAGCTAGTTGAGGGTTTGGTTAGGCACAGAACCCACTGGTAGGGTGCGTTAGTTGGTAGCGATTCGATGGACATCGGCTAATCATTTCCGCCCTCTGCACCCTACTACTAGCGTTTGGCTTCAAAGTACGATCGACACTTGTCAGTAGCGATCGGGCTAAAGCCACCCTCGATCGCGAGAAATCTCTCGCAAGGTGTACTGATCCGCTATCGTCTTCACTGACTACGTTGTTTGGGCGACGACACGGATTGGATGCGACGCTAGTTTTGGGTTCTGTCGCTTGTAGTTAAACAGTTTTAAAGTCACCCTCGACAGTGCTGCAAGCTTAACAAGCCCTTACAACAAAGGCACAAAGCGAACGTTACCTAGTAATAGGTCCGGTGACAGCCATGTCTCGGAAAAGGGGCAACCATACCTCTCTCCCCGCAAGGGGATTCAAGGCGGTTGAAACCGCCGGGTCGTTTTCCACGGCCGGGCTAAAGCCCCGCTCGTTTCCCACTTACCGAGTGTTCTTTATGATAGATTTGGTTCTTGCAGGACTACAGTGGAAGACAAAATCACATTAAGATTTGCGCCATAAATTCGATCGACCGGCTGTAATGACAGGGTAAGGCGCGCAGGGCGCAACTGGTGGAGTCAATCTAAAATCTAAAATCTAAAATCGCGTGACTTCTGACAAATGATTGAAGTAGAACACTTAAGCAAAACTTACGGTTCGACCGCAGCGATCGCGGACGTGTCTTTTTCGGTCGAATCAGGAGAAATTCTGGGTTTTTTGGGACCCAACGGTGCCGGCAAAACCACAACCATGCGGATTTTGTCGGGATATTTGCCGGCATCCAGCGGTACGGCCCGCATCGCCGGCCTCGACGTTCACGAAAACTCGATGGGAGTCAGACAGCGCATCGGCTATCTGCCGGAAAACCCGCCGCTTTATCCAGAAATGACTGTGGAAGGGTTTCTGTTTTTTGTGGCCAGGATTAAGCAAGTGTCGGCGGGCGATCGCGCGCGACAAGTTACTTCCGCGATCGAACGCTGCGGGCTGGTTGATAAACGTAAAGTTTTAATCCGCAAGCTTTCTAAAGGATTTCGTCAGCGCGTCGGTATCGCTCAGGCGATCGTCCATGACCCGCCCGTCATTATCTTAGACGAACCAACCGTCGGGCTCGACCCCCGACAAATTATCGAAGTCCGCAATTTAATCAAAAGTCTTGGCGGCCAGCACACAATCATCCTTTCCACGCACATTCTGCCGGAAGTCAGCATGACTTGCAACCGGGTTACCATCATTAATCGCGGTAAAATCGCCGCGGCGGGTACTCCCGACAATTTGATGGGAGAGTTGGCCCTCTCCGAGGGTTACGATCTCGAAGTTGAAGGCGAGGCGGATTTGGTGAACAGTCTGCTGTTGCCTTCTTTGGACAATTTGCCGGGAGTTCGATCGGTCGAATTGATTCCAAGCCAGGAATTTTTAGTGAATCGCTACCGCCTGCGGGCGTTGTGCGAACCGGAAAGAGAACCGGGACGAGAAATTGCAGCAGCTATCATCGCCTCGGGGTTTGGACTCTGCGAAATGCGCCGCTCTCGCGCTAGTCTGGAAGATGTGTTTTTAAGGCTGACAGCGGCTGAAAAGAAACCGGAAGAAAATCTGGTTCACAGCGAACCGGAGGTCGCTCGAAATCTGCAAGAAGCAGCAGAAATTCAAGACTCGATCGCGGATGCTCATCAATCGGAATCACAATCGACGATCGCGGATGCTCATCAATCGGAATCGCAACCGATTGTGGAATATCTGCCAGTTTCAGATAGCCAAGAGTCGATCGAGCATCCTCAACCAGAATCAGAAGCAGTTACAGAAACACAAGAGTCGATCGAACATGGTCAACCAGAACCGATTGTCGAAAATCTAGAAGTTTCAGAAACACAAGAGTCGATCGAACATCGTCAACCAGAACCGATTGTCGAAAATCTAGAAGTTTCAGAAACACAAGAGTCGATCGAACATCGTC
>JAUBOM010000324.1:0-2284 GCA_036700245.1 Microcoleus vaginatus BM001213989
ACTAAAAATGGTGCGTTTGTGGTTGTGGGTGATTCTGAGGTTAAGTCAACTGTTGACACTGTAGCATCATAAGTGCGACTCAGTTGAGTGGCGACGGTATTTTTATTGCCAGCAATATCTGTGGCTGTAGCAGCAGGGATATCAACGGTGACAGGACCTTCAGCGGTGGGAGTGACATCAATGGTGTAAGTTTTGGCATTACCTGGGACAAAATTACCAACAGTCCCATTACCAACAGTAATATCAGTAATATCAAACTCTGTGACATCTTCACTGAATGTTACTGTCACCGTAAATGCACTGTTAACTGTGGTGGCTGAAGTGGATTCTAAAGTAACTGTGGGTGCAACAGTTTCAATAACTATGGCTTTACTACCGCCGAGGGAATTGGCTGTTGCGGTATCGGGGAGGGTTAAGAAAGCGTCAAAGGCTGTATCAGCACTTTCTTTAATGGTGCCGCCGTTGAGAGTGAGGGCGGTGGGGGCGAGGTATTCTAAGTCACCTGAGGTGTCTGGGGCTTGCACTACATAGTTGAAGGTGAGGACTGTAGTACCGCTACCAGAGTCGTAGTTGGCAAAGCGGTCAGTTGTGCCTGTTTCTAGTTGCAGTTGGGGTATGCCACCTGTGGTATCTACGTTGACAGCGGCATCGAAGGTGACGGTGATATTGATAGTAGAATCTACACCGTAGCTGCCGTCAGGGGTGGTGGCGGTGACAGCAGTAACTTTGGGGGTAGTGTTCAGCAGGATGGAAACGGTGTTGCTGTTCACCCTCGCCGTTGCTAAATCAGGCTTGCCGTCGCCGTTGATGTCGCCGATGCTGACGAAGACGGGCTCAGTGCCACTAGGGAAGGTTACTTGGGTGGCGAAAGTGGGGGTGGCGGCGTTGGTGGCGGTGGCGTTGAGCCGGATGGAGAGGGTGTCGCTGAGCCTGTTCCCCACAGCTAAGTCAGGTTTCCCGTCGCCGTTGAAGTCGCCGATGCTGACAGACCAGGGCTCATTGCCAGTAAGGAAGGTTACTTGGGTGGCGAAAGTGGGGGTGGAGGCTCCGGTGGCGGTGGTGTTGAGCAGGATGGAGGCGCTGGCGCTGTCCTTGTTCGCCACAGCTAAATCAGGGAGGCCGTCGCCGTTGATGTCGCCGATGCTGAGGGAAAAGGGCTTAGTGCCAGTAGGGAAGGTTACTTGGGTGGCGAAAGTGGGGGTGGCGGCGTTGGTGGGAGTCGTGGAAAGCAGGATGGAGGCGCTGTTGCTGTTGAAGTGTCCCACAGCTAAGTCAGGGAAGCCGTCGCCGTTGATGTCGCCGATGCTGACGGAGGTGGGTACAGCGCTAGTAGAAAAGTCAACTCGGGTGGCGAAAGTGGGGGTGTTAGCGCCGGTGGTGGTGGTGTTGAGCAGGATGGAGACATTATTGCTGTTGATGTTCGTCACAGCTAAATCAGGTTTCCCGTCGCCGTTGATGTCGCCGATGCTGAGCCCGAAGGCGTTATTGCCAGTAGGGAAGGTTACTTGGGGGGCGAAGGTGGGGGTGGTAGCGCCGGTGGCGGTGGTGTTGAGCAGGATTGAGGCGGTGTTGCTGCCCTCGTTCGTCACAGCTAAATCAGGTTTCCCGTCCAAGTTGATGTCGCCCATGCTGACGAACCTAGGGTTAGTGCCAGTAGGGAAGGTGACTTGGGTAGCGAAGGTGGGGGTGGTGGCTCCTGTGGCGGTGGTGTTGAGCAGGATGGAGGCGGTGTGGCTGTAGATGTTCGCCACAGCTAAGTCAGGTAAACCGTCGCCGTTGATGTCGCCGATGCTGACGGCCCAGGGGCCAGCGCCAGTTGGGAAGTCAACTTTGGGGGCAAAGCCTAGTACGCCGCTGTAAGTTTTGAGGGTGTTGGCGTTAAATGGGATTGGTGTTTCGATACGGCCTGTTTGTACTTCCAGTTCCCAGTCTCCACCCAGTGCGGCATTGCCTGTAAGGTTGGCGGAGGCGGCGATGTCGGCACCGGTTAATTCACTCAGGCGTTGAAGGAATTGGTTTGGTTTTGTGGGCTTAACACCAGTCGGCCCGGGGGTTTTAACCCGCGTCCGATCGCGAAAGTCATCGACAGATGACCCCATAAGTGAATTGTCAACATTGTCTTGAGTCGCTTTTAACCGACTTAAGCAAAGAGATAGGGGTGTTAACTCCTCGCTGATGTGGCGGATGTAGTCGCTGTCACTTGTCACCGATACATCGGCGGCGACATTGCACCCGTAGAGGAGAATATCGGCACCGGGAATTAATGCTTTGCGCCACTGTTGGA
>JAUBOM010000092.1:0-31910 GCA_036700245.1 Microcoleus vaginatus BM001213989
ATCTTGTCAAAATCCTCGATCGATTGTTCATGCAACGGTGTCACAACAAGATCGACGCCAGCATTGTTAAAGGCACAATCCAGTTTGCCGTAGATTGCGATCGCTTTGTGCACCAATTCTCGGACATCCACCTCACTCGATACATCTGATTTCACGAACAAGCATTCCGCCCCAGTCTCGCGAATCAAATCAGCAGTTTCTTCACCTTCTACACCGCGTATGTCCGAGAAGACAACGTTTGCTCCAGCAGCACCGAAGGCGATCGCTGTTGCTCGACCAATTCCCAATGCGCCTCCTGTAACTAACGCCACTTTATCTTGCAGTATCATTCTGTTTCTCCTGTTTCAATGGAGGAATGCTGTGTGCGACGATCTGTGCTAGCTCTTTCAGAGCCGCTCCGCTGACGCAGCAGCGCTTCGCTATCGCGGGATAAGTGAATGAACCTCCGAGCAATCCTGTTGCGATCGTTATTACTCCGAAAATGAGTTGAGGTTTCATGATTGTCCTCCTGATGGAGATTGGTTTTATTTCGCATCAATCTGCGTCGGAGTGATTACTCCACTCGCTTTGAGACCTGCAACGAGGTCGGTCACTTGACGTTGAGCCTCTTCACTCAGCGAGTCAAACTCGTCCAAGAAGAATTGCCGTTCTAGCGTCAACTTCCGGGCATTGAGTAGCCCTTCAATCCGCCAATCTCGATCGCGTTTCATCACGACGAATAGCTGCATCGAATCTCGTGACTGTGAAGTTTTGGGTTGTCCGGGCAGCATTACCCTGACAACTCCGTTCATGAGAGCAAGTTGAGGATTTAGGAAGTGGACGAAATTAACCTCACCCTCTAGGCGTGTTTCTTTGACAACTGTGTCGAAAGCTTGCTGATTAAATGCAGCGATCGCTTTTCGACCCTGGAGATGGGTTCCCTCGAAGGCGATGAAATCGGCAGTTTCGCTGAACGGAGCAGCGAAGTCTTCACCGCTGCCTCGATTCCAAGCATCAATCATCTGGTGATGGAAAGCACGGATTGCGGACTTGTCAGCAGCATTGGTGAGTTGATTTTGAGTTGTTTGTGAATTCATAAGCGCCTCATTTTGGGATTTCTTATCTAATTGTTTTGGCAGTTTAGGAACACAACAGCACGAAGATGCACTGCTGCGTTCGATCGCTATGAACTTACTGGAGCAGCAAGCGTTGCCGGCTAATTCCGTTTGTTTGATCTGAAGTATAGACAGTACCAATGCTTGATTGCTTTCAGATTCCTACGATGATTGGTCAAATTCTGATCGGTTAGCGCCCTTGTTTGGGGGATAAGCGATTGTCTGTTGTTCATCTCAACCATCAGCTAGTCGCGCCCTGCCGGAATCATCTTTTCTGCCAAGCCGACCGGGTTGGAAAACATCACCTCATGACTACCGGACCATTTGCACGAACCGAAATAGCCCCAAGCGCCTAGACATTCTGGGATGCCAACCCCAATCGCCTTGAGGAAGGACATTATCTTCGGTAAAGTAGAGGTAGCTTTTGGGGATGGGCAGCGAGTAAAACTGCTTTAGGTCTAACTTGTCAAGCCACGGTTGATACGGTTCAGGCGATAATTGTGCGTAACTGGATCGAGCTAGTTCGAGGTCAGCATCATTGAGAAACACTTCTCGCCACATCTCAAACGGCATCACCATCGTATGATCGTCCGATTCTCTAGCTAGGGAGTCAAATAACGCTTGATGATGCGGCGGAATACTATCTCTGAGGTTTTCACCATCATTGAGGCAATTTTGTTCCAACTTTTATCAAATCGGCAGCCTTTTCTCCAATCATAATTGCCGATGCATTTGTGTTTCCTGTGATCATAGTTGGCATAATCGATGCATCAACAACTCGTAACCCTTCAATCCCCCGTACCTTGAGTTGAGGATCGACAACCGCCATTTGATCAATACCCATTTTGCACGTCCCAACAGGATGCCATCCCGTACCGCACGTTTGCCGAATATAATCTTCGATTGCTTTGTCGCTATGCACGGAACTCCCTGGAGCAATTTCCTCACCCCGAAACTCATTAAACGCATCGGAGTACACAATTTGACGCAAAATTTTAAGTCCTTCAACCATCAGTTGCATGTCAGATTCTTTCTGAAGATAGTTGACCCGAATCAACGGTGGGTCGAAGGGGGAGGAGGAACGTAGTCTTACACTACCACGACTTTCGGGACGGGTGATGTAAAAGGGAAGGGTGAATCCCGGACCTTCACGTGCATAGGCAGGATCGACATATAAAATCGGAACAATTGTAAATTGCAAATTAGGCGCCGCATCTAAATTATTGTTGGTATGCAGAAATAACCCAGCCTCTCCCCCATTACTACTTGGCGCAAGGGGCACGTCCTGAGTAGACTGGTAGGCAATAACAGCAAGTGGGTGATCTTGAAGATTCTGGCCGACACCCGGCAAATCAAAAACTACAGGAATGCCGGAAGTCCGCAGATGTTCAGCTGGTCCAATTCCAGAAAGCATTAGCAGTTTAGGAGAATCGAAGGCGCCAGCACTCAAAATCACTTCGGAGTTGACCCTAACTTGATACTCCGTTCCGTTTTGAAAATACACTACCCCTACCGTGCGCTTTCCCTCAAAGAGTAAACGAGTCACCAATGCTCCTGTTTGAATAGTCAAGTTGGGGCGATCTTTAATCGGACGCAGAAATGCCACTGCTGTACTTTGGCGCTTGCCATCTTTCACGGTCACTTGGTAAAGTCCTGCACCTTCCTGCTGTACGCCATTAAAGTCGGGATTTTGCTCATAGCCCTGTGCGATCGCGGCTTCCACAAAACGTTGCGACACTTTTGCAGGAGAGAGTGGATCTGTGATGCTAAGTGGTCCATCAACCCCGTGAAATAACGATGCTCCTCGCTGCTGGTTTTCCGATTTCTTGAAGTAAGGCAAGACATCCTGATAACTCCAACCAATATTACCTAATGCTTGCCAGCTATTGTAGTCACGTTCATTGCCTCGTATATAAATCATGCCATTAATCGAACTGCTGCCGCCCAAGACTTTACCGCGTGAAGATAAAATTTTGCGGTTATTTAAGTAAGGTTCCCCTTCAGTTAAGTATGCCCAGTCCACTTCCGAGCCTAAGAGTGTAGTAGCCCACAATGAGGGAACTTGAAATTCTGGCTTGGTATCAGGACTACCCGCTTCGAGCAGCAATACTTTAGTATTAGGGTCTTCTGTAAGACGGTTGGCAACAACGCAGCCTGCTGAACCGGCGCCAATCACAATATAATCAAAAGCAGCACTGTGATGGTATGTAGTTGTCATGATTTCTCCTTTTCAGGTCATTGTTTGTTGAATGACGGCGACATTAGTGGGTTGGCGATCGCAAATTCTGCTGCTAGTCACGTCCTGCCACAATAATCTTTTCTGCTAAACCAACCGGGTTAGAAAACATGACCTCGTGACTACCGGGCATTTGTACAAGCCGAAATAGCCCCAAGCGGTTAGACATTCTCGGATGCCAACCCCACTGTTCGTCTTGAGGGAGGACATTGTCTTCGGTACAGTAGAGGTAGCTTTTGGGGATGGGGAGCGAGTAAAACTGCTTTAGGTCTAACTTGTCAAGCCACGGTTGATACGGTTCAGGCGATAATTGTGCGTAACTCGATCGAGCCAGTTCGAGGTCAGCGTCGTTGATAAACGCTTCTCGCCAAATCTCAAAAGGTAGCATCACCGTATGATCGCCCGATTGTCTCGCTAGCTGATCGGACAACGCTTGAGAGTGCGGTGGGGTGTTATCGTTGAGGCTTTCACCATCATTGAGGACAAAGGCATTGAAGAAGATGAGTCGTCGAATGCGTTGCCTTTGGCCGACGAAGCCATCGCTGATTGCTCCAGCAACTTTGGCAATAATTGTCCCACCGAAACTATGTCCGACTAGAACGATATCGTTTAAGTCTTTACTCACAATGTAATCGACGATCGATTGCGTACATTGAGCATGGTTGACGTTTTTGTTCACGCCTTTGCCATGTCCAGCGATCGTGGGCGCAAAAGCATGATGTCCCTTTGCTTCTAGTTGATCAATGACTGCCTGCCAAGCAGAACCATCATGCCAGGAGCCATGAACTAAGACAAAAGTTGACATAGAATTCCTCCTTGTAGATGTGATCTGAAAATCAAGCTCGTCTGTTCTCTCTTGTTCTCTCTTGAAATGGGTCAGTTCGCTGTGTATCCGCCATCGATCGCTAAAGATTGTCCAGTGATGTAGCTGGCAGCATCAGAGCAAAGGAAAACAACAACTTGAGCGACTTCTTCTGCCTGAGCAATGCGACCTATCGGCACCATAGCTGTAACAGCATCAGCCGTCACGCCCAATTTTTCAAAGACACGATTAAGACCCTCAGTCGCAATGTTTCCAGGATTCACCGCGTTAATCCGGATGCCCTGCTTAGCATAATCCAGTGCTGCCGATCTGCGCTTCGCAGCAGCGCTTCGCTATCGCGTTAGTCCCATAACGGCATGTTTACTCGCGCTGTAAGGAGAGCCTCCTGGCAGTCCAAACAAACCTGCAAGTGAGGAGTTGTTAACAATCACGCCCGATTCTTGAGACAACATCTGCTGAATTTCATATCCCATGCGCAGAAACAGTCCCCGGACGT
This sequence comes from Microcoleus vaginatus BM001213989, assembly GCA_036700245.1. Lineage (GTDB taxonomy): Bacteria > Cyanobacteriota > Cyanobacteriia > Cyanobacteriales > Microcoleaceae > Microcoleus. The sequence continues at coordinate 4,650 of JAUBOM010000092.1, forward strand.
TGATCTCCATGAGTTTGTCAAACTCCTCGATCGATTGTTCATGCAGGGGTTTCAAGAGTCCCTCATTACCTACATTGTTGAAAGCACAATCGAGTCGTTCGTAGGTTACAACGGTCTTTTGCACTAATGCTTTGATCTCTTTCTCATTCAAGGCATCTGAATGGACATATAAACATTCAGCACCTGTTTTACGAATCAGTTTGGCGGTTTTTTCTCCTTCTGCGTCGCGTCTGCCTGAGAACACGACTTTTGCGCCAGCAGCACCAAAGGCGATAACTTCGTTAAGCTTCGCTAACGCAGTGGCTTGCCCAATTCCTGCTGTTCCTCCAGTGACTAAGGACACCTTATCCTGAAGTATCATTTTGTTTCTCCTTCTGTCAGTGCCATTAGATTCAAGTACTAATTAGAGAAGATGCTTGTAGCCGGATGCGTTTATGCCTCGTCTATAGCGCAGTTGCAGCACAATCGATGAGCTTGGCAACAGCATCTGCATGGGCAACCATCACAACATGGGACGCGCCATTCACTACAGCACTACTCATGATGGCTCCTAGAGAGTTTCAATGAACATTGACTGAAAACGATGGCTGGGTTTCCTAAGATCGCGATCGATCATCCCTAGCAGTGAGATTTGCATGAATCAGACTGGTGCATAAATCGTTTCGTCTTCTTTGCGCCAAGCTGGATCAACTAGACAAACGAAAACAATGGGTTCATCGCCGTAGTTGTGAAGGAACTGGATTGCATTTGGAGGAATGTAAACCGCATCGCCTGGTTCAATGCGACAAACTTCACTATCGATCGACATTTCGCCAACACCGCTAATGATGTAATAAACCTCAGAAGTTTTTAGGGAATGGGGAATCGAAGTTTCGCCAACAGGCAAAATCGCATGCGCCAAACTGTAACGCAAGTTGATATCTTGTTTGTCAGGATGAAGCAATTCGCGCAGAACAGTTCCATCTTCAGCGATAATTTCTTCACAGTCGTTTAGTTTTTGGATCAGCATACGTTTTTTAGGTTTGCAATTACACAATCGGATCAAGTTCAGGATCTGTGAATTTCGGAGGAGAAAGGGTCACTGATTATTTCTGCTGAAGAAAGTCCAGCAACACGGGATTGACCTGATCAGCGTGAGTCCAGTTGATCGCGTGTGGTCCACCAGGAATGACAACCAGTTGACTGTTTTTAATCAGTTTTGGAAGTCTTGCTGCGGTGGACTCCAGTGGCAGAATGCGATCGCTATCTCCATGAATAATCAGAGTCGGCACATCAATGCGGGGCAGATCATCGTGGAAATCGGTGAGCCAGGAAGGTACACAATCCAAAGTCCCTTTAGCAGAAGCCCCTGCTGCTACATTCCAACTGGCTTGAATCGCTTCATTGCTGATGCGATCGCCAAGCAATACATCAACATTGAAGAACTCTTTGAAAAAGGCAGAGAAATAAGCTGGACGATCGTCAACAATCGCTTTCATAATGCCATCGAAAACGCTTTGATCAACACCCTCTGGATTGTCGTCTGTCTTTAGCAGAAACGGTGGAACGGGAGCCATCAGCACGGCTTTCTGCACCCGCTCTGATCCGTATTTGCCAAGATAACGCGTGACTTCACCTGTTCCCATTGAGAAACCGACCAGCACGGTATTTTGCAAGTCAAGCTTGGTCATGAGTGTATTCAGATCGGCGGCGAAGGTATCGTAGTCATAGCCAGATGAGGGTTGGCTGGAAGCACCGAATCCTCGGCGATCGTAGGTAATTACTCGATATCCTGCGTTCAGTAAAACTAAAACCTGCTTCTCCCAGGAATGTCCGTTCAATGGAAATCCATGAATCAGAACAATCGGTTGTCCTGTCCCAAGATCTTCGTAGTAGAGATCGATGGTTGCAGAGTTTTCTTGACCAACGGTAATGTAAGGCATGAGAGGTTTCTCCTTTGTAAATTGATAATGTGTTTTTGTCTGTTGCATCACAATTGTGATGCAGCGATCGAGCACCGTCTTAACAGTGCTGTGTTAAGCAGACTTCAAGATGGGGCAAGCATCCATTGCGTATCATCGGTTCAGAACGACAAGAATCCTTCATTGTTGCCTGAGCGCGATCGCCGCGTTTGTCGCCTCTAAGATGGCTTTAATTCTGCTTCGGTAGCCAGCGCGGTACGCACACCAGCATCGAGATTCATACGGTCTATAACGACCCAAGCTCAGCGATCCGGCCCGCAGTGACAGCGTGGATTGCAACCGGAGCGCGAAAGCCGGGTTCGCTGCAGTGCCTTGTTAGGCAGCAAAATTACCGCGCACCCCGGCTGACGCGACGAAACCAGGCCCCACTTGCTGCTCCTGCTAAAGCGATTGTGGAGTAAGCCGCTAAAAAAACGACTCCAACAGGAATTAACGGACCGCCGGGCAGAAAACAAAGCATATACGTCAGTTGACCAAGAATAATATCGGCATAGTGCGACCAAACATTGTTTAGGCCGGGCAAGGCCAACGATAAGGCCAACAATAAGAAGTGCTGCGGAATAATAAAAACCTTTCGCATCCCACCGTTCGACCTGCCCGGATAAAAATGGTGACAAGGCCCAGACCATTGCGCCACCCACAAACGAGAACAAAATATTTATCGCTAACTCTCTTTTCATTAGACCTTATCGGTAATAAAGTGTTCAGCATCTCAATGGACAAATAGGCTACAAGAAGATTTGGAATCGGTTTAAGAATTGATTGCTTTTCTTAATTCCGATTAAGTCTATTCTTCACCCTTGCTGCCTAACGACCAAGCTCACCGGACGCAGATAACCTTTGCCACTCAATCAATCAATTTGGCACGTTCCGGTGCAGCGACTGGTTAGACTCACGGCGCATCTCACTGGTATGAATAAATTGACTTATCCCTTCAACGAGTTCAGGCACAACTGGCAGCGTTGGGTCAGAATAGGAAGCATTTTGCTGTCCAGGGTCTAATGAAACAGCTTTTAAGACGTGATTCATCCCCTCAATAATTCTAAGCTCCGCATCCGGCTTAGCCATTTTCAGGGCTTGCGCCTCACTGACAGGCACTTGGATATCAGTTGTTCCTTGAACAATTAGAACAGGGACAGTGAGACGCCTAATCTCTTGGGCAGGGGTATAGCGGAACCAGGAAATGAGGTAGGGTTGGACGCTCGATCTGTAGAGTATGTTTAGTTCTGGTGGAACAGAGGTCACTATGTTACCTTGCTCTAGAGCAGCAAGAATCTGCTCATTCTGTTGCCATAATGCATCTGGCAATCTAGGTTGCAGTTGATCTCGTAAAATTTGTGATGCAGTTTGGGCAGGTCCGGCGATTGATACAAAAGCATCTGCTTCAGTTTTTTGGGTCGCCAGCATTCCAATCAGAGAGCCTTCACTGTGACCAATTACGGTGACGCTTGAGAAACGAGAATCTACCTGCAATTGCTGAATCCAAAGTGCAGCATCTTCAACATAGGTATCGAAACGCATATCAACTTCTTCAGGCCCTGCGGCTGAGCTTTCTCCAATACCGCGCTTGTCATATCGTATCGAGGCAATGCCGTGATCGGCTAATCCTTCAGCGAGGAGTTTGAGGCTGTTATTCTCCCCAGCTAGAGGCGGGTTCCCATTGCGATCAGTCGGACCTGAACCCGCGATGATCAGCACCACTGGCTCTGGCAGATTAGACGTTGGAATAATCTGTGTGCCATAGAGAGTGCCTGTTGATGTTGTAATGTGAACCTCGGCAGGCGTTGAGGATTTTGTCATATAACCTACAAACAGCAGTGATAAAGGTAGAGCTATTAGACAGGGAAACAGACTTACAGAACGACGAGAATTGGGGGACATAAAGTGAAGCAATTTATATTGAATCCGTCAAATACTCTAATTTGATCAGATAAGGGAGTCTAACGACCAAGCTCACCGGACGCAGATAACCTTGAAAACTACTCAACCGACCAAATTGTAGCGTTCCGGTGCAGCGCATGATTAGGCGTCGTAGGCTGCTATTACACCTCGAACTCCGGCCGATTCGGAGCGATTTTGATGGTCCAAGTCCCCTTCTGGCTGAAAGTGCGAGCGGTCGCGAAAGTATCCTCCATGAACTGAAAGTACACGATCTTTCCGTTGCGCACCTTTGCGTGGATCGAGAACGGTGAGGTCACCGCCTTGCTCAGCGAGACCGAGCGGTACGTGAACCTGCCGAACACAGCAACGTTCTCGCCTTCACCGAAGAGGGCGGTAACGGCGAAGTCCTCGATCGTCCACCATTTCTCAACCCGGGAGAACGTATCGATGAACGCTTGAGGACCTTTGGAGGTTCCCGTCCAAGGCAAGATTTGCTTCAGTTCAGGGTTGTCGAAATTCAGGGAAATGTATGTTGCGTCCTCCGCGACGAGCCGTCGGGCAGCCGCCTCGACCTTTTCGGTTGCCGTATTCGCCAGAAACTCTTTGATCACTTCGGTCGGTTGGGTACTCATGGTAACGATTCCTTTCTTTAGTTTTGTGGTGGTGAGGTAGAAGACACTTTGGACATCATCAACTCCTAAGTCTTCTTTGTCTTAGTTCACCTTCAAGACGCAGCGTGGAACCGATCGCTCTGTCGAGGAACGCGCGGATCAACGTTGCTACCTCTTCTGCATGAGTCTCCAGCGCGAAATGTCCGGCGTCGAGCAGGTGAATCTTTGCATCTGGGAGATCTCGCTGATAAGCGGCAGCACCAGCGGGCAGAAACGCCGGATCATGACGACCCCAGACGGCGAGAAGCGGCGGACGGTGCTCGCGAAAGTAGGACTGGAAGGCTGGATAGAGCGCGACGTTACTGCGGTAGTCGAGGATCAGATCGAGCTGGATCTCCTCCGCGTCTGGCCGCCCCATGTAGGCGATGTCGAGTTCGTAGCCGTCGGGCGACAGAAGGGTTGGATCGGCTCCGGTACCATACTGCCAGTTCCGGATTGTGTCCGGCGCGAGCGAGGGTCGGCAGGCTTCCCGGTTCGCTGCGCTCGGTTCACGCCAATAGGCTTCCCATGGCCCCCATTCGTCACTGAAACCCTCAAGGTAGGCGTTGCCGTTCTGCGAGACGATCGCAGATATCCGTTCAGGATGGCGCATCGCCAAACGCAAACCTACTGGCGCACCGTAATCGAAGATGTAGAGTACGTATTGATCGAGCGACAAAGCATCGACGAAGCCCTCTATTACGTCGGCAAGGCGGTCGAACCTGTAGTCGAATGCCCCGCGTGGCGGTGCCTTGGTCTGTCCGAAACCAGGCAGATCCGGCGCGACGAGCCGAAAACGATCGGCGAGCAAAGGGATCAGGTCGCGGAACATGTGGCTAGCGGTCGGAAAGCCATGCAACAGCAGTATTATCGGCGCATCGCTTGCCCCCGCTTCGCGGTAGAACACTTCGACATCACCAACCTGTCGAAACCCATAGCGTATTTTCATCTTTTTTCCTTTGATTGCGCGTGTAAAAGTTTTGCTCTGCTTCGGACTAAACTTCGGCGCTCAGATTTGGAATCCGCCGGACACATCCACTACATTGCCGCTGATGTAGCCAGCGTCTGAACCTGCGAGCAAGCAAACGGTCGCCGCTACCTCCTCTAAGGTTGCGATCCGGCGGATGGCGTGAAGATCCACGATCGCGCTTCCGCTGCTTCCGGCAATTTGTCGGCTGCGGCTGTTGCCATGTCCGTCGGCATGATACCTGGCTGCACAAAGTGAGTGATGTTGCGCGGACCAAGATCGCGCTGGACACCTTTCGCATACCCTACGATCGCCGCTCCTAAACCGCGAGAACCACCCGTTACCAGTGCAACTTTGCCTGCAAATGTTGTCGTCATGATGAACTCATTTAAAGGTATTACTGCTCAATCAAACACTGCGTAATATCGGGATGCCCTTGAGGAACCAACGATACGGAGAGCGATCGAGCGGATGATGCAGGTCGATCGCCACTTGGTCGCAACATTTCGCACTGTCGTTTGACTACTGCGCTACATACCCGCCATCTACCATCAACGTTTCACCTGTTACGAACGATGCCAGGTCAGATGATAAAAACAGGACTGCATTTGCAACTTCAACAGGTGTTCCAACCCGTCCGATCGGGTGAAGTCCTGCCATGTAAGCTTTGGCTTCATCCTGCCCACCTGTAGCTGCTTCAAACATATCTGTTTCGATGGCTGCTGGTGCAACGACATTGATGCGAATACCCGCTTTGGCATATTGGAGCGCAGCAGCTTTTGTTAAGCCTACTACCGCATGTTTACTCGCGGTGTAGAGGGGTACGCTGGGAAGTGCAACTACTCCATTTGCAGATGCCGTATTGATGATCGAACCACTTCCCTGCTTCAACATCTGATCGATTTCATATTTCATCGACAACCAAACGCCTTTGACATTGACGTTCATAATGCGCTCGTATTCAGCTTCTGTTTGCTCAATCAATGAGGGATTTTCGCCGGCAGTTCCTGCATTATTAAAGGCAATATCTAACCGACCAAAAACGCTAACCGCTTTATCAACCATTGCTTTAACATCGGCTTCTTTCGTGAGATCTGCTTGCACAAAAATCGCCTCTCCGCCAGCTTCCTTAATCAATCGAACAGTTTCTTCACCTTCATCAATTCGACGACCCACCACCACCACCTTTGCTTGTTGTTGGGCATAAGCGATCGCTGTTGCTCTACCAATGCCCGCTGTTCCTCCGGTAACTAACGCCACTTTATCTTGCAGTATCATCTTATTTCTCCTGTTCCAATCAATATTGACCTTCAACACACAATCAAACTCCGATCCGTTTAGCAATTACCAACGCGGTAAAGCTGGTCTAATTTTCTGTAAACTTCAGCACAATTTTGCCCCGTGTTCCTCCCTGCTCTAGACGCTGATGTGCCAGAACGACCTGATCCCAAGAAAATACTGAATCAATCACTGGGCGAAGCTGATGGCGCTCGATCAGTTTTGTCAAAGCCTCTAATTTTGCTCGGTACTGGGGTGAAAAAACAAAATGAATCGTCAGATTCTTACCCCATGCTTCAAGAAGCGATTGCGGTATTGCAATGTCTACAATGCTTGCAAGCCTACCAAAGGGACGAATGATTTCTAGACTACGCTGAATTGTTTCTCCGCCGATCGTATCTAGAACTAAATCCACACCCAGTCCATTTGTTTCTTGACGAATGACTTCTACGTAATCTTCATTTTTGTAATCAATCACCCGATCTGCGCCCAGTTCTGTCACGAAATCTCGGTTTTTAGAACTACACGTTGCAAAAACGTATGCCCCTATTGCTTTGGCGAGTTGAACTGCGATCGAACCCACCCCACCCGCACCCGCATGGATGAGAACTGTTTCACCAACTTGTAGATTGCCCCTAGTCACTAGACAATCCCAAGCCGTTCCGCCTGCAAGCGGAAAAGAAGCTGCTTCAATGTGCGATAGATTTGCAGGCTTTAATGCAACAATCGCTGCATCAGCCACATGATACTGAGCGTAGCTACCAAATTTTCCAAAAATTTGCGGCGAGTAGTACACGCTGTCTCCTACCTTGAAATCAGTCACAGCTTCGCCAATTGCCTCAATCACCCCTGAAACATCAACTCCAAGGATGGCGGGTAATTGAACCAGTTCCTTGTAATCACCACGACGAGTTTGATAATCGACCGGGTTAATCGAGGTTGCACAAACTCTGACTAACACCTGATTCGCCTTCAGTGTTGGTATCGGAACAGTTTGAATCTCAAACTTCTCAGCATCACCAAACGCAGTTAATACGGCTGCTTTCATAGATTCCATCTGTGCCAACTCTCCTTGATTTAGAATAAACAGTGACGGGATTTCAATACTATTCAGCGTAGGTAAGTTCTACCTAACTTCGTAAGTCAGCACGATTTGGTAAGGTAGTTACCGTTTAGTAGCAAAGGCAGATATCACAGCCTCGTAGCATACCAAAAAAGTTTTCTCGCTCCCAGCCAAAGGCGATGTGCAACTTAACTAAATAGTCATGTCGTTCCATTGTTTCTCATAGCGATCTCCTTTCTTTTGTAAGCCTAAGGTTCAGGTCATTAGCCAACAACTGGCTGAGATTCAATTCCTCGACACCAAAGCCTAATTGCTGAATGCTTGATTCGTCTATCGATTTTTGATTGTTTTCAGAAAACCAAGATAATTCGATGCTGCTTCCTGAGCGTTTTCGATCAACAGCAAATGTCCTGCTTTGGGTAATTGAATAATTTGACTCCCTGGAAGACAGCGATGTGAGCGATCGACATCCCGAATATCATAGATTTTGTCTTCCTGACCCCAAATTGCCAGGGTCGGAACCCGACTGTGAGGCAACTGACAAAGCACATCATTATAAAGATTCACAATGTCCCAAGTCTGCTGATAATTTCGATTACGATTCACATAATCGTTCACTTTCTCGGTTTTGACCTCATCCGGAATCGTAGGAGGCGTCACGAAAAGCAGACTGATTTCTAGATCGAACTGCTCTTTGGTAATCGGAATAAAGGGATTGATGCCCTCAATAATCGATTTCCTGACGCTAGTTGCCCAATTCGTTACGCCTAGCGGTGAACCGATAAAGGCGAGGCTGCGAACTTGGTTGGGATAAAGCTGGCTGTAAAGGGCTGCGATCGTGCCCCCCATCGAGCTACCTGCAACATCAAGGGATTGAATCTTTAGCTGCTCGACAAACTGGTGCAAGAGGGCTACCTGATTCTCTAGTGCATAGTCTTTCACGGTAAATCCAGTACTCTTGGCATAACCGGGTAGATCGGGTGCGATCGCTTGATAGCCTGCTCTAGCCAACTCGCACATCATGCCATTCCACTGCTCTTTCTCGGCAAATAATCCGTGCAGCAGTAAAATCGGTTTTCCTGTCCCTGCTTGATTATAGGAAAGCGTTCCACTCTCGATTTTTGTAGAGCGAGTTGCGATGTCACAGGTGGAAGCAGGGGTTGCACGATTCAACCAACCAGAGCCAACAAGCCCACTGACAACCAGAACGATAATAACTAACCGAAGAATGAACTTTCTCATGAATAGTTTTTCCTGACTATTCCAAATCCCAGGGTAAACGCATCTAAATTTTATTGACAAAAGTCGAAGCGATAAGGCATTGAAATCTCCTATGAATGCTGCGTCGGATTCTCGTTTGATTTAACTTAAGCGTAGTGAATTTCAAGGCTCGGTTTCTTTCAGATTCTTAGGGTGTTTTGTCAAATTCTTGCGCGATAACCTTTAGGATACAGCGCTGATCAATTCCTCGCTTTTCGCCCAAAGCTGCTTAGCTTTGTTAGCGTCAAGCGCATACGACCTTACGCCGTCGGCAAACGGGTTGGGCGTGTCATTGATCGGCGCGATCGCACAATCTTCGAGATAGTGTCCACCGATCTCGTCTTTATTCGCCACGACTGTTGCCCAGACCGACGTCGCGGCTGCCTGCGGAATTTCTTTCAACTCTTTTGGCTGCAGACCCGCTTCGGTGCGTGCTGCGTCAACAGTCTTCAAAAGTCCCTGCAAGTCCTCCGGCGAGAAATGGCGAGGTAGATCCGTCAGACTGTTTCCGGGCATCACCGAAGCAGCCCGAATGCCGCGATCTCGATGCCGCCTGTCAAACTCCACAGCGAACAGTGAATTGGCGGTTTTCGACCGACTATAAGCGACCCCTGGATCGTACACCTGCTGCTCGAAATTCGGATCGTCCAAGTCGATATCGGCACCGCGATGCGCGAGCGACGACAGGACTACCAGCCGTCCATTATCGGCGAGCAACGGCTCGATCTGATTGATCAGGGCGAAATGACCCAGATGGTTCGTCCCGAACTGGACTTCAAAGCCATCGATCGTCCGACCGAATGGAGTTGCCATAACGCCAGCGTTAGCGATAATGGAATCGAACGGCTGACGGTCAGCCAACAGTTTATCCGCGCAGGCGCGAACACTTTGCAAGGATGCCAGATCGAGATTGATCAATTCCAGGCAGCCACCTCCTTGCGACGCGGCATCACGAACCGATGCAGTGGCTGGCTCAGCTTTAGCGAGGTCCCTGACCGCGCCGACGACGGTAGCGCCGTGAGCAACCAGCGAGCGGGCGGTTTCAAGCCCAATGCCCGACGATGCACCGGTAATGAGAAATCGCTTTCCCTTGAGATTAATGCCGGAAAGCACCTCGTCGGCGGTCGATTTTGCACCAAATTTTTCAGCCATTTCTTTTCCTTTCGTTAATTGTGAGTGTAAAAGTTTTGAGCTTTTGCATACCCTACGATCGCCGCTCCTAAACCGCGAGAACCACCTGTTACCAGTGCAACTTTGCCTGCAAGTGTTGTCGTCATGATGGACTCCTTTGGATGTATTACTGCTCAATCAAACGCTGCTTACTATCGGGATGCCCTTGAGGAACCAAAGGCACGGAGAGTGATCGAGCGGATGATGCAGGTCGATCGCGACTTGGTCGCAACGTTTCGCACTGCCGATGACTACTGCGCTACATACCCACCATCTATCATCAACGTTTCACCTGTTACGAACTATGCCATGTCAGATGATAAAAACAGGACTGCATTTGCAACTTCAAGCGGTGTTCCAGCTCGTCTCTCTGTCTTGTTACCCTAGCGGAACTTAAGTTCAACCATGCCCGCATATTTTAATTGTTTAAGAGTGGCGACATTTGCATTCCAATCAATTCAATGGAGCGCATCAGTTGGGCGTGGTTCATCTGCGCGTTGTCCATTTGAAAAGTTACTCTCGAAATGCCGCCGAGCGATTCGCTATGACGGCGGATTTTCTCCGCCACTTCTTCGGGACTGCCGACCAGTAACGCGCCGGTTGCGCCGCGCTGCGCGTCAAAATCGGCGCGCGTAACAGGCGGCCAGCCTCTCTCTCTGCCAATTTTAGTAAAGGTTTCGGCGTAGCCCGGAAAAAATGCTTCAACGGCTTGTTCAGTCGTGTTGGCGACATAACCGATTGAATGCAATGAAACTTTCAATGTTTCGGGCGCATACCCAGCGCGCTTTCCGGCATCGCGGTATAAATCTACGAGCGAGCGAAAGCGATGCGTTTCGCCGCCGATAATGGCAACCACGAGCGGCAGTCCAAGCATTCCGGCGCGGAGGAAAGATTGCGGCGTACCGCCGACCCCAATCCAGATGGGAAACGGCTTTTGCAGCGGACGCGGATAAATAGCTTGGTTTTCCAGCGCGGGGCGAAATTTGCCCGACCAATCGACCGTTTCGTTGTCCCGAATTTTGAGCAAGAGTTCGAGCTTTTCAGCGAAAATCTCGTCGTAATCGCCGAGGCTAAATCCAAATAGCGGAAAGGCTTCGGTGAACGAGCCGCGCCCGACAACCATTTCGGCGCGACCCTTTGAAATCAAATCGAGCGTGGCGAATTGTTGAAACACACGCACCGGGTCAGCCGCGCTCAGCACCGTAACCGCGCTGGTTAGACGGATGCGCTCGGTGCGTGCGGCGGCAGCGGCGAGAATAACCGCGTTTGCCGAATCTAAAAATTCATGCCGATGGTGCTCGCCGATGCCGAAGATATCCAAGCCGGAACGATCCGCCTGCTCTATTCTCTCCAGCAGTTCGGCGACGGACTGCGCGGCATCCGCCGTTTCGCCGTTTTCACTCGTTCCAACCGAGGCAAAACTGTCAATTCCAACTTCCATATCATTTCCCACGCGTTTTGCGAATGAAATAGACTAATCCGAAATAGTAGAAAGTCTTGCTGTACGAGTTAAGCTGCTGTTCTCTCGCTCAGCAAAGAACGCCTAACCATCATCAACTCAGAGGGGGCGCGCTACTACCGCGATCTGAATTATCAGGGAGCGGAATGAATTCAGTTTCACCGGGAACCGCCGGGAAGCGGCGGTCTTGCCAATCTCGTTTTGCCTGCTCGATACGCGCTGAGCGGCTCGACACAAAGTTCCAGTACTTTGTGCGATCGCCCACTGGTGCCCCGCCGATAATCATTGCTTTTGCCTCAGCCCCCGCACTGATATTTACTGATTCATCCGGCGCTAAAACGGCTAGACGATATGGCTCTAAAGGCTTTCCATTTACAAATAGGCCGGATGTGACGCTATAAACTGCCCTTTCTAAACCTTCTATTGGCGCTAGCTGAAATTGACTACCCTCCGTGAAAACGAGCGCTAGGTAAAGAGTAGCAGAGTAGGTTTTAACTGGTGATTGGTGAGACTGATAGCTACCGGCGATTAAGGTCGCGCTGGTGCCTGTTTGAGTCCACCTCGGTAAATCAGTCGCCGAATAATGTGAAAAGCTGGGTTCAACTTCTTCAGCGATTTCGGGGAGGGCAATCCAGGTCTGAATGCCGTGAAGAGTAGATTCTTTCTCTCTAAAGCTCTCGGGCGATCGCTCAGAATGAACAATACCTTTGCCCGCTGTCATCCAGTTCACCTCGCCCGGAAAAATCTCTTGTACTGTACCTAGACTATCTCTATGCAGAAGGCTTCCTTCAAACAAATAGGTAACCGTCGCTAAATTGATGTGTGGATGGGGTCTAACATCGACGCCTTTTCCAGCCGGAAAAATAGCTGGGCCTAAGTGATCGAAGAAGATGAAAGGTCCAACCATTTTTAGGGTTTCACTCGGTAAGATGCGCTGTACGCTAAACCCCCCTAAATTGTGCTTTTCAGGCGTGATTAATTGCTGAATACTCATTTTCGTACGATCCATTCTTAGTTGACGCTGTGGACGAAGATACAATCTTAATTCTGTTGCTGCTTCAAATTCTTGCCTAACTTAACTTCAATGTAATGAGTTCCAAGGCTCGATTTCTTTCAGATTCTTAGGGCAAATTTTCAGATTCTTATGGTGCTAACGAATCTGCTTGGGGGTCTTTCCCGTGAATCGCTTGATGTGTTGCGTCAAATGGCTTTGACTGGAGAAGCCTACTTGTAGGGCAATGTCTGCGATCGCCAAATCTGTTTTCGATAGCATCAACTTTGCCTGTTCCACACGCTGTTGAATCACGTACTGACGTGGAGAAATTCCCATTGTTTGCTTAAACAAACTCGCAAAGTAAGTCGGGCTAATATTAATCACTTCTGCAAGCTCAGTCAGTGACAAATCTCGATCGAGGTGAGTACGAATATAGCCGAGCACTTGCTGTAATCGGATGTGCGTTAAGCCTTTGCGCTTGGCTTCAAGGGTTGGCGTTGTAATTGTTAGCATGGTTCAAAGATTGGCAATTTGCTCAACAAAACAGGCAAAAGCTAGCCATCGCGCATTCGATCACTGCAATATTTTGCATTGCCGATAGACTACTGCGCTACATAGCCACCATCTACCAGCAATGTTGCACCTGTTGTGAACGATGCCATGTCAGATGATAAAAACAGAACTGCATTTGCAACTTCAAGCGGTGTTCCAATCCGTCCGATCGGGTGAAGTCCTGCCATGTAAGCTTTGACTTCATCCTGCCCACCTGCCGCTGCTTCAAACATATCTGTTTCGATTACCGCTGGTGCAACGACATTGATGCGAATACCCGCTTTGGCATATTGGAGCGCAGCAGCTTTTGTTAAACCGATTACCGCGCTTTTACTCGCGGTGTAGAGGGGGAAGGTAGGAAATGCAACGACTCCATTTGCAGATGCCATATTGACGATCGCACCACTTCCCTGTTTCAACATCTGAGCAATTTCATGTTTCATCGACAATCAAACGCCTTTGACATTGATGTTCATAGTGCGATCGTATTCCGCTTCTGTTTGCTCAATCAATGAGGGATTTGCGCCGATAGTTCCTGCATTATTAAAGGCAATATCTAACCGACCAAAAACGCCAACCGCTTTATCAACCATTGCTTCAACATCGGCTTCTTTTGTGACATCTGCTTGCACAAAAATCGCCTCTCCGCCAGCTTCCTTAATCAATCGAACAGTTTCTTCACCTTCATCCATTCGACGACCCACCACTACTACCTTTGCTTGTTGTTGGGCATAAGCGATAGCGGTAGCTCTACCGATTCCCGATGTCCCTCCCGTCACTAAAGCAACCTTGTCTTTAAGCATCATGATAGTTACCTCTTGTTGTGAATAGTTATGTTACTTGCGTCAAAAACTCAATGGGCAGCAATACGTGTAGAAGCCAGCAACAAGAAGCGCCTCGATCTATAACCAGGATGAGTAACGATTCTGGTTGTAGGAGCCGGGTTTGAGCATTGCTCTAATTCACACGATGAATTCGATGCTGTACTTGGGTGCTACTACCAAAATTCGCTCGATCGCTTCGGGAGTAGCTGGGCGGGATGGCGGGTTTGGGTTTTGATGTTTGTTGGCTCCTACACTTAGTCGCGCTCGATTAGTGTGTTTGAAGGTAAGTTGGGATCGATCGCCTTACGCGCACTGTCAACGCCCACGACGGGAAGTGTACCCGGATCGAGCAAGCCGACTTGAACCAATACACTTGCCTGATCCCAGTAAATGTGTTCGTGGGCTAGTTTGCCGTCACGGAACTGGACGATCGCTACTACTGGCACTTCCACCCGTTTTCCGGTGGGAGCAACGCCGGGTAATATCCATTCCATCCAAACAGTATGAGTGAACTTAGCCATCATTTCATCCACGAGTTGATCTGTCCCGATCGTGCGCGAGATTAGGGTCAACTCCGTGTCCGGCGGCATCTGTGGAATGAGGTATTTGGAATAAAACTCGCGCAGTGCTGGTTTCCCGACTCCCCCAGTCATTACCGGGATGTGGTTAACGTAAGCATCTTCAACCATGGTAGCGAGGGCATCTTCAGTACTGTGAGTGCCAAACTCGTACTGTAAATGCTCTTCCCAAAGTGCTTGCAAAGACTCCTGGGCTGGTGTCAAATTGGTAGTAGCTTGTAAATTTGCTTGTCCGTCTACAGTTTGCTCTTTGACCATGATTAAATGCTCCTGGTTCTATCTAAAGTGTCTTGAGTTCCAATGCTTGACTGCTTTCAGATTCTTAAAATGATTTGTCAGATTCTTGTGATGTTAGTGAACTTGTTTCAATAGACGTATAAGCATTCAGCGCCTGTTTCGCGAATCAGTTGGGCGGTTTTTTCACCTTCTGCGTCGCGTCTGCCTGAGAATACTACCTTTGCTCCAGCAGCACCGAAGACGATAACTTCGTTAAGCTTTCCTTCGGAACGCTGCGCGAACGCTAACGCCGTTGCACGACCAATTCCCGATGTGCCACCAGTGACTAACGCCACTTTATCTTGCAGAATCATTCTGTTTCTCCTGTTTTAATTTCATCGGTTTGTCTCAGGTAAGTTTGTCTCAGCAACTCAGTGACTTCTTGCGCGATCGCAATCAGGGCATGATTAACTGAAGAGTCCCGAAGAGAACCAGTCTTAGGTTTACCTTCATGCCCAGGATTATTCTTGCCTTGTATTAGTGAATGCGTCATAGAACTATCCTCAATGAAATACTGCTTTGTGATTGACTAAATCAATACCCAGAAATTCATTTGTTGGCATGGTAACTGTTGTCATGGTTCAAAAAGTGGCAATTTTGTTCAGTGAAACAGGCAAAATCCTAGCCATCAAAATTAGATAACTTACAGCACTTACAGACAAATCAGATATGAATTGGGAGCAAAGATCGGGGAACTTAATGACTTGCAACAATTATGGCTGCCATCAACTCCGCCGTGTTCCAGTGCCCGATATACCGACTTCCATTGATAAACAGGGCTGGGGCAGTCGTTACTCCGCTCTGTATTCCGCCTTCGATATCTTTATTGATGCGATCGACATTGATGCGATCGACATGCACTTGTTTAGACAACTCTTTGAGAAATTGAGGAATGTCAAGCCCTAAATTATTGGCGTACTCGACAAGATAACCATTCTCCAATCTTTGTTGATGGTCAAATAAAGTATCGCTCATTAACCAAAACTTTCCTTGGGCGGCGGCAGCAACGGCTGCTTGGGCTGCCCGTTGAGCATGGGGATAAATCTGTGTTTGTGGAAAATGACGGAAGATGAAGCATAAATAATCTTCTCCAAAAGCAGCACTAAGCTCTCGTTTGTTCGCTTTAATCATCTTGTAAACGTTCGCACTTCTAGAGCATTGATAGTCTCCATACATCACCAGCACTACCTTGGCACTCAACACACCTTGAATCCAATCTTGGGCTGAAGGCGGTACAAGTAAGGAACTGCGGCTACGATCGTCGTTCATCTTTCTAAATCTGCATCAAGCATGGAACTTTGCAATTAACTTGCTCAATTCATTGCCTGGATGACTGTTTGCATAAATTCAATATAGGCGATCGCCTTCAAGCCGTCGTCTATAGCGAGTTAAATTTTTTACAGTACAAATTGATAGAGTAACCATTCCATCGTGGAGTAGAAGGCTAGCTATAACTTAAGTTATAATCGGGCGCATCAATTATTTTAGGAAATACATCAATTCGCAGATTAACTGTCAGAGTAGGCAGTATCGTTCGTCAAACGTTCCTTTCCCAATAGGACGGATTGCTAAATCGCTGAACTAGGAAATTAATAAACACCTGAATACGCCGCGAATGCTTACGATTCGGTAAATATAATGCATAAAAGCAGTTCGTCCAGATTAAAATTAACCTGGATGAACTGCTCATTTATAGTTGAACTTTAGTCGCTAGCAGTGTGACCACATCAGCATGAGCTAGCACCACATCGGGGTTACGCTGAAGTGCCATATCATATTTCACAGCAAAGTCATTTCCAACTTCATCAGGTGTGAGTAGAATCTGAACATCAGCAATGAGAGCAGCGATCGCCTCGGAGGTGACAGGTTCATCAGAGTGGATTAACTCATCAATTTGCACAATCAATTCTGAGAGGCGATGCAACCAGGCAAATTGATCGTGATTGATCACCAGTTGCAGCAATTCACCGTTAGAGACCTGTCCGCGCACCTGTTCGTAACGAATACGTTCTGTATCCAACAACAGTTTATGTAGATGCAATAGCTTGATGCGTATATTGGTCAGCAGTTGATGTTGGGTAATGCGGTTTTGAAGCGTGTTAAGCATGAATGTGTCCCATCCTTCCATTTCGGTAATCGTCGATCGCTTGCAGGATTTCGGCTTCAGTGTTCATCACAAAAGGACCATAGCGCACCACAGGTTCATTCAGCGGCACTCCAGCAATCAGCAATAGATCAAGGGGCTGGGTGGCATCCGCAGGATTGGCGATCGCCACTTCCTCACCATCAGGTGCAAAAATCACCATTTGCCCATCCTCACCCCGTTCCTGCTCAGTGCCAAACAAACCAGACCCATCGAGGACATAGGTAAAGGCGTTGTACTCTTTCGGTACCGGTTGAACCATGCTTGCGCCCGGTTGTAGCGTAAAGTGCAGGTAGATAATCGGGGTGCGGGTTTCAATCACCGCTTTCGCCCCCAACGCTTCTCCCGCAATCACGCGCACCGTCACCGACCCATCTTTGGTCTGAGCCACCGGAATCTGCGCTGATGGAATTTCCTGATAGCGAGGAGCAATCATCTTGTCCCGCTGCGGCAAGTTGACCCACAGTTGAAGGCCGTGCAGTCGCCCACCCGTGCGGGTAAACTCAGCTTCTGGCATTTCGGAATGCACTACGCCTGCCCCAGCGGTCATCCACTGCACATCACCGGTATTGAGCAGTCCGGCATGACCGACCGAATCCTTGTGCTCCAGCCGTCCATCCAGGACGTAGCTGACGGTTTCAAAGCCACGATGGGGATGATCCGGTGCGCCCTTTGCTTGACCGGGCTTCTGATTCACGGGACCCAATTCATCGAGGAGGAGAAAGGGGTCAAACTCGGAAAAGCTACTCTTGGGAAAGGGACGACGCACCAAGAAGCCTGCTCCTTCGAGCGTTTCTACACTATTAATGATTCCAGCAACGGTTCGGAGTGTTTGAGTTTGAGTTGTCATACAGTTGCCTCCAATCAGACAGTTTATAAGATTTATCCTATATGTGATTAATCATATAATAGCATAGAAAGATATAAATTCTATGGGTAGGGCTTGTCCTCCCTGTTCGTTCGGTAAACTGCCTATGTCTCTTGCCCATGTGATTCTGGGTCTGCTCCAACAACAGGAGCGGACAGGCTACGACCTCAAAACCAAGTGCTTTGACGATTGCATTTCCCATCTGTGGCCAGCAGATCAGGCACAGATTTATCGGACTTTAGACAAACTGGAGTCACAGGGGTGGATTACCTGTACCGTCGAGATTCAGCACGATCGCCCCAATCGCAAGGTTTACCGGATTACCGAAGCAGGCGAAGCAGAGTTAACCCACTGGCTTCAGACACATCATCCGTTGCCCGTGTTGCGAGAGCAGTTGCTGGTGCAACTCTATTTTGCGGCTCAGTTGCCTAACGAGGCGATCGTGTATCTGCTAGAGCAGGAACTGGAAGCACGGCAAGAAAAGCTAGCCCAGTGTGAGGCGATCGAGGCTCTATCTTTGAGTAATCCGACTGCATCGCGTGAACAAAAACTGCATCGACTGGTTTTGGACTTAGTGAAGCAACGGGAACAGACTTATTTAGATTGGTTGGAAAAGGCGATACGTGCTATGCACACGCTGCGCGATCGCAACAATCCGTAGCCAATCAACGTAAATTCCTTTGAATATATTGCGATGGAAAGTCAACAGAAATTCAAGCATTGGCTACGACGTATGGAGACGGAGAGGTATGTCATCTGCGCCAGTGCGTTGATAGGGCTTTTCGCCTCGCCATAGTGCCCGCGCAGGCCCTTTCTGCGGCACGTCGGACGGAGCCAGGTAGATGCTATGCGCAGGCGTGTTTTCTTCCGCAGCGGGCAAGGCGATCCAGAGCTGGAAGCCTTTAACCTGCGTGTCGCCAACGGGGGTGCCGAGTGCCACACGCCGTTTCCTGCCTTTATCCATTCAACACCGCCAGCCGCCAAAACGCCTTGCTGACCAGTCGTGTCCACATAGCGAAAGTTACCCTGAGTCATGAACGTCAGCGTCGCGATGCCGGAGTGCCACTGTGGGGAACCCTTGGTTCCCCACAGTGGCATCAAAACTGGCTAGGTCAAGGAACACGAACGGTTTTAGCAACTCGCCAAGGTCACCAGAACTTTGCGCCGCTCATGGCTGCCATGAACACCATCGGGTCCCAGTACTCGCGGTAATTGACGATCAACCCATTCTTGACAGTCACAAACGTGGCGTAGCTCATTTCATAGGGATTGCCGTTGCTGATCACCCGGCCTGAGACGCTCCACTCGGCAATAGCCATGTTGGGGTCATCGGTAGAGTTGATCTTCAGCGTGGGAGTCCGCTGCAAGTCAATGACGCTGGGATAGTTCTTCAAATACTCGTAGATAGCCGCTCGGCCCACCAGCTTTCTGGACGCCACGTCGGGCGCGAAGGGGAATTCGACGACGACGTTTTCGTCGCAAAGTTCAGCCCAGCCCTTAATATCTTTGGCTAGGAAAGTGTCCAGACTGCGCTTCAGCAATTGCGCTGCGGTCAGACCCTTGCCAGCCTCTTGCGTGTGTGCGGGTGCAGCGGTGGCGAGCGTGACTTCGCTTGTGAGATGATCTTGTTTCATGTGATTGTGTCCAAGTTGGGGTTGATGATGTTGACTTGCCCCTGCGGCAAATCTCAGAGCTATCGCTCTTTCGGGCGGGGTTGCTTTCACTGATTGCGTACTTCTCTTAGGCCATCCGGGCAGCGATGCTTTCGGCCAGCATCATGGTCGGGAAAGCCGTTGCGACGGAGGGCACGTCAGGCCAGATCGAGGCATCGACGACTCGCAGGCTCTTGACGCCACGAACGTGCCCGTCAATATCCACCACGGCTCCGGCATCGCGCGGTCCGCCCATGGGTACAGTGGAGGTCGGATGCTGATAGCTCTGCACAGAGGCCGCGAGCGCGGCGTTGATCGAAGCGCGGTCGCTCTTTGCCGCGCCCGGCGCCAGTTCTGCACCTACCATATCGGCAAAAGGCTGCTGACGCGCAATGTTCCGGATGACTTCGACACCATCGACCAATCGCTCGCGGTCACCGCTGTCCGTCAGGAAGCCGAGATCGATGATGGGCGCAGCATAGGGATCGCGGCTGGCGATGGTGAGGGAACCCACGGAACGCGGTCTCACGAGCGCAGCGAACAGCAGGAACATCGCGCCGTCGGAAGCCTGCCCACCGTCGGGCAGGGTCGCGGTGCTGATGTTCAGATCTGCCTCGCCGTTCGTCGCGTGGTTGGATGCCGTCCACAGCATTGCGCCTATGGGTGGATACGGAAGGCCTACTGCTTCCTTGCGAATCGACCAGACGGTCGGGACCATCGGGTGATCCTGTAGACGGCGACCGACCGGCAGCTCGGACACGACCGGGATGTCAAGGCCTCGCAGCACCTCAGAGGGGCCAATGCCGGAACGCATCAGGATCGCCGGGCTGACATAGGTGCCCGCTGAAAGGATGATTTCACCGGCTAGGATGATCGCCCCGCCAGCCAGTCGGACGCCTTGGGCCTGGCCATGCTCCACTAACACGGCATCGACCAGCGTCTCGTCGCGGATGGTCAGATTAGGTCGGGCGCGCACCGCATCGCCCAACAAGGTCATTCCTGTGTTAAGCCTCACACCCATGCGGGTATTCATCACATAGGGACCAACGCCCAGCGGCTGCCCCGTCGTAAAACCCGATGTGCGCTGGTAGCCCGCAGCCAGTGCCGACGCGATGAAGTCGCGATGCTGGTCAGACACTTCTTCATCGCCGAGCTGGTGGATGGGGACGCAGCCGTCGCGGCCGTCGCCGCCAGTGCCGGAGGTACGCTCCAGCGAACGATAGAAGGCCTGTGAGCTTTGCCAGTTCAAGGCGTCGAGGTCATGCGCCTTGGCCCAGCGATCGTGGTCGTATTTCGGCACCCGCATCGCCACTGCACCGTTGATGGCAGACGAGCCACCCAGCACCTTGCCGCGGTTGAGCTGAAGCCTTCTGCCCAGCACGCCAGGCTCGCTGTAAAAGCCCCAGTCGTGCTGCGGATCGCCACCCACTAGGTCCTGGCGGCGGACTGGGTCGGGATAGGCGTTTGGGGGATAGGCCTTGCCTGCTTCGATCAGCAAAACACGGCGAGATGGATCAGCACTCAGGCGATTTGCCAGCACTGCGCCGGCGGATCCGCCACCGACGATGATGACGTCAAACTCTGCTCGGCCAGCGCGCCCAGCAAAGTCTCGGCGGCTCTGTTCTGTTGCGTTGATTGTTTGATTGCCTTTCATTTCATTACTCCTGTAAGGTCTTCTCCGCACGGCATATGCCGCGCATTGGGGTGGCATTGGCGCGGAGGACTGGGAGTTCAATGTCACGCAAAAGTTGGAAGAGTCCGCTCTGATGATCGATCAGCAGCAGCACGCTGTCATTGGGATCGATCATTGTGTCGATGGTGTTGCTCATGGGTTTGTCTCCTTTTTCATTCAAATTCAGGTAGTGCTTTTATGTAAAGGAGAGAGGATAATAGCTCTATGCCAATCTTTTGAGGAGTCTGATGAAACCCTATTTGATTTGTCCCACTTGTGGTTCTGACGATGTGATGAAAAATGGTATGACTCGTCGCGGAAAACTTTCACCATAAATGTCGTGACTGTGGTCGCCAGTTTATCGAAAATCCTAAGTGGCAACCCAAAAACACCGACACCGGGCGCAAAAATTGAGTTGCTTCTCCTTGAACAGATTTCTCTTGCTGGCATTGCCCGAGTCATGGGTGTTTCCTCTCTTCTGGCTTCTTGCATTATGTAAACCACTTGTACACTGCCGTAAAACCAAAGGCTACAGTTATCCCAAAAGAAGTCGGAAAACACACCGTCCAAATGGATGAACTATGGTATGAAAGTAGACAACAAAGGGAATAAACAATGGGTTTGGTTAGCGATGGATGCCAAGACTCGGGAAGTGATCGGATGTCATATTGGAGACCGTTCCTTAAAGTCGGCTCTTGCATTATGGGATTCCCTACCGAGTGTCTATCGCCTGCAGTGCCAAGATTTATACCGATCATTGGGAGGCATATGCTGCGGTTTTACCGACATTCACGGCATCAGCCTGTGGGGAAAGAAAGCGGATTGACGAGTTACATTGAACGATTAAATAATACTATCAGGCAGCGAATTTCGCGATTAGTCAGGAAGACATTATCGTTTTCTAAGAAGTTGGAGAATCATGGCTGGTGCTATTTGGAATTTTATTCATGACTACAATTACCAAATCCGATTAGCAATGCTGAAGACTCAACCGCCTCAATTTTCTCCATCCTTTACATATGCGTATCATCGGTTCAGAACGACAAGAATCCTTCATTGTTGCCTAAGCGCTATCGCCGCGTTTGCCGCCTCTAAGATGGCTTTGATTCTGCTTCGGTAGCCAGCGCGGCACGCACACCAGCATCGAGATTCATGCGGTCTACAAATCGTGACAGGTTCTCAAAGCCTTGTAGTCCGACCTGAGTGTCGATCGCCCAACGCAGAATGACGAACAGGTAGGGAGCGGCAATCGATCGTTCGCCAGTGAGCCAGTTTCGTCCGTCGAGATAACCGAGGATAGCGACGTTTTCAGTGAGTGAGAAGTGATCGTACTTGCCTCTACTTCGTTATCGACAACGAACTCCCCTTGCTATAATGCGTTCGTTCCCACAGCAGCTCAAAAACCGCTTCAACACCATCACTCAAGACTGGCGGCGTCACGAGCGTTAGTCGGCTCTCATTAAGAGTAAAGGTGCGAACTAACGTTGTACCAACGCGATTAGGAATGGATGCAATTTTGATCTGGTGAGTTACTGTGTTGCCACTCAACGTATAAGTTCCAGCGTAAGCATTGAATGTTGTAAATGCTTGAGCAAGCTCTTCCACGGGTAAAGATTGCATCTGGGGAGTCAGCGGTGATCTGACCTCCTGACTCAGCGGTGTGCGATCGCTCCTAGAAAACATCACCATCATGTGACCATCTGATGTGTAAGTGATGTAGCCAACCGGATGAGTTCCATACACGTCTGGAGTCACTGTTCCATCAGCGTAAATGGCAGTTGCAGAAATCAACTTCCAAATGCCAATTAGCAGATTGTTCTGGATTGATGGTGTAGACATAATGTGCAACCATTGCTTGATGATTCTCCGCTAGAGAGTAGCGGGTTTCAACACAAAATCAAACTCAGTCGTGTAAAACGGTTTACTTTGATTGTGTGCATTGAGTTCGTCTAGTGCTTCGTGCTTTTGCAATTGAACGATCGCCGATCGCACTGCAAAGGTTGTATCTGAATCCAGGTGAGGATCGCCAGCAATAAAAATTTGTGTTGTCAGTGGAGTGTACTCCGGAGCACTGAGTTTGAAATGGATATGAGCCGGCCGCCAGGGATGCCGTCCCAAGAGTCCCAGCAACTCGCCACATGGACCACTGCTTGGCACTTTGTAACCTAGTGGCACGACGGTTTCAAACATATACTTTCCACTCTTGTTCGTTTTGAAACGTCCGCGAAAATTCCCCAACGGCTGAGATGGCTCTTGGCCATCATATAATCCTTTGGAATTGGGTTGCCAAACATCAATCAGAGCATTGGCGATCGGTTGACCGTTCAAATTTAAAACCCTGCCTGACAGGAAAAGCGAATCTCCTTCTGTATCAATACCCAAGCGATCGCCCATCTGCCGTTCTGGTGCATTCGGCACATACAATGGTCCTTCTAAATTGCTTTCTGTACTGCGATGGGCATCGTGCAGCAATTCTACCAACTCTGAGATCCCTAGTAGATCCGTCAACAAATGGATCTCTCCAGTGGGAATCTCTTGAGTGTGATGACTTGCCTGGTTGAGAAAATTACGTCCCTGCTGCAATTCTGATTCTGTCAGATTCACCTCACGCACAAAGTCATGCAAATGTGGAACCAAGCTCGTGTAAATTTCATAGAGTCGCGGGTGAGATTTGCCGCGATCGCCATGATTAATAACGGCTTCAGTGATAGTGTCAAGTGTGATGTTCTGCACGATCAAACTCCTTTTTAGTTACGTGATTAATGATGGTTGTTTTACGGCGACTATCTTGACTTATAGTCTGTGTCCTAATCTAATTGGCTACAGCTATAGTCTGGTGACTTGATGCTTTCAAGACTCATCCTGACGATTTCGTGCGACATACCAATCCATTCAAGAACGATGAGATTAGCCAGCGAACAGGCACCGGGCATATGATAGAGTTTCATGGAATGTCCCTTATCGCGAAGAATGTGTTTTTGCTTCCTACCTGCTATTTTCATAGGTTGGGTGTAATGACTCCTAATGCTCGGTTTCTTTCAGATTCTTAGGGTGTTTTGTCAGATTCTTGTGCAATCACCTTCAAGACGCAGCCATGTGGCTAGCGGTCGGAAAGCCATGCAACAGCAGTATTACTGGCGCAGCGCTTGCCCCCGCTTCGCGGTGGAACACTTCGACATCACTAACCTGAAAGCACTACCCAAATTCAATCAATGTCATTTTTTCCTAGCTATCTGGGGCGTGTCCAGTTCTAGTACTCAGCTTCTTTCGGAATAAGTTCAATATAGGAGATCGCCTTCAAGCCGTCGTCTATAGCAAGTTAAAATTTTTACAGTACAAATTGATAGAGTAACCGTGCCATCGCAAAGTAGAAGGCTAGCTATAACTTAAGTTAGAATCCGAATCTGATCGAAAATACACCCTACAAACTGACAATGCCGCGTTTAACGGCAACAATCACAGCTTGAGTACGATCGCTCACATCTAACTTATTCAAAATCCGATTAACATGGGATTTAACAGTACCTTCACCAATACTCAAAGCAGTCGCAATATCCGCATTACTCATTCCCTGCGCCAGTGAGCGGAGTACTGCTAGTTCTCTTTCACTCAGTTCTGGATTGCTGAGGCGCTGTACCAACTTTGCTCCTACATCGGGCGGAATATACTTCTGACCCCGATGAACGGTACGAATGGCATTCAGAAGCTCGTCAGGTTCAGTATCTTTCAACAGATATCCTTTTGCGCCTGCCTGCAATCCCCGATAAATATCTTCGTCACTATCATACGTGGTTAGTACAATAATCCGAGCCGATTTAGCAATAGCACAAATTGCACCGATGGCGGCAACTCCTTCCACTTCAGGCATTCGCAGATCCATTAGCGTTACATCTGGTTGGTGTTCCCGAAATAAGGCGATCGCTTGTTCCCCATTTTCGGCTTGGGCAATCACCTGCATATCTGGGTCACGGTTAATAATCGTGGCTAATCCTTGCCGAAAAATAGCATGGTCGTCCGCAATCAAAACCCGAATAGTCGTGGCTTGGCTCATTGTGATGTTACTCCCGATTGACGGTGACAATAATTTCTGTTCCCTGTCCAGGTTGACTTCTAATCGTGAGTTGTGCGCCGATGCGCTCTGCCCGTTCGCTCATGCCTAGTAAGCCAAAACCCTCAGAGGATGGAATACTCCCAACTCCAAAACCTTGTCCATTGTCTCTCACACGCAAGCAAAACTGATCGCGATCGTAGACTAGCTGCACTCGAATTTCGTCAGCATTGGCGTGTCTAATCGCATTGGTTAATGCTTCCTGCCCCATTCGCAGTAGGTTACTCTCGACTTCAGCCGGTAGAGAATACACCGTACCCTCAATCTCATAATATAAAGTGGTATCCATTGCGGAAGTTCTGATTTGAGCGATGAGACGATGTAGAGCGCTCTGTAAACTGCCCTCCTCTAAAAGCTGAGGACGGAGCGCTACTACCGATCGCCGCGCTTCAACCAGTCCAGTTCGTGCCAATTCTTTGATCAGATCCAGGTGTGCCCCAGTTGCTTCTACATCATCCGTTAGCACCTGCTTTGCGGCTCCTACCTGAGCTAGAATGCCTGTAAACGCCTGAGCGAGTGTATCGTGAATTTCGCGTGCCATGCGGTTGCGCTCCTCTAAAATTGAGGCTTCTTCTGCTTGCTTCAGCGCCGTAATATCTCGCGCCAGCCAAATCACCTTATCGTGGTCGATTGGGGCAATGCGAGCCGAAAACCAGGCTTCTCGTCCATTTAAAAACACACTGTACTCGATCGTGAGGGTTTGTTGGGTTCTCAGCACCTGCTGAATATAACCTAGAAATTCATCAGCTTGTTCTTTTCCGAGTTGATGCATGGTTTGACCAATCATCTCCTCAAAGGGTTGCCATAGCAGATTTGGTTCCAGTACTATTATTTCAAGCAATCGCCCTTCAGCAGACATTACAAACAATGGATCGGGAATTGCCTCAATTAGAGTCCGTAGCTTTGTCTCTGAGGCTTGTAGGGCTTCTTCTGCTTGTTTTCGTTCGTGTAGCGCAGTTTGCTGTTCGCTAATATCTGCAACCACTCCTTCTACACATTCATCAGCAACATTCAGACGAGAAGAGAAAAGTCCCCAAAGCAATGTCCCATCTCGTTTTCGTATCTGGACTTCAAAGCTTCGCACTTCCCCATCCCGCTTCATCATCTCAATGGCTTGTTGGCGAACGTTGGGATTGACATAGTAGCCTGTAGTGTGCTCCAGACCAATCATCTCCTCTGGTGAATCAAAGCCAAACAGATCGGCAAAGCGTTGATTGGCTTCGAGAATTAATCCATCACAGAGGCGAGTGCGGTAGATGCCAACTTGCGAGTTTTCAAAAATAGTTCGGAACTTAGCTTCACTGCGTTGTAAAGCCTCTTCTGCTTGTTTACGCTGGGTGGTGTCATTGCCAACCGATAAGATTTCAACGACCTCCCCCTGGTCATTGAAGATGGCTTGATTCGACCAGGCCATCCAAACTCGCCGTCCGTCTCGACACAGATTTTCACCTTCGCCTTGCGGGTACGCTTGAGGATTACGAAGTAAATCGTAGACCATAGGTCTCACATCGCGTCCAGAGAGTTCGGCTTCTGGAATGATGGTTTCAAATAAGGTTCGCCCTACAATCTGATGTTCTTCATAGCCCAGAAGTTTCACCCCATAATCGTTGATGTATCGAATTCGTCCTTGCATGTCATAGCAAATGATGACGGAATTCGCGGTTTGTAGCAGGTTGCGATAATTTGCTTCACTTTGTCGTAACGCAGCAGTTCGTTCTGCGACCTGTTGCTCTAAAGTGCAGTTGTAGTCGGCTAGGAGTTTCTCGGCTTGTTTGCGCTCTGTAATGTCCTGAAAGGTAGTGATCGCATAAGCGATATTGCCCTGTTGATCAAAAACTGGTGTTCCCCGTGCCTCAATTAGAATTGTGACATGATCTCGACGAATTTCTATATCTTCAGTCCTGA
>JAUBOM010000093.1:0-31318 GCA_036700245.1 Microcoleus vaginatus BM001213989
TTGGGCTTGTCTTGGCAACTAGAATAACTGCTACCCCTATTTATTGAGCCGATACATAAATACTCTCAGAAATTCGGAGGACAATCAAGAAGAAAAAGTTAAAACTTTTACAGAAAGAGAAGAGTTAGGGATATCAGCAGATAGAGTACTAATTACAGTAAGGGTATATTACCCAGATGAACATGAAGGGCAAAAATGCCAAGAAGTTTTAGTTTATTTGCTAAAAAATGGGGGATTTGATGATTATATAGGTTATGACCATAGAATTACTACGATAATTAATGAAAATTTAGGTGATAATTGGTTGAAAATCAGTTGTACAGGTGGGTTATACTCCAGTTCCTACTGTAACCCAAAAAGTTGATAGCACTTATTATTTAACTTTCACATCTCCGCCTCCCGGTGGTTGCTTTCCGGTGCGGAAAACAACGGCTCCGTTTTCACGAGCAACTAAATCTATTTTAAGCGGGCCGGCAATGTAAGTGACATCTGCGGCGATCGCCTGAACATCGAGCGGTTTATCGTACTGCTGCAACCGCTCGATAAAACCTGCTAAAGTTTCAACCTCATTGTCGGCCACTTGGACTCTACCGCCGACAACGCCGATCAGGCGAGCGCGAAATTGACAAGCTTCTATCAATTGCAGCAACTGCTGCCGCACCTGTTCGTCGGTCAAAGCCACCGGATCGACAGCAACCCCTGCAATCACATCTCCAGCCCGGAACACAACTCGATTGATTTCTGCTTCTGCAAATACCTTAATTAGCTTTTCTTCCCGCAGGTAATTAGCGCCGGCAACAATTCGCACCACGTAGTCTTGACCGTCTTTAATCTGACTAATTAGCTGATCGATTTCTGCTTTAGTAATTTGAATAACCTGGTCCCTAACCTTGGTATTTTCCGGCTGCATCAGTTCGACGGTGGTTTTATTTGCTTCTCGCAAAAGTCGATCGATCGCGCCACTTGCCATACCGGGTTCGACAATGCGAACGACGCCAGCAGCTAAAATTTGACCGCGCCTGATGGCAACTGTACCCTCGCGGATTGCCTGAAAGTCCCGTTCCAAAACTTGCACTTGCTGCTGCAATAAAGTTTGTTGCTGTTCGATTTGAGCTTGTTGCTGTGCCAAAGTTTCTAAGAGTGCTTCCCTCTCGGCAATTACTTTGTCGCGCTCGACAATTATTCGATCGCGCTCGGCGAGATTTTGCACCCGCTGGGCAATTTCCTTGTCTCGCTGGGCAATTAGTTCGTTGCGATCGACAATTTCCTTGTCCCGCTGGGCAATTTCTGCCTCTCGCTTGGCAATTTCTCGATCGCGCTGGGCTATTTGAGTTCTTACCTGCTCTCGCTGCTCGATTAACTGTTGCCGTTCCTCTTGCAGTTGAGCGATTTCCGATCCTAAAGTCGTTTTTTGAGCAGAAACTGTTTTCAATTGGTTCTCGGTGCGATCGAGCTGAGCTTTTGTAGTCGATCGGGCCGTTTCCACCAGTTTCAATTGTTCTTCAGTGCGGGATTTAGCCGCTTCCACACTGCTGAGCTGTTCTTCTGTCTGAGATTTAGCCGCTTCTACCTGACTTAACTGCTGTTCAGTTTTAGACTTGGCTGCTTGCACGCTGTTAAGCTGGGTCCGCAGCGAGTTTAATTTTGTTTGCGTCCGAGCTTGCTCAGCATTAGCGGCTTGGAGGGATTGATTAATTTGCTCTAAATTGGCTCTAGCTTGCGCTTGAGCGGCTCTGGCTTGAGCTAATTCATTTTCAACTCGATTTTTTTCTTGAGTAGCCTGGTTAATTTCTCTGCGGGCGTTGTTGAGCCTTTTTTGAATCTCGTCTATTCTAAAAACTCCCGTTCGCAGCGGCTTGCTAGTAGCAAACAAAATGCCCAGAGTCAGTGCTGACAAGATGCTGCCGGCCATAACTGTCACAACAACAGCAGTATCGCGGGGGCGAAGCTTGAACAAACTCAACCTTGCCTTGCCGACTTTCGTCCCAAGGCGATCGCTGACAGTGGCGATCACACCCCCCAACACTAAAATTACAAATACCAGGATGTATCCAGCAGTCATTCCGATTTTAGATTTTGGATTTTGGATTTTGGATTGAATCTAAAATCCAAAATCCAAAATCCGATACTTTCTCGGCATCAAGTGAATTGCTGGCTTAAAGCCACCGGGTTGTGGACTGTGATCTTTTTCTTGTGGATCGAGATCATTGTTTCTTGCCTGAGATCCCCGAGCAAACGAGTCACCGTTACCCGCGTCGAACCGATCGCTTCGGCTATCGCCTGGTGGGACAGCTTCAAATCAATCGTAATCCCCTCTGTACCGGGTACGCCAAAGTCCCGGCACAGAATCAGCAAAAAGCTGACGAGTCTCGAACCCATATCTCGGTGAGCCAGCGTTTCGATCATCATCTCGGTTTGCAAAATCCGAGACGACAGCCCCCGCAGCATCACCATCGACAGTTCTGGGTCTTCCTTGAGCGCTTTCTCGACTTGTTCGATCGGCAACGAGATCAATTCCACCGGCGTAAAGGCTACCGCGTGGTAAAACCTGTCCGAGCGGTGTCCTGTAATCAGAGACAGCACCCCAAATACGCTATTTTCGCGTAGGAGGGCGACTGTAATTTCTTCCCCTGCTTCGTAAACCCTGGAGAGCTTCACAGCACCTCTAATGAGAACGTAGACGCGCTCAGCCGGGTCTCCAGGGAAAAAAATTGTCTTGCCCCGTTCAAAGGTTTCCACAATGGGTGGAAACGCCCCGCCGCTGATTTGGCGGAACACGGCTGCTAGCGGTCTATCATGCGTCACGACTAGATCCTTTGTACTAATCAATACTTTATAACTTGTCAATTAACCTTATTGAGTAAATATACTGTCTAACCTCCAATATTCTGGGATTCTGTTACTTCCATCTAATATTAAGGTAAACACACGCTGTATGATTAAATCTAGCCCTTCTCTTAACTTTTTCAATTCCGCCCCCATGTAGCTCCACAGCCAAATTAATATCAATTGTGTCTCAATTGTCTCTCAATTGTCTCTCAATTGTGTATCAATCAGTTAAATCTGAATCAGTTGTGTCTAAACTGGCGGGGTTGTCGCATAGAGCCAATGAGAACGGTGCTAGTTGCTTCTAGAAGAAATACAGATGATAGATTTGACCGGAAAAAATGCTCTTGTTACGGGCATTGCCAACAATCGCTCGATCGCCTGGGGCATCGCTCAGCAGCTCCACAAAGCTGGGGCCAATCTCGGCATAACTTTTTTGAAGGACGAGAAAGGCAAGCACGAGCGCAAAGTCGCTGAACTGGTGGAACCGCTCAATCCCAGTCTGTATGTGCCCTGCAATGTCCAAGACGAGAGCGAAATTGAGTCTACTTTCCAAACCATCGCCGATAAGTGGGGCAAGTTAGATATCCTGATCCACTGTCTGGCTTTTGCCGGCAAGGACGAACTTTCGGGAGATTTCACCAACACCTCGCGCCAAGGTTTCTCCAATGCTTTAGATATTAGCGCTTACTCGCTGGTGCGGCTTTGTGCTGCTGCTAAACCGCTGATGGCCGAGGGTGGCAGTATTGTGACCCTGACTTATTTGGGCGGCGTCCGGGTTGTGCCTAATTATAATGTGATGGGAATTGCTAAGGCGGCTTTGGAAATGAATGTTCGCTATCTGGCTGCTGAACTGGGCCCGTTAAATATTCGGGTAAATGCGATTTCTTCTGGCCCGATTCGGACTCTGGCTTCGTCAGCAGTTGGCGGTATTCTGGACATGATCCACCACGTTGAGGAAGTGGCGCCACTGCGGCGGACGGTGACTCAGCAGGAAGTGGGAAATGCTGCGGCTTTTCTGTGCAGCAATCTCGCTAGCGGGATTACGGGTCAAGTTTTGTATGTCGATGCCGGTTACGAAATCATGGGAATGTAACAGTTGTCGATAATTTTGAGTTATGTAGGGGCCGGTTGACACAAAAAACTTTAACTATAATAAGTAAGTTTTATGCAAAAGCCGCCCCTTTCGAGAGTTTTGAGTTTTGCATAATTCTCTTAACTAAACACTTGAGAATTAGCGCCGGTCGAGCTGTAGTTTTCAATTACTAATTATCAATAACTAATGAATGACCCCTTGCGAATTATGGAAATAATCGATCGCCCTTCTGTGCCTCCTGCAAATTCAGTTCAACCAGCTAGGGCCGCCTTGGTGAAACGC
Source organism: Microcoleus vaginatus BM001213989 (assembly GCA_036700245.1). Taxonomy (GTDB): domain Bacteria; phylum Cyanobacteriota; class Cyanobacteriia; order Cyanobacteriales; family Microcoleaceae; genus Microcoleus. The sequence continues at coordinate 4,205 of JAUBOM010000093.1, forward strand.
ACGACACTGGAAACGGATGTCACGGCCAGCCTCAATCTCGACGGTGTGGGAACTTGCAAGGCGTCTACGGGGATTCCGTTTTTAGACCATATGTTGCACCAGATTGCTTCTCACGGATTGATCGATTTGGACGTGCAGGCGATCGGGGATTTGGAGATTGACGACCACCACACGAACGAAGATGTGGGAATTACCTTAGGCCAAGCCCTAGCAAAAGCTGTCGGAGATCGATCGGGCATTTCTCGCTTCGGACATTTCATCGCACCTTTGGATGAAGCTTTAATAGAAGTAGTGCTAGACTTTTCGGGACGGCCTCACTTGAGCTACAATTTGCAGATTCCCAACCAGCGGATCGGCACTTACGATACCGAATTAGTGAGAGAGTTTTTTTCGGCAGTGGTGAACCACTGTCAAATGACGCTGCATATTCGACAGTTGCAGGGGGGAAATTCTCATCACATTGTGGAAGCGGCGTTTAAAGCATTTGCGCGCGCGATGCGGATGGCGGTGGAAATCGACCCGCGGCGCGCTACTCGGATTCCGAGTTCTAAAGGAGTTTTGTAGTATGTGGTTTGTAGTAGCGTTTGGGCGCTACTACGAACCTGTAAATCAAAATATATCTGCTATATAGTTAAAAACGCCTTGACTTCTCTCGCCGTACTTTCCGATAAATTCAGCGATGATGCAATCGCTACACCTTTCTATAGCTTCATCAATAGAACTTTGTGCTAAAACTTGGCTAGCCGAGCGACGCAACACTTCAAACAGATTCACAGTATAGCGAGTATCTTCGCTGACAAAATCCCACAGTTCTCGACCTATTAAAGCGATCATTTCCGAATTTGGCAAAATTTGCTTCAGTAAACCAAGTGTTACAGTTTTATTAGTTCTTTTGCCGTAAGCTATACCAATATAAGCGCGATCGCCCTCCTGAATTTTTTCCTTAATTTTTGCCGCCCAATATTCTATCTGGTCTTTATCCATATCATTCGGCCCGCTTTTTACCTGTATCCAGCATTTCTCGCCATCACTGGTAGTTTTAATTGCGTCCCATCCTGACTTGCCCGGTGGGCTTTCTGCACTTTCAGAGCAAGATATCAATAGTTTTTGGATAAAAAATCCCATTGAAGTGACAATAGACCTAGTAGCAGCCATATAAACATTAAGCTTGACAACTTCTTCTGGAGTGTTCAGATTTAACGCCCTGATTAAAAATGGGTTGGGATGAATTTTCCCTAAAGTCAGATTTTCAACCATAACTAGCTGTCGCCCAGTAAAATCTCGACAAATACTGGCTAAAAAATTTTCAGCGATAGTAAGTTGCAGCGAAAGCTTGCCTGAAGATATAAATGCTAAAATGCGTTCAATCTCATCGAAAGTAAATCTGACGCGTGTAATTGAGCTAATAGCTGACATTATTTTACTGCGAATATTCAGTTTACTTGACTTGTTGTCAAACTGTAAAAAGTTTGTAGTTAGGACTTTAGTCCTTGCTGATGAGTTGGCAAAGAAAGGACGGAAGTCCTTACTACAAAAAGGTCGATCGAGACTTGTATTAACCACCCGCCCTCAATCTATCCAAACTTCGTCAAGAATCGGAAAGCATCCAGTACGTGACTCGCGCAAACGTAAGGCGAAGTATTGTAAAATGCTTGCCAAGCCGCCGCTTTATCTTCGTCGTATTTATCGGATCTTTCCGGGTATTTTCCTTGCCAATTCAGACGCACTGCGTGACCGACCAACACATCTAAAACGATGTATTCCTCTACTTGCAATTCTGGGTTGCGCTGGGCGATCGCAGCCAACTCCATCAGCGCCTCAATATTTACTTGTCGGTATTCGGGCGCCACAATTTTATTCAGTAAATGCTCGATTTGTAGCGCAAAATTCTTTTCCCCCGGCGTCATTTCCGATAAAATGATATGGCTATCTAACCGATTGCGCCGCTCTAATTTGTCGCCAATTATCAAGCCTTTGCAGTGCCGCAGCAGTCCCCAAACATTCGGATAAAAATCCTTCGGTACGCGATTAACTCCCCCTTCCATCTGCCGCTTCCGGCGCCATCCTCCCGCAGGCATTGTTGGTTCTTCGGAAACTGGCGCGACTACCCATTCAATATCTTTTTCCGGCTGTTTGACGCGCAGGGATTCTTGCTGTTTGAGGATTTGATTCATTTCCTCGTATTCTGCCAACACTTGGCGCAGGCGATTTTTGATTTCAAAGGGACTTAGCTGCATTAAATATTCGTAAGCTTCATTTTGCGTAACTTGCAACTCGCGGGCTAATTCGCTTGTTAAGAGCAAAATAAAGTAGCTAACTCTCAGCGTCAGCAGGCCTTTAAATAACTGCGGTTCGGCTTTAATTAGCAAGCCTAGGTAGATGAGAACTTCTTGAGTTAGAACTCGATCGCGAATATCTTCTCCGCAGAATTGGCGAATTTTGTCCATCACTTCCGTGTAAGATCCGGGTCTCGAAATTATCGAATCTTCGCTGTAAGCTTTCCCCACAGCAATCTGTTTTTGCCGCACCAAAATGTCTGTCACCGCATCGGATAAACTGATATCAACTTTATCCAGCAAACCTGCGGCATGGCGGATGACTGCCCATTCGATTTTCGATTGCGAACTTTCTCCCGCCTTCGTATAAATTTCGTTGAGCAAATCCACAACTTTAACTGTTTGCTCTGCACCTCCAAATCCAGTATCAAAATTTAGTCCTTTGAGGCGAACTAGCGTGTGCAGCAACTCAATTTGTTCGTACAAGTTTTCTGAAGCGCGCAGGCTGGTAAGCAATAACTGAGTATTAGTTTCAAGCTCTAATTTAAATTCTTGCGTGTGACCCAAAGACCAAGTTTTTTCAGGATTGTAAGCGAGATAGCTGCGCGTTTCTACTGCACCTGTCACCGGAGATTCGGTAAATTCAAAATCGTGCATGAAATCAATTCTCTCCGTACCAGCAGTCAGCATTAACTGCTTGAGATTTCCGAGTTGAACTGGCGTGTTGTTGCAGTGTCCATCCCGGAGTTCCTTCATTAATTCTAACAACGCTTCCCGACCAGTTTCCAGCATCGTGTGAGTCAGCATCAGCGTTACCGTAGGGCGTCCCAACTGATACCAGTGGCGGTGAATGTGGGCTATTTCGCTTTTGATTTTAGATACTAGGAAATGGTAATCTAGAGTTAGGTAAAATTCTTGTCTGTCCAAAAATGAGGGGAGAAATACGATCGCCTCATCGCGAATTTTAAACACCCGAGAAGTTGTTAAACTCCGCAGACGCCGCACGGGGCGGCCGGTTAAACCTAATGGGTCGTTGCGTCCAATTTGCGTGTAAATAGCTGATAATTCTTTTGTCTGGCGGACTTGAATTGGTTCTACCTGTTTTGGAGTTTGCGCCGCAATGCCGTTAGTGGCTAATTCTGCTTGCAAATCTTCGTCTTCAGCTAACAGTGCAATTTGCACTAAAGGTTCTCTGTGCGGGCCCACTGACAAATGCCTTCCCAGCGGGTCGATATCGCCCACTGCGATTAATCCTTCATTTAGCAATTGACCGAGAAAATACAAACTTTGCGCCCAAACTAGGGGAATATTTTCATTGGGTAAGCGCTGCTGGCTGCGGGGATTTAGCTTTTCTGCTTCTATATTTTCGGCGGGGACGTAGTACAATTCGGGTAGCAGCGGCAAACCAGATCGATCGACTGCTAGAGATTCCAAACGCTGCTGGTACTCTTGCACTTGGGCTTGATTTCCCTGAAATATGCCGTCCAAGAACAAATAAGTGAAAAATAGCGGCCACTCGCATTCAATGTGCTCGAACTGCCTTAATTCTGTAGGTTCGTAGTGCAGGCGATCCGCATCTTCCAAAACTGTTTGGTGTCCGTCCCGCAGAAACCGCTTGCAGCCGTAATTTCCTTGCAATTTGTCAATAATCTTATTCCGAGTCCGTTCTATTAATTCTCGGTCTTCAACAGCAAAAGCCGGAAAACTGATCACGCTCAATAAAGCAGCATCTACTTCTTTTGAACTAGATTCGCGAGGCAAAAGCGATTCCAAAGTTATGCGGCTTCTGGCAATTTCGTCGGGCAAAACGTGAATAACTGATGCTTGAGAGCCTTTAATACCGAACAAATCCAACCCATTTATTGCTTCCAGCGCTGCTTTGGCCATGCCAACTGAACTGGCGTTCAATTCTGCATTGCCGCGATTGATTTTATGGCCTCTTTCCCAAATTCCGTAATCCGGCGTGCGGTAGGCTCTACCGATGTAGTAAACTAAATTTTGCACGAAATTGACTTCATCTATTGTAAAAACTACGTGCAACCCGGAAGCCGTCATTTGAGCAAGAATTAACAAGTATATAGATGTAGCGTCTAACTGTAAATGTCCCCACTTGTCATCACCTACAACAATACTTCCAGTTTGAGTATTGTATTTAGCGTGCAGGGCATCTAGCGGCGATTGAGTATTTTTAAAACGTTCTACTTTGCTCGATTGCTGCATCTGAGCAAACAGCAAGCCGCGCATGAGTTTGACTGTGCTGTGTTCGAGTTCAAATGTTCTGCCCCGATCGTCATCAATTTTGCGGTAAGCTAAACCCAAACCCCAAACTGCTAGAATGCTGTACACGTTGTCGCGCACCCAGGCATCGGTGTAGTCGCCGTGAGCGTTAACGGCGGTACTCGCCGGCAGTAAACCGGTAATTGGGTTCTGGCGCTTGAGGATGATGGTTTTGATTTGCTGGTAGTAATAATCTAACCTGCTTTGCCGCTGGGTTGTTGCGATCGCCATTTCGTTTTCCTTCTTTTTCCTGATGCGCGCAGAATTGCGGTGAATAGACTTTTAAATATATCCGATATGAGATCATTTTTCAAGTTCTGCAAACACAAAAAGGTAATTGCCATGTCTAGTCGCCACAAAAATAACAACAGCGTTCCTTTCGTGAAAGTTGTCTACTCTAGAGTGAAGATTAATGGTAAAATTGAGCTCGTACCGATGGAATGGTACGCCGACGGCTCTGTTAAAAAAATCGAACACTAAAGCTCGATCGTACTTTACACGAAAACTCTAAGAAACTAGCACCCCGCGTACCCAAAACCCCGTTTCTGGCCCACCGAATGATGACTTAACCGATTCTTGGTGGTACAAACCAATTTTTTTCTTCCCAGATGGGTATAGCATTGATCCCCAATCTAAGCTAATGTAAATAACTAAATGTGTAGCAATATTAAACAAAAAAAGATGGAGCGATCGCGCCCGCAATTTTCAGTGCTGGGACTACCAGTTCACATATTAGATGATTATGCAGGTTGGCTGATGGAGCGCCTGCATCAAGGGTTAGGAAGTCACGTCGTGACGCTGAATGCTGAAATGGCGATGCAAGCCGAGCAAAATCCGACTTTAGCAGATGCAATTCGCTCTGCTGAACTCGTGATCCCCGACGGTTCGGGAGTGGTGATGTACTTGCGAATGCGCGGCAAACCGGCGCAGCGGTATCCGGGGATTGAATTAGCCGAATCCCTGCTACAAGAAGCGGGAAAATTGCCGGATTCGGAACCAGTATTTTTTTTTGGAGGTTCCCCCGGAGTGGCGGCTGCGGCGGCGAAAACTTGGCAGCAAAAGGTTAAGGGATTGTCGATTGCTTCTCAACACGGCTATGTTTCCGCCGAGGAAGAAAAAGAATTCTGTGAAAGCCTCAAAAAAATGCAGCCAAAACTAATTTTTGTAGGCTTAGGAGTGCCGCGGCAAGAATTTTGGATTGCCAAACACCGACACGTTTGCCCTCAGTCAATTTGGGTGGGAGTAGGCGGCAGTTTCGATATTTGGGCGGGAACAAAAACCCGGGCGCCGGCTTGGTTTCGCAACAATCATTTAGAATGGCTGTACCGGCTTTATCAAGAACCTTGGCGGTGGCGCAGGATGTTAGCTTTGCCACAATTTGCATTGAGAGCTTTGGGGGATTTTAGAGGGTAAAAGCGGTCACAATAAAATAGGTTTGTAGTCAGGACTAAATTTCTCATAAAATTCGCTCGGACTTCAGTCCTCACTACGAACCAATCGCAATTAGACAATATAAGGAGAATCGATCGCCTTAGCCCGATTAATCGCCACCAATGTCTGGTAAATCAAAGCCGAAATCTCAGCGCGGGTAATGTCCCGCAGCGGCGAAAGCCGATCGCGCGCCGGAGAGTTTACCAGAATATTCAAATCAGTTGCTGTGGCGATCGCACTCACAGCAAAATTAGGAATCATATCATTCCGGTTGCACCGGAATTATTGTTGACTGTTGACTGTTGAAGGAGGGGTCGAAAAACTGAATGATAGTTAAGTATTGACTGTTGATTCGATTTTACAATTCCGATGAAGCGCGGAGTTGATATCAGAGATCGATGGGTGTAAACTTTCAAAGAATCAGGATTGCCGCCCTTAAGTTCCAAACCGTTAACGAAAGACACGATCGCCTCACTCTTAGTCAAATTCTGATTCGGGCCCAACTTCTACCCCGGAAACCCCGACAAAAACGCCCCCCGAGAAGCCCGTTCGATCGCACTGGTATGCCGAGGGTCAACCCTGTATAGTTTCTTGCCTGACTTTGCAGCCACATATTCAAGTTTTTGGGTTAACGGATACCAACTAGCATCGCCAATGGAACGATAAAGCGATCGTCTGCTTTTGACAGCAGCAATTCGTCGCGGCGACGCTGCAAAATCACTGCCCGACTTTCATCGGGAACTCCAATCCCTTGATAGTTTTGGAGAGTCTCGGAGGTCGGTTTGCTTGGTTGTACCATCAGAAATGTTCCTGTTTGATTTTGATGCAGTTTAACCAAACATATTTATAAACTATTAGGGATGTTTCTACCATGCGGGGTTTGAAGCTGTAACTAACAGCGGTAGTTTTTCCATCAGTCCGCGTCGGACTTAGTTTGTGCGATCGCGTTGCTAGTGGTTTCAACCGCCGAGTCTTTTTCGATATCAGCGAGTTTTTCAGATAAACACGCTCAAATAAACACGCTAGGATTAACATTAAAAAATTCTCCTAGCGCCTTAGCTTGCGCCTTGCTAATCGCCCGTTTCCCATTAACCACCTCAGAGACTACTCCTTTGGAACCAATCACGCCCACTAAATCGGCTTGTTTGAGTTCGCGAACTTCCATGAAATGCAATAGAACATCCCGGGGAGTCACTTCTGGATCTGGGTAATATTTTGATTCGTATTCTTCGATCAACAGCCCCCAGAGACTCAGTAAAGTTTCTTCTTCTACTGTTAATTGTTCCTTAGACATCAGAAAATCGACTTCTGCGAGGGCAAGATCATTATCTTCTTCGTTCAGGATTGGCTTAGGCTGAGATTTAGCCAGCAGTTGACCGTAAGCTGTTTTTTCAATTCTGATGTTCATTTCTCATTCCTTTGCTTGCTTACTTAGACATGGTTCTCAAGTAGAAGGTGGGTGTTTGTTTCTCGGTATCATGATTTTGACGTTTGGAGTAAATGTTTGTGATTGCTTGAATATATCGGGTAATCTGTAAGGTTTCCCCGATTATTTTAGTGGGAGTTAACCTATTTTACGTTTCACTTCATCTTCATCATTCCACTTGATTTTGTCATATTCGGCATGGGTTAAAAATTTTTTATAATATATAATTTTGGCGGTATAGTTGATTTTTACGATTAATCTATACTGATTGCCTTTAATATTAAATATGGTGTATCCACAGACTTGATCGACCGATGTGGAATATCCCTGTCGAATCTCTTCTAGTGATTCCCAATCGTTGTCTTTGATGGCCTTGCGCCAGACTGCGATCGCAGCCTTGGCATCGTCGGAGTAGGATTCGATCGCACTCTCCAGATTTTTCTTGGAAATTAGTCTCATTCCAGTACCGTTTTTTACACGAGACCGTTATGTTCTCATTATGAGAACATTCTGTCAAGTTTCTACTTGAATTTTTCCTAAAGAGCCTTTTGCCCGATCGCGCACCCTTTGACATTTGAACAAATTTGGTTTACGCTTAGCCGGTTGCGATCGCCAATGGTAAGATCGGCACAAGCTAAATATTTTTTTTAAAGCGCACAGGCGCAAAGTAATTTCATGGTATACTCTGGAACTGTTTGTTGGCTTCGCTCCACTGCCCGGATTACGATCGGGGCGATCGCAGCTTTTACCCTGTTGCAACCGCTCCAAGTCCAAGCACAACAACCTTCCGGGCCAGAGAACCAACCGCAAGTCGAACCCGCCGACGACCCCACAGACCCCAACAATCTCCGCCCTCTGACGCAAGACAGCAGCCTGCTGAGTGTCCAGGGAGGTCAGCGTTTGATGACAGAAGCCAGCAGTGCTATTTCCGATCAGAATTACGCACTCGCTACTCAAAAGCTCCAAGAATCCCGCCAAATTTTCAATCAACTGTCCAACTTTTACCAACAACTGGGAAGCAGTTTTGCCGGAATTGACATCCGCTTGGCCGAAAGCCACCGCACCAAAGCTGTAGAAACAGCCCAAATGCGCGACGAAGCTACCTACCGGCTGGCGTTGGTACACCGGTCACAAAATAAACCCGAACTGGCTGTGCCCCTGCTAATTCAGATTATTCGATCGCAGCAGCCAACTCGCGACTTGGGCAAGAAAGCTTACCAGCAGTTACTGGAATTGGGTTTTGTGGATGCGCCCTATCCGCGGCCGGCCAGCGCTCAACCGCGATCGTCTAACTAATAGTTCCACTAAAATCTAAATTACAGCCGTTTATCACAGAAACCAATGGTTACACCGTCTCAAGTAACAGAAATGATTAAGGCAGGGTTGCCCGACGCTAAGGTACAAGTTGACGATTTGACCGGCGGCGGCGACCACTACCAGGCGAGAGTAGTCTCTGCCGCCTTTGAAGGAAAAAGCCGAGTACAGCAGCACCAAATGGTCTACGGCGCTCTCAAACAGGCAATGGCTAGTGAAGCTATCCACGCTTTGGGCTTGGAAACCTTAACTCCGGCAGAATGGGAAGCCAAAAGTCAAGTTGCTTAATTGTTGAGTAGCAATTGGCGATCGCAAGTTTGTGCTTTTGTCAATAGTTTGTTGAGAGACAACTACTGCACTTACGCACAAAAACCTTCATAAACCGGGTTTTTCAACCGGAATCTATGGCTGTAACGAGAGATTTTCGTGAAAAACCCGGTTTCTGCCTCAGTCAACGTTTAAAAATTTTCAAACAATATTAGGAGCTACCATGAGTACAACAGCACATGAAAGAATTGACGAGTTGGTTAAGCAAAACAAAATCATGGTGTTTATGAAGGGCAATAAGTTAATGCCCCAGTGCGGTTTCTCTAATACTGTGGTGCAAATTCTCAATACTTTGGGAGTGCCTTACGAAACTGTTGATGTTTTAGCAGACCAGGAAATTCGTCAAGGCGTTAAAGAGTATTCCCAATGGCCGACAATTCCCCAAGTTTATATCAACGGGGAGTTTATTGGTGGATCGGATATTATGATCGAGATGTATCAAAAGGGCGAATTGCAAGAAGTTGTAGAAGTCGCTTTGGCTTCTTAAATACAAGGAAGGGAAAGAAGAAAGAATGTTTTGAGTTGTGAGTTGGGAATTTTGAGTTTTAAATTGTGGGTTAAAGACTTAAAAAAATCTTAGTTCCGCACTCAAAACTTTCCCCAACTTCTAACTTAAACAACAGTAGGGCGGAGACGGCCCGCCCTACTAAACATCAATTTTGAAACGACAGTTGGCAACCTTCTGACTGACTCTTATACCAAAACCGGGTTTTCTGACCTCTTCAATCATTGTGGTAATAGCTCTAGGTATCAAAAAAAGCCATTACCAATTACCCAATAACCAGCGGGTTTATTAAACCGAATTTGGTATTAATAGTAGTCGGATTCAGTTTGTGTCTGTGGCATGGCAAAATTGGAGGGGTCGTGAATGTAACGCGCTGCTTCTTCCTCTAGTCTGTGAATCAGATACGGTTCCAGACTGTTGGAATGCCGCAGGGCGGCTAAATAGCCGTCTAAGTAAAGCCGCAGGTCATCGAAGCGATAACCTCTATTCCACATTTCGACGAGGGCGTCGGTGAGTTTTTGGTAGTGCCTGATTGTTTGGGTGTCTTGTAGCATGGTGTGAGGTTGAAATCCTTTGTGGTTTGTATAATGACGGCGGGATTTAGGAACGGCCAGGATTGATGCTGATTGGTTCAGCTTGAGGCTATTTCTAAATAAAAGTTTTTACCCTGCTCAACAGGCTACCCTCCATAAAAAATTTCACTCGCTGCAATGCAGTGGCTCGACTTTTTTGCCCGCACCTAGATAATCCGCCGTGCGTTTAATTGAGTCGGGATGTTGCTGAATTTTGCGGTCAAAGTGGGTGAGTCTTCCAGCTACCGAGCGAACGGTTGGAGGAATTTTAATTTCCGTTGCACGATTTGTCAACCTCCTATGGGTGGCGGCCCGGCGAGGGGGATCGGCTGTGGTAGGCGGTTGGGGCATAGGCTCGATCGGCTTTACACTGTCTTATTTTCATTGTAAGCTTACCGCCAGAATGATTTAACCTTTCTCCAGGCTGACCCTCCTAATTTGACCAAATCTTTAAAATTACTCGCCTGGGTTTGTCGGCTGCTTTCCAGGCAGCTCATGCTTGAGTAGCGATGGTTACAAAACCTTGACAAAAGCTCTGTTAACCTGGTAGCCATTAGTGATATGGGAAGCTCGCCTCTGTGGAATCTGCAAGTATTTCAATTGTTGAAGGGAATCCGCACCTGCGATCGCTCTTGGGCTGGCATCTACAGCAAGTCGGTCACTGGGTGCACCAGTCAGCGGATATCAGTCACGCTAGGGAAATATTTTTCAGCCGCCAGCCAACCCTAGTCATTCTCGATGCCCAATTGCCGGATGGGGACGGTTTGGAATTTTGCCACTGGCTGCAACAGCAGCAGCAGTCGCTGATTTTGATGCTGTCGGCGCGAAATTCGGAATCGGATATTGTTGAAGGTTTGAAGGCGGGCGCAGACGATTACCTCACTAAACCCTTTGGGATGCAAGAGTTTATGGCGAGGGTGGAAGCTTTGATGCGCCGCAACCGCACGATGATACCGCCGGCGACGCTGGAGTGCGGGCTGCTGAAAATTGATTTGGTGCAGCGCCGAGTCAGGTTGTACGAGGAACATATTGAACTGACTCCCCAGGAATTTAGCCTGCTGTACGTGCTAGCTCAAGCTGGAGGTGTGCCGCTGTCGCGATCGGATTTGCTGCGTCGCGCCTGGCCCGATGCTATTGATAACCCCCGGACGATCGACACTCACGTACTCTCTCTGCGTAAAAAAATCGAAATCGACCCGCGACAGCCGAGCCTGATTCAAACTGTGCGGAATGTCGGCTACCGACTAAATCTGGAGTTGTTGAATAATCCCAATCAACCGCATTCACAAGTGGCTAGGGCGGTGCTTTCTTAAAGTATTAAGTAGGTCATTGCAAACAAACAAGTAGTAAGGTGGGCGACCGGGCGCAGGCTACAAATCCTGTTCATGTTAGGAATTGATTGGCGATCGCATCGGTTTTCGCTGCCATAATAAAGTCGTTGCGGTGCAGTCCAGAAATCTCGTGGGTCCACCAAGTAACGGTAACTTTTCCCCACTCGGTTAACAATGCCGGGTGATGTCCTTCGGTTTCTGCAATTTCACCGACGCTGTTTGTAAAGGCGATCGCACTTTTGAAATCGGGGAATTCGTAAGTGCGTTCTATTTGGGGAACGCCATTTTTTTCGATTAAAGTCCAGTCAGGAACTTGAGGTTTGAGTTGGACAATTTCGTATGCTGTGACGCGGGTAGAGTTTGGGTGGCAGGCAACACAGCGTTCGTTTGATAAAGGTTCCATAAATTGGGTGTTAGCGATCTGATGCTAAAAGATATTAGAGACATTTTCTATTCGCAGCAAGTCGCAGGGCGCAACGTAACTAGCAAAAGAGGTAGAGGCGATCGCTGTTGGGATCGAAAGCGATCGCACTTGTTTCCTGTTATTATAATACCGGAAGCGGATTTTGAGCATAGATTTTATTAAACTAATTGTTTGTTTGTAAAGTTCAATTCGCGATCGGGCGATCGTCCTTTTTTACCTATACTCATTAAAAGAGCGATCGGACTTTCGAGTTAACATCCTGAGTAAATTTTATTGTGGCGTGTCCCCCCCGCCCTTCAGCAACAGGCTTTCCGGCTTCACAAATAATATCAATTCCGGTTGTATCGGAATGATTAAACCACAGAGGGCACAGAGGACACAGAGAAAGATAAGAGAGAGATAATAATTCCGATGTCAACGGATTTGATATAATAAATTTTCTTGTGGGGTGTCGGGTCCGAACAGGCTTTCCGGGCTGTACCACATTAGATGCACCACTGTTTACTCACTTTGTTCTTCAACTTTTTCTACATCAATCGCCGCTTTCTTGAAAGGACAATCATTACAACAATAGAGTTTCGATACTTCCTCGCTGTTTAAAGTTTGTTCGAGGGGGCAACGCGACACTTCCTGTTGATTTTTGTCAAAGCAGAGGTGAAAACCTACTAACCCAAAAGTCAACACTATCCCCGCCGAAGAGTTGATGGCACCGACTACAGTACCGAGAATCGCCTCTCCAATCATCCATTGCTGCTGTTTTGATAACTTCATAAACCATTTCCAACTCAACTAATTTGAGTGTGGAATTTCGGGATACCCGAAGGCAAAGAATGGCTGGAACTGTGCTAGAATCGGCATTATGGATATTCGGGACGGTCATTCGGTATCGGGATTCCCGAAACTTTCCCGAAACTTTTTTTAGCAATTTACTTTCCGAAGCTATGCCCAAGCAGGGAAAAGGCGAAAAGTCTCGGCAGCGAGTGATTGATTTGGTTGAGGCGCTGCTAAATTATGCGTTGAATGATACAAATCGCATCTCTAATCTCCGCGTCAGTTGGAAAGATAACACCACTGATTTACAAGTCAAGGCGACGCTGGAAGCCCTGCGCCACCTGCTGAAAGATAAAGGCAGCTTTAAACCAACTGAGACAACATCTGACTTGCAAGTTAGAAAGTACATCGGCGAGGTACTGACTGATTATCTCAGAAAAAACGTGGAAATTCTAAAGGATAACCGCCCGGAGACGGCAAGGCGGGGTGGTAGCGATTGGAATTTTACTTTGAAGCTGTGGAGTAGAGACAAAACAGAGAATTTGCAAAAGTTGGCGTTGGCAGAAGTGTGGGGCGTTAACCGCGAACCCAGTATCAGTAGTCAGATTAACAGCGGACAAAATACTGACGGCAAAAGCGAGAATAATGATGTGCCGGCAGATGCCCCTCCCGACAAAGCAATCAGGGTGGCTTTCTCTCAACTACCTGACTCTATTCCTGTGTGGAAAGGGCGGGATGAATTGGTGGAAAATTTAACTGCCAAATTAGTACAGATGCTGCCCGATGGAACTTCGCCGCCGAAAGTATTGGCGATAACCGGGCAAGGCGGTATGGGCAAAACGAGTTTGGCTGTCAAACTTGCAGAAGCATTGGGAGTGAATTGGCAGAAGTCTGTTTTTCAAAAGGGGGAAAGTTGGCCCGGTGGCGATTATGAGTGCGCGATGTATTTCGAGGCAAAGGAGGGAACGAGTTTTGATGACGTGGCTGGATTTCTGTTAAGTGAAGGTTTGGGGATTCAGGCTGCGGAAGTGTTGGAAATTGCCGATGAAAAGATTGCGGAAATTATGGCTGGTTTGCAACAAACTCGCTGTCTTTTGGTACTCGACAACCTGGAATATATTTTGCATCCTGCTGTTGATGCGGGAAATCCAGACTGTTTGGCTGCGGCGCAGGTACATCGAGCTATTTCACCGAATTTGGGTAAGTTGCTGAATGCTTTGGTTTATCAGCAGCACCAATCGCAAACGATTTTAACCAGCCGGGAAGTGCCTGCGGATTTGGCACATACCCGCTATCCGCGGTTAGCACCGGATTCGGAATTGGTGCATATAGAAGTTTTGGAAGGTGTGGAGGTGGCGGCAGGTGTTGAGATTTTGCAGCAGCGAAGGTTGACTGATACATTAGCTGATTTGCAGTGGATATCTCAGCGGGTTGAAGGTCATGTTTTTTTATTAACTCAATTGGCGGCTCTGGGCAAGGGAAAACGGGGGTTTTTGCGGAAGCATCCCGAATTGGTAACGAAGAATGCAGAACCGATGTTGCGAGAACAACTAAAAAGGCAAAGTGAAGCGGCAAGAGATTTACTGTGTCGGATGTGTGTTTTGCGAGTGCCGATAGATGTGAGGGGTTTAACTTTTTTGCGACTGTATACGGATGATGTTGAAAAAGATATCCGCTTTGAATTAGCAGCAGAATTAGAAGAACCTGCGAAATTGACAGACGCAGAAATTAACGAGACAGAAGCAATTTTACAGGGATTAGTCGGTGCGAGTTTGGTGCAGAGTCGTTATGACGAGGAGAAATGTGAGAATTTTTATGATTTGCACCGGGTGATTGAGGAGTTTTTGCAAGGGGAATATAGAGATGAACTGCCCAAGCTGCTGGAAAGTGTTTATAAGTTTTACTGCACTGGTAAAAATGTGAACAATCCTCAAAGCTTAGCAGATTTACAAGCTGTTATAGAAGCTCAACATTTTGCCTTTAGGTTGGGCAACTATCCCGAAGCTTGCTACTTAATCCCAGATACATACTTAACAAGGTGGGGATACTGGAATTTATCAAAAGAATTGTACGAGCAAATATTACCTTATGTTGAAGGCGATCGACGTTCTTATTGCTTGATAAATTTAGGTGCAATTCATCGGGATTTGGGGAATTGGGATTTAGCAGAAAAATATTTTAAAGATGCGCTAGCCATCGCAGAAAAAGAAGATAATAAGAGACACATTGCTACTTCATTAGGGATGTTGGGAGATATCGAGCGAAATCGCCGCAATTGGGATGAAGCAGAGAAACTCTACCGACAATCTTTGGCATTGAGAACAGAATTGCGCGATAGATCGGGCATGGCAACTTCTTGGGATGTGTTGGCAGATATAGAGCAATGTCGCGGCAATTGGGATGAAGCTGAGAAACTCTTCCGGCAATCTTTGGCATTGAGGACAGAATTGGGCGATCGATCGGGCATGGCATCTTCTTGGGGATTGTTGGGAAATATCAAGGAAAATCGCGGCAATTGGGATGAAGCTGAGAAACTCTACCGACAACAGTTGGAAATGATGACAGAATTGGGCGATCGCTGGGGCATGGCATCTTCTTGGCGTGTGTTGGGATATATAGAACAATGTCGCGGTAATTGGGATGAAGGTGAGAAACTCTATCGGCAATCTTTAGCATTAAGCACAGAATTGGGCGATCGCTGGGGCATGGCATCTTGTTGGGGTGTGTTGGGAAATATCGAGCGAAATCGCGGCAATTGGGATGAAGCTGAGAAACTCTACCGGCAATCTTTGGAAGTTGAAACAGAATTGGGCGATCGGGCATGGCATCTTTTTGGGCATCGTTGGGAGATATAGAGCAAAATCGCGGCAATTGGGATGAAGCTGAGAAACTCTACCGGCAATCTTTGGAAATGATGACAGAATTGGGCGATCGCTCGGGCATGGCAACTTCTTGGGCATTGTTGGGAAATATCGAGCGAAATCGCGGTAATTGGGATGAAGCTGAGAAACTCTACCGGCAATCTTTGGAAATGATGACAGAATTGGGCGATCGTCAAGGGATAGCAACTTCGATCTGTTGTCTCGGAGAAAATGAGATCGGTAGAGGCAATCTAGATACAGCAGAACAACTGTTAACAGAAGCTTTAGGAAAAATGCAAAAACTGGGGATGACTTGGCATATTGCCGAAGCTAACTACTATTTCGCACGACTTGAGCGAAAGCGTGGCAACACAGAAGTTGCTCAACAACATTACGATACAGCACATCAAATTTTACAACAATTGGGAGCCGCCAAGGATTTGGAGAGAATCGATCGAGAATGGCACAGCACCGATTAGAACAGGGATATGGGATTGAAGGAGGCGATCTTTGCTAACAACAAACACGTCAAACAGTCAGTCCGGCAGGGGTTGAAACCGCTGCCGGACTTCGGGAGAAAGAAACAGTCCTGGGGGGTGAGGAGGAATCTGGTGCTTAGGCAATATCAACCGATCAGCTTTTTAATCAAATCCAACTTACCTAGATAGGGAGCATACCGCCATTTTAAGTCAAGTAAAAATGACTTTTGCAGCACGCTTTTTTGATGCGAAAAGGTGTCAAAAGTTGTTTTGCCGTGATAGCTGCCGATGCCGCTGTCGCCAACTCCGCCAAAAGGTAAATTTGTTAGTGCGCCTTGCATAATCGTGTCGTTTATGCAAACTCCGCCGGAAGAAGTTTCCCGCAAAACTCGCTCTTGTTTCTCTTTATCTTTGGAGAACAAATACAAAGCTAGGGGTTTGGGACGGGCGTTGATTTGGACGATCGCCTCCCCCAAATTTTCATACTCCAAAACAGGCAAAATCGGCCCAAAAATCTCATCCTGCATCACAGGCGAATCCCAGGAAACATTATCTATAACCGTCGGTGAAATATATTTATCTTCGGGGTTTGTTTGACCCCCGACGACAACTTCTCCGTCTTTGATAAACTCTGCCAAACGTCCTAAATGATGCTGATTGATAATTCGGGGATAGTCGGGACTTTTCTGCGGGTCGTCGCCGTAAAATCCGTGAATTGCTGTTTTAATTGCCTCGATCAAATCTGGTTTAACTTTTTTATCAACTAACAGGTAATCGGGAGCGATACAAGTTTGACCAGCATTGATAAATTTGCCCCAGGCAATGCGTTTAGCAGTGTATTCAACTTGAATATCTGAGTCTACAATGCAAGGACTTTTGCCGCCTAATTCTAAAGTGACAGGTGTCAGGTGTTTGGCGGCGGCTTGCATGACTATTTTACCGACTTTTGTGCCTCCGGTAAAGAAGATGTGGTCGAATTTTTCCGCTAATAATTGTTGACTAGTTTCGACTCCTCCTTCGACGGCGGCTACGTAGGCGGGATCGAAGGTTTTGGTAATCAGGTCGGCGACAACTGCCGACGTGTGCGAGGCGACTTCTGAAGGTTTGAGGATGGCGCAGTTGCCTGCGGCGATCGCCCCGACCAAGGGTGATATCATTAGCTGAAATGGGTAATTCCAAGGCCCGATGATTAAAACTATGCCCAAAGGTTCTGGGTAAAGGCAGGCCGATGCTGGAAATTGATCGATCGAAGTAGGCAGTTTTTTCGGCTTTGCCCACGATTTAACGTTTTTGATGGCATAATTAGCTTCTGCGATCGCAGCAATTTCAAAATAAGCCTCGTACTCCGGCTTGTTCAAATCAGCCTTGACAGCATCCACAATCCGTGATTGATTGGAAGCGATCGCACTTTTGAGATTCTTGAGTTGTTCGATCCGAAAATCCACATCTTTAGTTTTCCCAGTCGCAAAAAATTGCCGCTGCTTCTGGATAATATCGCTGACGCTGATTACCATATTTAGTTCTCCATGTCTATAAATAAATGTTACAACAGGAAAGCGGAACTTGGGTAAAGTGCGATCGGTGTTAGATCCCCGACTTCTTGAACAAGTCCGGGTTCTTGCCTTTACAAATCATTGAAAAATGCTATAAATTAGAAGCTAATAACTGTGGAACTGACAACGGAGTTCGCTTATGAAAATATCTAAGAACGATTTTTTTTTCTATTCCTGCTGGCTGCTTTGTTTGTTTGCAGTAGCAGGATGTACCTCTAAGCCCGAAAAGCAAGTTGTCATCTGCTCAAAAGACTTTACCGAACAAGCCATTCTCGCAGAAATTTTAGCACAGCACATCGAAGCTAAAACAGATATCAAAGTAAAACAAGAACAGAATCTCGGAGGTGCGCTTTGCCATCAATCCCTAACAGCAGGTAAAATCGACTTGTACGTCGAATACACGGGTACTGCTTACGCCAACATACTCAAACAAAAACAGATTTCTGACCCCAAAAAAGTCCTCGATTACCTCAAACAAGAATATCCCAAACAGTTTAAAGCAGAATGGACGGAACCGCTGGGATTTAATAACAGTTTTGCGATTATTATGCGGGGAGATCAGGCTAAAACACTCAATTTACAAACTCTCTCGCAACTTGGGAAAGCCTCACCTAACCTCCGGGCTGCTTTCGGCCCAGAATTTAACCAGAGAGAAGATGGATTGGCCGGATTGGCTAAAACTTACGGGATTAAGTTTCGAGAACAGCCGAAGGAATTGCTGTTAGGATTGCTTTATGAAGCGCTGCAACAAAAACAAGTAGATGTGATTGCTGGTAATACGACGGACGGTGTGATTCAAAGTTTGGGTTTAGTAGTGATCAAAGATGACAAGAACTATTTCCCGCCCTACCAAGCAGTTCCGGTGGTGCGATCGCAAATTTTGGAGAAATACCCCGAATTGCGTCAAGCGATCGCAGAATTGGGCGGCCAAATCTCCGAAGAAGATATGCGGAAACTAAACTATCAAGTTGACGGGCAACAGCAGGAAGCACGACAAGTGGCGCGGGAGTTTTTGCAGCAAAAGTTGGGCGACTCAAAGCCAGTAACTCCGGCGAAATAAAGGGTTTCATTGCTCTGCCTGTTTGCTGAACAGTATTGTGGTTAGCTATAGTTAGACTGATATAGAGCCTTTCTCAGCAACATGAGGTGCTCATAGGGCATAGGGCATAGGGCATAGGGCATAGGGCATAGGACTCGCCCCCATACCTGACTTTCTTGAGAACCGCTATATAAATAAATGAAGGTAGAAAGCTATGACAACTGTCAAAACAGCTATCTCATTGCCAGCATCTTTATTTGAACAAGCCGAAACATTAGCTGGCAAAATGCAAATTTCGCAGAGTTTTTTGATCGAAATAGCCCTTGAAGAATTTATCCGCCGCTGCGAAAATCAACAACTGTTAGAAAAATTTAATGCTGCTTGCTAAGCACCTCTCTCTGAAGAAGAACAAGTTTTGCTTCGCCAGATGAGTCGCTCTCATCGCAGGCTGGTGAAGGCGAAGGGTAATAAATCAAGGTGATGTTTTTAGGATTGAAGATGGAATTAGGCTGGTAGTTGAACCTCGCGAATGCAGAATAAAACTTTCCCGATCCTTTTAAATTTCATGGGGCTGAACCTCTCCTCAGCTAGTGATAAGGTGCGCAGTGCGCACCCTACAATACAGTTAGACTGCATTCCTAATTTACTTCACTCAGCCGCCGCAAATTCAAAATATCGCTCATCTTTTTAATTTGCATACAAGTCCGCTCGAACTGTTCCTTATCCTCAATATCCATGCACAAGTCAATTAATGCGGGCAAACCGGGATAGGTTTTTACTTGAGCGCTGCGGACGTTCACTTTATTGTCCTTTAAATGCGACAATACATCGTTGAGAACTCCTACTCGATCGAGAGCCTCAATTTGAATGTTGACTGCATAAGTATTCGGGCGGCTAGCATTGCGATCGCTCGAATTCCAACTCACAGGAACTAACCGATCGCCCGGTACGCTCTCAACATTTACACACCCTTGCCGGTGAATCGAAATTCCGCGAGTGCGAGTCACAACTCCAATAATTGCTTCCCCAGGAATCGGACAACAACAGCCGGATAAATGGTAGAGCAATCCCTCTACACCTGCGATCGGCGATTTGCTCGGAGACGAACTCGGTACTGGTTTCGGTGTCGTCGATGCAGGTATTAGCTGGGGCAATTCCTGTCCTCCGGCGGGAGCAGCTTCAATTTTTTGCTGCACTTTTACTAAATCTCGCAGTCGATTTACTACGAGATTTAGAGTCACTTCGCCATAGCCCAAACCGGCGATTAAATCTTCCACGCTGTGGTAGTTGCAGCGCTGAGCCACAGACTGCATGGGTTCAGATTTCAGCAAAGATTCCAAGCCGTTTTTACCTAATTCTTTTTCCAGCAATTCCCGCCCGCGAGCGAGATTTTCATCTCGGTGCGATCGCTTCAACCACTGGCGAATTCGGTTTTTGGCTCCGTTTGTCTTGACAAAGTTCAGCCAGTCGGAACTCGGATGACCATTTTTTTGGGTCAAGATTTCTACAATATCGCCGTTCTTTAAAACCTTGTCTAGTGTTACCATTCGCCCGTTGACTCTCGCACCGGTGCAGCGATTGCCAATTTCTGTGTGAATGCGGTAAGCAAAATCTACGGGGGTTGACCCGCTATTGAGAGCAATCACGTCTCCGTTAGGAGTAAAAACGTAAATATCTTCGTCGAATAAGTTGTCCTTAATGCTTTGTAAATATTCGCGATCGTCTTTGAGGTCGCTTTGCCATTCTAGGAGTTGCCGCAGCCAAGTAAATTTTTCGTCGTCGCCGGTGACTGTTGTGTTAGAACCGCCAGTTTCTTTGTATTTCCAGTGCGCGGCAATGCCGTATTCTGCAATGTGGTGCATTGCTACGGTGCGAATTTGCACTTCGATGGGGCGGCCGCTGGTTCCGATTACTCCGGTGTGCAAAGATTGATAGCGGTTGGCTTTTGGTAAACCGATATAATCTTTAAAGCGGCCGGGAATCGGGCGGAAAGAATCGTGGACGATCGCCAAAGCCCGATAACAGTCATCATTGCTTTCTACTATGATCCGCACCGCAGCAATATCGTACACTTGGTTAAACCCTTTTTGGCGGCGCTGCATCTTCCCATAAATCCCGTACAAATGTTTGGGACGGCCGCTAACTTCGTAGCATTTAATGCCTAAATTGTCAAGCCTTTCTCGCAAACAATCTGTGACTTGTGCGAGTTGAGTTTCTCGATCGCCTCGCTTCTCGGCTACCAATTCCTGAATTTCGCGGTAAGCTTCCGGTTCCAGGTATTTAAACGCTAAATCTTCCAATTCCCACTTAAAGCGCCCGATACCCAAACGGTTCGCCAGGGGAGCAAAAATATCTCGGGTTTCTAGGGCAATAGTGCGCTGCTTTTCTTCGGACAAATGCTCCAAAGTCCTCATGTTGTGCAGCCGGTCTGCCAGTTTGACGACAATGACGCGAATATCTTTAGCCATTGCCAGGAACATTCGGCGGAAATTTTCAGCCAGGCGCTCTGTTTTGCTGGAAAAATTAAACTTAGAAAGCTTGGTGACACCTTCGACCAACTGCCGCACTTCCGCGCCGAACCGCTGTTCTATTTCTTCGAGAGTAATATCTGTATCTTCAACAATGTCGTGGAGGAAGCCGGCGGCAATCATGACGTTGTTGCCGCCCATATACCGGAGTATTCCAGCGACAGCTACCGGATGGCAAATGTAAGGTTCTCCAGATTTGCGGTACTGTCCTTCGTGCAAGTCGCGGGCAAATTCAAAGGCGCGACAAATTAAGCTGTTGTCAGTCGAGCAATTCGGGTTAGAAGCCTCATCAGGCTGCGATCGAGCATTCAGGCATTCTTGGAGCCAATCGGGAACTACAGCAGGATCGATCGAAGGAGAGGGGGTCAGAGTGTTCGCGTTCATGGGGTACACCTTTAAAACTTAGAAATACAAATGGTTAAAAGCCGATTTTCGGTTGAATTGCCGAAATTATGTGTTTAGCTATACTAAGCTAATTGAAGGCCACAATTTGCAATTCAAAAAAATAGTCGATTTTTGTGTTAACTATACCTATCTCATTCCGAGTCGCCCCCCGTCGCAGGTAGGAAAATATAGTGACACCACTGCAGCCGCCGTGGTCTGCCACTCGGGTAAAATAAGCATATTTGGGCGGTAACAGTTGAGGTTGCGGGCGATCGGCTGCATCAGGCAACGCTAAACTAAAAGCATGAGCCTGAACGGTCGAGTCAGGGCAGCCAATTAAAAAAAGTTCTCAACAAACAGGGAATTGCAGCAAAAACGCACGGCTTTCCTGAATGTGAGCAAACCTTAAGCAAGTATCTACTTTGATTATAAATACAAATTTGTTTACAAAATCATGATATTGTCCGAAGACCGCCGCCAGTGCTACCAAGAATTACAGCAAGCACTAGAACAACTACAAAAAACTGCTGCACAGGAGAATCTGGATCGGGCCGCGCTGGCGATCGAATACAAAAAAGTGCAACAATTTTTCGGAAACCAAATTATGAGAGCCGAAAGCGATGAGTTAGACGCCTCAGAAACACCCCCAGAGCAGTCCTATTTGACGGAAATTCACAAGCAACTGCGGTTATTGGGGACAGATGTCACGTTTTTGCAAGCGTCGCGCCAGGTAGCGACAGCAAAGGCGAGGCAAACTGGGGCGATTGCGCGGCTTAACACGCTGATTGGCTACTGTGGCGCGCTGCTGCAAAAAAATTCTGGTTCTTCAGGGCCGACCCAGATGCAGAATTAACAACTGAATTAACAGGGAATTGAGAAGGCAAGGAGAAATAAAGCGGTGGATTGTCCAAAATGTAAACATCCCAACTTAGAAGGCGGCACCTTAGCCGGCAGTATGTCAGTGCAGTGGTGTCCCAACTGTTACGGTATCTGGATTCCAGGCAGAGAATACGAAGCTTGGCAGAAAGAGCAGAGCCAGTGGTACAACAAATCCGAACAGCCACAGGCGACAGGCACTCTCGGCATAGAATTCACGCCCAGTGCCTACGACAGCAAAGCAGCGCTGTGTCCCGAAGACGGTCACTATCTGTCGCGGGCGAAAGTTCCCTTCAGCAGAGTGCCCTTTTACATAGAGCGCTGTATGTTGTGCGGGGGCATTTGGTGCGATAACGGCGAGTGGGATATTCTCGAAACTCTGGGATTCCACACCGAGATTGACAAGATGTTTTCTCCCAATTGGCAAGCTAAGGCCCGCGTGCAAGAACTCGCTTCTCGGGAACGTCAAGTGCTTACTGAGAAGTTGGGGCCGGATATCGCCGGATATGTGTTGGAACTCGCGGAAGTTTTAGCAGACCATCCCCACGCAGATTGTGCGGCTACTTACATACTGCGGAGAGCTGAGTTGAAGCGAAAGGAAATTTAGTCAGTTGGCTGTTGACAGTTGACTGTTGACGGTTGACTGTTAACGGTTGACAGTTGACTGTTGTTAGTAAGCGGTTGGTCGGTTAATGATGTAGTGATAAAATCTTTGTTTGTAGCAATTTCTAACGGTTGACTGTTAACGGTTGACTGTTGACTGTTGTTAGTAAGCGATTGGTCGGTTAATGATGTAGTGATAAAATCTTTGTTTGTAGCAATTTATATTGGTATTTACAAACAGCATATCGGTCTCTTGCAAATAACTCATAAGTCCTGAACACTACTAATAACTAACAACTAACCGCCAGTATATTGATAAATAATAAATAACAACAGACAACAGTTAACAGTCAACAGTCAACAGTCAACAGTCAACAGTTAACAGACAACAGACAACAGACAACAGACCACAGACTAAGGGCTAATGACTAATGACTAATGACTCTTCTCTATTTTCCGTTGAAAATCTGCGAGTAGCTTATCCTCAGCGACGAGGCCAATCCGGTTGGGCCGTTGACGGGGTTTCCCTGACGCTGCAACCGGGGGAAAAGCTCGGATTAGTTGGGGAGTCTGGGTGCGGTAAGTCAACTTTGGGAAGGGCGGCGATGCGGTTGCTGCCGGATTCGACGCTGATTGAGGGGCGAGTTGGTTTTGCTGGAGAGTCGGTGTTTGACATGAATGCTTCGCGGTTGAGACGCTTTCGGGGCGAAGCTGTGGCATTGATTTTTCAAGATCCGATGACTCGTCTCGATCCTTTGATGACTGTGGGGGAACACTGTATCGAGACTTTGCAAGCTCACAGACCGAATTTGGATCGCAAGCAAGCTAAGAAACGGGCGATCGAAACTCTGGAAGCTGTGAAGATTCCGGCGTCTCGCTGGTCGCAATTTCCCCACGAATTTAGCGGGGGAATGCGACAAAGAGTAGCTATTGCTTTGGCTCTTTTGCTCGATCCCAAATTAATTGTGGCCGACGAACCGACTACAAGTTTGGACGTAACTGTCGCCGCCCAGATTTTGCAGGAATTAACCAGACTTTGCGCTTCAAGGGGAACAGCTATTTTGTTGATTTCTCACGATTTGGCGATGGTGGCCGAGTATTGCGATCGCATTGCGGTGATGTACGGCGGTAAAGTCGTAGAAACAGGGCCGGTGGAGAAGGTTTTTAAACAGCCGCAGCACGAATATACTCGATCGCTCCTCAAAGCAGCTTTGCACATTCAAGCCGATTCCGAGACGGGGAAGGAGAAAGAAGGAACGGGAGAGCAGGAAAATAATCCGCTTAAATCCCAGTCAAATTCGCCTCTTTTGACAGTGAGGGATTTGCAGCAACACTACAGTTTAGAAAGCAATTTATTAGATCAGTTATTTGCCCGGAATCGCCAGGTAATTAAAGCAGTAGACGGCGTTAGTTTAGACCTAGAACGGGGAGAAATCCTAGGGCTGGTGGGGGAGTCCGGCTGCGGGAAAAGTACCTTGTCACGCACGATTTTGCAGCTAATTACCGCGACTGGCGGCAAAGTTGAATTTCAAGGAATAGATATAACTGCCCTCGACCGCGATGCTGTGAGGAAGCACCGCCGGGAAATGCAAATGATATTTCAAGACCCCCTTGCTTGCCTGAATCCGATGATGACTGTCGGGCAAAGTATAGCTGACCCTTTGTTTATTCACAAATTAGCTAATGCCAGCGAAGCTAAAAAACAAGTAATCCAAATGTTAGAACGGGTAGGTTTGACTCCAGGAGAGGATTTCTTTCGCCGCTATCCGGGGGAATTGTCGGGAGGACAACAGCAGCGAGTTTCGATCGCCCGCGCTTTGATTACTCGGCCGCAACTGATAATTTGCGACGAACCCGTGAGTATGCTGGATGCCAGCGTGCAGACTCAAGTTTTAGAGCTGATGTTGGAGTTGAAGCAGGAATTTAATTTGACTTATCTGTTTATTACGCACGATTTGTGGGTGGCGAGATTTTTTTGCGATCGCATTGCGGTAATGAATGCAGGAAAAATTGTTGAAATCGGCAAGACTAGAGATATTTTTACTAATCCACAGCATCCTTACACTCAGCAGTTGTTGCAGGCTGCTCCTTTACTTGCCCGGACGCAATAGAAAGCTATAAAAGTGGGGCAATCTAATGTCTCTCACGGGCTTCTAGATGGATTTCTGAAATTTCGGATTAAATTCGCTAAAGTGAAGGCAGACATTTCAAATCATCCCACCGACACCAAGCACCATATGGCAGAATCTGACCTAGGCAGTTTTGCGGTGGCACCCGAAGCCTCACTCGCGATCGCACAAGATGAAGACACCGAGATCGATCGTCCGACCGTAACTCGGTCGTCAGCATACAACAACTGGTCTGCCGACGATCCCGTGGGAGCTTTGTTCAAGGAAATGGCTCGGTATCCTCTACTGACTGCCGCCGAAGAGGTGGAGTTGGCGCGCCGCGTTCAAGAATTGGTAGCCCTAGAGAAACTAGAACAGCGTTTGCAGCAGGAATTGGACAGAGTGCCGACAAAAGCTGAACTCGCGGCGGCTGTGGGGGTGAGCGAAACTCAACTGCAACAGCTTCGCCACCAGTGTCAGTCGGCGAAACGGAAAATGATCAGCTCGAATTTGCGCTTGGTAGTTTCGATTGCCAAACGCTATCTCAATCGGGGCGTGCCTTTTCTCGATTTAATTCAGGAAGGAGCTTTGGGTTTGAATCGGGCCGCCGAAAAGTTCGATCCCGAGAAGGGTTACAAATTTTCTACCTATGCCTATTGGTGGATTCGCCAAGGAATTACCCGGACAATTGCCAATCAAGGGCGGACGATTCGCTTGCCGGTTCATATTGTCGAACAGTTAAATAAACTCAAAAGAGTTTATCGGGATTTGAGGCGTTCTCTTCAACGCAATCCCAGTGAAGCTGAACTTGCTAGAGAAATGGAAGTTACTTGCCAACAGCTTCGCTATCTCCAGCAAGTACGCCGGCAATCTTTGTCTCTCAACCATCGCATCGGGTCCGAAGAAAGTTCGGAACTTTTAGATGTTCTCGAAGATAACGCGACGCAATCTCCCGAAGCTCAGATGAATGAGATGATGATGCGCCAAGATATTTTGGAGGTGTTGGACAGTATTTTGACTGAGCGGGAAAAAGAGATTGTTGCTATGCGTTACGGTTTGCTGACCGGCGAACCTTACACTTTAGAAGAGGTTAGCAGTTTGTTCAATTTGTCCCGCGAACGAGTCCGTCAAATTCAAAATAAGGCAATGCGAAAGCTGCGCCGCCCTCAAGTGACGGAACGATTGAAAGGCTGGTTGAAATAAGCTAAAAAACATTGAGTTTAAATTTTGAAAAATATTAAAATTCTTGTGGGGTCACTCCGACCCCGCCGTAAATATCCTTGTTCAAGGTGGAAAAGCTTAATTAAAAATTACAAATTAAAAATTTCTTGATGTGGTATTTTTAATTGTTGATTGTCGCGTACTACTTACTTATTTATGTCTTCTGAGGTAATTTTGCGCCCCGCTACCCGCGCCGACGTGCCGGTGCTGTTTGATTTGATTAAAGCTTTAGCTGAGTACGAAAAATTATCTCATGCCGTTACTGGCAATGCCGTTGATTTGGAACATCATTTGTTTGGCGATCGACCTTTTGCTGAAGCGATTTTAGCAGAGTGCGAAAATCAAGTGGTGGGCTGGGCGCTGTTTTTTTACAATTATTCTACTTTTTTGACTCAGCCGGGAATTTATTTGGAAGATTTGTTCGTGGTGCCTGAGTTTCGAGGGCGGGGAATTGGCAAATCTTTGATAGTTTATTTAGCCAAGTTGACAGTAGAAAAAGGCTGCGGGCGTTTGGAATGGAGCGTTTTGGATTGGAATGAATTGGCGATCGGATTTTACAAGGGTATCGGTGCTGATGTGATGCCCGACTGGCGGATTTGCCGGGTTGCGGGCGAGTCTTTGGCAACTTTGGCATCCAAACAATTCTAAACACCCCTCGATCAGATTCGGATCTTGAAATCGATCCTACACAAACTTTCGTCCCTCTCCCTTGAGACTAAGAAATCAAGCGTGTATTTAAGCCGGATTTTGTATAATATCGTTTCCGGTTGCATCACAATAATAAAATCGAGTCAACAGTTAACACTCA
>JAUBOM010000325.1:0-2247 GCA_036700245.1 Microcoleus vaginatus BM001213989
TGGTTCAACTAACGATCGGCACAGGCGCTCAAATCATTACACCTCGATCGCAACCCATTATCGATCGTCATGGTCGTACAGATCATGGATCGGCCAAAATTCCTAAGTTTGTTTTGGGATCGCGGAGCGATCAATTACAACTGGGAGGTGCGATCGATTACCTCAGTTTGACGATCGCTGCTTGGTGTCACTATCTCAATGGTTATGATGACCAGAAACGTCCTATCATCATTGATGACCCCTTAGCTGATAGCCTCACTCAACAAGCCCGCTCAGGTAAAACAGATCCCACACCCTTCCTCAGCATCTTTGAAATTTTTGGCGATTTAGGACAGTCGCCACGTTTCGTCGAAACTGTTGCTGACAAGTTGAGCAGTTTGCATGAGTTTGGTGCTAAAGGAACGCTAGAGCGTGTCTGCAAACTCCATTAATTACGATGTAGTTTAGGGACTTCCAAGAAATAAAATATACAGCTCTTACAGCGGGAACCGCTGTATTTTCTGAAGTCCCTTCAACCGTAATCCCTTCTAACTCGGATTTATCAGTGTGTTTCACAAGCACCAAGTCATTGAGGAGCCGTGTGAATCTAACGATTCATGCACAGTTTTGTAGCCGAGTCAGGAGGGTGACTTCCTGGCTTAGGCACCCACCTAACATTGGGCCAATTAATAGCGAAAGACTGCTGCAACAGGTGCCTCATCCGGCACTGCTCCTGGTTCAACGGCGTACACCGTTCCCCCATGAAAGATCGTTTGAATTGCTGCTGCATTCAGCAAATCTTCATCGCCCGGTTGAGCCTCATTGTGTCTTTCAATCTCCATTGAGTCCGGATCAAAATGTCCCCATTTTTGCACACCGACCGGAACAAAAAGCTGTTCTACACGACCATAAAACGCGCCTTGAATAACTTCATCCAAGTCGTTTGATCCTTTGCCAGCAGCGATCGACTCATGATAGTAATCAATTGCTTTTTGCTGGTCTGCTTGAAATAGTGGCTCCACGATCGCCCAGGCTTCTGCATGAAGTTCTTGTGCTGTTTGCTCCTTTGTGTTGTGTTGAATTCCTTCTTCCACAATGAAATTATAGGTATTCGCCTCTCGGTAAATCGGCAGTAAATAGTTAACCCCAGCTAGCACAAGTGGCGATCGACGATTGCGAAAGAAGTCATGCAAGCTTTTATCCACTAGATAAAAATATCGCAGCAACTCTTCTTTGACGTTTTCACGCCCGCCGCCGTGTCCGTGATAGGAACCCCCCGCTTGCAAAGCTGAACGACCTGCGCCCGCGCCCTGGCGTCGCTGTTCATCTTTCGACGTTTCTTCGTCATACTGCAAGGCCTCATCCATACTCTTCGGCAAGCCTTCGATTTCAACTTCACGCGTCATGCCATAGCGATTGCCTTCCAAAAGACGCACATCGCGCTGACCGAGCATGAGAATATAGAAGCGGTTATCTCCGCTCAACAGAGGAATTAACGGCTTGAGATGAAAGCTAGTGTTCACGACCACCAATTCAATCATGTCGATCGGCACACGATAGAAGCGGAAGAATCCTTCTGAAATGAATAAAGCTAAACCTGCGTCCTGATCCTGCCAAAAGTCATCTTCATCCAACTCGATCGCGGGTTGAAGAAATTGCTCTGGATTAGCCGGAGGTGATTCGTATTTTCCTATCTCTGCTTCTGCCTGCCGAATGAGATTCTTAAAGCGGACAGAGTTTTGCTGAATTTCTGACCCAAGCTGCACGGTCGGCATGTAGATCGATACACATAGCCCTTGCGGCTGTTCGACGAGTTCTTTCAGTTCTTCGATCGAAAGGAAGCTCATATTATTTATTAAGGTGAAATTAAAGAGAGATAAAGGCAGGTTTTGCACATAACAATCTTAAAAAATTTTTCAAGCTGAAGCCCCTGCCGAATGGTAGAAAAAGCTTGACCGTTTAGAAGGGGTAGATATACCATTAGTATTGGGCTTTGGACAAAAAAGAAGTGTTCGGTGGAAGCGCGATCGCACTTGCGCGGCACCAATTATGTAGAAGTCTCACGGTCTCCGCGTCTGGAGCGTCCCCGTGTCAATCATCTGTAGCAAACTTAAGAAGAAACGATAAAGTATTTGAGGACTAGCCTAATGTTGCTTGGCATAGATTTAGGAACAGGCTCTGCTAAGGCATTGCTCCTAGCGACAGACGGAACTGCTATAGGTGAAGCATCAAGCTCTTATCCTGTTCATGCACCCCACCCTGGATGGG
>JAUBOM010000326.1:0-2245 GCA_036700245.1 Microcoleus vaginatus BM001213989
CCCCCTCTCCCCTTCTCTCCCTCCCCTCTCAAACATAACAGACAATATAGAGGCGCTGCTGCTTACATAAGAGTTCACCTAAACTCTATCTGCAAGTAGATGCGTTTATTCTAAGTTGCAGCACTTTTGCTTCCTGGTTCAAAAGTAAGGGCAGTTCAATGACTGCCCTTGTAATTAGTTATACCTATTGAATAGGGATGATTTTTCACTCGATCCACAAAGAGGAAATTTATGCAGCACGAGCTAAATCGTGAATCTCAAATCTAAAAGCAAATAACCCTGGTTATAGTTGTGCACAATAATCCGTTCAGTGAAACTTACTCAAATCTACTTTTCGAGCAGCTTTGACGTTCACTTCCTGCTTCTGGCAAAGCGGCCGGCCGCTTCTTGTCCGCAGGCGTCTTTTCGAGCTCAACTCTCCCTACAAACATTTTTTCAATCTTAATGGTGTTTCATTGATCCTGTACAGCTCAATAAAAAAGCACTTTTAGGCAAGATTGACTAATTTTTTTGATTCTGTCGCTACCCTTGATTACTTCCTTGTTAAGGCTTTTGGCCCGATAAATCCAGAGGAAGTTGGGGAAGCCGGAGCCGAACCGCATTTGTTTGCAGCCAGAGAGTTATGGCGTGCTTCCGCTGCGGAGTCACGTACTCTCCCGGTCTGATCACGCCAGCACAGACGCCGATGTTTTTAATAAGGGTTTCTCGCTCCGATGAACTTGCACCCTGTAGCAACCTGACTTGGGCTTTGATAAAATCCACGTTCATAGCTGAAAGTAAAAGTAAGTAAAGAACTCAGTTAAATAGCGATGCTTTGGTTCCGATTGTAACTCTAAAACCTGTTGGTATGAATCAAATTGATTCAACCTCCCCTGACTGGGGATCGAGGCGTCTAGAGCTAGCCAACTTTATTTACTTTATCTGTTTTTGCTAACAAAAGTGTCACTATGCTACCAGTTTTGGCAGAATTCTTCATAGTTAAGAACTGTTACAAATTTGGCTCGCTTCCGACAATAAGGCAGAGTTTAGTGGTAACGCTACTTTCCTGAACTCAAAAAGTTCAGCATTCTCTCCAGATCCTTGCCTTCCTAGGTTTTACCATCCCCCATTGGGAAGCGATCGCCCCTGTTAACATTCCTCTTCGATCGCCCCTCTTAAAATTCAGACACAATCACCTCACCCTATTGATTTAGATCTGCCCTATGTCTCGCTGTGGACTATAACTTCAGGCATACGTGTGTTACCTGGGCTACCATAAGCGAGCAAGTTTTTATTCTTGTTTCTCAATGATATATTTTTTTTCTTTTCTGGCAAAGACCTTATTTGTGTTAATTAAGACAGCTTTGTAATGTCTGCGCCAACGAAGACTCGCAGCTTGCGAATCCAGATTTTTTGCGCTGTGTGGCGGTGAATCTGTTTTCTGAATTCATGGGGGGCGATCAGTCCTCGGCTAGCATTGCCAGTAACCGCTCATTTTGTATAATTAATAACAGATCTGCCAAGGCTAAGAATTTAAAAACAGCACAAGTTTAAACCGTCTTCCATTCGTCGATCGTTCCTAATATCCCAAAAAGAAGAGTAAAACCAATCAACTCTGCATACCAGCGTTGTCAAGTGGATTTTGCCTTCGCACTTGGCGTTTGATAGCAATAACAGTAGGAACTGCTGTTATGAGGTACATTATCAGCCATTAGCTTTCCCAATTTTTTAAATGTTGAAGCTTCATGTTTATTTAGGGCAACTGCAATGATTGTATCAATCGTGGACGTGGTAGGGGGAGCGAACCAGAGCAAAAAAGATTTGAGTTGTGACAACCATTGTTCAATTGGATTAAAATAGGGGATAGTATGGGATAAATAAATAACACTCGCACCTACAACTTCAATCCTTAGCAGAATTAATGCTAGTTTATGGGCGCGTAAATTCTCCCTCACTACTACCGCTCTTATCCATAGTTGACAACATAAGATATTCTCAATAGATATGAAAAATGCAGCTTTATTTATTGAATTATTTTTGTTATTAATGCCATAGTTTGTTAATACTATTTCGCCAATTGCTGTGAATGATTGCGCCTCCATAAAATGGTTTTAGTTCGGAGACTATTGTCATCGGCTGTGAACGGTCATGAGTTCTGGTCGCACCCAGTAGAATTCCGGTTTTATCCAAAAATACGCTTGTTTTCTGGCTCGATATATAGCCTTTATCAGAAAGATGAGGTATCATGTTACTGACACTCACTCGT
>JAUBOM010000094.1:0-30400 GCA_036700245.1 Microcoleus vaginatus BM001213989
GGACACGGCAGTGCCGTTTCCCTACAATTAATCCGGGTAGGGAAACGGCACTACCGTGTCCTCTATATCCTTCCGGCGCAGCCGGAATTGATATCACTCGTGCTTAGTAAAGAACCATAGAGGTTTAGAAAACTTAACTTTTTGCGGGATTACCGCGATCGACTAAAATATAATTCAGTGTATCGCTATTAAGTGAGGAAAAAGATATGTCAGAATTTCTAGACTTTCTCAGACATCAGTTTGCCTACGTTGCCATTGGCGAATTTAAACCCGGAAAATTTAAAGAAGCAGAAGAACTTTTTGAAAAAGCCGTTGCAACTTATGCTACAGGTTTTAAGGGAGCATACCTGCTGCAATTGCCCAATACAGACAAAGGTATTGCCATCATTTTTTGGGAAAGCGTAGAAAAGATGACCGCCAATCAAAGCGAAGCTTATCAGGAAATATTAAAGCAGATGACGCCTTTGTTTGCGAAAATTCCCGACACTGATGTTTATGAAATTGTCAGTGAAATTCAGCCTAAAAGTGAATGATTAAAAATCCTGCAACCGACGGGTCATTCCCATTCCCATCGGCGTCTTTCGCCCGACTCCGCTGTAAAGCGCAAAATCTGCTAAAGTGTTAACTTGCTTGATAGTAGCAGGAGCTAGATCTCCCATAATTCGGTAACTAATATGGCCGACGCAGCCAATAAATTTACTTCGAGAATCCGTACTAACTTCTGTTCGGATATCGAAGAAACTGGGGAAAATAGCTTCTGTGAAAGTAGGTTCGATCGCAATCCTGCTGTACTTGTTCCAGCGATTCGCTAAACTGCCAAAAATACTCTCACGAGTGGGCATAGCACTATCGTATAAACCTTGCCGAAAATTAGTAGGAGTGCAAAAACTCAAAGCAATTTGGCGCTCAGTTTCCGAAGCTCTATCGAACAATTCGGCGTAAGTACAAAAGTTGACCCACGGCTGGTTTGATTGCGGTTCGCTCAAAATATTAGTAATGTATATATTTGTCGGGCCCAGATGCCAAGGGCGAGCGAAATTGAGTTGCTGCCAAAGTTGAGTTAGGCGATCGAACAAACCGTCATCCAACAGAGAAATTCGCCACCAAATCGGCGTATTTTCCTGAATAGCTTGCTTGTAATGCCACTGTAGGGCCTGCGAAATTGTGCGGGAAGCAGGAGGCAAAACTCTCTTTTGTGGCTGTGGCGTGCTGCTTCTGTAAGCTTCTTTTCTGCTTACTTGGAAAGGGCTTAAAGTGAAAGCTTTTTCCTGAGATTGGTCGTGCAGGTACGCGCTCAAATCGCTGTCTACAGCACTCACAAGGTTCAAAAATAAAGCGTGGAGATGCCGCCCGGTTAAAAACTGAGATGGAATTGGTGCAACGGGCAGCAGGTTTAAAACAAGGCTGTGGGGCATTTTTAAATTCTATACTGTGTCTCTATATATTTTCAGCTAGTATTAATATTACAGCTAAGTTGCAACTTATATTAAGGAATTTTAATCAGGTAAGGTGCGCCTAGCGCACCCTACGTTTAGGTGGATTTGTGCAGCGCACCCTAGGTTTAGATTGTGATCTTGAGGCAAATCTCTGCACTGTGAATTTTTAGGCGATCGAGATTTCTGGCGACAAATAAACGTCTTGGATGGCGTGGAACAATTTTACCCCTTCTTCAAAGGGACGCTGAAAAGTTTTGCGGCCGGAAATTAAACCACATCCCCCAGCGCGCTTGTTGATTACCGCCGTGCGAATTGCTTCTGCAAAATCGCTTTTCCCGGAAGCACCGCCGGAGTTAATTAAACCCATCCTTCCCGCATAACAGTTGAGCGCTTGATAGCGAGTTAGATCGATCGGGTGATCCGTTGTTAAATCCGAATAAACGCGCTTGTCGGTTTTGCCGTAACTGTGACCGCTAGCTTTACCAACAGCTTCGTAACCGTTATTGCACTCGGGCAACTTCTGCTTAATAATGTCAGCTTGAATTGTCACTCCCAAGTGGTTTGCTTGACCTGTCAAATCGGCCGCAATGTGATAATCTTTGTCTTGTTTAAAGATATCGTTGCGGAGGTAGCACCACAGAATTGTCGCCATTCCGTATTCGTGAGCCTGTGCAAAAGCTTGACTGACTTCTTGGATTTGCCTCGTCGATTCCGGGGAACCAAAATAAATTGTTGCTCCAACTGCTGTTGCTCCCAAATTCCAAGCTTGCTCGACGGTCGCAAACATTATTTGGTCGAATTGATTGGGATAAGTCAGCAATTCGTTGTGATTGAGCTTGACAATAAAAGGGATTTTGTGCGCGTACTTGCGAGATACGCTTCCCAAAACTCCCAGGGTTGTCGCGACAGCGTTGCAGCCAGCAGAGATTGCTAGTTTGATGATGTTTTCGCTGTCAAAATAGATGGGATTCGGTGCAAAAGAAGCGGCCGCTGAGTGTTCGATTCCTTGGTCTACTGGCAGGATGGATAAATAGCCGGTATTCGCCAAGCGTCCGCTAGAATAGAGTTGCTGAAGCGATCGCAAAACTTGAGGAGATCGATCGGTTTGAGCAAAAATGCGATCGACCCAATCCGGGCCAGGCAGGTGCAAAAAATCTTTAGAAACTTTTGCTTGATGGGTGAGCAAGTCTTCGGCTTCGTCGCCCAGCCAAGACTCGATCGAACTGGGAACTGATAGTGTAGCTGTCATGCAGATTTCCCTCACAATTTCAGTTGCAGGCTGATGATTGCAGACATTAGCCTTGCTAATATTGTAGCGAAAAAATCATATTTTCCATCCCCGCAAGGATCGACCCGGTTTTTAACAAGTTAGCGACAACAACAGCTAGGACGCGCTACTCTATAATAAGCTGGCAGTTCAGCCGGATCTGCGCTGCCAGCCATCGCCGCTCGACTCACAACTTTGCCATCACAATGTCAAATACTTACTTTGATTCTGAAAACGCTCACAAATCCTTCGAGATGCCTGGTGCTCGGCCGCATTACAACCCCGATCGCCCCGGTCAAGTAGAGCATATTTTCCTCGACTTAGTTCTGAATATTCCCAAACAAAGCTTTCGCGGCACTTGCAGCATCCGCATCAATCCAGTCCGCAGCGGCATTGACAAATTAACCTTAGATGCGGTAAACCTCAACATTGAATCGGTAAAAGTTGGCGAAACCGAGCAAAATTTCGACAGCGACGGCGAAGTGCTGCAAATTCAACTGCACGAACCAACAGAAGCTCACCAACCAATTACTATTGCGATCGACTACTCGGTCGAAAAACCACAGCGCGGTCTCTATTTCGTCGGCCCGGACAAAAACTATCCAGACAAACCAACACAAGTTTGGACTCAAGGCGAAGACGAAGATTCCCGTTTCTGGTTTCCCTGTTTCGACTATCCCGGACAGTTGGCAACTTCCGAAATTCGAGTGCAAGTTCCCCGACAATTTTTTGCCATCTCCAACGGCGAATTAATTAGCACAAAAAACGAAGGCGACGATAAGATTTATCACTGGTCGCAAACCCAGGTACACCCGACGTATTTAATGACCTTAGCAGTCGGATATTTCGCCGAAATCAAAGACGAATGGCGCGGCAAACCAGTTAATTATTACGTTGAAAGACGCCGCGAAGCAGATGCCAGGCGCAGCATGGGCAAAACGCCTCAAATGATTGAATTCTTCTCTGAAGCATTTGGCTATCCTTACCCTTTTCCCAAATACGCTCAAGTCTGCGTCGATGATTTCATCTTCGGCGGTATGGAAAATACTTCGACAACTTTGCTAACAGATAGGTGCTTGCTAGACGAACGCGCCGCCCTCGACAATCGAGGTACTGAAAGCTTAGTCGCCCACGAATTGGCTCACCAATGGTTCGGCGATTTAGTAGTAATTAAACATTGGTCTCACGCTTGGCTAAAAGAAGGCATGGCTTCTTATTCCGAGGTGCTGTGGACTGATAAAGAATATGGCAAAGAAGACGCGGCTTACTATATGTTAAGTGAAGCCCGCAGTTATTTAGCTGAAGATAGTTCCCGCTACCGCCGCCCGATGGTTACTCACGTTTACCGCGAAGCCATCGAATTGTACGATCGCCACTTGTACGAAAAAGGCGCTTGCGTTTATCACATGATTCGCGCCGAGTTGGGCGACGAATTATTTTACAAAGCAATTCACACTTTTGTGCGGGATAACGCTCACAAAACTGTAGAAACGATCGATTTGCTCAGGGCTATAGAAAAGGCTACTGGTCGCAATCTCATGTTTTTGTTTGACCAGTACGTTTATCGCGGCGGTCATCCAGATTATAAGGTTGCTTATTCCTGGGATGGCGACAGCAAATTAGCAAAAGTGACTGTAACGCAAACTCAGGTAAAAGACAGCAAAAATGACAGCGGCAACAGCAAAGATGTATTCGATCTGAAAATCCCGATCGGCTTCGGTTACAAGCCGGAAAAAGAGGCAGACGATGAAAGTTCTGCAGGTTCAACTCCGAACATAAAAACTTTCACAGTGCGAGTCTACGAACGCGAGCAAAGCTTCTATTTTCCTCTCGAAGAGAAGCCTGCATTTATCAGTTTTGATGTCGGCAATAAATACTTAAAAACTGTAGCTTTAGAGTATGGAGTTGCGGAACTAAAAGCTCAGTTGCAATTCGATCCAGACCCGGTTTCCCGGATTTACGCGGCCCACGCTTTGGCGAAAAAGGGAGGACTGGAAGCGGTGAAAACGCTGTCAGAAGTTCTCAATAAAGAGCCGTTCTGGGCTGTGCGCGCCGAAGTCGCGGGTCAGTTAGCTGAAATTAAACTTGACCAAGCTTTTGAAGCTTTAGTAAGTGGTTTGAGAGATAAAGATGCTCGCGTTCGCCGTGCTGTGGTGGGGGCGCTGGGTAAAATCAAAACTCACGAAACTTTTAAAGCGCTGAGATCGATCTTAGAAAAAGGCGACGACAGCTATTACGTAGAAGCAGCCGCAGCCAGTGCTATGGGCGGAACTGTAGCGGCTAACCCCGACGAAAAACCGACGGAGGAACAGGTAGTAAAAGAGTTAAAATCCGTACTGAAAGAACGTCAGGGCTGGAATGAGATTGTGCGAGGGGGTGCGATCGCGGGTTTGGCGCAAATGAAAACTTCTGAAGATGCGCTGAATTTAATTTTGAAATACACCGCTGCGGGTACTCCGCAAGCTTTGCGCTTGTCTGCAATTCGCTCTTTGGGCACCATTTCGACAGGTCAAACTAATATCAATTTAGAACGGATTTTGCAGCGATTGGCAGAATTGTCTAAAGAGACGTTTTTCTTGACTCAAGTATGTGTCGTAGCGGCATTAGGACAAATGGAAACTCGCAAAGCAATTCGCATTTTGCGTTCTTTAGCTGACCAAACTCCCGATGGCCGCGTCCGCCGCATGGCTGATGAAGCTGTGCAAAGAGTGCAGAAAAATGCTGGTTCTGATGCAGCGGTCAAGCAGTTGCGGGAGGAATTAGACCAGGTGAAAAAGGAGAATCAAGATTTGAAGAGTCGGATGGAAAATTTGGAGGCTAAGTCGAAGAAAGATTAGGCGTAAAACCGCAGATTGGCGCAGGTAAAGGTCGATATTGTCGATCGGCTTTTATCTGCTTGTCGGTAGAGGATGGCGCCTGGTTATTATAATAATATTATTGTTCAGTGGGAGTGCAGGGGAATTTCCTATTTTCCAGAGATGGGAAAAACCAAAATATCTCTATTCTCCACTTTGTTTTCTCAACTGGGGAATTATCGCGAATCAGAATGCAATTCTTTTTAAATTTGTAAACCTTTGATGAAGTAGTATAGCGGTTCTCAAGAAAGTGAGGTATGCCCTATGCCCTATGCCCTCTGCCCTCTGCCCGATAGTACCTCATGTTACTCAGAAAGGCTATAGCCTCTTTTTCACCCATAAATATTGCATACATCATGAGTATAAAAACCGCTGTATTGATAGAGCAATCGGGGGTAATTCCCTATCGTATTCAAGATGGACAAATTGAAGTAATGCTGATTACTTCTTCGGCTAGCAAGCGCTGGGTTATTCCTAAAGGATTAATTGAACCTGACATGACTCCCCAAGATTCCGCCGCCAAGGAAGCTTGGGAAGAAGCAGGTGTCTTGGGTAAAGTGTTCCCGGATTTGCTAGGAACTTACGAGTATCAAAAGTCCGGCTGTACTTGGCTGGTAGGAGTATTTCTACTGGAAGTGCAAGCAGTTCTGGAAATTTGGCCGGAAGCTAGCAAGAGAAAGCGGCAGTGGGTAAGTATTCCTAAAGCAATTAAGCGGGTTAACGAACCGGAACTCAAACTCATTTTTGCGGATTTGCACAATAGGTTCTGGTGATTCCGTCCTGGATGCAAAACCTAATTATGTAGAGTGCGCAGTGCGCACCTTACCGCCATAATTCGCGCGTCAAACCACTTTTTGGTCTTAGTATAAAGTTGTAGGGTGCGTCTGTCAGCTAAATTATTTGAAAATCGAGCTATGATTACTGACGCACCCTACAAACTTATGATATCGGTGTAAAAAGTTTCCCCTTAAGCGTTAGCTGACAGAAAAGGAATACTTTCGGCTAAGTTATCCTTAACTTCAATTCCCTGTTTTCTCGCCCAAAACTGGCTCAAAAAGTGAATTTGTCGCAAGCCGACAACTAAATTTAAACCTGGTATAAAAAGCCACCAAACGGTTAGCGGTTCTTTGATTCCTTCTTGGCGGTACAATTCGTTCACTGTCTTGTAAAGCTTGAACTGCACGATGTAAATCCAAGCAATACCCAGCAAGGAAAACCAACCAAACCATCCGGGAACGTCAGGATCGAATATCCGCAAAGCTTGGGGGACGGCTACTCCTAAACCAAAAGGAAGCAAGCAAAGAGTTCCCGACCAACCGCTGCCGTTATAGCGACGCAATTCTTCTTGAATAATCCATTTGTACCATCCGTAATATAGCAGCAAGCTGACTCCAGACAGCAAAAGGACTCGCCACAAAGAGCGCGGTTTACCTAAAGGTTTGTCGGACATATTTAGATGTAAGATATGAATGGCTATCT
Organism: Microcoleus vaginatus BM001213989; assembly: GCA_036700245.1. Lineage (GTDB taxonomy): Bacteria > Cyanobacteriota > Cyanobacteriia > Cyanobacteriales > Microcoleaceae > Microcoleus. Next base: position 7,038 of record JAUBOM010000094.1, read on the forward strand.
TGATTGTATTAACATTTGTTAATTATTGCAAAATCATTTCTCGAATCGATCGCGCTGTTGCAGGGGCCAGCAGAACACCGTTGCGATAGTGGCCGCTGGCGATGAAAACGCGGTCGTTACCGGGAAGCGTCCCGATAATTGGGGCCGGCCGCCCTTCCGGTCGCGGGCGCAATCCCGACCATTTCCTGATGATTGAGGCGAATGCTAAGGCCGGACAAAGGGCGATCGCCCTCGCCATCACTTGCTCCAACATATCAGCATTCGCCTCAATTTCCCCGCCATTTTCTGAAAACTCCAGCGTCGCCCCCACCCAAAATTCCTGATTTCCCACAGGCACAATATGAACGTCATCGCAAGTAATTACCGGGCTAAAATCTGGGTTTCCTACAGGATTGGGCGTCAGCAAATGCAGCGCTTGTCCCAACACCGGGCGAATGTCAACCAACTGATTTAACGATGCAGTCACAGCAGCAGAACCCAAACCAGCGCACACTATTAGTCGATCGAAATTTTCAGCAACAGGCATCCTGCCTGTTCCACAAGACTTATTGACAGCAATGGAAGATGGGAGTTGAATCTGAGACACCTGAGAATCCAACTCAGTAATTCCTTGAACTTCCACTCCAAACTCAAAATTAACTCCTTTGAGTTTAGCAGCATCAACCAAAGCCAAAGTTAGCGCCGTCGGATCGACTTGCCGGTCTTGAGGCGAATAAATCGCAGCTATAATCCGATCGTTTAAATAGAGATGAGGGCAGCGATCGCGCACTCGTTCCCGATCCCAAAGTTCCAATTGCCAACCTTGAGAGTGGCGAGTGGCTATCAATTTTTCCCACTTACTTAAATCCTCTTCCTCCGAACAAAGCATTAAAATTCCTTGTTTGTTAAAAGGAATTTTTCGCCCCGTAACTGCTTCCAATTCTGGAATCAAAGTTTCGTAGCGCTGAAGGCTGGTTTCCCTCAACTGCCAATTTCTGCCCTTAGTTTTGTGGCTGATAACTCCCATCAAAACACCGAGTGCAGCGCCAGTAGAACCTTGGGCCGGCGGCTGTTTGTCGAACACAGTAACTTTCAGTTCGGGAAATTGACTTAGTTCAAAGGCGATCGAAGCCCCAACAATACCGCAACCAATAATTGCAACACGAACCATTCAATTTTAGCTTTTAGATTTTAGATTTTAGATTTTAGATTTTAAATTAACTGCTTCCTAGGTTCTGCCCATATAAGCCTTTTTCGGGCGGCCAAGATGCCCGCCCCACAAGAAAACTGATTCTTTCTTTGTGGAACAGGCATCTTGCCTGTTCTTGACAATGATACAAGATGTGAGTTAAGGCTAATTAAGCTTTAGGAATTAGCTGCAAGAAGGTATCGAAATCATTGACAGCTTTTTGATAGCTGGCCGTGACTTTTGCATAGTCAAGCTCTTTAGCAGCAAGATCGATGTTAACCAACTCGGTAAACAAACTCTTAGTTAAATCAACAGCTTGTTGTTGAGAACTAGGCAACAAACTCGCAGAGACGGTTTTCATGGTGTTGCGCAAGTCGCCTAGAGGCCCGTGAATGTAAGTTCTGGTATCAACCCAATTGCGTTTTTGAATTAGGGTTCCCAGTTTGTCCATGCGCGATCGGAACTCTGTCAGGGTAGGAACATAACGCTGAATTTGCTGGACCTGGGCTGCTGTGTAAGTGGTTGGAACTTTTGCTTCGACACTACTGCAACTAACCAGAAATGCCATCAAAAACGCCATCATCAAGGCAAAAATTGAACGGGGACGAGTCATATTGATTTAAGATTTTAGATTTTAGATTTCTCGTTTTCAGGAAGAGCCTGGGAATGCAGCTCGGCAAGGAGCTGGTTCACTGACCTAGCACCGAGAGTTATGTACAAAATATTATTTTACCTCCTGGCGGCGCAGAAAAGTTATCAGAGCATCGCCAACTTTTTCTGACCAATGTTCTTGAGGATAATGCCCCGCTTGTTCCAGTGTGACTAACTCTGCATTTTGCAGGGAACCGACTAGCTTTTGAGCTGGTTCAACACTCAGCCAAGGGTCTGTCAAACCCCACACAAATAAAGTTGGTCGAGTCCATGCTTTCCAGCCGGATTCAATTTCGGCCATTGACTGCGGCAATTGAATATTGCGGACTGTATTCATGAGCGATCGACCCGCATCCGAACTCTTCAAAAACGGGCGGCGGTAAACATCTAAATCTTTGTCTGATATCGTCTGGCGGCTGCCGCCTTCGAGAGTTCTGTCAACCAAAAGCGGGTCTTGCGTCATCATGTCGCCAATAAAAGGCAGCCCCAACTGCTGCATTTTCCAAGGCAATTTGATATCTGCTGAAACTGGTGTATTGATGACAGCTAAACGCTCAATTTTATCGGGATTTCGCAAAGCGTATTGAATGCCTGCTGAAGCTAAAAATCCTTGGACAACGAGGTAAAATCGGTCTAATTCTATAGCTTGAATAAAGCCTGTGAGGGCGTCAACAAAAGCATCGGGAGTATAGGAAAAGTCGCGTTTGTCTGGTTTTGTCGATCGCCCGTAACCCACCCAATCTGGCGCGATCGATCTAAATCCCTGTGCCGCCAAATCCGGCATCATAGCAGTCCAGGTAAAACTCTGGGAGGGCAAACCGTGCAGCAGCAGTACGGGCGGCTTATCAGTTTTGTTAACCGGATTTGTTTCCCGATAAAACCATTGCAGCGGGCCTACTTCAACTATTTTCTCATCAATTGACATTATTTTACTGGTTATTTATCAAACAATAAGGCGGGGAATACCCGCCCTACTTACCTAATAGTTGGGTGCGCACAGAGTACCTTACCCAACTAATTACAGCCGCCCTTAGAAATTCATTTCAGCAGCTTGAACTTTTTCGACCTGTTTCTTCTTGAGAACCAGCATAATTTGAGCCAGCATGGTCAAAGCCACGAAAGCCATCAATCCTTTAACGCGATCGGCACTTTGCAGCACAATCTCCACGTCTTTTTGACCGAAGCCGCCCACATTAGGATTGTTCGTCAAAAGTTCGCCTGCTGCAACTGTTTGTCCTTCGGTAACAATCAGTTCTGGGCCTGCGGGAATCGTATCAACAACGGCTGCACCTTCGGCAGGTTGAATTGTCACTTGATAACCGCCATCTTCAGGTTGAGCAATCTTAGAAATGGTGCCAGCTACCGAAGCATTATAAACACTGTTATTGCTCTTTTCGCCAGTAGGATAAACCTGACCGCGGCCGCGGTTGCCTCCGACATAAATTTGGTATTTGCCGTAGTGAACCGACTTGTCTGTTTCCGGATTCGGCGACAAAACTGGGAATACCAATTCTTTGTACTGTTCTCCCGGCAGTGGGCCCACTAAAACAATATTTTCTTGGGTTTCGCTGTAAGGTTGGAAGTAAAGGCCGCCGACTTTTTCCTTCATTTCTTCGGGAATTCTGTCCTCGGGAGCAATCTTGAAACCTTCGGGCAACATCACAACTGCGCCGACATTCAAGCCGCCTTTGCTGCCGTCGCCGACAACTTGTTGCACGCTAGTATCGTAGGGAATTTTGACAATAGCTTCAAAAACTGTGTCAGGCAAAACAGATTGCGGTACTTCAACTTCAGTCGGTTTTGCACCGAGGTGACAGTTAGCGCAAACAATGCGACCTGTTGCTTCGCGGGGAGTAGCGGGTGCTGTTTGCTGAGCCCAGAAAGGGTAAGCAAATGCTGCTTGGGGAAATGCGATGTCGCTGGTGAGGAAAAATCCTGCAGCTGCGATCGCAATTAAGGCAGTTTTCGCGATCGTCCTGGCACTGCGGCGAAATATCGCAGATAAGTTAGTTTGTGGCATTAGAGTATTCAATCTCAAAGGTCAGACAATTTTGGATTTTGGATTTTGGATTTTGGATTTTGGATTTTGGATTTTGGATTATTAGACTGCTTTAGGGATGCACTTATCTGTGGTTTTCACCATTCACCCCCAATCTAAAATCTCAAATCTAAAATCCAAAATAGTTTAAGACCACCAAGGTGCTTCGCCGGTGCGGAAATCAGTTTCTGTCCAAGTTGTAAAAGCGATCTTGTCATCTGCGACAGTGGCGTGGGCCAGGGCCAGAGACAAAGGCGCGGGGCCGCGCACCACTTTGCCCTCATTGTTGTATTGAGAACCGTGGCAAGGACAGATAAACTTGTTTTCGCTAACATTCCAAGGCACGACGCAACCCAAGTGAGTGCAGACTGCATTGATGCCGTAGTCGGCGATAGATTGGTCTTCTTTCACCACAAGATAAGTGGGGTCGCCTTTGAGACCTTGGGCTAAGCTGCGATCGCCTGCAGGGTGCGAAGCCAAATATTCGCTAACGATGATGTCGTTACCCAAAGCATCTTTAGCAGTCACTCCGCCGCCAACTGCCCCACTCGACGGAGGAACAAAATATTGGACAACGGGATAGAGTGCGCCGAGTGCAACACCTGTGACTGTACCGAACGTCAACAAATTCATAAATTGGCGACGCCCCATATCGGGGACATCGGGATTTCCAGCAGAAGATTGAGCCATGACCTGCCTTTACGGTTTTAAGTTACGTTTGTTTGTTAGCTGTTAGCGAACTTGTACGTGCAGAGGAAGGAGGATAATTGCCGTTAATCTGCTCGCACAAATTTTAGGCCGCGAAAATTCCTTTTAAGAATGCGCCTTCCAGCCTTTATTAGAGTATTATTACATTTTTTGAACTTTGTCTTTTATTGTTTAATGGATTAACTCAGGAGCAACCATGACGGGCAAGGATTTACACCAGCTACTGCTAGAAAAATGGGGAAAGTCTTACGATATCAGATTGCGGCGGACGCGGGGCAAGATTTTTGTGCAAGTTATGTGGAAATATCTAGAACAGGCATCTTTTCCGATGACGGAGGCTGATTATTTCGAGCATTTGGATGCGGTGGCCAATTACCTCAACGGCTGGGGCAGCACGGCACAGGTGAGAGAATACATTGTAAATACTCGCGAGCGCCCGCGCTTGGGCAAAGCTGTCAGCGTTCCCCTAGATTTGGGCGAAAGAGCCTCGGAGTGGTTGCTAGACGAGTTTTGAATCACTCAGTCGATTTTAGATTTTAGATTTTAGATTTTAGATTGACTCCACAGCCGGGATCTGGGGGAGTTCCCTCAAGTTTTGTGTCGCGCCGCGGCTGGATTAGTTGAGCCCAAAGTCCCGAAAATCGATCGGCGAGCTTGTCATACGACTTGCCGCTGGTGAGAAACTAAGCTGTGGCGCATCTAATTTGCACAGGTGTTTTGATTCAAAGTCTTGTGTGGCGGGCTTTCCTGCGCCCCGCCAACTGTGGGATTTAAATGCCGCAACAGTTTCTGGGGCTTTTTAGGGGCTTTTTAAATTTTGGGCGATCGTCCTTCATTCTTACCAAAATCATCGGAACCAATTTCTGTCAACAATTTCACATACAATGAGTGTCAGATATCTTGTGAAATTTAGGAGAATGTTGTAATGGGTGTTGCACTGGGAATGGTTGAAGTCTTAGGATTTCCCGCTGCAGTAGAAGTTGCGGACTCAATGGTGAAAGCAGCCCGTGTTACTTTAGTTCGCTATGAGAAAATAACCCGCGCCTACTGGACAATTATAGTGCGAGGAGATGTTTCTGAAGTGCAAGCAGCCGTTGCTGCTGGAATTGAATCAGTTAAAAAGGTCGATGGCGGAAAGTTGCTATCGTATCACATAATTGCTCGTCCCCACGAGAATCTGGATTACGTTTTGCCGATCGGCTACACGCCTGAAGTGGAACAGTTCCGAATGTAATCAAAGTTTTGACAAAACTTTGGTGTTGAATTATAATTTTCAGTAATTATAGAGGCGCGGGCGATCGCGTCTCTATATAATACATTTTTGGTCGCCGATAATTAATAATTAAGATATTTTTGTTTTATTGGAGTAGAAGGTAGCCAGAACATGAATATTACAGAGAAGAATCAACTAAATCCTAATCCTCAGAAAAAAATACCAAAATGGATTACTGTACTTGGAAAAATTTGCATATTATCCATATTAACTATTGGCTGTATCTTATTTTTATCAAAATATAACATAGCCGATAACATGACTATTCCATTAAAGGAATTTTCAAAGAATGAATACCCTGAAAATCCAGCCGACATCAGTAGTCATTACAGACAATATGCTGATCGGAGACTAACTCTTGTTAAAAAAGATGAAACTCATTTTGATTTTGTACTAGACCCTACTAATCCGCACACAGCTAAAATATCTTTTAAAAACATAGATGTGAGTTTATTTGTTCCAAAGAATCCAGATTGGGTAAAGAAAAATAAAAATTTAGAAACTATAGCTTTGGTCGATCGAGAATGGAATAGGCAACAAGTAAGTTTTAAGCCAGAATCAAGCAATATTGAAGTGTCAGGGGGTGACGGATTTGAAAAAAATAATTTAGTTTCTGTTGAATTGGCAAATAATTGCTTAAATGCTGGCTTGTGGGAGGTATTGCTATTTGTTAAGGAAGGAGAATTTAAAAAACTTTATTACCAAGGTTGGTTTACTTTCCCAAGGGGACATTACAAAAACATATTTGAGAATAACAATAAAGTTTCTTACTGGGAAAATTGGTATAAACTAGAACACTGGCAAAACCCGGCGGGGACTCCTATAGATTTGCCAGCATTAAGACAATTTAGCTCAGAAAAAGAAGTTCCGGTCCAGTTTCTGGCAGATGAGAGATTTATCACATCTGGAGAGCAAAACAGGAAATTCAAATTAGTTTTCGGTGATAATATTTTAACCTGGGAAGAATTACAAAATTCACAAGCTAAATTTGCATCTTTTGTTCCTCCAGGTCGATATGATGTGAATAAACCTTGGAGCAATGAGTTTTGGAGAATAGCAAATTTTGAAAAAGCTATTTTGAGAGATGTGAAATCTCCTGGCTCTAATCAAATTTTGCAGGAACTCGAACTAATATTCAAAGACAAAAGAACAGGTGAAAAAAATAGGTATATTGTGAGTGGATTAAATTTAGATAAAATTCCTCAGCTTGCTGTAAGTGACTATTCCAAAGGCTTGTATATGCCTATGGGAATTGGCATACCGCCTTTTTTTCAAAGTTATGAAGATTTAAAACAAGCTCCTCCTTTTCAAAGTCCTTATTTTAGTGTTTTACTTGACTCTCAAAATAAATGGATCAATCATCATGAAACTGCAATTGATGGCGTAGTGATGCATCGAGATCGAGATAATCCAGAATTACTACATTTTTATCTCCTCACCTACGAGCGTCACAGCTTACTCGGACACTATATAATTACAAGCAGATAAATAGGGAAATCTGATAACCCTGAAAGTATAAAAACTTCAAGGTTTTGAAATATTTCTACTGGTATTGGAAGCGGAGCAAGCAACCAAGATCAAACACGGGTGAGTAACCAGGATTTAGTATCAGATATCAACTTGACATCCCCGATTTATTAAAAAAGTCGGGAACTCAATATTCTTTAGTTTAATCAACGTCCTAAAAGCTTCACCAAACCAACCCCGCCAAAATACAAGGCGAGCACCGCACCTCCTAAAAGACTTTGCGTTAAAGGGTCAGTAGAAGGCGTTAAAACCGCTCCCAAAACTGCCGCTCCCAAGACTACATACCGCCAGCCGGAGAGCATTTGGTTGGAAGAAACTATGCCCAAAACGCCGAGCAATACTTGGACAATCGGGATTTGAAAAGCTAAGCCGGTGCTGAACATTAACAGCAGCACAAATTTAAAGTATTTGTCGATCGACCACAACTGCTCTACAACATCCGCTCCATAGGTAACAAAGAAGTTAAGCGCCGCCGGAATCAGAGCAATGTAAGCAAATACTAACCCGCCCAAAAATAGGAAACTCGAACCGAAAAACACAGGTCCGAGCAACCTGCGTTCTTTGCGAGTCAAGCCGGGGAGAACAAACAGCGCTATCTGGTAAAAAATAAACGGGCTGGCGATGAGCAAACCGCTGTATCCGGCTACTTCGATAGAAACAAAGAAATACTCGCCGGGAGCTAGTTGCAGAAACTTGACGGGCCCGGCCGGTACTTCTAGCAGTTGCACGATGGGTTTAACTGTTAAGAAGCAACCGACTACAGCGATTGCTACTGCAATCAGCGAGTAGAAAAGTCGCTGCCGCAATTCTTCTAAATGGTCGAATAAAGACATTTCAACTTCGTCAGGAAGTTCGTCGAGAAATTCGTTTTCTAGGTTGCGGGAACCCGTCGCACCGCCTGCGATTGGTGCAATGCTGTTTTCCGGGCTAATTGCTTCGAGGTTGTTGTCGGAACCTTGTTCGGATGTCTCCAAGTTTGAGGGAGCAGTCATAGGGATTTTTGATTTTATTTAGGTTTTAGGTTTATTAGTCCTGGGCGCAGGTAGATTCAAAAACCCGGTTTATGGGTGAACTTCTATCGCTCACAACAAAGATTTTGACTCTTAACTGGGTTTTTTGGGCAAGCGTCCTATTTATGCAAACTGCGAGCGATCGCTCTTTTACTTTAACTCCAACCTGGCATTTTTTGGTGGACTTTTGCCACGTACCAGGTACAGTCATCGGGCTGGGATTCTGACTCTGCTTTGAGAATGCAGGTTTGCGATCGCGATCGCGGTCAATCGATTTTAGATTTTAGATTTTAGATTTTAGATTGAAGCATTGGCCCCACGGATAAATTCGGGGTGCAAGTTTCTCGGATACACGTTTTTTATTTCTCCGTCCTGAGTCTGCGAAGGAATGAATCCGGGGGCTTGTATCCTGGATGCTTTCGGTCATTTTCCGCTTCCCAGTACAATCAATAGTATAAGTCGCTGTAGAAACTGCCGCGCTTGCCTTCTTTTTTCCCTGCCGCTAAAACATCGTCGGGCTGGCAGTTTCCAGCAAAAACTTCGTAAACTTGCCGCCTCACCAATCAGGCGTCATTTTTAACGGCAAGCAGCGGGTTTTTGGCGAGGGCTGCACCCGATTCTTTGGCAATACAAAGGTAGCGCCAAACGGTTTCCTCTAGGTCTTTACCGTTGAGTGTTAAGTCGATTTTAAACTGTTTTGCTCCCGGGAGCCAATCAGGCGGCGCAGTAGTAGGAAAGTCCGCCCTGCCACAGGTAAGGTATAATGCGCGAGTCGAGTTTTTCGGCGGTGTCGAACTCGGCGAAAAACTCGGCAATTTGTCCTAGTTTAAATTTAACCATCCCCGCCGAATGTAAGCTTTAGTTTCTGCCGGTGGCGATTGGATTCTCTGCTTCCAGTCAGAGAGTTCTGTTTCTAATTCGTTTTGGTTAAACATGATTTTTTTAACTGTCAATGCCGATCGCTATTTTGCCGACAGCCCGGCCCGTTTCGCTGTAAGCGTGGGCTGCTGCTACTTCTGCTAAGCTGTAAGTGCGATCGACAATCGGCTCAACTTTACCGGATTCTATTAACTCCCGCAAAACCCCTAAATCGCTGGTGTTGGCATTGGCTACAATTAATTTAGCTTTCTTCCCCGATACAAACCAGCTCGTTAACATCGGCGCGAGATTTTCGACACTCGGCAAAGTCGAGATATAAACTCCCTCCGGCTGCAGCACATTTTCGCATTCAGCAAATGTTTTTGTCGCGACCGCATCCAAAATTATATCATATTTTTCGGGCAGTTGAGTAAAGTCAATTTCTGCGTAATCTAGAACTAAATCTGCTCCCAAACTCTTGACAAATTCTCGGTTTTTAGCGCTGCAAACTCCCGTTACTTCCGCGTTCATTGCTTTCGCAACTTGCACGGCAAAACTGCCAACTCCGCCGGAAGCGCCGTTAATCAATACTTTGTTTCCTGCTTGAATTTCACCCAAATCCCTGAGTGCTTGCAAAGCAGTTAAACCTGCAATCGGCACTGCTGCTGCTTCTGCATGAGTGATGTTTTTAGGTTTAATTGCCGCAGTCGATTGTGGCACGACAGCGTACTCGGCACAAGCACCGCCATTTATGGGATTTAAGAAAGTATAAACTTCATCTCCGGGTTGAAAGTTGGTGACTTCCAGGCCGACTTCCACCACAACTCCCGAGATGTCAGAACCGACTATTCGAGGAAAGTTAAATCCTGTCAATAGTTGCACGTCTCCTTGCCGGATTTTCCAGTCTACGGGATTGACGCTGCTAGCCCGAACTCGCACTAACAATTCGTTGGATTTGGCGATCGGCTTTTCCAATTCTCGGTACTGCAATTCCTCGGCGGAACCGTAGCGATCGAATGCAACTGCTTTCATGGCGAATTTTCCGGCCTATTTTTAATAAAAGACTCAATCCTGTACAATTACAGCACATTCTATCTAAATGTGACAAAGTAAATTGAGTCAGCCTTGTAGCAGCGGGCGATCGACTCTTGGAAAGCGACCGACTGGGATCCGGCGTGAGGCAATGGGCCCGCTGCCTGAGTGCGATCGACTAGCGATTAAAATTAATAGAGACGGGGGGATGAGCGAGCCCATAACCCTGAGCATAATCTACTCCCATCTCCCGCAATTTTTCTAAGATAGTCTCGTCTTCGACAAACTCAGCTATAGTTTCAACATTCATCGCACGGGCAATACAATTAAAGCCTTTAACGAGCGCTTGAGAAATCAAATTATGACTAATATTATTGACAAAAGCACCATCAATTTTTAGATAATCAACTGGTAAATTCATCAGATACGCTCATGAACTCAACCCACTGCCCAAATCATCTAAAGCAAAGCAACAGCCAATCTTTTTGAGTTCGCTCATGAAATATCTGGCTAGCTCAAAGTTCGCGATCGCTGCGGTTTCCGTGATTTCAAAACAAATAGTTTGTGTGGGGATTTGGTAGCGAGAAGATTGTTCGATTAAAAACCTCATCAACCCATTGTTACCAATGCTACCGCTAGAAATATTGAGCGTATACAAACCTTTACTAATAAATTATTGTCCCAATAATTTATGATAAATCGAGAAAAAAGTTTTGATTAGCCAACAATCGATATTGGCGATCGAGCCCTAACGCTCGGCGGCGGGAATAAACTTATTGGGAGCCACTATTTCTTCCTTTTCGTCTAGCATTCTTAGCAAAATTTCATAATTATCTACTGATGGGCTAGAGGTAATAGAGACAATCTTTTGGGAGTAGAGACAAAAACGATTGGTTTCCAACGCTCTGCTGATTTAAGAAACCACGTGCCTCTCACCACGTTGTCTAATTAGTTCCTCATCATCTAGACGATAAAAAACATGAACACAGTTGCGACCTTTGCCTTTGGCGACATAACAAGCTGCATCAGCCGCCCCCATAACCTCCATCAAATCTTTGCTGGTGTGGTTAATGGCAACAACTCCAATACTGACCCCGATGAAAAAGGTTTTGCTATCCCAAATAAACCGAAACTGATGCACTAGGTCTTTGAGTTGTTCGGCAATCTTAGCTGCTTGAGAGAGGGGACATTGAGTAAGCAAAAGACCAAATTCATCACCTCCCAAGCGAGCCAGTGTGTCATTAGCACGAACTCCCTTTTGTAAAAGTGTAGTGATTTGGCGCAGTAGCTCATCGCCAGCAGCATGACCTGCGGTATCGTTAACGAGTTTGAACCGATCTAAATCTAAATAACAGAGAGCGTGCTGCTGATTGCTATCTTGACAAGAGGCGATCGCCTCAATTAGTTGCTGCTCAAATCCTCGACGGTTGATTAAACCCGTCAGAGCATCGTGAGTGGCTTCCCAAGAGAGTTGACGAGCAAGATTGCGCGATTCGGTAACATCATGAAAGACGATAACTGCCCCGATAATTTGACCTTGGCGGTCTCGAATCGGTGCTGCTGAGTTCTCAATCGCATACTCCGTCCCATCGCGCGCAATGAGAATACTATCCTTAGCTAAGCCCACAATTGGCTTCTCCAACAGAGCCTTGCCGATCGGATTCTCTACTGGCTTTCGCGTTACTTCATGGACAATTACAAAGACTGCAGACAGGGGGAGTCCCTGAGCCTCATGAGCCTTCCAGCCTGTCAGTTGCTCAGCGATAGGATTGAAATATCGCACATTACCTTGAGCATTGGTAGTAATAACTGCATCACCAATAGATTGGAGGGTCACTTGAGCTAGTTCTTTTTCCGCAAAGAGGGACTCTTCAAGACGTTGGCGTTCTTCGATTTCTATCAAGAGACGTAAATTCTGCTCTTGGAGGCTTTGTTGCAACCGTCGGATGGTTAGGTGAGTTTCGACACGAGCTAATACTTCTTCGACTTGAAACGGCTTAGCAATATAATCTACCCCACCAACAGCCAGCCCCTGAACCTTATTGAAAGTTTCATTGAGAGCACTCAAAAAAATTATCGGAATGCCTGTGGTTTGCTCGTCAGATTTTAATTGTTTACAAACTTCATAGCCATCAATATCGGGCAAGTTAATGTCTAGTAAAATTAGTTCCGTCCATGGCGATTGCGCGGCTCGGATAGCCATTGCACCTGTTGTGGCACCGCGAACTTTATAACCATGTGTCCTCAAAGTGAGGCTGAGAAGACGCAGGTTAGCAGGCAGATCGTCAACAATTAAAATATTGCCTCGGTAGTTGGTAGCTGGATCGCTAACCCGATCGCTAGTTTTATCGACAATCCTACTAATTTCCATACTTTTCTGCTACAGGACTATAACCCTATGAACAAGAGTATACTTGAATTATTAGGGTATCCACTCACTTGACGTAGAAAGAAGTCCTGCGGTCGCAGGGTTCTAAGACTAGCAGGGTGGCAGGGTCCCTACAAAATCTGACTCGTTTAGGTAGGGATAATCCCCCCGTGATTGCCCTTCTTCGTTTCGCGTAACATGGCAGAGAACCTTTTTTGCCAAGCAGCCGATTTATGAACAACCACATTTCTTACAGGGCAAGTCTACTCCTCATTGCGATCGGATGTCTCGTGCTGCTGGGTTGGCAATTTGACATCTCCCTGCTCAAAAGTGGTTTTCTCGGTATGACTTCGACGATGAAGTCGGCAATGGCAGAACTCAATCGCTAAGCACTTCAGCACTCATTAATAATACAGGTTAGGTATGATTACACAATTTTTTGAGACGGGAGGATTCATTCCTCACGGTCACTGCTATCTCTGGCAAACAAACTTAGTAGGATTACATATTTTATCCGATGGTTTAATCGCTTTAGCTTACTACTCCATCCCAATCATGCTAATCTACTTTGTGCGACAGCGCCAAGATACTCCATTTCAGAAAGTATTTTTTCTGTTTGGCGCCTTCATAATTGCCTGTGGTACAACTCATCTCATGGAAATTTGGACGCTTTGGTTTCCTACTTATTGGCTTTCTGGAGGAATTAAAGCTATTACTGCTCTGATTTCTATATATACTGCATCTGAGCTAGTGTTTTTAATTCCATCAGCCTTAGCTTTACCTAGTGCAGCTCAACTTATGGCGGCAAATCAAGCCTTAGAGAATGAGATCGAGGAGCGCAAGCGGGCTGAAAACGATCGCAAACAAATTGAGGTGGCTTTACGAAACAGTGAAGAGCAGTTTCGCAATGCGTTTGAAAATGCGTCGATTGGAATGGCGATCGTTTCACTTGATGGGCACTGGGTTAAAGTCAATCCTGCCTTATGTCAGATTGTTGGCTACTCCTCAGAAGAGTTGTTAGCCTTAAATTTCCAAGACCTTACCCATCCTGACGATTTAGACCTGGATCTTAGTTATGTACATCAGCTATTAGCCGGAACAATTTCCACTTACCAAATGGAAAAACGGTATTTCCATAAACAAGGACACATGGTTTGGATTCTTCTTGATGGCTCGCTAGTACAAGATGAACAGGGAAAGCCACTGCATTTTATTGCTCAGATCCAAGAAATTACCGCTCGAAAAGAAGCTCAAAAGACGCTAGAGCTTCAGAGTGTTATTATGCATAACATGGGAGGTGGAGTGTGTTTAGTTAAAGCCTCAGAGCTGACGATCGTCTACACCAATCCCAAATTTGACGCTATGTTTGGCTACACAGATGGCGAACTCGCAGGTCAACCCGTTGGTGTCTTGAATTATGTCGATACAGAGGTGACACCAGACGCAAGGGTTCTAGATATTGTCACTCAAATCAATCAGAACGGAGAAGCAAAATATGAAGTCTGCAATAAGAAAAAAGATGGAAGACTTTTTTGGTGCAGGGTTCACACATCCATGTTTGAGCATCCTGAATACGGAACTGTATATGTTTCCGTTCAGGAGGATGTGACAGATCTCAAACAAGCTGAGCAAGCCTTGCAAGCTACCACAAATCGCCTCAACTTTCTCCTGAACTACAGCCCCGTCGTTATTTTTAGCTGTAAACCTTATGGCGATTATGAAGCAACGTTCATCAGCGAAAATGTCAAAGAGGTATTGGGCTATGAAAGCATGGCGTTTTTAGGAGATGGTGAATTTTGGGTGCATAATTTACACCCCGATGATGTAAAACGAGTGCTTAATGGGTTAGCCAATCCATGCGTCAATGATTTTTATTTCCATGAATACCGTCTTCGTCGCTCAGATGGGGTTTATCGCTGGATACTCGGTCAACTCAGACTAATTCGAGATCCTGCAGGTAGACCAGTGGAAATGTTGGGATATTTAATTGACATTAACGATCGCAAACAAGCCGAGTTGGAACTTGAGCAAGCTAAAGAAGCAGCAGAAACAGCAAACCGAGCCAAAAGTATGTTCCTGTCAAATATGAGCCACGAACTCCGTACCCCTCTCAATGCTATTTTGGGATTTACGCAATTGATGAGTTACGATCCTGTTCTGACTCCCGAACTCCAACAAGATCTGGCGATCGTCAATCGTAGCGGCGAACATTTATTGGAATTGATTAACGACATTTTAGATTTATCCAAAATAGAGAGCGGACAGATGACACTCTATCTTTCTGACTTCGATCTAAAAAAATTGCTGCGTTCTATTGAACAAATGTTGCAATTTAAAGCCAAATCGAAAGGATTGAAAGTAATTGTCGAGCGAGACCCCAATCTTCCCCAATTTGTGCATACCGATGAGAAAAAACTGTATCAAGTCTTAGTCAATCTGCTGGGTAATGCGATTAAGTTTACTAATAAAGGAAGCGTCACCTTACGAGTAAGATCACAACAGAGCGACCAAACGTCCTGTCGCCTATGTTTTGAAGTTGAGGATACTGGAGTGGGAATTAATCCAACAGAAGTTGACAGCTTATTTAAGGCGTTCGTGCAAGCGGAAGCTGGGAATAACTTGAATCAAGGTACTGGTCTAGGTCTAGCTATCAGCCAAAAATTTGTCCAACTCATGGGTAGTCAGATTCAGGTTCAAAGCACATTGAATCGGGGCAGCATTTTTTACTTTGAACTTGGGGTAAACTTACCTCAAGCAGTATGCCTTGCCTCAGAATTGCCTCAACAAAGAGTGATTGGTATAGCTGCTGGACAACCAACTTACCGCATCCTTGTTGTGGAAGATTTAGAGGAAAATCGTCGCTTATTGGTCAAACTCCTTACCTCAGTCGGTTTTGAGGTGCGCGAAGCAACACAGGGAGTTGAAGCACTCGAAATCTGGGAAAGTTGGTTCCCAGACGTGATTTGGATGGATCTACGAATGCCGATTATGGATGGCTGCACAGCTACCAAACGCATTAGAGAACACCCTAAGGGACAAGAGACTGTGATTATTGCTTTAACTGCCAGTATTTTTGAAGAAGATCGAGAGAAAGCTCTTATGGCGGGTTGTGACGAGTTTATGAGCAAGCCCTTTCAGGAAAGGCTCGTCTTTGACACACTCGCTCAATACTTGGGAGTACAGTACATCTACACAGTTGCAGGAAAAGAACCCAAAAAACTAGGTGTTTACACTTTATCTCCAGAAGATATAGGCGTGATGTCCTCTGAGTGGTTAGAAGAAATGTATCAAGCTGCTTACTATCTTGATACCGAAGCCATGAACGAGTTGATTGAAGAAATTCCCGCATCTAAATCAACCCTTTCCAGTGCGCTAATTGATGCTGTCAATAACTTTAACTCTGACCAAATTATGGAGTTAATTCGACCTCTGCTCCCGAATCTTGTTTAGTTATCGAGTTTAAGGGCAAAGAACCTATAGTGGTGTAAGGAGTGGCTATATCTCGAATAAATAAACATCAAAAAATAAGGCTTTAATGACGTAAAGCGGGTCGATCGCACTCAGGCAGCGGGCCTATTGCCGATCGCCTGCGCCCAGTCGGTCGGCCTCCAAGAGTCGATCGCCCGCTGCTACAAGCCTGACTCAATTTTCTGTCACATTTATATGGAATTTGCTATATGATACAGCAATTCTATTTTGTTTGTGAAGGGGATTTATTTTTTTATTAACCGCAGAGGGCGCAGAGGGCGCAGAGAAAGAGAAAAAATAGAGATAGAGATAGAAAAATGATTGATTTAACCGGAAAGGTAATTTTAGTAACTGGCGGCTCGAAGGGGATTGGTGCAGTGACAGTGCGGACTTTGGTTAATGCTGGGGCTGAGGTGATCTTGCATTACTGTCGCAGTCAAACTGAAGCTGAAGCGGTAGCAGCAAGTGTTGCGCGCGATCGGTGTTATTTATTAGCAGCAGATTTGATGCTGGAAAACGTGGCTTCGATTTTGTGGCGAGATGCTTTAAAATGGCGCGGTCATATTGATATTATAGTTAACAATGCTGGAATTATGCAGTCAGCAGGTATAGAGGACGAGTTCGATATTTGGTCGTCAGCTTGGCAGCAAACTCTACAAGTTAATTTAGTTGCAGTTGCCGACTTGTGCCGGGAAGCAATTATTTATTTTAAAACTCGCAGTGGAGGTACAATTATTAATATAGCAAGTCGCGCTGCTTTTCGCGGCGATGACCCGAATTATCTGCACTACGCCGCGTCTAAAGGTGCTATTGTGGCTTTAACTCGCAGCATTTCTAGAGGGTTTGCGGCTGATAATATTTTGGCTTTTACAGTTGCACCGGGATTTGTCAGTACAGAAATGTCTAATCAGTTTATTCAAAAGTTCGGCGACGCTGATATTATTCGCGATATCCCGATCGGCAAAATCGCTCCTCCTCAAGATGTTGCCAATGTTATCGCGTTTTTAGCGTCGGGTTTGGCTGCGCACGCTACCGGGACTACGATCGATATTAATGGAGCCTCTTACGTGCATTGAGGCGATCGCACAACTTGCACAAAACATCTAATTGTAGGGTGCGCCGAAAAGCACTTTCCGACTACCTCCAAAGACTCACTAACGCACATTTTCCCACCAACTAATTTATCACTTTAGCAAGACGCGAAAACAGCAACAAATGAATTAGGTTGATAGAAAATGGTACATTAAGGGAAAGTGATAATGACAGCCGATAACAAAGCCCAAACCAAACGAGTTGCCATACTCATCGAAAATGCAGTTGAAGATTCAGAATTTCTAGTTCCTTACAATGCCTTAAAACAAGCAGGATTTGAAGTAGTTGTCCTAGGTTCCCGGACAAACGAAAAGTATGCAGGCAAACACGCAAAACTTGCCATGCAAGCTGATGGAACTACCACGGAAGCAGTGCCTGCAGAATTCGATGCAGTGATAATTCCCGGCGGTATGGCTCCCGATCTAATGCGGACTAATCCCAATACAGTAAGGTTTGTACGAGAAGCATTTGAGCAAGGAAAAATCGTCGCTGCTGTTTGCCACGGCCCGCAAGTTTTGATTGAAGCCGACTTGTTAAAAGACAAAAAAGCCACAGGTTTCTTGTCAATTAAAAAAGACATGATCAATGCCGGAGCTAACTATATCAACGAACCTTTAGTAGTTGACGGCAACTTGATAACTTCCCGCCAACCGGGAGATTTAGCAATATTTACTACCGCAATTCTGGCTCGCCTCGGTTACGGCGGAAAAGAAGTTGGTTTGCCAGAAGAAACTGACACAAATGCAGAATGGTGGAAATTGGCCAACGGTTGGGGTGGCTCAACACAAGGCGACATTGTTAAAGGTTTGAATACCGCCCTCGCAGGGGAACGCTATTCTAGCGAAGCCTTTCAAAATTATGCGGAAAAAACCCAAGACAGCGACTTGCGATCGCTCCTTGCAGAAATCATTCAAAATAAACAGCACCACATCCTCGCTCTCGAAAACCGCCTCAACTATTTCGGCGAAAAACCCTCGATTCCCGCCCAAATTGCTGACAAATACGCTAAATTAAAAGCCTCGATGCAAGGAACCGATGAAACCTTCTTGCTGCGGAGCACCCTGGGTGATTTGCAAACTGGTGTTGTTGATATTAACAACCTGCGGATCAAGTTCACAGATCCCGTATCAACTGCCATTTTGACAGAGATAGAATCGGATTTGTCTAAGTGCGAGCAAGCTGTTGCTAAACTCTACCGTGCCCGTGCGGCTTCCCAGGAAATTAAGTCGCCTAAACCTTCGACTAGCCCCGCTGTAAAAATGTAATCAGCAAGCCGATAAATAAGTTTGTAGTTGTCCTGATGGATTAAAACCCCCCCACCAAGAGCGCAACTACAAACTTGTTATGTAATAATAAAATATACGCCTTTGCGATAAAATAAAACCCCCGACTAAAAAGCCGACACTCAAGTAACTGCAAGGTGGAGCTTTTTATTAAATGGGTTGTATTTTTGTTTCAGCCGGACACGGCGGGTTTGAAGGAATCTTGCGCGAGTCGGGGGCGATCGCACTTGGCACAACCGAAGCCCAAGAAATGATGCTAACTCGGGATTTATTAGTAGCCGAATTGCGGCAGCGAGGCATAGACACTTTGTTCGTGCCGGTATTCTGAGTTTATCTGAGCAATATTTATCACCACAACTAACAGCAAAGCGCTGGCAGCCTTTCCCAATTTACCTCAAATTTACGTGCAAGAAGCAGCCGCAGAAGGCGTCAACCACGACCTAGCTTTTTGCCAAATGTGTTTAGAAACAAATTATCTCAACTTTGGCGGTGCAGCCCAACCAGAAAAATTTAACTTTGCCGACAGGGGAATCATCAGCCCTACAAATTCCGGCATCTCATTTCCCGACGCCCGGACAGGAATTAGAGCGCAAATTCAGCACCTCAAAGCTTACGGCAGCACAGAACGAATCAACCAACCTTTAGTTCAAGAAAACGTGCGTTTTCGCTTTGTCAAGCGCGGCCTCGCCCCCACCGTCAACGAACTTGCAGGCCGTTGGAATTCCGATCCCTTATACGGACAAAAAATCATCAATACAATCCGGCTTTTGTAGGAAATAGCAGGTTTGTTATAAGCTTTTCGGGATCTGCTGAATCATAACTTACACAGCTCCTCTGTAGGGTGCGTCACTTTCTTCAATTCTTCAATTCTTCAATTATAAAATCTAAAATCTAAAATCTAAAATCTAAAATCTATTGACTTGTTCCCTCTTCCTTTAGACAGGAGACACCAGGGCGATAAATGCGCTATTGTGTTGCCAATATTTTGATGAGGAAAAAAGGCTGTGGTTCCCTTACGCGATGACAATCCCATTACTATCACTCCCTACGTCACCTACGGGCTGATTGCCGCAAACATATTAGTATTTTTGTACGAACTCTCTTTGCCCGATCGACAATTAACCCAATTCTTCTACTCTTGGGCGGTAATTCCTTGCCAGTTAAGCAATATGTGTCGGGTTGCTCTGCCAGTTTCGCCATTTCCCGAATGGACGACACTAATTAGCTCCCAATTCCTGCACGCCGGCTTTCTCCACATTGCCGGAAATATGTTATTTCTGTGGATTTTTGGCAACAACGTAGAAGACCGTTTAGGACACGTCAAATTTATAATATTTTACCTTACTTGCGGCGTTTTAGCATCACTAACTCAGTGGTTTTTTTCCTCAGCATCGGCCATTCCGTCCCTGGGTGCTAGCGGCGCGATCGCAGGCGTGATGGGAGCTTACATTCTCAGATATCCTCAAGCCAAAGTTCTGACACTGCTTCCCTTGGGAATCTTTATTACCACAGTCAGAGTCCCCGCTTTCTTCTTTCTAGGATTTTGGTTTGCACAGCAAGCATTGAGTGGCTTGGCTTCCTTAAATGCCCCCGCAAGTGTCGGCATGGAATCCGGGGGAGTTGCCTACTGGGCCCACGCCGGCGGCTTTGTTTTCGGCGCTATTCTCGGTCCTTTATTGGGACTTTTTTCTGAGGAAAATTAGATTTAATTTTTCACCGCAGATGAACGAACATAAACGCAGATAAACTGACAACAAAATCGGCGTTGATCTGCGTTGATCTGCGGTTTCAAACCTCTTATATTCCTAGATAAAAGTGTGGAGTTGTGTTCTGGATACAGGCCAGTGGCTTTGTTTTCGGCGCTATTATCGATCCTTCGTTCGCCTTGTTTTCTGAAGATAATCAGATTTATTTTTTGACCGCAGATGAACGCAAATAAACGCAGATAAACTGCCAACAAAATTGGCGTTTATCTGCGTTTATCGGCGGTTTCTAACCTCTTATCTTTTTAGATAAAAGTAAAGTCAAATCCCGAAAGAGAAGAAACCCCAGTTACACCATTTAACTTCGCCAAAATGCGAGAATCGGTGCCGGTGAGGTTATTGCCATTGCCGTCATAAATGATGTAAGTATTGCCGCCGGAATCGTAGGCAAACAAGAAAGCACTTCCTCCTAGAATATTTGCAGAAACAGTAGTCTGCACATTCAGCAGAACTTGGGTGTTACCGCTAAGATTTGGGAATCCTGGGGCAAAATTAAACTGATCGGCGATCGGCACACCCAGGTCGGTAAAATCAGTAATGACATCGTATCCGCCCGCCGCGATCGCAGCCTCGATTGCCGCGGCAGAAGCAGCATTAAAGGCCGACCCACCTTCTGCTGGGCTGCTATAGCGGAATTGATTGCTGCCGCCGCCCCCCGTCATGGTATCTGCGCCGGGGCCGCCTACGAGCACGTCGTTATTTAAACCGCCGTTAATCGTATCGTTGCCGCCTTGACCATCAATAGTATCGCTGCCCGCCAAACCGTTAAAATTGTCTGACAAAGAACCCCCAACCAACTTGTTAGGCCCGCTATCAGCCGGCAAGATTTGAACGGTGACAGTACCTGTGCCCGGAATTGTCCCGAATCCGTCGCTGACGCTGTAGGTGAAAGCAGTTGTACCCGCTACGTTGCCGGGGATGAATTGCACTTGAGAGACAAGATTTACAGCTATCCCCAGTTTCGGTGTGCTGACATTGATAATGTTGAGATCCCCGTTTTGCGGGTTCACATCGTTCGCCAGCACGTCGATGAAAGTGGGCAGCAAATTATTCGTACTTGTAAATACGATGCCGTCATCGACAGCAATCGGCGACAGGGTAGTTGGAGCAGTTACGGAGGTATCGAAAGAATTGATATTAATCGCCACTGATGCTGCAGCCGTGCCGCCTTGGTCGTCAGCTACGCTGTAGCTGAAAGAGCCCGCTTTCCCGATCGCATTAGTTGCAGGTTGAAACTTCAAGCCGAGCAATTCCTGAACCGTCAATTTTTGGTTCAGGGCGATCGGCTCCGTACCGGTAATTACTTGACCGAAAGTAGGATTGGGAAGCCCTACTATCCCGATCGACAGCGGCTGGCCCTCCGGGTCGCTGGGCGCCGAAATGCTCAGAGACAGAGGCAAATTCTGCAAAGCAGTCAGCGTCTTGCCAGTTTCTACGATCGGCGGCTGGTTAGGAGTCGGAGATGTAAAACTGGGCGGAGTCGGTCCCCCGCCGAAAGGCGGAGGAGGTGGGGGCGCCGCAGTTGGAGTCGGGACGATCGAAGGACTCGGACTCGGAGTCGGACTCGGACTCGGACTCGGGCTCGGAACCTGTGTCGGCAATGTCCCCGGTGGCGGAGTTGGACTCGGAGTTGTCCCCGGTGATGGTGGCGGAGTCGAAGTCGGTGCCGGAGTCGAAGTCGGTGCCGGAGTTGAAGTCGGTGCCGGAGTTGAAGTTGGTGCCGGAGTTGAAGTCGGTGCCGGAGTTGAAGTCGGTGCCGGAGTTGAAGTCGGTGCCGGAGCTGAAGAAGGATTTGTCCCCGTTGTGGGACTCGTTGTTGTCCCCCCCGTTATTGGACTCGTTGTTGTCCCGTTTGTCTTAGAAGGAGTTGTCCCCGTTGTCGAAGGAGTTGTCCCCGTTGTCGCAGGAGTTGTCCCCGTTGTCGCAGGAGTTGTCCCCGTTGTCGAAGGAGTTGTCCCCGTTGTCGAAGGACTTGTCCCCGTTGTCGAAGGACTTGTCCCCGTTGTCGAAGGACTTGTCCCCTGAATGACAAAGGGATTGTCGTCTACGCGGGGTATTTGGCCTGTAGTGAACCTAGATTCATCTAGCGAGTTCGATCGAACATCAATCAACACCGCCAAAAATTCCCCAGTTCCCTTGTCCCTAATAATCGTGTTGCTAGAATTCGAGCCTTGGCCCTGGGAAATTTCTAACTCTGTAAAGTTCAGACCTCCAGCCAGACCGATCGAATCTCCCGCATTAAAATCTCTAATTACATCAGCATCGCCGATTTCGCGGCCGCCAGTAGTGAAAAACCCGTTGCCACCAGGCGACGTGCCCACCCTACCGAGAACAAAGATATCCGAGCCCTCGCCTCCTGTCAGAGTATCAGACCCGCGATCGCCCGAAAGAATATCATCCCCAGGCCCCCCAGACAAAGAATCATTGCCGTCGCCCCCGAAGATCAGGTCATCACCCTCGCCACCGTCACCAGTATCGTTACCAACACCGCCGGTGATGACATCCCCGCCCTCCTGGCCCAACAAAATATCATTGCCAGCGCCGCCGATCAGGCAGTCATTACCCGTGTCGCCAAAAATAGTATCACTGCCCTTGTCGCCAAAAATCAGGTCGTCCTCGCCACCTCCGCGCAGACAGTCATTGCCTTTACCGCCGTACAGCGTGTCGTTGCCTTCAGCACCCACGACAATATCATTGCCCAGGTCGCCAAAAGCTACGTCATCCCCTTCGTTGCCAGAAACCAAGTCATCGCCTTTGCCGCCCCGCGCCGAGTCATTGCCGCGCCCGCCCTCAACGATATCTTTACCAGCGCCACCGTTGAGAGAATCGTTACCGTCATCGCCCCTGACTATATCGTCCCCGTCCCGACTCAGAAGCGTATCGTCGCCGCCACCCCCGGAAATCGTGTCATTGAACAAGCTGCCGATT
Source organism: Microcoleus vaginatus BM001213989 (assembly GCA_036700245.1). Classification (GTDB taxonomy): domain Bacteria; phylum Cyanobacteriota; class Cyanobacteriia; order Cyanobacteriales; family Microcoleaceae; genus Microcoleus. The sequence continues at coordinate 30,205 of JAUBOM010000094.1, forward strand.
AAATAGTTATTCCCATCATTTCCGACAACTAAGCCATCGACAAAAAGTGGCTCTGGGGGAGGCGTGGGAACTGTCACAGGTGGCCGCGGCACCGGCGTGATCGAAATCCCCGTGCCCGTTCCCGTCATCGTTGTCGAAGTCCCCGTCATCGTTGTCGAAGTCCCCGTCATCGTTGTCGAAGTCCCCGTCATCGTTG
>JAUBOM010000095.1:0-30144 GCA_036700245.1 Microcoleus vaginatus BM001213989
CTCCAGTAGCAATGGTTGCTCCTTCTATCAACGGCTAAGTTTTAGTCTGAGATTAACAAAAAGCGCTCCTAGAAATAGGGGCGCTTTTTGTTTGGGGAAAAATATTTTTATCGGCTAACAGTCAACAGTTGACTAGAGACTCCAACTTTTTGAAGTCGTATATTATGGAAAAATGATTGTGAAAGGTAAGTCAGATGGTTGTCGCAATTTCTAAAGCAGGATTGAGTATAGGTGCGGCCTTCCTGTCAAACGTGACATGGGAGACTCTGGAAAAGTTGGATGCAGATTTGGCTGAAACTGGGGCGCATTTAACTTATTTGGATGGGTGTTTAGAAATTATGGCTCCTTTATCTGAGGCCCACGAAGAACCTAAAAACACTTTAGGCCAGCTTTTAGAAATTTATATGCGGATGGGAAATATTCGTTTCTACGGGCGCGGCAGTACAACCATTGGGATGAAGGAATTGGGGGCACGGAAGGAACCAGATGAGTCTTACTGTTTAGGTACGCGCAAGTCGGTTCCAGATTTGGCGATCGAAATAACAGTAACGAGTGGTGGAATTGATACGCTGGAGATCTATCGTCGGGTTGGAGTGCAGGAGGTTTGGTTTTGGGAGGATGGTGTAATTTCGGTTTATTGCTTGCGTCCAACGGGATATGAGTTGGTGAGTAAGAGCGAACTGTTGCCGGAGTTGGATTTGCGATCGATCGAGTTCTATTCGCGTATGGCAGACCAATATGATGCGGTGAATGCTTTTATGCGATCGATCTAGAAATTGAGAAGAGTGCAGCACTAGCATTGTTAACTTTCATTATAAGCGTCACCCGATCGCCCTTAAAAATTAATCCGGCGAGAAATTTCACACATCGGAAGTTCTATATTTAAACTGTACAGGACGATCGCCCGATCGTCGATCGCACGCTTGCCATTGCCAACGAGCCCTACGTTGGCGATAGCCATTATAATATTGCTCAATGTAGGGTTTAGCTTGACTAACCAGTAAATATTCACAAAAACTAGCAAGAGAGCGATATTTTCTGAACTTTTTAGCTCGATCGTAGGCTTCAGTGGGGGCGAAAGAACCTCAACAACCAGTAAAGGATTGAGAATTTCATCCATGCGATCGCCATTAAATTCTGGTTCGCCATTGGCCACCATCAAATCAGCGTAGGTTCCGCACCGATGTTCGGCAATCCAAAGCCGCAAATTGCTGTTATACCAGCGAAAATCGGTGTCTCTCTACAAAAAACCCAAGTAAATTAACAAGTTACAGGCGATCGCCCTGTGAACTTCTGAACCTCCTGAGATAGCGAGAATCTCTCCGTTACAATATTCGTGACGTTCTTCAGCAGTTTCCTCGATCGCCCGCTATTCATCTCGAGTAAAGCGAGTCTTTGTCGCATCTGGAAGATTTGGCGCGTTCGTTTGAGTAATAGCCACGATCGCACCTCCTAAATAATTAGACTTTAAATAATCCAGGACTTAGGTAACTGTCACAATCGATTAATTTACAGGAATGGCTGGTTTCTACAGAGTCTGCTAAGTGTGTTAGCGTCGAGTTAATTTGACTGCTTAATAAATATTGACACTCGTTACGTTTTGTCGCATATAATAGGTAGTTTAATTAAAATATTCTGATTATAACTGTTGTCAATTGAAGCTGTGAAAGCTGGCTCTGTTATTGACTCAAAAAGAGTATACAAGCGAATTTAATTTGTTCAAGTATACGATCGTCCAAAAGCTCGATCGAAAATCAACACCACGTTTTGCTTTGTTTGTCAACGGGTAGACCTATAGGACGGGTTACGGTGATGGGGTTTGGGCGATCGTAGCGATCGCCGTGTGTCAGTTGCGTAAGTCCTGAAAATAACGAGTTTTCAATTGTCAACATTGCGGTGCAATTATTGAACGTGATTTGAATACCGCGATTAATTTAGGTCGTCAATCAGAATTAGTAAGATTAGTTCGGTCTGAAGTTACGCCTGTGGACAAGTTGCGAGCAGACTTTCTTGCTAGATACAGTTCGAGAACGTTAAATCTACCGTGAGTAGATTCTCGTCAAGCTTCATAGAACGGAATAGTTAGAAGCCCCCTCGATCGAACTCGGCGATTGAAACCCATCCTACGCTTGCCTCTGGTCCCAGCAGAGGGGAACTAAAGAATACAGGCGGTATTATTAATGCCGGACTTGATATTACTTGGTGGTCAGCCAAATCGGATAAGCAGAAGAATCCGCAGTATTCAACTTTTGCGCCTGATAGGTCTTGCTAGTCCAAGTAGCCACTGTTTGCAGGCTTTCTGTCAAAGAACTTTCGCTGCCAAACGCTTCAAATCCCAAAGTCCACCATGCGCTGTTGTTAATGTTCAACTGAGTCAGTTCCACGGTGCAACCCTGGGGAATTGGGGCTTCCACAGGCACAGACATCAGAGAACCAGGGGCCGAAACTTGGTAAAGACGCTGCGCTCGCTTTTTCTTGACTCCCACCCACTTTCCTGTCGCCAGAATATCCGCGGGTACCGGCGCCATCGTGTCGGCACATACCCACTTCAGCCACTTCTCAGCCTTGCCTTCCCAGCGGTTGCCGAACTGCATCGCGCCCAACTCTCCCTGTCGCCACTTTACCTCCAAGGTTTTCCCGCGCAGCTTCACTCCCAAGTAGTCGCAGCCTGGTACTAGCAAATATATGTCTTCCCGCTCTTCCGGAGGCGAAAGATACCCACCGAGACTGTCGCTTCCAAACCATTGAGCGATCGATTTTGGCAGCGCACCGCTATAAAACCATCGCATTTCCAGACTGGCCCGCATAAATTTTTCCTCCGTTCCACAATTTTCGTCAAACCCAGACTGGATTTGTCACACACCATCGACTTTTGCGCCTCTCAACTCTATCCTCCCCCCTGCGGGGCCCAGAGTCTACTGTCCACAGTCATACCATTTTAAATTTTAGATTTTAGACTAAAGAATCGGGAAGCACTGATTCTATCAGGGTTTAGAGCACCGGCCTACAGTTGCATTTTTTTGAGAAACTGCTGTGCGATCGAGGTCTTTAAAAAAAAATTCTCACAAACCTTTACAAATCTTCATCAGTCTGTTACATTTATTTACAGTACACCAAAAGCAATTTAGGAAAAAAACATGACTAACAGAGGTTTAATGCTGGACGACCAAGGCAAAATGAACAATTTTGCGATCGAGCCGACAGTATACGTCGATGACGAACCCCGCACCGGCTTCACCCCTTACGCAGAACGCTTAAACGGCCGCCTTGCCATGATTGGTTTTGTTTCTCTCTTGGCTTTAGAAGTTTCGACCAAGCACGGACTGATTAGCTGGCTGACTCACCTGTAATTATTTTGTTAAAAATTAAACTATATGGCTATGGCTCGCCCGCGGCACACAAACGGCGATCCATAGCTTAACTATTTTTAGGCTCAAGGTTTGGTGAGACAATTAAAATTAAATATTTTACTGTTACCCTACCCGTAAAAAGAATGTTCAAACGAATTGCGGCAATACTTCTGGTAGTTCTGAGCCTCACCTTGACCAGTTGTGTATCTAAAGTTACCGGGCTCAAAAGCTACGTAGATACTGGCGACGGCTATCAATTTCTCTATCCTAACGGCTGGCTGCCGATCGCGGTTTCTAACGGGCCAGATGTGGTGTTCCGCGATTTGATTCAGCAAACCGAGAACGTCAGCGTGGTAATCAGTCCTGTCGCGAAGGACAAAACTCTGGCGGATTTGGGAACGCCGACGGATGTGGGATACAAGCTCAGCAAAAGTGCGATCGCCCCGACTGATTCCGGCCGCGAAGCTGAATTAGTCAATGCTGAAGCTCGCGAATCGCGATCGAAAAGCTATTACATTTTAGAATACGCCGTTAAGTTGCCCAACCAAGAACGGCACAACTTAGCGAGTGTAGCCGTCAGCCGCGGCAAACTTTTTACGCTTAACGTTTCCACTACCGAAGAACGCTGGCCCAAGGTAAAAGAAGCTTTTGAGAAAGTTGTTAAATCTTTCTCTGTTTATTAAGCTTAATAGTGACAGATGGAGCGAGCGGCTAGTGCGGTGCGAATTAATAATTGGCAATTGGTAATTGGGAAGAGTTAAAAGTATAGGACGGAGACAGAAACCGGGTTTTATCACTAAAATCAGTAGTGGATCGCGAGAGTTTCCGTTTAAAAACCCGGTTTCTTTATTCCCTGTGCGTCAATCCTGAATTATTAATAGCCAATTGCTAATTATTAAAAAAAACTCACACTCAACACTCATATCATGCCCGGTGGAATCCTTCATGTCTGGAGGGGCTGGTTGATAAATATCCGGGTTGTGAAATAAAAAATACTGGTGAACCAGCCCCTAGCCGATATCAAATTATACCACAACTTTTCACCCTGACCCGATCTCAAAACTTACCATTAGTATGAAGATTCCAACTTTTGTATTAGCTTCAGCTTCTCCGGCGCGCCGCAGCCTGCTAAAAAGTGCCGGCATTCAAGCTGTGATTTGCCCCAGCGAATTTGATGAAGGGCAAGTACAAATGAGGGATGCCACTAAATTAGTGCAGGTTTTAGCAGAGGGAAAAGCTGAGGCTGTAGCTAAGTTTTTGCGGGCTAATTCTCACCCGCAAATCCCCAATCCCAAATCGTGTTTGGTGTTGGGATGCGATTCAATTTTGGTCATAGAGGGTGCAATTCACGGCAAACCGAAGGATGCGGAAGAAGCAATCTCGCGCTGGCAGAAAATGCGCGGTAAAGTTGGCGAACTCTATACCGGTCATGCTTTAATTGATACTAGATTCGATGACTTTGAGCAGGCAATGGAGCGAGCGCTCATTCGCTGTCAAGTTACAAAAGTTCATTTTGCGAATGTTACCTCGCGCCAAATTGCGGCCTACGTCGCTACCGGAGAGCCCCTCGCCTGTGCTGGCTGTTTTGCACTGGAAAGTAAAGGCGGCTTTTTTGTGGAAAAAATCGAAGGATGTCACACGAATGTGATCGGTTTGAGCTTACCTCTACTGCGGCAAATGCTCGGCAAAATGGGATATGATGTGGCGGATTTTTGGCAATCTTAAAAATTGTAGGCTGCGCAATGCGCACCAGTTGAGTCTGTAGGGTACGCAAGGCGCACCGGTTGAGTTTGTAGGGTGCGCCGAGGCGTACCTTACGCATTAAAGTTGGTAATTATCCTAGAGCGATCGCCCCCTCCGATAAAGATATAAACTGAAGTTGATCCGGCGAAACATCCTTCACCAAACCCAGAATATTTCCGGTACTAGCTTCTCGAATCACCGTCGCCTTAGTATTGAACAATCTAATATCCCGAGTTCGAGGCTGTCCCGGAGGATAAGGGCCGCTGCTATCGTAATCTCTGACATCACCAATTGTCAAAAACCTTTCGCTCAAAACAATATCATTTCGCGTCAATCCAGACGCCAATCCAATTACATCACCTTCAGCCGGATTGTAATCGAGAATACAATCTGCCGGCAGTGGCTCATAATTAAAAATGTTGTTTGGAGGCGGCTGTGTCGAACCAATTTCCCCCGAAGTTGCTCCCACTTCTCTGCGGAGGACAAACAAATCTGCACCTTCACCTCCCCAAAGTCTATCAATTCCAGTATCACCGGTTAGAGTATCGTTTCCACTCTCTCCTACTAAAGCATCATTTCCTTTACCGCCGCGAATAAAGTCATTCTCCGTGCCTCCGTAAGCGTAGTCATCGCCTTGATCTCCGCTGATAATGTCGCTGCCGCATTCTCCGTAAAGTATGTCAAAATCTTGACCGCCGCGAATAGTGTCGTTGCCACAGTTTCCGATTAAAGTATCCATGCCGCTGTTACCGTTCATCTGTTCTGCAGCACCGGAACCTCTGACGAAATCGTTGCCGGCTAAGGCCCGCAAACCTCCCGGAGTGGTGCCCAGAGTTCCATTTGCTAATTTAACTGCGTCGTCATTGGGAGTAAGATCCAAAAAAAAGTTGGGGGGGTCGCTGTCTGGGTTTGGCAATGGCCCTGTGACTAATTTGATGTTTGGGGGATCGGCAATAACTGGGTTTGAATTTTCAGCGAATGCTCTAATTTCTCGTAAATTTGTTTCTAACATCCTAGGTTCTGCTTTTTTGATTGACTTTGTTGACATTCTGATTTTACAATACTTCGGACAGTTTTTGATTGCCAACCGTAGAATAAGGGTTTCAAGGCTCCAAGGCAATCGATCTACCAACGGAAAATCGAGGGTTTTAGACTACGAAGTAAAAACAGTCCGGACTATTAATTTTAACACAGGTTCCCATTAAGAAATCTGGGTGAATGTGCGGTTAAAAAAATTAAATTACTGTCAAAATTGCCCCTGGTTATTCTGCAACAAGCCTAGCTTATTGACAGAAAACCGCCCAAATCCGCAAATATTTTGAACTGTACACCAATAATTCTGGGGATCGCGTACTCTATTACCCGTCAGCAGTCAGCGTGGGAAAACCAACAGACTGCTAATTGTCATCAAACCTTGAGCTAAGTCAGGAACCGTTAATATGCTAGACACTGCGATCGAATTTATTAAAGCCAGAGAAATCCTCGACTCCCGCGGCCGCCCCACCATTGAAGCTGAAGTTTACCTAGCTAACGGTGTTGTCGGGATCGCACAAGTGCCCAGCGGCGCGTCTACAGGCTCTTTTGAAGCCCACGAACTCCGCGACGGCGACAACAAACGTTACGGCGGCAAAGGAGTCCTGAAAGCCGTCGCTAACGTTGAACACAAAATTGCCCCCGCTTTGGCAAATCTGGATGCGATCGACCAAGCACTGGTAGACAAAACCATGATTGACTTGGACGGTTCCCCAAACAAATCCCACCTCGGCGCCAATGCCATTCTGGGAGTCTCCTTAGCCACAGCAAAGGCGGCCGCCGAGACTTTAGGACTCCCCCTTTACCGCTACTTGGGCGGGCCCTTAGCTAACGTTTTACCCGTGCCTTTGATGAACGTGATCAACGGGGGATCTCACGCTAACAATAATGTGGACATTCAAGAATTTATGATTGTCCCTGTGGGTGCGCCATCTTTTAAAGAAGCTTTACGCTGGGGTGCAGAGGTATTTGAATCCCTGAGTAAGGTCTTAAAAGCTGAGGGTTTGCTGACTGGTGTGGGTGATGAAGGCGGTTTTGCGCCTAATCTTAAATCCAATCAAGCAGCTTTGGATTTGTTGATTGCAGCTATTGAAAAAGCTGGCTACAAACCAGGTGAACAAGTTGCTTTGGCTTTGGATGTTGCTGCTAGCGAATTTTACAAAGATGGGCAGTACACTTACGACGGTGTGGCTCATTCGCCTGCAGAATTAATCGATTATTTGGATGGTTTGGCCGGACAATATCCGATTGTTTCCATTGAAGATGGTTTGCATGAAGACGATTGGGACAGTTGGGTAGCGCTGACGCAGAAAATGGGCAGCAAAGTTCAATTGGTGGGTGACGATTTGTTTGTTACTAATCGCACGCGGTTGCAAAAAGGGATTGATTTGAAAGCTAGCAATTCGATTTTGATTAAGCTGAATCAAATTGGTTCTTTGACGGAGACTTTGGATACGATCGACCTGGGTAAACGGAACAGTTATCGATCGGTCATCAGCCACCGTTCCGGTGAAACTGAAGATACCACAATTGCTGATTTAGCAGTAGCGACTCGCGCCGGTCAAATCAAGACTGGTTCTTTGTGTCGCAGCGAACGGGTGGCTAAATACAACCGTTTGTTACGGATTGAGGATCAATTGGGCAATCGGGCAATTTATGCAGGCTCGATCGGTTACGGGCCCAAGTAACACTTGGTAATCGAAAATCCTCGTTCCCCGGCTCTGCCTGGGGACGCAAATCCGGAGGCTCTGCCTCGAATTTTCCTCGGGTCTTCGAGGCAGAGCCTCTGGATATCGGTTCCCAGGCAGAGAGCCCGGGAACCAGTTAAATCTGGATATTACCGATCCTCAATTAAGGATAGAAAGCCAATTGCGGCAAACCCAAAGTTTCTTCCCAACCCATCATCAAGTTCATGCACTGGATGCCTTGGCCGGCTTGTCCCTTAATTAAATTGTCGATCGCCGACAGCACAATCACCCTGTCAGTACGGGGATCGACTTCCACACCGATAAAACAAAGATTCGTGCCGCAAGCCCATTTTGTTTGCGGATAAACCCCAGCCGGTAACACTTTTACCCAAGGACAATTGCGGTAAAAAGCGGTGAAAATCGTAATTAAATCTTCCCGCACCAAACCCGGATCGCGCAAAGTTGCGTAAACAGTCGCCAGAATTCCCCGCACCATTGGAATTAGGTGGGGAGTAAACTGAACTTTAATATCGTGTCCGGCTAAATCGCTGCAAATTTGCTCGATTTCTGGAGTGTGGCGGTGGCGGCCAACGCCGTAAGCGCCCAGAGAACCTTCTGCTTCAGCCAACAAGAGATTAACTTCGGCTTTGCGGCCCCCTCCAGAAGCACCGGATTTGGCGTCGATAATTGCTGTTTTTGGCACAATGAGACCTTGTTTGAGCAAAGGCGCCAGGGCTAATAAACTAGCAGTGACGTAGCAGCCGGCACAGCCTACTAACTGAGCGTCTTTAATTCGATCGCGGTACAATTCTGGCAAACCGTAAACAGCCGTTGCAGCCAATTCCGAGTCGGATCGTTCGCCGCCGTACCAAGCTTTGTAAGTTTCCAGATTTTCAAATCTGTAGTCAGCCGACAAGTCCAAGACTTTGCAGCCTTTTTCTATCAGCGTCGGTGCCATTTTGCAAGCTAAACCGTTCGGCAGCGACAGAAACACAACTTCACATTTTGCTGCTATTGTGTCTAGGTCGATCGCCTCGATTGTCAAATCAATGCAGTTAGTCAGATGCGGATAAAGGCTGGAAAAAGGTTTTCCCGCACTGCTATCCCCGCCCAAATAGACTACTTCAGCCGCTGGGTGATCTGCCAGCAGTCGCACAAGTTGCACGCCGCCGTACCCTGAAGCGCCAATAATTCCTACAGGCACACGTCCAACATCTCCCATTTTCCTTTATCCCCTCAGCAGTTGAAGTCAAAAACGCTTGAACTTTTGCTGCATTGTAGTACCAAATGCCAACTTTGGTGGCAAAGAATTGTGTTGTTTTGTATTGGAGGTGCATTTTTGTTAATTTTCCGGTGTTTGACGGATCGCCAAAACCCTAAAATTAACAAACGGATCTGCGATCGTGCTATAAAAAACTTACTTTAAGCCATCCCCAAAACGGAGATTAAGATTTTTCCCTCGAAGCTCGAACCTCGAAGCTCAACATCCATCCATTAAATCTGTTAAATCTTGTACACGGCTTCGTTGCCGAACGAACTATGGGCATAGTTGTAGAAAACGTATCAAAACAGTTTGGCAGTTTCCAAGCACTCGATCGAGTCAGCTTAAAAATTGAATCCGGTTCCCTAGTCGCATTGCTGGGCCCGTCTGGTTCCGGCAAGTCTACGCTGCTGCGGCTGATTGCCGGTTTAGAAATGCCCGACTCCGGCAAAATCTGGCTGACAGGCGAAGATGCCACCAATACTAGCGTCCAAGACCGCAATATTGGGTTTGTGTTTCAGCACTACGCGCTATTCAAGCACATGACAGTGCGAAAAAACATCGCTTTCGGCATGGAAATTCAGAAAATACCGCCGGCGAAAGTCAAATCGCGGGTAGAAGAATTGTTGAATTTAGTGCAATTGGGAGGATTGGGCAATCGATACCCGTCGCAACTTTCAGGAGGCCAGCGGCAGCGGGTGGCCCTCGCCAGAGCCCTGGCTGTGGAACCGAAAGTGTTACTGCTAGACGAACCTTTTGGAGCTCTCGATGCCAAAGTTCGCAAAGATTTGCGTGCTTGGTTGCGGCGACTTCATGACGAAGTTCACGTTACGACAGTCTTTGTGACGCACGACCAAGAAGAAGCGATGGAAGTTGCCGATCGAATTACAGTAATGAATAAAGGTAAAATCGAACAAGTAGGCACACCCGCAGAAATTTACGACAATCCAGCGAGTGCTTTCGTAATGAGTTTTATCGGTCCAGTCAATGTATTGCCCAGCAGTTCGAGGATGTTTCAAGCCAACGGCTTTGAATCAGCGCACCCGGAGATTTTCTTGCGCCCTCACGACGTACTAATTGAAACTACAGAAAATAGTGCCACAGTGCCTGCAAGAATCAGCCGCTTGATTCATTTGGGATGGGAAATTCAGGTAGAATTAACCTTAGATGACGGTCAAGTAGTAAACGCTAATTTGACGAGAGAAAGATTTGATACCTTGCACTTGCAGCCCCAGCAAAGAGTCTTCGTAAGGCCGAAAGATGCCAAGTCGTTTCCACTTTTTTATTCAATCTGATACCAATTCTGCAAACTACAGCTAAATTTAGATTGGATACCAAACTTAAAGGGACACGGCGCCATGCCGTGTCCCTAATCTTTTATACTTACAACTGTCGCCTGACTACTGCGCGCTGAGTTAGTCTTTGATGTCGCTGACAGCTTTTTTGACTATTTGCTCAAAGGATGTAGTGCTTGTGTTGGAAGGATTTTTCATTTTGTCAAGGTCAGCGTCTCCCTGAACTTCGTTGGGCCCTTTGCTCGCTTTTTCTTGAGTTTCTTCCAAGGACATCGGTTTTTCCAGGGTAACTTTTTGAGATTCTCTTTCAATACCCAAAAGTTTGTCTTCGCCTTTGGTGGGGTCGCTGGTAATGGCAAAAGCCGGGAAAGCATTAGACACAAACATCAAGGCACAAAAACAAACAGCTATTAAAGTGCGAACTAAACGCTTGGCAGGGAAGTTAAAGCTGATAAAAGACATAAACGATTTCTCCTTTTTTACAAGTTTTAATGACTGAAATTGTTGACAATTTGAGATGCAATCAAGTCCAGCACAGTCTTTAGCTCAAGTCTGATAAAAGCAACTGATAATATTAGAAGTTGAACTCTTGAAAATTGAGCTAATATATATTTAGCTGAAAAAGCTGGTATTTGAAATCATTCTCAGGGAAGATTTTTATTTATGTCTTCCGCTAGTTGAATATTATTATCTCTTCTGCTAGTTGAAATTTATACTTATTGCATAAGTCTTTGATCGATCGGGAAACTGCAGATGCAATGCAGAGGCTTTTTAAGATAGGAGAGCGAATGCATACAATTAAAGTCTAGAGAAATTATGCGTCCAAGACCGATCTGAAAAAAATGGTTTGACGCGCGAATTATAGCGTAAGGTGCGCGCGGCGCACCCTACATATAGAAATTATGCGTCCAGGACTAAACTGAATTACTGCTGTCGCACGGGAACTTGACATTTTGCTAGATAAGTTTTAATTTCTCCTACACTGAGTTGGCCGTAATGCAGCAGGGAAGCCAGCAGTGCAGCTTCTGCTTTGCCCTCAGTCACGGCTTCGTAAATGTGGTGACAGTTGCCGGCGCCGCCGGAAGCAATGACGGGAATTTCGACAATTTCGGCGATGCTTCGGGTTAATTGCAAATCGTAACCGGCTTGAGTGCCGTCCGAGTCCATGCTTGTCACCAGAATTTCGCCGGCGCCGCGCTGTTCGGCTTCCTTGGCCCAGGCGATCGCATCGAGGCCGGTATTTTCTCGCCCTCCGCGCACGTACACGTCCCAACCAGGATTATCCGCATCTTGCCGTTTGCGGGCGTCGATCGCCACTACAATGCACTGATTACCAAATCGATCGCTGGCTTTGTCAATTAAACTCGGATCGCGGACTGCCGCCGAATTAATACTCACCTTATCAGCGCCCGCCCTCAATAAACTTTTAATCGTGTCTAAGGATTGGATACCGCCGCCCACCGTCAAAGGGATAAATACTCGATCGGCCGTTCGGTACACCACATCAATAATAATGTCCCGGTCTTCGTGAGTCGCGGTAATGTCCAGAAACACCAACTCATCCGCGCCCGCATCGTTGTAAACCTGAGCCATTTCTACCGGATCGCCTGCATCTTGAAGGTTGACAAAATTGACACCTTTGACCACGCGACCGGCTTTCACATCTAGACAAGGCAAAATTCTTTTCGACAACATAAAATTCTCGTGTTTCTAATTTATTGACCGTCGCAGCCAGTCCAAGGCTTTCTTGATATCTTCAAAAACATGAAGTAAAGCCACAAATCTTAAAGATACCTTGTGTTTAACAATTCTCGGTCTGAGCCGGAGAGCCATTTTCCAGTTTTTTGGGGCCCCCTCAGCATAAATAAAACTTGGCTCTCCGTGGGAGCCGCGACCAAAATTTTGGGTACAAGCCCTGTCATTTTATGACGGCTTTCTCTTGACACATTCTGGAATACTATGTTATGAGAGAAATGGCAACGCGATAAAACGCCTAGATAGCCAATATTGGGTTCTCCCCGTCTACAATGCTCAGCTACGTGCGACATAGTGTAGGAAAGAGGAACAAACAATTAAGTAAATCATTTCAAATGCGGTCGGGCCGGGAGTGTGCGCTTGTGGACGTATCCAAACAGGGGATTAGCAATAATCAAGCGAGAGGACGGATGAGGCAAGAATCTCCACACCTTTAGGTTGGGGAGTGTTAATCCCCAGATACATCTTAGGGGTGAAAAATATCACGCTTTCGCTTATGATCTAAAAATAACCACCTTCGCTGGCGATCGAATTGTGGTTTGGCAATCCTGTAGGGAGCCGGTGCATCGATCGACTAAACAATTTTAGATTTGAGAACGGCCGATTTGAGGTTTTTTAGCAGCAATCTCAGTTATAAGCGGCGCGGTAAAGTTAAAATTTAAAGTTTAAAACCTCAAACCAGTTGACGTGATGTAGTTTCTAAGGCTGTGGTGACTTTGCAAGCCAATCCACATTTGGTACTTCGTACAGAAAAAAGCGGCAATCGCTACTTGTCGCTCTCCGGCAGCAATTGCTGGACAGTAGGGCGGAGCGATGACAATAATTTTGTACTGACCGATCGCTGGATTTCCCGTAATCACGCGATGTTACAGCAAATGGAGACAGGAGAGTTCTACTTGATAGACTTGGGCAGCCGCAACGGTTCCTTTGTCAACGGGCGGCGGGTCAGTATTCCTGTCACGCTCAGAAATGGCGATCGGATTATTTTCGGTCAAACCGAATTGGACTTCTACAACCCAACCGCCGGCCACCGACACAATCCAATAGACGAGACAGACTCGGAAGATTTTACGGCGACTTTGACTGTGCGCAGCCTGATTAGCGTCATGGTAATGGACATCCGAGACTTTACAATTTTGACTAGGCAACTAGACGAAACCCTACTCTCAGAAGTCATCGGTAATTGGTTCCGCAAAGCAGGACAGATCATTCGCGAACACGGCAGTTGGGTGGACAAATACATCGGGGATGCCATCATGGCCGTCTGGTTCCACAAAACCAGCGGTGTCAGCAGCGAGGAAATGATGCGGATTTGCCAAGCTTTGAGCGAACTGCAGAAGGCAACAGACGAACTCAGCAGCCGTTACCCCCTGCCTTTTCCTTTGCGAGTCGGCGCCGGCATCAATACCGGTTATGCAATGGTGGGAAATTCTGGCAGCAGCCACCGATCGGACTATACCGCCTTGGGAGATACTGTAAACGCAGCATTTCGCCTGGAATCTTGCACCAAGCAACTCGGCAAAGATATCGCTGTGGGAGAAACGACCTACAAATACCTCACCAAATTGGGTGCCCAGGACGCTTTCGAGGAGCACACGGTTACTTTGAAGGGTTACGACCATGCCAGCGTGGCTTACGGCGGTACTTATGCTGACTTGAACGCTTTTCTCAAAAGGAAAGGAAAGAGTTCTCGATAGCTAGAAAATTGGGCGCGGGGCAAAAATTAACTCTTAAAATGGCAGTCCCAGTTTTTAATTGGGAGGGTCTTTTATAAACTTGCCTGCGATGCCTCAATTTCAGTATTTATCATATATCGTCCGTGGTGTCAATAGCTAAATGTAAATTTTCTAACAACCCTCTACCTGTTGCGGATTTATCTGAAAAACTGCATAAGCAAAATGGTAGTCTCTACATAAATGCTGTGTATGAAATTGGGAGACAAAACTTCATGAAACGATTGGGTCGTCTATTGGCAGTATTGGGCTTAGTGCTGGGCTGCTTTGCATGGGCTGGAGACCAAAGCGCGATCGCGGCGACCTTGAGCCGTATCGTCTTGCCATCATCCTCGCTCCTGGCTGTTGAAGCTCCGGTTAGAACCAATCGCGCCGATGAGAAGCTTGCCACAGAATACGGCAAAAAACTTGATTTGAACAACAGCGCCGTCCGGGACTTTCGGGAATTTCGAGGGTTGTATCCCACTTTAGCTCGAGTAATTATTAAGAATGCTCCTTACGAAAACGTTGAGGACGTACTCAGCATTTCAGGCTTGACGGACGCTCAGAAAAAAGTGCTGCAAGCTAACATGGACAAATTCACCGTAACTGACGTTGAATCAGTCTTTATTGAAGGAGACAACAGGTTGAATAATGGTCTCTACGACTAGGTAGCAGTCGGCCTCATTTGAAGGCAGAAGTGATTGGGCAGAAGGCAAACGGCCGAAAGAAAAGATTTTTTTTCTCTTAGGCTGATTACTTCTGCCTTTAATTTATCAAGACTTACTTTCAACCACCATTCGGCAAAAGCCGGCAAAAAATCCCTAGCTAGATAGAAATAAGCGGGTTCCCCAGATTCCTCTGTAGACTCAATTCTTTAATCTAAAATCTAAAATATAAGCTCGATCGACTGACATTAATTCAACTCCCCAGATTCATCTGTGGAGTCAAATCTAAAATCTAAAATCTAAAATCTAAAATCGACTGGCGGCAGACTTATGACTGACAAATTTGACGTATTGGTAATAGGTGCTGGCGCGGCGGGTTTGTACACAGCACTTTGTCTGCCAGAGCATTTGCAGGTGGGCTTGATCAATAAAAATACCCTGCCTGTTTCTGCTAGTGATTGGGCTCAAGGAGGGATTGCTGCGGCGATCGCCCCTGAAGATTCCGCAGCGCTGCACGTTCAGGATACGCTGGCTGCAGGAGCCGGTCTTTGCGATTTGGAGGCGGTGAAATTTTTAGTCGAGGAAGCTGGTGCTTGCATTGACTCCCTCGTGAAAATGGGCGTTGCATTCGATCGCACCGGCCCAGATTTAGCCCTCACCCTAGAAGCCGCCCACTCCCGCCGCCGAGTTCTCCACGCCGCCGACACTACGGGCAAAGCCGTTATCAGTACGCTGACAGCAAAAGTATTGAACCGCAAAAACATTCAACTCGTATCCCCTGCCTTTGCTTTGAGTCTGTGGCTAGACGAAACCGGGCGCTGTCAGGGGATTAGCTCGATTTGCGGCTCACAAGTCAAGTGGCTGCAGGCCCAAGCCGTGGTGCTGGCGACAGGCGGCGGCGGCCAGGTTTTTGCTCAAACGACCAATCCGTCGGTAAGTACCGGGGACGGGGTAGCAATTGCTTGGCGCGCCGGGGCGCTGCTGCGAGATTTAGAATTTGTGCAGTTTCACCCCACGGCACTCAGCAAAGTGGGCGCGCCTCGGTTTCTCATTAGCGAAGCGGTGCGGGGAGAAGGAGCTCATTTGGTTGACAGTAAGGGATATCGCTTTGCTTTTGACTCTCACCCCAGCGGGGAACTCGCCCCTCGGGATGTTGTCAGCCGCGCAATTTTCCGCCACTTGCAGAAGACGGGGGAACCTCATGTTTGGCTGGATTTGCGCCCGATTGCGGTCGATCGACTGCGCTACAGGTTTCCGAATATTATTCAAGTGTGCGCTGACTGGGGAATTGATATTTTTTCCGAACCGGTGCCCGTGACGCCCGCCGCCCATTACTGGATGGGAGGGATTGTGACTGACAAGTTTAACCAAACTTCCATTCCGGGTTTGTACGCGGTGGGAGAAACTGCCAGCACGGGGGTACACGGCGCTAATCGGTTGGCGAGCAATTCGCTGCTGGAATGTCTGGTTTTTGGGTCGCAGATGGGACTTTTGCAGCTAGAAGGCGGAAAGCCCAAAACACTCACAGATGAGTTAGATGCCGGGGAAATCTTGGAAAAATCCATTTGTCTTCATGACATTGAGGCGATCGAAAAGTTGCGGGTAGAATTGCCGAATTTGGTGTGGCAGAGTGCGGGAATTTGCAGGGGACAGCGGGATTTGGAAAGTGCGATCGTCCAAGTTGAGATTTGGCGGCAAGAATTTGCGTCTTTACCTTTGAGTCAAACTTTACTGAACTTGCGACCTGGAAAAATCCTTGATTTCTCACTTGCGGATGAGGAAACCAGCCTGGTGTTGCGAAATTGGGGAGAAGTTGGCAATTTATTAGATATCGGCTATTTAATTCTCAAAAGTGCGGCTTTCCGGACTGAAAGTCGAGGCGGACATTACCGACTTGACTATCCCCTCACCGATCCGGGTTGGTGCAGTCACACTTTAATCCAGAACACCAATTGGTACAAAGAAAGCGTTAGAAGCACACAAGCCCTTTGACACTCCCCCGACGCCCAGTACGGGGGATTCTAAGCGGATACTTCGGGACAGGTTGAAACACCGTCCCTCCGTGTCTTCTTAGCTGACCAGAGTTTAATCCTCTGGGGTGCTGTCAAAGGCACCCTAACAACTCCGCTTAGATTAAATCCAAGCATCGTCGCTACTTTTCTCAATATATTTCCTGCGCCATTGCAATCAGCATTAATGTACCAATTGAGGGCAGTTCTGTATAAACCGCGCTTCACTCGCTTTCCTGATGGCTTCCAGTTGTCGGATTTTTCACCATATTGAGGAAGATAATCACCATCAACGAACGAAGTTTTGGAAGTGTACGACTCTTCTGTTTCTACGAATTGAATTTCATATTGTTCGCACAACTGGGCAATTCGCTCCTTGAGTAGGGCTGTAAGAACTTGCACCCACTTCTGATTGTTTTTGGAGCCAAGGTTAGATTCTTTTTTCTGACCCTGATTCCCACCAAAAACGATGGTTCCAATATTATTATTGCTTAGGCAGTGATTAATTACTCTCCTTGCTGCCTTATTAACAGCATCTCGCATTTGACGGTTTCTACGTTCTGTTAGATGTGCCAACTTCTTAGACCAAAATCCTTGAGGCTTGCCATTTTTGAGCGTGGAAAGTTTTTTGTTGTACCAACGATTCAATGACTTAATGTGTTTTCCATCAACAATGAAACTTTTTCCTCTGGTGGAAACACAAGTTAACCAGTTGTCCATGCCAGGGTCAACTCCCAAGGCATTATTAGGATTGAGTTTGGTTTCTACGACATCTAGTTTGTAGACAAACTCTGCCCAGAAGCATTGATTTATGGGAAGTATTCGCAGTTCCCGAATCTCCTTGAAATCCAGGTTGGTGGGCATAGAAATAGTGAATGAGTCAATCCCAAACCATGTTTTGACTTTACTTCCTAGAGGAATCCTGATCTTGCCATTTATCAGTTTTAAGGCTTGCTTAGGGTAGCTGACAACATTTAACCCATCTTTCCGGCATTTCGGAGGTCTGGGTTAAGCCGCCAATTCCTCTTTTCTAAACAGCTTATTAAGAGCCTTAAAGGATTTGAAGGATTCAACTACACTGTGGCAAGTTTGCTGAGCCGCCTGAGAATACATGGCTTGAAAGTGCCTATTCCTTTTCAACTCTTGGTCTAACTCTGCTTTTGTGGCATAGCGATGCGCCTTAAAGTATACTTGCCGTGCATAATACACGGACAATTAAAAACATTATTTGATTCACTACAAATATACTCAATTATTGCTTGAGTATCTCGATCTGTATGAATCAAAACTTGCTGACATCTGAACAATATAATCACATCCTTTGATATTAGTCATTGTACCATAATAAAGGACAAAAAAGCGGGATAAATCCCGTTGTCTTTACGACTCGTTCGGTTTCATCCCCCGACTAAAGTACGGGGGCTTTCACCATCCCTTTCCTGTAACGGATACATAATTTTCGTCTTCAAACATATGTGTTATCCGTTCCAAATTCTAATATTGCCTATCTTGCATTATCCCAGCCATCTCCGGGAAACCCGCCACCATGCGATCGCTTTCACAAGAACCTACTGACATGAACACCTTTGCTGATAAACAGGTGTTGTTAGCCACAAAATCCTTTTCATAGTTGAGAATCGCTGATTCGTCCCACCATAGCGTCGGGCAGCCAATGATATAGCGCCGGAAAGTATCAGGTTGGTGGAATAACACGTAAAGTGCGAACAAACCACCAAATGAACTGCCGCAGATAGCGCTATCTTCAGGAATAGTTCTGTAAGTTGTATTGACAAAAGGCATTTGTTCTTTGGCAACAAATTGGAGAAAATTGGCTGATCCACCTGAACCAACATATTGGGGAGCATCAGGCTGTACAGCGAAAGAAAGTTTCTTGGTACCATGCATCAACGGTGGTGATGGTATAGTCTCGCGTCCTGAAAGCTGCTATCTCTGCAAAACGGTCGATCGGATAGCCAATACCGACAATGATAATTTCCGGTATTTCCTTAAGGATTGCCAGAAAGCGAGCTGTTTCTGTAACTGTTCCAAAAACTGCATTAGCATCTAGGACGTAGAGTGCAGGATAGGCTTTGTCAGAATTAGCGTATGCCTGCGGACGTTGTGTTGACATATCTTTTATTGAAAATCCCGCGCAGTGTCAATAGCTGTGAGGCTACGGACTGCGCTTTTAACAGTCAATCGCTTTCCATCCCGTGTCTAAACCTAGGAACCACAAATCTCGTTGATGGTGAATGTCCGCGAGTAGGAAATTAAAAAATTGGGTTCAGCGCGTCCCCGTACCGTCACTGTTGGGGCTCCCGTTCGGGTCTGGTTCGTATTGTTTGGGGTAATTTGGAAACCTAGAGGTTTGTGCAAGTGCCCAAACCGTGGAGGTCGATCGATCTTTTGTTAAGTTGGTGGTTGAGTTGCGGGCAAGTTGAGTGGCATTTGCGGTGCCAACTGTATTCAGTTGCAGGCAGGTCGCCAGAGTTGCCGTTGTCGTGAGCTGAATCCAAGTACGCATAGTATTCACATCCTTATTCAAATCACTACCTTAGATGCACGTTTGTACCACCTATTATATCTATCAATTTGCGTATTCCCACTGGGATCTTTACATTTTCTTTAATTAACTTCGTAAGTTTACGTCTACTATTTTAATTCAAGGCTTTTTGGCTATTTTAATTTTGTTTCCGGTGTCAAGTTTGGATTATTAAAAAATTCTGTAACATTTAGCAATACTTCGGACTGTTTGCGATCGCCCACCGTAAAATAAGGGTTTCAGGGCGATTGGACAATCAAGCTGCCAACCGAAAATCAATGGTTTCAGACTACGACATACAAATAGTCCGCACTATTGATTTAGATGTGACGGCAATTTCCTCTCATACGTTTTATACTTTTGTAAGTCTATCTAATGACTGATGACTGATGACTGATTATACCATACACGTTATATTCCCATACTTCAGACCTTTTTTTGAACGGTTTCAAAAAGCTTACAGGACTTACGGTTTCAGAATCGAGGTATGTTTTCTTTCGTTAGCTGCGCATCGGGCGCCTGCAAATAATATCGCCCCCACGGCCTAAGTAGGGTTTGAGGTCTAAAACTTGCTCAATTTTTGTCCAAAATTTTGACATTTTAAATTAAAAGATTGAATAGTTGGTAATGACTTATGAAGCTCCTGGTTGGGACTTTACCTACAGTTTCTTTATTTTTTTAACTGGTATTAATTAATAAAAGTAATATTGATTTTTCCCGCGTTCCTTAGCACGATACATCGCAGCATCAGCCTTCTTGACTAGAATCTCTGAATCTTGACCGTCAATGGGATATAAACTAATGCCAATACTTGTAGTTACAGAAACTGTATGTTCTTCTAAAATAAAAGGCTGGATGATAGCGTCGCAAATTTTTTCCGCTACTTTCGCAGCTTCCTCGGGACCGGGAATTGCGGGCAGAATGACTGTGAACTCGTCGCCACCCAACCGCGAGATTGTATCGCTGCCGCGCAAACATTTTTTGAGTCGCCTGGCAACTGTGTTTAAGAGCAAATCGCCCACATTGTGTCCGAGAGTGTCGTTGATTGACTTAAATCCATCTAAATCTAAAAACAGTAAAGCTACCAATTCCTGATTCTTGGAGGCTTTTTCTAGAGATTGATGCAAGCATTCGTAAAACCTTTTGCGGTTGGGCAAACCGGTGAGAGCATCGTGATCGGCTTGGTGACTGAGTTCAGCATTTTTTTGTTCTAAGGCTTTTGCCCGGAGTTGGCGCTCAGTAATATCTCTGATTGCTCCGACTAAAAATAGGTTGCCTGCAGCATCTTTATGCAGGGATCTTTTAGTCGCAATGAGATGCGTAATTCCGTGAGCGTCAGTAAAATATTCTTCATTTTCTCGCGGCTGGTGAGTTTGCAAGACGAATTCGTCATGCTGCCAAAATATATCGGCTTCGCCTTGGGGAAATAAATCGTAATCTGTGTGGCCGGTCAAATTTTCTAAAGGATAGCCGATAAACCGACAATATGCCTGATTCAAAACAACCCAGCGGTGATTTCGATCTTTGACAAAAATCGGGTCGGGAATTGTATCGATTAATGATTGTAAAAATTCTTTAGACCGTTTTAATTCTTCTTGTAAATGAGCCAGATAACCCACAACTGCGCAGCCAGAACCCAAAAGACTCAGGATTGCAGGAATTAACGGCAGCCACCAACCGACTAAAAAAGCTAAGTATAAAGTGCCGCTCAGACCGAGACAGATACTTGACAAACAGCAAGCCGATCGACCCAGCGATCGCAAATTCCAACTTACGCTTGCTCCCGCCCAAGACCAGAGTAAAATCCACAGCAACTCCGCAGCCTCTGGCCAGACATTGATACCCCCGCGCCCATCGAGGGCAGCACTTAAAAGTTGGCTCAAAAAATGAGCCTGAAGCTCGACTCCCGGTATTTGCTGGGGAGGAGCAAACCAACCGGAGCTGTAAGCATTTTGGTAAAAGTCTTTGAGGCTGGGGGCATTTGAGCCGATCAAGACAGCGCGCGATCGCACAAAATCAGCGGGTACTTTGCCAGAAAGCACGTCGCTCATCGATGCAGTGCGGAAACTGCCTCGCGGGCCGCGCAGGTTGGTCAAAATTTGATAGCCGCGGCTGTCGGCTCGAACGTAAGCACCGTCATTCGGTTGAAAAGGCCAAAAAACCCCCTTGCCTAACTGCAAGTATTTAGGATTGGCTTTTGCGGATTGAGGGGAAATTCCTTCGCTTTCGAGGTAACGCAAAGCCAGTTTCAGCGCGAAACTTTGATGAGTTTTGCCGTCTCCTGGCCAAGCGTAGAGCAAAGTTCGGCGCACTTTTGAGTCAGCGTCGAGGACAACGTTGTTGAAACCGATTCGATCGAGCTTGTCGAGTACCGGAGGCGGCCGAACTCCGAACCTGGTTTCGTCTGGCATCAACTCAATGCCGATTAAGTTGGGAATAGTTTTAAACGTTTTGAGCAATTCGGCGTTACCCGGTTGAGTTGGCAAATCTCGGTAAACGTCTAGGCCGATCGCCCGCGGCTTGCCAGCGTGCAATTTTTGCAGCAATTGGGCCAATACAGCATCCGAAATTGGGTAGCCGTATTTTTGCAAGTCAGCTTCTTTAATTTCTATAATGACGATGCGCGAGTCAATTGGTTCGGCCGGCCGCCAGCGCACAAACTGGTCGAAAGCAGCCCATTCCCACACCTGAAAACATCCGAACAAGCGCATTACAATGACCGTACCGGCAACTGCACTCGCAGTAATCACTACTCGGCGTTCTCGTTCCAGCCATTTTTTGATAGTTTCTAGCATATTTTCGGGATTTTTGCCTAGCCCTTCAAGCATCTAAGCTATTACTACATATAGCTTTTACATCTGTAGGGCGATCGGCTCAGTCGATTTTAGATTTTATATTTTAGATTTTAGATTATCCAATTTTTTTGTTTTTCGGTGCGGGTGAGTCGATTTTTTATTTTTTATTTTTT
Source organism: Microcoleus vaginatus BM001213989 (assembly GCA_036700245.1). Classification (GTDB taxonomy): domain Bacteria; phylum Cyanobacteriota; class Cyanobacteriia; order Cyanobacteriales; family Microcoleaceae; genus Microcoleus. The sequence goes on from JAUBOM010000095.1 coordinate 22,024, forward strand.
GATTTTTCGGTGCGGGCGAGTCGATTTTTTATTTTTTATTTTTTGATCTTTCGGTGCGATCGGGCTGCAATAACAGAAACCGGGTTTCTCAACCAAAATATATCATTTCAACAATGAGTCTGGAAGCAGAAATCCGGTTTCTTGAGTTTTTGTGTATAGCAGATGTTGAAGGAAGACCCAAGTTGCTATCAACAGCAATGTTTTCAGCAATTAAGAACCTTCTCAAAGTCGGGCACGGTTGCTATAGAGGTTGTTGGGTAGATGAGGTACGGAATCCAACTTAAAAACCTGCGCCACAGGACTTTCGGCGTATTAGATTTTTGTGTTCGCCGCTATCTACCCAGTTTTTACTAATTGTTTATTGATTATAGATGCGAGATTTTAGATTAATTTCGCAGCACGAGATAACTATCAACTAAGCTAAAAATCAGGATGTTTTTTGGAAATAAACCTAAAATTTGCCATCTATAATCTCAAACTTTTCTATCTGTTTTGAAAGTTTCGCGGGCCGGTGTAACCCGATAAGTCAGCGAGTTTCTCCAAAGATTGCGTTCCGGAATAAAACTGACCTTTAATCTCCCATGTCGGGAAACCTTTAACATTCGCAGCAGCAGCTTGGCACAATTGGGCGCGGGAATTTTGCCCCCTGGGATCGCATTCAACGTAATCGATTAAGGCAGCAGCTTCTTTGCCGAACAGCATTTTTTGGTCGTGGCAGTGGGGACACCAGTAAGCGCCGTACTCTTTAGCGCCGATTTCCCGGAGGTGGCGGACCAAAGCAAGTTGTGCCGGGCCGGAGGTTGTAGTGACGGTAGGGCCTACAATTCCGGGGGTAGAGACAGAAGCAGCAGGTGAGCGGACGCTGTTATAAAGTCCCAAGGCGCCGATCGAACTCACCATGGCTACTAAAATGCCTGTAAATACCAACTGTCCGATATCTTCCCACTCGCGCCCGACTAGCACCAGCACAAACAGCGACAGTGAAAGTACGGCGGAACTGATGCAATAAATACACAGTTCCTTAATTTCAAAAGCCATCAAATACATTAAATAGCTGCTGAAAATTACCATCGCAGCGGTGATGATAAATAGCGCTTGCCAAGTTTTGTTTTCTAGTTGAGAGTGCAGTCCTTTATTGGTGTTGGGATTGACGGCTTTGGGAGCCAATGCCAGGATTGCTATGCTCAGGTAAGCCAGACAGCCTAACAAACTTAAAGGCACTGTGCCAAAGACTATAGCGTAGGGACTGTTGAGAACTTTGTCGCAGCCGCTGGTGGGACAAATGACCGAGCCTGTCGTGAATTTAGCGATCGTGAGATAGGCCGTTTCTACGACGCCGATGGCTGCGATCGCTCCCATCACAGTTCTAGACCAGCGATGAATCCAAGGGGTTGAACGTCGGCGAATCATTTTTTGATTTGGTAATTGGTAATTGGGACGTTGAAAGAATAAGGAAGAAAGGCAACGAGCCATCTACGGGATTTAACGGATTTAACCGATAAATGTTGAGGGAAGTAGTCAGAAGTCAGAATTCAGATCAAAAAAACAGCTATCCCTGTATCCGTGACTTCCGGATCGTGAATCAAGGGAATTGGTAATTGGTGATTGGGAATTGGTGATTGGTGATTGGTAGTTGGTGATTGGTGATTGATAATTAGTGGTTGATAATTGGTGATTGATAATTGATAATTGGTGATGGGAATTGGTGTTTTTTTTTACTGTTAGCTCTTAGTTTTAAGCTATTACCTATTACCCGTTACCGATTACCCATTACCGATTACCGATTACCGATTACCCATTACCCCTTCCCATTTTACGTTTTACTTGTGACTTTGCCCGGTTCCGGTGTTGGCCCTCTTGAGCCATTAGCGTCTCTGTTTTCCTGTTCGCGCTCTTTCTGTGACAAGCTGCGGCGGGCGGCTTCTACAAACTGACTGACGCGGATCGGATCTATCGGCTGCTCGATGCGGCCGTTCCGCTTCAGGGAACTCGATACAATTACGCCGTCAGCGGCCTGCATGAGGGTGGAAATGTTTTCCCACGAGGCCCCACTACCGATGAAAACTGGAATTCCTGCCGCTGCTGCACTCGCGAGTTCTAAGTCTTCGAGATTGGGAGGGCTGCCAGTTGTCCAGCCGGAAAGGATCACGGCGTCAGCTAAAGCGCGCCCGATCGTCTCTTGGACGGCTGTGGTCAAGTTGGGGCTGCCTAAGGGTCGCCCGTGCTTGACTAACACGTCTGCTAATATTTTGACATCGCTGCCCAATTCCCGGCGATAGCGCAGTAGCTGGTGAGCTTGGCCTTCAATTAAGCCTTGGTCTGTAGCCATGATGCCGTTGAGGACGTTGACGCGGATGAATTGAGCACCAGTGCAGGAGGCGATGGCGATCGCGCTGTGGGCGTCGTTTCGCAGCACGTTAATGCCGATCGGCAGCGTCACGAGATTTGTTAGCCTCTCGACTACCAGAGTCATGGCACTTACCACAGCCGGATCTACGCTGTCTTTGGCAAAAGGAGCGTCGAAAAAGTTCTCGACTATGATACCGTTTGCGCCACCAGAAGCCAGCGCTGTAGCCTCTTGCTCGGCTCTTCCGATAATAGCTTTGAGGTTCCCGCCCCAGCGGGGAGAAGTTGGCAAAGGCTGTAAATGTACGACACCGATTATGGGATTCGGCGTTTTGAATATTTGTTTTAAGTCCACGGATTTTCCTGAAACCACCAAGTTCACTGACGGCTGACGGCGGATTTTGACGGTATATTCTAGAATTCTATCTCCACGGGGGCGATTCGGTTGACTTAATCGGACCGCCAAGTTGCTCAAACCCCCAAGCCATAACATTTTAGATTTTAGATTTTAGATTTTAGATTTTACAAAAGCGACCTACTTACCTCACTCAAAGACGGATACTTGCTTCAAGACATGGGTCCTGGAAAGCAAAAAATTTGAGATTTTAGGGAGATCTCCCAGATTCATCTTTGGAGTCAATGCTTTAATCTTTAATCTTTAATCTTTAATCAACTGACTATAATCGGGGTCGAGAGCTTGACTGCAGTTGCATTCTTTTTTATACCTTGGCGTCGGCAGGGGTTTTTCCTTCTCTATGGAAGTTAAGTGGTGAAAGTTGTTCTCATAATTTTGGCTGTCACCTCCGGATTGTGGGTAGCAATCGAAGTGCTGCTGCGGGTGCTGCTGGGTTTTGGCAATCCCTTGATTTACATTGCCGATGCCGAGTGTGGCTATTTGTTGGCGCCCAACCAGAAGGTGCGCCGCTTGGGCAACCGGATTGAGATTAACGAGTATTCGATGCGTAGCGGAGCGATCGCCCCGGTACCCCCTCCAGAAACTCTGCGCGTCTTGCTGTTGGGAGATTCTGTCGCCAACGGCGGTTGGTGGACACATCAGACAGATACGATCTCGGAAATTATGGCTCGCGATTTGAGACTGCAAGTACAGAATCTGGAGAGCGATTCACAATTAGGTTCACAAGTCAACTATTCAGATTTTGAAGTTCTCAACGCCTCAGCCAATTCTTGGGGGCCGAGGAATCAACTTGCTTACGCCAAACGGTTCGGTGTTTTTGGGGCAAATGCTGTAGTGTTGCTGCTCAATACCGACGATTTTTTTGCATCGGCTCCCTGTCCTCTGGTTGTGGGTCGCGATCGCTCTTACCCCGATCGCAAAGCCCGATCGGCTACCCTAGAGTTATTGGGTCGCTACCTGCTACCTGCTGTGCCGACTCCCCAATTGGCAGCAGCCGGAGCCACAAGCGGCGATGTAGTAGGCTGCAACTTAGAAGCTATTCGCCAAATCCAGAAAATAGCTGTATCGGCCAACGTCGAGTTTTTGCTAGCCGTCACGCCCAAGCGAGGCGAAGTCGGCGACCCGGGCCCTCGCGACTGGGAAGTCAAGGCTAGAGCGCGTCTCGCCGAACTCGTCGAAACAGAGAAAATTACTTACATAGATTTTCTTCCCATTTTCAATTGTGGGGCCGAACTTCCAACTTTGTATCGAGACAGCATTCACCTCAGTCCTCAAGGAAATCAGCTAGTGAGCAAAACCATCAGTCGTCAAATAGTGGCTCTTTTTTGGCATAAATCGTGACCTCACCTCAAGACGGATAATTGCCCCCGACTCGTGTTGTGGAGAGCAAAAAATTTTAAACCTTAGTTCAAGCCCCCAGATTCATCTGCAGGGTCAATCTAAAGTCTAAAATCCTTCGACGCTCGGGCGAATCGAGTGAGCGCGGCTCGACGCTCGCGCTCGCCGAAATGCTCGCGCCCCCGTCTCAAATCTCAAATCAAGTGACATCGAATCCGGTTGCATGGGAACAGTTACCGTCTTCAACGAACAACAAACCCAAACTGTAAAAGCACCCGGAAACGACACGATTTGTCTTGATTTAGCTAACTTGCAAAGTAGACTCTAGCTCTTTCGGATACCAAGCTTGACCGTCGAGAGCCATTTGCTCGATCACACTCGCAAGCCGCAGAGCTTTGAGAGCTTGTTCTCCTCCCACAGAAGGCTGATTTCCACCCCGCACGCAATTAATAAAATGCTCCAATTCTGCGTGGAGCGGTTCAATATTGCTGGTGTAAACTTTCTCGATCAACCCATCTTGACGGTAAAGCACCTGACCGTAATCCGTCACGTAATTGGCGGTTGTTTGCCGGTGAATCAAGATTTCGTTGTTGAGAAAATCTGCCTCTGTCAGAGAATTCTTGCAGTGAGCCACGATTGAACGGAGTTTGCGGTGCGTCACCTTACTGGCAGTCAAGGTGGCCACAATGCCGTTAGCAAAGTTCAGCGTCGCTGTCACGTAGTCTAAATAACCTGAATCTGAGGCCCTGCTGCCGCTGGCCGTCAGCTTCACCACTTGGGAATCTGCCAATTCCAGGAGCAAGTCGATGTCGTGGATCATTAAATCCAAAACTACCGATACGTCGTTAGCCCGCTGGGAATAGGGACTCATCCGGTGAGCTTCCAATGCCAGTAACTCTTCAGTTTTCAGCACTTTGCCGAGTTCCTGAAAAGCTGGATTGAAGCGCTCGATGTGACCCACTTGTAAAATCCGGTGGGCCTCAGCAGCCGCGTTGACCAAAGATTCGGCTTCGGCAATGCTAGCCGCGATCGGCTTTTCAATTAAAACGTGAACACCCGCTTGGAGACAAGACATCCCCACAGGGTGGTGCAGGCGAGTTGGAACGGCGACGCAAACTGCATCTACGTGGGCGAGCAAATCCCGGTAGTCTTCAAAGAAGCGAACCCGGTATTTGCTTGCTACATCTATTCCCCGCTCTACATTTATGTCTGCAACACCCACGAGTTCGATATCTTTTAGCAAGCTCAGAACTCGCGTGTGGTGCTGGCCCATATTGCCAACCCCAATCACCCCAATGCGGAGGGGTTCAGGTTGACTTCGCTGGGCGAAAACGTTTGCGTATCCCAATGACATCCTATCTAGCACTCCTGGATTCTCCTCCACCACCACAGGAATCAAGCCCCTTGGCTTCCCTCAGCTACTCACAGCCATCCAGATAGTACCACAGTCAAACTATTTGTGAAGAATTTCTAAGTTCAGTTGCGATTATCGCCTCAGACAATCAAGCATCCGCGAATCCTACACAAGGGCAGAATACTGGCGTCTAGTTTCTTACTATTGTCCATTGACAAAATTACTTAAGTATGATAAATAATCGCGGGCGTGAGTCCTCACGCATCGCCACAACACTAATCCGTAGGAATATTGTTGTGGCGATGCTCAAACATTTGTGTTGTCTAGTCCCAAAAGCAATAGTTGTTAAGTAAGAAATTATACAAAATTCAGCCCTTGAGCACCTGTAAGAGTTGGGGTGTTTATATTTGGCATTCTTTGAATTCACAAAAATTAACGTTAAGAATGCGGATAATTACGGGCGCTGGCTCACTCAAATAAACTAGACTGAGCTCAATAGTCCGGGCTGTTTTGAGTTCAGAGTCTGAAACAATCGATTTGACCTTGGTAGGTCGATGGTCACAGATCCTTGAAACCGTTATACGGTGGGAAATCAAAAACAGTTCCAAGTATTGTTAGGTAAAGCTTAATAAAAAAAACAATGAGTTACAAACAGATGCCGAGATTAGGAAGTGCGATCATCGCTAGCACAATTTTAAGTTTGTTTGGGGCCGTGTCATTGGTAGGAGTAGACCAAGCACAAGCCGCCGTACTCCACTACAATGTCCGAATAGAAAATGGTGTAGGTGGTGGCTCTTTTAAGGTGGATACCTCATCGCTTACAGGAATAGGATATGAAAAAATTTTCGTTTCCGAGGGAATATTAAACACTGCTTTCTATATCGGCAATGGGTATTATCATGATTCGGGCGATTACTTATATCTCCAGAAGTTGGGAGGGTCGATTGATGGATTCTATCCAGAGCGAGGGGCTACTGCTAAATTTTATCAAGGGGATTTTCTCGGACTGATAGAGGAGCGAGTGGACAAGGGCTCGTACAAATCGAGTTCTGTCTACGCATATTGGATTTTCGATCTTAACCTGACGAATGCTGGTATGTGGAGATCTAGCTTCTCGGGGTATTTAGAAGCAAAGAATCTAGGTGATCCATACGGTTTGGGACAACCGTCTCGTTATACATACCAGGTTGACGATGCCGAGGTTTTTTACACCCTAGTTCCCGAACCTCTCACCTCCGGGGGTACAGCTTTAGCATTGGCTGGTTTAAGCTGGTTAAAACACAAGAAAAAAATGGCAGCTTGACCTGCCCTGGCACCTCAACGATTAAGCACTCAGCAGTCACTTTTGAGAAAATATTATCGTGGCCTAATTTGGCGGCTACCAAAAGCGCAGAGGACAAAACTCCCAGGCAGGCGTGAGTCCTCCGCATCGCCACAACACAAATCCGTGGGAATATTTTTCCGGGATGTTCAAACATTTGTTTTGTTGAGGCCCAAAAGCAATAATTGCCCAGTAAGAAATGATACAAAATTCAGCCCTTGAGCACCTGTAAGAGTTGGGGTGTTTATATTTAACAATCTTAGAATTCACAAAAATTAATGTTAAGAATGCGGATAATTACGGGCGCTGGCTCACTCAAATAAACTAGACTGAGTTCAATAGTCCGGACTGTTTTGAGTTCAGAGTCTGAAACAATCGATTTGCCGTTGGTAGGTCGATGGCCGCAGATCCTAGAAACCGTTATTATACGCTTGGCAATCAAAAACAGTCCCAAGTATTGTTAGGTAAAGGTTAATAAAAAAACAATGAATCACAAACAAATGCCGAGATTAGGAACTGCGATCGCTAGCACAATTTTAAGTTTGTTTGGGGCCGTGTCATTGGTAGGAGTAGACCAAGCACAAGCCGCCGTACTCCACTACAATTTCCAAATAGAAAATGGTGTAGGTGATGGCTCTTTTAAGGTGGATACCTCCTCGCTTACAGGAATTGGATATGAAGAAGCTTTCGTTTCCGAGGGAATATTAAACACTGGTTACACTCTTCCCGATTATTTTGAAGGAAGCAAAGACTACTACAATTTGGCAGGGTTTGGAGTTTTATTTGATGAAGGGCATTTTCTCGGACTGCAGGGATCGCGCGCAACCTATGGGATAACTGATTCTATCCGTCCTCTAGACGACCCGGATGGGCCTTTGTACTTGAGGGTTAGGGACAGCTCATTTTGGTATATCGTAAGTACCTCTTTCGGTGAGTATTCGCAGAGTGAACACAACTACATGAACTATCAATCATATATAAATGATGGATTGCTCATCAGCGATGCCTATATCCTTTACCGAAGGTCCTGGTCGTCCGATGTCCCTGTTTCTTACACCCTAGTGAATACCGAAACAGTTCCCGAACCTCTCACGGCAGGGGGGACAGCTTTAGCATTGGCTGGTTTAAGCTGGTTAAAACACAAGAAAAAAATGGCAGCTTGAGGTGCGCTGGCACCTCAACAATTAAGCACTCAGCAGTCACTTTACAGAAAATATTATCGTGGCCTAATTTGGCGTTTGATGCCCAGAAAACGCCCGGGCTCTATCAAATGGCGGCTACCAAAAACGCAGAGGACAAAACTCCCACGCGGGCGTGAGTCCTCCGCATCGCCACAACACAAATCCG
>JAUBOM010000096.1:0-29422 GCA_036700245.1 Microcoleus vaginatus BM001213989
AAGAAGGAAGTTCGGCAACGGATTCTGTAACGGATGTAACGGATGTAACGGATGTGAGGAAGAAGGAAGAAGGAAGAAGGAAGTTTGTAGGGTGCGCATTGCGCACCGGTGGACGAGTGTCAGCAACTTTTGTCAATGGTGACTCTGCCCGCACGGGTAAAGAGATATTGGCGGCACAAACACGAGCAAATGTCAATACGCTGGCTGCTGCTGCCGCAGTTAAAATTTGATTTTTTTGAACTTGTTTAAGATTGGCAATTAACCGGGATTTTCCATCTGGATAATGTGTTTGTGAGGGTTTAATCACTCTCTTCTAAAAAGGTTTGTACTCGACCGTTTGGTCTCAAAACAACTCGAATTTTAGGGTTTTTTCCATTAGAAACGGCAGAAACAAAAGGCTCGCCGGCTAATGGCATATTAGTTTGCTCGATATAATCTGCTGCTGCTTTTCCCATCGGCACAATACTTTGAATTGACCCATTTTCATCGATCAGCACGCTGTATTCCAAAGTTTGTTCCATTCCTTCTGGAGGCTTCCAGCGTTCCTCAAAGTAAGTTCTAGCTTCTGAAACCTGAGGAATGGTATCAAATAAAGTGCTGTTTTTTTTGCTCGCCACGGCCTGGTTGTTATCCTCGGACTCCGCGGTTGGTTGACCGTCCTCAAGGGCTGGGAGTTCGGTACTGGCGGGAGGGACAATCGGCTCGATGGGGCGGGGGAAGGGTTGCGACGGGGGAACGGGAAATCGGGAAGCAGATAGGGAGGGCGGCAGGGGGGGCGGTACGGCGGGAGCTAGTCTGGGCGGTAATGGGGGCAGCAGGTAGGGTACTGGTGCGGGTGCCCCTGGGCCGCCCTGGGGCGGTTCTCCGGGGGCGGGAATAGTGATTGTTTGCCCTTGAGGGAAAGCTGGGGGGCTGGGTGCGCTGCCGTTGGCGGGAAATAGCAGGGGTGGCTGCTGGATGGGGTTGGGTTTGTTGGTGGGGGAAGTTGGGGCGAGGGCGATGGGGGGCAAGCTGGGGCTGGCGGAGGCCCCGGTGTTGATGGGCGGGGGCGGCAGGGGCGGTAAACCGGGTGTGGCTGCGGGTGTTGGTGCTGGGGGTGTCGGTAGGGCGGGAACTGGACTGGGGGAGACGCGAGCGGCTAAAAGGGGGTTTCCTGGAGCGGGGGCGGCGGGGGCTGTGGCGGTTTGCGGGGAGGTGGCGGGCCGATCGAGCATTTTGATAGTTCCTGTCGTCAGGCCGGCGCTGGCGACCAGCAATGCTGCCACCTTGAGCCAGGGTGAGGATAGCGGTTGTCGGGACTCGCGGTTGAGGTTGGGAAGCGCCATCACTTCGGCGGCGCAGTTATCTAGTGCTGTGGCTAAGTCAAACAGTTGCAAGGTGCTCAAGGGAACTACTGGCCCGGATTCTGCGGCGCTCAAAGAGCCTAAAAACAAGTTATGGGCAAGCAAGCCACGGGGCTCTAAGCGGGGGGGAACCGGAAGGTAGGAAGTTGGGAGAGAGTAGGGGTTGGAAGTTGATAGTTCGGAAGTGTTGGCGGCTCGATCGAATATGAGGGCGTTACCCGCTGCTTCTGGCGAGTCTGGGCCTGCTGCGGTACTCTCGATTTGAGAGTTGAGGTTGCTTTCCCAATCGCGGGATTCGCCGAGCAAGTTTTGGACGTAGGTGCTAACAGCTTCGTGGAGGGTTTCGAGTTGAATTCGATCGCCCCTGAGAGTAACGTGTTGGGTATCTGGCAGCCTGGGGTCGTCGAGTCGCAGCTCGAAACTTAAAGATTTAAACACGGGTTGGCCCGCCCAGCGAGATAGAGGCGAACTTTTTGCTGTAATTTCCAGCGTGCAAGTGGGGGGCGTGTACCGTTTGAGAACCATAGCAGAAAGTCTGTTGACTGTTGACTGTTGACTGTTGACTGCTGACTAATGACTGCTGACTAATGACTATTGACTGTTGTTTAATTTTTAGCGCGGTCTAGAAGAGCCAGCCAGAGGCGGCGGTGGCCGCCGGGACTGCTGTAAAATAGCAAATCGATCAGGAGTTTGAGGGCCAAATTAGTTAGTTCTCGGGCTGATAAATTTTCTGCATCTTCCATGCGCGAGGAATAAGTGTTGCTGAACCTGTCAATATAATCTCCCAACAAAGCGATTGTGTGAGGTTCGCGGTTTTGCTCTGCCATTTGTTCGAGCAAAGCAACAGCGCGGCGGATTAAAGCTTGGTGCTGACAGGCCAAATGACAGCTTATCAAAACGAGCGATCGAGCTTCCTCCACATCGAGTTTTTTGCGCCCTCCCTCGCCTTTCCGCAGCGGGTTAGATTGGCGCAGCCGCCACAAAGCTACCCGATCGGCTACCATTGGCTCTAAATTCAGTTCGGCTGCTACCTTGAGCATCGCCTCTGAGCCAATTTCTGCCAGTGCTTCTAGAGCTAACAGCACTAAATCCAGTTGGGCTTTAATGTTGTCCAACTGGGTAGGTTCTGGTGCTTTTCGGGTCAATTCTTCCCAGTTGGGAGATGGGCCCCTTTCGTTTGTCGGAGCGGAGGGCTTTACGGTCGAGCGCATGGCTTCAGCACGGGAAATTAAGACAGGTTGAGGCAGGATATCAAACAGTATGCAGTGATTAAAGCTTTTGGGCCTGTGGGCAACAGCACATCTGTTAAGTTGTCTCCATAGCTCCTTGCTTTGATTCCGGCAATCCTATCTGCAGGACGGAGTTGCGGGTTAAAAGTTGCGGTTTCAAGTTCGATCGATCGCGATCGGCAAAACCCATAGATTTTTACCCCTAACCATGCTACGCCGCAGAGTGACCGAAATCAAATCAGTGCTTTGAAACTATCGGGACTTATATCAATGCAAACATCCTAGCGCTCTCGAATGCTACTTATAGTCTGTCGCTACTTATAGTCTGTCAGATTATAGTTGTCATTGCTTCCTCTGGCGCCATCTATGGATATTACGGAGCAATTTGGTAAAAAAGTTAGACATTTCCGAAAGCTCAGAAATCTTTCCCAAGCTCAGCTTGCAGAACTATCTGAATTACATCGCACCTATATTGGTTCTGTTGAACGAGGTGAACGGAATATCACGCTACTTAATGCCAGCAAAATAGCCAAGGCATTATCCGTTAGTCTAGCCGATCTGGTAATTGATGATGACTGAAAGAAGACTCGAGCAAATTTTAGCAAGATACCAAAACTCATTTACCGAAAAAATTTATGCAGAAGAGAATGAAGAACACGATATTTTAATGGATGTGTTTTGTATTACTCCAATAATAAAAAAAGAAAATAGGCAATATTGGGGACGTGAGTTAGGTATGTGTTGGCAAAGGTTAGTTACTGAAATGTGTAAAACATATTGCAGTAGCTTTCAGCCAGCATTGAAAGTTGGAAGCGATGAGCCGTGCGATCTGATTGTTGATGGGTACGCAATAGATACAAAATATCGTATTGGCTCAGGAGACTCTGGAACACTGAAAAAGTTCAAATCTTATGATCCACTGCTTCGTACTTATAATTACGAACCCGTATTTTTAATTCTTAGACAAGATAATTTGCCCGCAGCTATTACAGCGTGCCAAGTAGGGACTTGGAAAGTTTACACTGGGGACAATTCCTTTGACTTCATAAAAACAATAAGCGGGTTTGATTTAAAGTCATTTCTTATTGAAAAAGTGGGAGAATTCCCTGTATACCGCTGAAACTATCAAGGCGCTTGTTGATAATCTCTATGTAGTCAGGTACTATTTCAATACCAACATACCTAATGCCAAATTCTTGCGCCGCCAGCAATGTGGTTCCAGATCCTGCGAAAGGATCGATTAGAATTGAATTTTCCAAACGCGGTACAAATATTTCGACCAGCTTTCTCATTAGAGCTATTGGTTTAACTGTGCAATGGACGTTAAACTCCTCGGTTTTCTCACGCTGTATACCTTCTAAAATATTGGACTGAAAACCACCGAACTGATCTTTAGTATAAAATAGACCAGTACCATACTCCTGTAGAGTTTCCAAGTAATTATTGACCAGTGGTTTTTGAAGTACGCAGATTGCTTCCCATTCGTTCCTCAGACAACTGTGCCAACCATCCCATTTTTCAGGATTTTCATATCCTTTCTTCTCTAACTGTTGTTTGATATTGACACCCTTAGGGATACCACTCGATCTTTTATAAACAAGAATATCTCTCGCATAGAAACCAGCACTTTCAAGTGCTACTTGTACGTGAGCAACCGTTCGTGTGCTGTTAAAAACTAAAACTGTCGCACCCGGTTTGCAGATCCGAAAAAGCTGCTCACCCCACTCACAACACCACTTTTCATAATCCAGAGTGTTGTTACGATTCCTTTGATACCATTTTTCGTTCCTGACTCCACCTGCTAAACCGCTGCCATAGGGAATGTTTTTAACAAGGGTTTTATTTTTCTTGCCATTGACTCTTTCAATACGCCTTTGAATTTCTGAGTCATCCCATTTATGACCAATAAATTCATAATTATAAGGTGGGTCAGTGATACAGGCAGAAATATAATTTTCTGGCAAGGTCTTCATCACTTCACGACAGTCGCCCACCAAAACTTCATTTGAGGGAGTTTTTTTCATTAGTCAGGCAGTTACTAAAGTGGGAAATCAACTCTTAATTATGCCACATTTGCAGTATAGTATCCATTCCGGTTGCATCAGTAGGATATATTCGTTGCGACTTGTTTTGCTGCAGACAACTATATAATTACGAGTCAACCGGAAATGCGTAAATCTGACTATTTCAAATAAACCACCGTCACACCTGCACCTCCTTCTTTTTGGCTGGCGAGTTCAAAGCGGGAAACCTGCGGGTGATTGGCGAGGAACTCGTGAACGCCGCGCCGCAACTGTCCCGTACCTTTGCCGTGAATTATCCACAGCACTCCGTATTCCACGGCTTTGGAAAGAGCTCTGTCTATTTCGATTTCTGCGTCTGAGACTCTTGCACCCCGCAGGTCGATCGAATTATTAGCAGTGCGAATGGCGATTTCGGGATTGGGTTTTGCAGGTTCCGCCGCTGCTTGCTTAGCTTTAGCCGTAGCGAGTGCTTGTGCTTGGGCGGCTGCCTTGGCTAATTGAGCTTTAGTTTCTGGTTTTTGACCGTCGAGGGATTCAATTTCTCCTAGTTTGACAGTCATTTTCATAATCCCAAACCGAACGCTCAATTCTTCGTTAGCGTCGGGGCCGCTGAGGACTTCGGCGGTTTGGCCCAAGCTGGGAATGCGGATGCGATCGCCCACTTTCGGCATAAAACTCGGTTTGGGTTTAGCCGGTTGCTGCCGAGAGGGCAGGTGTTTTTGGGAAATTTGATTTAAGGTTTCTGTCGCTTGTTGGGCATTTTGAGCCGTCTGGTTGCCCGACTGCAAGCGACGAATGATTTGAGCAATTTCTGATTTTGCCGACCCTATCGCCTCATTTACCGCCACTTCCTGAGCTATTTTTAGTTCTCGCTCCCGCTCTTGCAAAGCGGCTGCTTTTTGAGAAACTTCTCTGTGCAGTTTTTCGGTTTGGTGTAGCAGTTGAGTTGCTTCTCTGGCCTTGGTTTCCTGTTTCCGGCGCTGTGCTTCGAGTCCAGCAATTACTTGATTGACATCTTGAGAGGCTCCCCCGACATAGGTTTGAGCTTCTTCGACTATGGATGCTAGCAAACCGAGTCTTTTGGCAATGGTGAGGGCGTTGGAACGTCCGGGAATTCCCCACAGCAAGCGATAGGTTGGCTGCATGGAATTGTCGTCAAATTCTACTGAGGCATTTTCAAAGCGGGAGTCTTGATATTTGAGGGCTTTGAGTTCGCCAAAGTGGGTAGTTGCAACTGTTAATAGGGAATGTTGGGCGAGGTATTTCAACAGGGCGATCGCCAATGCACTGCCTTCTGAGGGGTCTGTCCCCGCTCCTACTTCGTCTAACAAAACTAAAGATTTGGGATTTGGGAATTGGGCATGGGGCATGGGGCATGGGGCATGGGGCACTTGTGCTGAGCTTGTACTGAGCTCCGTTGAAGTGCGTAGCCGAAGTATGGGGCCTGGGGAACTTGTACTGAGCTCCGTTGAAGTATTAGTAATTGGAAGGTTTGAATTTTCTTCCCCTTCAGCCTGCGATTTATTTTGTAAAACTTCTAAAATGCGGCTGATGCGGCGGATATGGCCGGAGAAAGTAGACAAACTTTGCTGCAAAGATTGTTCGTCGCCAATATCAGCCAAAATATTGTCGAACCAAGGCAATTCTACGGGTTCGCGGGCGGCAACAAACATTCCAGCTTTCGCCATTAAAGCTGCCAAGCCCAAGGTTTTGAGGGTGACAGTTTTGCCGCCAGTGTTGGGGCCGGTGATGGCGACGACGCGGATGTGCGGCCCGATGGTTAAATCGACCGGCACGACTGGAAAGCCTTGCTCGTGCTGTTGCTGCCAAACTAATAAAGGATGGCGCAACTGGCGCAGGGTAATTTGCGATCGCAGGTTGCGAATTAATAATTGACTGTTTTCTGAGTTTTCCTCATCTTCTTTTTCCTCTTTTTCCTCATCTTCTTTTTCGGGATTTTTTGGTGCTAATTCTGGCTCTCCCAATTCTATAAATTTCGGCGGATTTGCTTGCAACCAAAAACTATAACGCGCTTTAGCTGCGGCTAAATCTAAAGTTGTAACTACAACCACCAATCTGTCTAAATCGGGTTTGACTGCTGCGACTTGCTCCGTGAGGGCGCGGCGGACTGCTTCTTCTTCGGCTTGCTCTTGCCTGAGCAACTGCCGCATTTGGTTGTTGAGATTGACTGTGCTGTGGGGTTCTACGTACAGTGTCGCGCCGCTGGCCGAGGAGTCGTGAACGATGCCCGGTATGGCATCTTTTTGGGGAGCTTTGACGGGAATGACAAAGCGTCCGCTTCTTTGGGTAATTAGCTGTTCTTGTACGGCGTTGGATTGGCGCTGCAAAATCCCCTGCAATATTTGATAAATGCGATCGCGCAACTGTCGCATTTGAACTCTAATTCCTGCTAATTTAGGAGTGGCTCTGTCTGCTACTTGAGCGCGATCGTCTATACAGCGATGGATTTCTTGCTCTAGTTCGGGATAAGTCCGCAATTGGGCTGCCAGTTCTTTGAGCGTCGGCACATCTGGCTGAGAGTCAATTATCCGGCGCAATTGCCTTGCTCCGGCGAGGGTAGTAGCAATAGCCAGCAATTCTTCGCCGCTGAGCAAACCTTGGAGTTCGGCTCGCTGCAGGGAAGTGCCGATGTCTTGGATTCCTTCAAAACTCAAAGCACCGCCAGCGCGGCTCTCTAACTGATAAGTTTCCTGAGTTTGGGCGAGGAGTTCTGCTGTTTGAGCTTGAGTTGCCGGGATTTGGAGGTCGAGGGCGGCCGCGACGCCGAGTTTGGTCGCAGCGAAGGTAGCCAAGTGCTGACACAGGCGCGGCCATTCTAATAGTTCTAGTGTTTCGGATTGAATCAAAGTTGAGGTGGTGTTGGTAATTGGCATTCCCAGGCGCTGACCTAGAAGGTTAATTAGACGATACTATTAATCAATTCTTCGGATAATTTTTGATGACCAACAGTAGAATAAGGGTTCCAGCGCAATATGCCTGCACAGGACAACGCTGACTACAAACTCAAAACCTAAGTTCAACTGTGCGGACTCGGAACCTCGCTAAACCGGGTTTCTTGGTAAATTTCTCGTGACTTGTCGCCAACTCGCAGAAACCGGGTTTCTCGCCTATGGACGCGGGCCATGAAACTGTCCGAAGTATTGATTGATTAATTTTAAAGTTTTTTTATTGTTTCCGGACGCAACTTGAGGAAGATTTAGGAGAGTTGTCAGCAGTCATTCGCCAGAAAGCTGTTATCTAAAAGCCCCATTACGAAGGCGAGATTTTGCTTTTTTGCGTTGCACGTCTAAGATTATACCTTCTATCAAGCTATTTTGGCGTTTGAGAGAACTGGCACGGGCTGTTTTTTGTGGGATTGAACAATTTGGGAATTTTAAATATGTCGGCGCAATTGTCGCGGTTGTATCCTAAAAAGTAATTGTGCAGTTGGTAGAAGTATGGCAAAGATTCAGGCGATCGTCGGGGATGCTGTGACTGTTGAAGTCGTGCAAGAGTTGCTGGGGAGGGAGGGACATCAGGTGAGAGTCGCTCCCGACGGCAAGGAGGGTTTAGACTTGGCGAGGGAATTTTCGCCGGATGTGATAATTTGCGACGGGACTTCGCCTCAAATCAACTTTTTGGAGCTGTGCCGGCTGGTGAAAGCCGATCGAGAATTGGCGAGGGTCTATTTTATTCTGCTGACAACAGCCGATCGCTTTGAAGAAGCCCAAGAATTGGACGCGCCCTTTGACGATTTTCTGTTTAAACCGATAGTTAAGCAGGAATTGTTGGGGCGGGTGCGCGCGTCTAAGCGATCGCGCGAGTTGAGGGCGCAGTTGGCTCTCACCCAGCAAGAATTGCAACTGTCGCGCGATCGAGTGCTCGAAAGTGAAAAAATGTCGAGTTTAGGCGAATTGGTATCTGGTATCGCCCACGAAATTAACAACCCAATTACTTTTATTTACAGCAATCTAACTCACGTCCGAAGCTACGCAACCGATTTAATTGAACTGCTGCGCTTGTATCAAAAAGAGCTAGTCAATCCCGGCTCGGAAATTCTGCAAAAACAGCAAGATATGGATGTGGAATTCGTTCTCGACGATTTATTAAAAATTGTGAGTTCCATACGAACCGGAAGCGATCGCATCCGCCAATTAATCTTGTCGCTACAGGATTTTTCCCGCAGCGATCGCTCGGGATGGCAGTTATTCGATGTTTCCGACGGTTTAGAAAATACTCTGTTGTTGTTGCAGCACCGCTTGCCTGCTCGCGAGGGAAGGCGAGACATCAAGGTGATGAAAGAATTCGGCAATTTACCACAGATTGAGTGTTATGCAGGTCTGCTCAATCAAGCTTTTCTGAATATTATCAATCACGTGATCGATGCTTTGGAAGAGTCGGCTCAAGAGTTGGAGGAGTTGGAATCAATCCAATTTAAGCCTGTGATTTTGATTAGCACTCAGGTCGTCGATGCTCAGCGGATTCGTATTGAGATTGCTGATAACGACATGGCAATCAGCAAAGATATCACAGCGCAAATTTCTGAGCCATTTTTGGTGGCAAAACCTGCCGAACCCACCATTCCCTTGGAACTTGCTCTCAGCTATCGGATAATTGTAGAGCAGCACAAAGGAGAGTTAAAGTGTTTTTCTGAATCGGGTAAAGGTACTATATTTCGGATAGACATCCCGCTGCGCCACAGTTAATTAATAGTAGCCAAATGGCGGTGCGAGGGAGAAATTTTATCATAAGTTTCTCCCTTTTAATGCTGGTATATTTGTATTTACCGTTGGGTGGGGGCGGGTTTTTTAGATTGTTGGTTTTAGCTAGATATTGTTGACGCACCCGCCCCTAGGAATGCGGTTGAATATTTGTCAATTGAGTTCGGCAATCAGTTTAGAATTGATTTCGCTGCTAATTTTGTACTCGCACTGCTGTTGCAGCGGACACTCGCTGCAGCGGGGGTTTTTTGCAGTGCAAACTGCCGCCCCAAAGTCCAGCAGTCCTAAATTCCACGGCCCGACTTGCTGTTTGGGAGCGACTCGTTCTGCAGCTTCCCAAAGTTCGGGCGATCGCGATTTTACTTTACCGCCGTCAATCCCAAAAAAACGCTGCAAAATCCGAGCAACATTCGTATCGAGCACCGCTTTTGGCTGTCCGAAAGCATTAGCGCAAACCGATCGCGCAATGTACTTGCCAACTCCGGGAAGTTCCAGCAACTGAGCTTCCGTGCGGGGAACATTTCCCTGATAATTTTCTAAGATAACTAGCACCGATTCCCGCAGCTTTTGCGCCCGAAAAAAAAGACCCAAAGGCTGCAACAAACTAGCAACTTCCGCAGCAGGCGCGGCCGCTAAATCCGAGAGAGTCGGATATCGATCGACAAATTCTTGATAAATCGGAGCCACTGTAGCAGCAGTAGTCTTTTGCAGCAACAACTCCGCCACCAAAATCGCGTAGGGGTCGCAGGTACGCCGCCAAGGAAAATCACGGAAATTCTGCCGGGCCCAAGCTTTCAGCCGGCGTTGAAACCACCGGATTTTAGCAGCGTCTAAATGCTTTGACCCAGGCTCAATATCGGAAGAAAAAACAACGGTATTTAAGGCAGGCATTTGATTGGTACTGTTGATAAATTGCCAACTTTATATCTATATATTAGCAGATTTAAATAATTTGTAAAACTATCTTTTTCTGCTCTCGTTCTTCTCTTCCTCTGCGTACTCTGCGTACTCTGCGGTTTATCAAAAAAATCTTATTAACTACCAGCCCGACCCCGAAACCTAGAAACAACGTTGATTTCAAATATTTGAAAAATGTAAAGTTTTGTATATTAAAGAACAAAAGTGCCAGAGAATAGACGATAGTTGATAATCAACAGATTTCAATTGTCCGCAAAAATAAAATTTAATTAGGTAAAAAAATGGTAGTAGCAGCACCTATTCAATCCGGCAGCCAGTCGATTTTTCAAACTCGCTACGACAACTTTATCGGCGGCAAGTGGGTGCCACCAGTGAAAGGGAAATACTCGGAAAACCTTTCTCCAATAACAGGAAAATCAATTTGTCAAATCCCCCGATCGAGCGCCGAAGATGTAGAATTGGCACTGGATGCCGCCCACGCTGCGAAAGACAAGTGGGGTAAGACTTCCCCAGCCGATAGGGCGCGGGTTTTAAACAAAATAGCCGATCGAATCGAAGAAAACCTCGATCGCCTCGCCATCGCCGAAACCTGGGACAACGGTAAACCAATTCGCGAAACCCGCCTCGCAGACATACCGCTGGCGATCGACCATTTCCGCTACTTCGCAAGCTGCATCAGAGCTCAAGAAGGGTCGATCGGCGAACTCGACGAAACCACCGTCGCCTACCACTTCCACGAACCCCTAGGCGTCATCGGACAAATCATCCCCTGGAACTTCCCGATATTAATGGCCGCCTGGAAACTCGCCCCAGCCCTCGCCGCCGGAAACTGCGTCGTCCTCAAACCAGCAGGCCCCACCCCCGCCTCAATCTTGGTACTGATGGAAATCATCGCCGACTTAGTACCAGACGGCGCAATCAACGTCATAAACGGGCCAGGCGCCGAAATCGGCAAAACCCTCGCCACCAGTCCCCGGATTGCCAAAGTCGCCTTCACCGGCGAAACCACCACAGGCAGGCTAATCATGCAATACGCCTCCCAAAACGTCATCCCCGTCACTCTAGAACTAGGCGGCAAATCCCCCAACATATTCTTTGAAGATATCTGCGCCCAAGATGATGAATTCCTCGACAAAGCAATCGAAGGATTAGTCATGTTTGCGTTCAATCAAGGCGAAGTGTGCACCTGTCCCTCCCGCGCCTTAATTCAGGAGTCAATCTACGATCGATTCATGGAAAGGGCGATCGATCGCATCCGCCAAATCAAACAAGACAACCCCTTAGATCCGACAACCGCCCTCGGCGCCCAAGTCTCCATCAACCAGATGGAAAAAATCGCCGAATACGTCAAAATCGGTCACGCCGAAGGCGCAGAATGCCTGATTGGAGGCGAAAGAAACATCTTATCCGGCGACTTGCAAGACGGCTATTATTTCCAGCCAACAGTCTTCAAAGGAAACAACAAAATGCGAATTTTCCAAGAAGAAATCTTCGGCCCAGTATTAGCAGTCACCACCTTCAAAGACGAAGCCGAAGCATTAGAAATTGCCAACGATACACTCTACGGTTTAGGTGCAGGAGTTTGGACTCGCGACATCAACACCGCCTACCGCATCGGTCGCGCCGTTCAAGCAGGGCGCGTGTGGACAAACTGCTATCACCTCTATCCGGCCCACGCAGCATTCGGCGGCTACAAATCATCTGGAATCGGCCGCGAAAATCACAAAATGATGTTAGATCACTACCAGCAAACTAAGAATTTGTTAATCAGCTACAGCCCCAAAGCATTAGGTTTCTTCTAACTCATATCAAATCCCGTACAACTGGAATTGATCTAATTCATCTGCGTTAATCTGTGTTTATCTGCCTCCATCTGCGGTTAAAAAAAGAGACTTTTGTAACCGCAGATGACAAGGGATTGACGCAGATTCACGCAGATGTCGAGCTTCCACCTTCCTTCTTCTTCTAAAATGGAAACGATCGCAAAAGTCACCGCAACAGAAGCAGCTTTAAAATTAATTAACCATCTCAAAACTCAACACGGAGAATTGATGTTTCACCAATCCGGCGGCTGCTGCGACGGTAGTTCCCCCATGTGCTTTCCCGATGGCGAATTGATAATCGGTGATGGTGACGTATTGCTGGGCGAAATAGGCGGTTGTCCTTTTTATATTGCAGCGCAGCAATACAAATATTGGCAGCACACGCAGTTAATTATAGACGTGGCATCGGGGCCAGGAGGCAGCGATTTTTCCCTGGAAGGGCCGGATGGAGAGCGTTTTATTACTCGTTCTCGCTTGTTTGTTAATGCTGATTAACTCAGCGTTGCATAATAAAGGGATGATGTGGAATGGGATGGGTCAGATACAACAGAGCGATCGAATAATCGACGCATATCGAATCACAAGCTCAAAGCAGAAGGATACCAGATCATTCATCCTGAAGTGGAAGTTTGAGCCTGTTAAATGGCGAATACATCAGCCTTTTGTTCCGGTTGTTCGTAGATTAAAGTACAGCTTCGGGGGGTGTTGTCAGTATCGGGGGCCCAACGCATGGAGGCATAATAGGGAGTCTTGAATCGATCGCTCGAAATAA
Organism: Microcoleus vaginatus BM001213989; assembly: GCA_036700245.1. Classification (GTDB taxonomy): domain Bacteria; phylum Cyanobacteriota; class Cyanobacteriia; order Cyanobacteriales; family Microcoleaceae; genus Microcoleus. The sequence goes on from JAUBOM010000096.1 coordinate 12,831, forward strand.
CAAACTCTATTGCATCGGGAAATTGGATTTGTAGAAAATCGCCTGGTATTTCACTGGGTTGAGGAGGAACTGGCAGTTGAGCCATCTCATCCAATGAAACATAGGTCCCGCCTGTGGTTTGAGCAGGAATTTTGAGGTCGTTGACTCGATCGATCCTACAGTGAGTTTGTTGGGACCACCAAGGTTTCGCTACCTCTTCCTTACTCTCTCTAAACAATGAAAATATGTTGGGCTGAGGGCTATCAGCAGATGTGTACATTACTACTACACTTGTTCTTTTTCCTGGTGCCAGGAGGTAAGGCTCAAAATAGAATCTTGAACCCGTTCGATCGTGCCCAACCATTATGTCCGAAGAATGGGGATTAAAAAGCAGATAAGCCTCTGGATCGACCGGATGGATAATCAGCGGATTACCCAAGGTCAAAACCCATTGTTTCTGCGTTACGGTTTCTGTCATCCGACTCCTGAAGTCGAGGGAATGGGTGACAGTTTGCCGATCGTCAGAAGGAATTAAGTGCCGTACAGAATCAAGAATATCGAGAACCTGCCCTGCGGCATCATATCTAACCAATACCCCTTGCCAACGTGCTCCGTGATCGGCGATGAAAGTTTCCCACTGCTGTTGAGCAGTTAAAGGTACTTTGGCGGTGATGGACACTCTGTTCTCTGACATTGGCCTATCCCTGTTTTCCCTATAGATTGTTGTCAATAATTTAGTTTTGGGGATTCAACCTGCTCATTTATTCTACTCTAGACTGAGCCAGGATTATTTTTTGGAACTGAGACTGCTATCATCCACTTCGACGCTTGTTTAACTGCAACTGACAAACCCTGCCCTGCGCCGATAATACCTATCCTACTCTGGGACGAAACCATTTGTGCTTCTCCTGATTTAAGATTGCCGATCGGCGATCGACCACTATTGTACTTAAGAAAATAAGATTGGGGCGATCGCTCAATTGCGGATTGAGATTTTGCTGATAATAGCCACAGCTTGAAACCTGCAGCTATTATCAGTATCTGGGCTGATGCAGGATTAATTATTAATTGGCAAGTTCAAAATTCACGAACTCAAAACTTAAAACTATTTTAAGCTTGAGTATTTTTAATGAGAGCCAATTCAATTTTGTCACCAGCCTTGTGACTCACTTGTGCGCGCAAACCAGGTCCAAAAAAAGTAGCTATTTTGTCTTGCTTTTCTTCCCAGACTTCGATCGGGATTAGTGGCGAATAAAACTCTAAAATTAACCCATAAGCACCATCAACATCAACTTCCCGCAACCCTTGCAAGAGGGGCCGTTCCTCGTCTGTCGGGGCCAGGCCCAAGCGTTCCAAAGCATCATCTAAGTGCGCGGGTTGACCGTAGCGAAATCGGGTGATATCTTTGCGGACTTGGTTTTGAGTATCTGTGGCCTGACTTTCTCGGAGGAGGAGAACTTCAGCAGAGGTAGGTTCGGTGAACTCCACTGGTTCGAGTTCGGCCGCTTTCAGGGCTAAACCTCCCAGCAACAGCGGAATTCCATAAAAAAAACCGGCTAGGTTGAGGGTTGGTTTGTCTGTGAAGTAGGCTGCGAACCCGACTGCTGCTATAATACCGCCCACAACTAAGGCTAGGTTTGCTAAAGAAATTTTACGTAACATATTAGTGAGGTAGTTAGCTCGAATCAACAAGATACTTTAATTATTATCTGTCAAAAAGTCTTGAATAAATTTAGTTTTTTTGCCAAAAGACCTGCAAAAACTGCTAGCATCTATGAGCGCGCTCGCGGTGTGCATCCACAGTCTTGTCTATAGCTTCAGAAGCTTATCCAGCCGGACTCGCCCGGGCGCGTTCGGGGTAAATATCTGTGTTAATTGCGCGGCGTTGGTTCCAGAAGGCAATCGAGATCGGCAGTATCATCAAAGTATACAGAGTGGCGATCGCGATCGACACTCTTGCCCTTTCAACCATTTTTCGGACATGATTAAAGACGAAGACACACAAACTGCGGGAGCAAACAAGTCGGTTCTGGAGCAGATTAACTCGCTCAAACGCGAAGATGAAAGGCTTTATAATATCTTAGCGATCGATGTCTGGGCCCTAGCCAAGACAATGGATGAATATCAACCGGGATTTTGGGCTGCTTTTATGAAAAACCGGGAGAAGGCCCTGAAGCGATTTTTAGCTGGAATGATGAAAAATAAACCCGCAGAGAACAAACGTCCGCCTTTTTTGCGCTGAAATCTAGCTGAATTTTTGCTGAAGTTTTGATGTACAATCAAACTATAACACAGACCCAAAAACCCTGAGCACGTTCATCACCTCCAATATAAAAACAGTGAAGGATTTGCCCAGAAAGGTATGTCGGTGAATTAAGAATCCCCGTCTGTTCGCAGGGGGGAATGTCAAATATTTTTGTTAATACTAGCAAAGGCAAAAAACAATGGATGCACAGACAATCAAAGAGCGCGTAGCAGAGATCGAAGTCAAGCGGGAATCCCTCGTGCGGCTGTTAGATAGATCGGACTTGGGAGCCTTGAGAATAGATGTGAGTCAGGCGATAGAAGAAATTGACGATCTCTTAGAAGAATTCAAGCGCACTTTTAACAGTTAAGTAGTCATTAGTCAGTAGTCATTAGTCATTAGTCATTAGTCAGTAGTTGTCAGTGGTCATTAGTTGTCGCGCATTTAATTTGGATAGTTATGTTATTAAAAATCTTGTGGGGTGGGCATCTTGCCCGCCCAAAAAATGAAAATTAAATGCAGTAAACCTTAATAGCTAACAAGAACCTACACTGCTAACTGCAAATTTGACCACTGACAACTGACCACTGACAACTACTGACTAATGAGTAATGACTAATGATTAATTCATCACCATATCCATCAAAATTTGCTGAGAGCTCACTTCCGGGCAATTAGCAGGCGGCCGCCGCTGAGAGTAGTGTCCTCCCGGCTGCAAATCCCAAGCTTGGCGGTTGTCAGCCAGCATTACCCCCAAAATTTCTTGCAATTCCTTGGCAATTGTCGGGTCTTCCACCTGAACGATCGCCTCAACCCGTCTTGTGAGATTGCGCTGCATCCAGTCAGCAGAACCAATATACACCTCTTCGTCGCCACCGTTGAAAAAATAAAACATCCGAGAATGCTCTAAAAAGCGGCCGATAATACTGATAACTCTGATATTTTCGCTAACACCTTCAACGCCGGGACGCAAACAGCAAATTCCCCTGATAATCAAATCAATTTTAACTCCGGCTTGCGCAGCTTCGTACAAAGCAACAATAATTTGAGGGTCAACTAAAGCGTTCATTTTAGCGACAATGCGGCCGCAGCTACCGTTACCGCCTTCGGCTTGCAAGCGGCAGAATTCGGCCTCGCGGCGGATTAAAGCTAAAAATCGCTCGCGCATATTCACCGGCGCTACCAATAATTTTCGATAAGATACCTGCCGCGAATAACCTGTCAAATAATTAAACAAATCCGCTAAATCCGATCCCAAATCCTCGCGACAACTCAACAAACCCACATCGGTATAGAGTCCGGCTGTTTTGGGATTGTAATTGCCGGTGCCGATGTGGACATAGCGGCGGATGTACCCGTCCTCGCGACGCACTACCATCACAATCTTGGTGTGGGTTTTGAGTCCCACCAAACCGTAAACTACGTGGACTCCAGCTTGTTCTAACTTGCGAGCCCAAAGAATATTATTTTCTTCGTCAAACCTAGCTTTGAGCTCTATTAAAACGGCTACCTGCTTGCCGTTTTCTGCAGCTTGAATTAAGGCGCTGACGATCGGCGAATCTCCAGAAGTGCGGTATAAAGTCATCTTAATCGCTAACACGGAGCGATCGTTCGCCGCCTCAGTAATAAACCGCTGCACCGTCGCCGCAAACGAGTGATAAGGATGGTGCAGCATCAAATCCCCCTGGCGGATGGCGGTAAAAATATCCTGACCATCCTCAGCATCCAACATCGATTTGTCTAAAATCCTTGTCGGTTCCAAGTTCCGCAAGCGCGGCGGCACAACCGGAGTCCAAGGCGCGTCTTTCAGTTCCGGTACTGGCAGCCCCACAAAAGACATCAAATCCTTGAGGCCTAGCAGCCCCTCTACGACGTAAACATCTTGCTCACCGAGATCCAGCTCCTCCATGAGCATATCTCGCAGCGCAGGCGGCATACTCGCTTGAATTTCCATCCGCACCGCAGAACCTCCAAAGCGGCGCTTGCGGAGTTCCTGTTCTATTGCCAGCAGCAAATCCTCCGCCTCATCTTCCTCCACGGTCAAATCGGAATTGCGAGTAATGCGGAACGGGTGATATTCCTCAACGTCCATCCCCGGAAACAAAGCTTCTAAATTGTGGGCAATCACTTGTTCTAGGGGCACGCCAGTCCAAACTGGAGATTTGCCCCTCTGCTGCCACTGCAAATCCCCCGGTAGCGGCAAAAACCTCGGCAAAACCTGAGGTACTTTGACGCGGGCAAACAATTCTTCCCGCGTGTCGGGGTCTCTGACTACTACTGCTAAATTGAGGCTGAGATTGGAAAGGTAGGGGAATGGGTGGCTGGGGTCAACTGCTAGGGGAGTGAGTACGGGAAATACTTGTTCTTTGAAGTAGCGGTGCAAGTAATTGCGCTGTTCTTGATTGAGGTCAATGTAGTCGAGAATGTAGATGTCGCTTGCTGCTAGTTTCGGCCGCAGGGTTTGCTCAAAATACGAGTGTTGCTGAGTAACCATGGGCAAAAGCCGCTTGTTAATGGCATCTAGCTGTTCTTGGGGAGTGCGGCCGTCGGAGGTTAATTTGCTGACTTTTGCGTGTACTTGTTGTTTGAGGGCGCCCACGCGCACCATAAAATATTCGTCAAGGTTGGAGCTAAAAATGGCGAGAAATTTGAGTCTTTCTAGGAGGGGCGTGCGGGGGTCGAGGGCTTCGTGGAGCACGCGGTTGTTGAATTCTAGCCAGCTTTGTTCTCGGTTGAAGTAGTATTGGGGGTCGCTGAGGTTGATTTCAGTGTAGGTTTTGGGGGGGGTCTTTTTTGGCTTGGGCATGGTTTGAGGGAGTCTTTGGGAGGCTCTGTCGATCGCATCTGTGAATTAGTATCGCAGGTTAAAGGATTTGTTCGCATCTGCTTTTGGTCGATCGCACGTTTTTGTCTGTCATCGGCGAGGGTCTGGTACGCAATATGTGTAGGGACACCGCAGTAGGGAAACGGCCCAGCCTAAGTCCGGCCCCTGGATATGGGACTTATCCCCTCGCCCCAATCCAATTCTGTACCGCATTCAGCAAGTCGTCTTGATTTGGGGGAAAACCTGTTAACGGCAATCCCAGCGGTGGGTTAAGCGTGCCATGCTTGATAAAAGTCTGGGTAAGTCATATTTTCGGCACAATTCCAGATAACTCCGTAGCACTTCTCATTGCGACCCAAATTATTTTTGTAGATTTCGGAAGTTAGGCATTTTTTTAAACCTGAAACTGCGGTAGCAAAATGTTTACCTGTCATAATTTCCCCTAAGCAATCTGCTGGGTCATACATGGTATCTTCAGGACGTGACTTGCGGATTAACTCTACTAAGGCGGCGATCGCCACTGAGTTATGTTTGTCTAGCCTCCCTAAGCTATATGCCGCTACACACCGGGTATCTGCATGACGTGAATTGCGGATTAAATCGACTAAAGCGGCGATCGCTTCAGGACTATCTTTTCCTATTGTCCCTAAGCTCGATGCTGCTTGCCACCGGGTATGTTCATCACCTGAATTGCGGATTAAATCGACTAAAGCGGCGCTCACTTCTGGGTAATCTTTGCCTATTTTTCCTAAGATAGATGCCGCTTGCCACCGGATATGTTCATCACCTGAATTGCGGATTAAATCGACTAAACCGAATATTGCAGTTGGCTGATTATTGCTGATTTCCCGCAAGCTATCTGCCGCTCTGCTCTGCTTCCGAAAATCCTGAGAATTACCCATTAAATCGACTAATGCTGAAATCGCAACAGCAGGATATTTGCCTGTTTTACCTAAGCTATTTGCTGCTCGCCAGCGGGTATCTTCATTCTGAGAATTACCGATTAAATCGACTAAAGCGGAGATTGCTTCCGGGCTATCTTTGCCGATTTTCCCCAAGCTTTCTGCCGCTAAACGCCGAGTCTCTTCATTCTGAGAATTAGCGATTAAATCGACTAAAGCGGAGATTGCTTCTGGGCTGTCTTTACCGATTTCCCCCAAGCTTCCCGCCGCTAAACCCCGAGTAAATTCATCACCTGAATTGCGGATGAAATCGACTAAAATGGAAATAGCTTCTGGGCTATCTTTGCCTATTTTGTTTAAACTTTCTGCTGCTGACCAGAGGGTTCTTTTATTGTTTGAATTGCGGAGTAAATCGCCTAAAGCTGAAATCGCTACTGTGTTACCTTTGTCTATTTTCCCCAAACATTCTGCGGCTCGCCACCGGGTAACTTGATTGCGGGAAGTGCGGATTAAATCGACTAAACCAGCGATCGCAACAGGGTTATTTTTGCCGATTATTGCTAATCTTTCGGCCGCTTGATAACGATTATCTTTAGGACGGTAGTTGCGGATTGAATCCAATAAAGTTTCGATCGCTACCGGGTTATCTTTGTCTATCTTACCTAAAATTTCTGCCGCTCGCCCTTGGGTAACTTTATTATCTGAAGTGCGGATTAACTCGACTAAAGCGGCGATCGCAACTGGATTATTTTTGCCTATTTTCACTAAGCTATATGCCACTATTACACAGGTAGGTACGTGATACCACCCGAAAACCGGATAGAAACCGTTCTCAACTGAATTGCGGATTAGTTCGACTAAAGCGGCGATCGCTTCTGGGCTATCTTTGCCTATAGTCCCCAAGCTATATGCCGATCGCTTCCAGGTGTTTTTCTCAACTGAAGTGTGAATTAACTCTGCTAAAGCGGAGATCGCTACTGGGCTATCTTTATCAATTTTACCCAAGATATCTGCCGCTTGCCACCGAGTAACTTCATCCTGAGAAGTATTGATAAATTCGACTAAAGTGGCGATCGTGTCTGGGCAATTTTTGCCTATTTCCCCCAAACTTCTTGTCGCTTCCCTCCGGGTATATTCATCACCTGAATTGCGGATTAACTCGACTAAAGCGGAGATAGCCCTTTGGCGATCTGTTTCTGTCAGAACTTCCCTTGCCCTCTCGACAATTGGATCTATAAATGTCCGCCACTCCTGTTTTTGCTTATTAAAATAACCAAATCCCCACGTAACAATTTGCCGCACAATCTCATCGCCCAGGCGACACTCCTTAAACTCAGCAATCCCCGCAGCCGCTAGAAAATATGCCCGATATCCATAAAATTTATCCCACCCAACCTTAAACTTAACCAACGCTTTAATAAACGCTTCCTTCTCCTCCTTCCCTACATCCTCACGCCCCAACCACAGCAAAATAACCTCTTTCCACTGCTTCTCAAAAATGCGATACCTAGCATCAGGATGTTGCGGATTCTTAGGAATATGATTCAAGAAAAAGTGCCAATCCTCAACCGCCAACGCCGCAAAATATTCCTGAAACGTCGGATGGTAAAAAGCATAAATCCCTTCCGCCGTCTCCGCATCTCTCGCGACTAAATTCAGCCAGCCCAAACGGCAAGCTAACTCAAACTGCGATGCACCCATCACCCGATATCCCACACTTTCGGGCAACTGAAATCGCGACGTTTCATTTAACATCCCTGAAACTGCCAATTTCCCCAAAGCCGCATTCAATTCCTGCTGTTGAATCCTATTCAGGTGCGGTTTTTTCCACTGATAAAAAGTTGTCACAAACCCCTGATAAAGCTTCGCCTTAGTATCCGGTAAATCCCCATCCAACGACTGCCAAATACCGCACAGCAGCGAACATCTCAGAGGATTTTTCACTAAATCTCGAATTCGCTCTTTTCCCGATGCTGCTAATGCTTCGCGTAGCTGTTGAGCGAGAACCCCCCCTAACCCAGGGGGGGTTAGAAACCATTTATCAATAAATATCTCCACCTGTTCGGGATAGGAAAATTCCAGAGTGCGATAAGTATCAAAAGTATCTAACGCACAGCCGATCGCATCCCAAACATTCTGCCGACAACTTAGCACAATTCGCGCCTTTTGAATACAGCCGCCAGTTCTAATTTGCCGCTGAATTTCCGCCAAAGGATTGCCATCCCCCACCGCCATCTCATCCGCCCCATCCAACACCAACCACACGCGCTCAGCATTAAACTGTGCTAAAAAATCATCCTTAATTTCCGCAGTCGCCTCAGCCTTCCCAATTCTCTTAATAGCCGCCAACAGCCAATTATCAAATAAATACGGCTCTAATTCCTTCCCCTGCAAATCCGCCAAGGATACCCAAATTACAATCGCCTCGGAAATTTCAGCCGCTACCCAATTCGCAATCTGCCGCAAGAGCGTTGTTTTCCCCGCCCCCGGTTCTCCAATAATTGCTAACCGCTTGCCATTGCTTTTAGGGCTACTTCCTTGCTGGATTACTTGCTCAAGAAACTCCCTGTGTTCAAACCCTTGAGTAATTTGTTTTTTCCGGTAAAAATTTAAACCTTCCTCAGCCGCCACATTTTCGCGTCGCTGAGTCACTTTCTGCAGTTCCACCAATCCCAGCGGCACATAAACATCATCTATTTCATGGTTGCCAAAAGTTAGCTGATTGCTACTAAGCCGCTGCTGTTCTTTCTCCTCTAATATCTGCTGGCAAATAGCTTGCCAGTGAATCGGCCGGTAAGCAATGCGGCTGTTTTCAACTATCTCCTCAAGCAAAGCCTTTAGCTGTTCAATCAAAGCGTGAGTTTCTGCAGTTTGGGTATCATTCCGCGTTAAAGTTTGCGCTGTAAAAATCTGGAACACCTTTTCATTGTCCTTGATTTCCTCGGCAAAGTATGCAGATACTAAGCTAAACAAATTTTCTGTTAATTTATCTTTATAAAGTGTGACATCACAATCTTTTAGGGCAACTTCCAGCAGTTTATTTTCAACTTCTTGAAAGCGATTTTGGCTTGACTCGTTTCTGGAAGTTAGCAGCAATTCTATCTCATCTAAACCTTCTATTGGAATACCAGAAGGGGCTGTTTCTTTGTTAAGCTGCTTTAATTCAGATTTTAACTCCTTATTCTTCTTATCTAGCCATTCTAAATAAGGACGGTCTTGAGGCAAGTAAATCACGAGTCCTTTAGAAGCCCTCCGAGACGGCTCAACCAATTCTTTATGACATTCTGAGGCGATTTGTTGCTGAGCTTTCAGGAAAGAACGTTTCAGCGCTTTTTCTAAATCGTAATTGACAATTTTACCGTTTTGTGAGAATTTTCTTATCCCCTTCACAAAGAGGTGCTTGACTGCATCATTGGCTTGAGCGCCCACTATCCCATCGAAAGCGACCTTGAGAAGATATCCCAATAATAGCCCAACATCTACCATTTGACGGTTCTCCTAATTTCAGGCTGCAAGCGAGTTACTTTAATGATAGGCGATCGACTTTGGTTGCGGGCGATCGACCTATGCTGAAATCATCACATCAAAACTTCGATCGCCACATCAAAAGTCGATCGCTACAACATTGAATTTAGGCAAAACGTTCAACTATTTTTCTAGGATTACCACGAAATCTTCAATCATCACATCAAAGGTGCGAGCCAGCTTGTGGACTGCTGCAAAGTCAACCATTGCCATCCCCTGAGAACGGGCATAATTGCTAATCGTACTGTAGCCCACGCCCGATCGCTCCGCAACTTCCTTGAGCGTCCATCCCTTCTCGGCAGCCAACTCTCGAACCCGCAATCTGACTAAGCCTTTGCTCATATTCACTATTTACAAAATTTTGGATTTAGTATAATATATCAAAAAGCGATCGCCCCCGGTCTGCAAACTTAAGACGATCGCCAGTTAAGATTAATCCCGACAGATATTCTCTGTCGATCGCACCTAGCAGATAGATATACCTACCACCACCAGATGCAACTACATTGACATCCTCTCAACGCTCTTTGCGACTGAGATTCCTAAGACTCACAACTTAGGTTTCTGCTTCATAGCAACTGCCTCTGCACCCGAAGCGCTTTTCGGTCTTATGTTCGCTCCACAGACTTGAGGTCTTACCTTTCCGCAAGCCCTGCGGTATGACTCGATGCTAGCACACAAAAAAACTAAAAGGAATTTATTCCCTCGCTCGTTTACCTCTCAGGTCTAAAGACCCGCTCGTTCCCACTTACCGTATTATTTTTATGAGATCAGAGAATCAGTTAAGATCGTCAGAGATCGGCGAATCAAAAATTATTCACAAATCGTCGATCGTCAATCCGCGATCGAGATTTGTCACAGAAGAAACAGTAGCACTCCTGTTCAACATCTCACCCCAGCAAATTTACCGGATCGAATGCTGTCACAACATGGTGTACGTACACGCCAAAGGCCTCAGTCGATTTGTCAGCTACGCCGATTTCCCCCCAATCTTAGAAGTAAAACGGCCCTGTGCTCAAGATTTTGTCGGATGGTACAAACGCTGGAAACGCACACAAGCACCAGAATTTTGGACTAAATTCTATACGTACAACTTCAAAGCCGCTGTTTCAGTTGACAGCTTGCTCGAGTGGGGTAAATTAGTCGCTACAGTTAAATCGGTAATTTCTGCTTCAGCGCTGCAACAGCTACGAGATGTTTACGCTCAAGAAAAAACCTTGATGGAAAATTTTTAAAGCACGCGGGGCGGAATGACCCGCGATTGTTGAGGGCCAGCAAATGTAAGGTGCACGCGCGGCGCACCCTACGCCATAGAGATTCTCGTTTGTAAGGTGCGCGCCCGCCGCGCACCCTACGGGATAGAGAATCTGCTCAACACTCTTGTTTACCTTCCAATCCCCACATATTGGAAACCAGCAGCTTCTAAAACCTTCTTGTCTAAGAAATTGCGGCCGTCAATCATCACCGGATGGTTCATCAACTTCGCCATTTTCTCGTAATCTAAATGGCTAAACTGTTCCCAGTCAGTCACCAACACCAAAGCATCGCAACCATCAGCCAGTCTTTCCGGGTCAGTTTCTACCAAAACTCCCGACAAACCGTGACGCATCCCAGTTTGAGAAACAATCGGATCGTAAGCTTTAACTTTTGCTCCCAAGCGATTCAAACTATCGATTAAATTCAGCGCTGGGGCATCCCGCAAATCGTCAGTATCCGGCTTGAAAGTCAAACCCAAAAGTCCGACTGTTTTACCTTTGAGAATCTTCAAAACTTGCTGCAATTTTTCAATAGCAATCAACCGCTGGCGTTGGTTAACTTCCACCGCCGCTTTCAGCAAATGTGCCTCGTAGCCGTAATCGTCAGCAGTGTGAACTAAAGCCGAGACATCTTTCGGGAAACAAGAACCGCCCCAACCAATGCCAGCTTGCAGAAACTTGCCGCCAATCCGCGAATCTAAACCGATACCTCGGGCAACTTGACTAACATCTGCACCGACGCGATCGCAAATATTAGCCACTTCATTAATAAAGCTAATCTTCGTAGCCAAAAAAGCATTAGCTGCGTACTTAATCATCTCCGCTGAACTGATATCAGTCATCACCACAGGCACCACAGGCAAAGACGGATCTTCTGCAAACTTGCGATCGACAATCGGCCTGTATAACTGTAGCATCATATCCATAGCTCGCTGAGAAGTGCTGCCGAGAACAATGCGATCGGGATTAAAAGTATCGTGAACAGCACAGCCCTCCCGCAAAAACTCCGGGTTGCTAACCACATCAAATGTTACACCTCTTTTTGCTGCTACTTCCTCACCACTAACCCCGTCACCGGTTTGAGGTTTTTGACGTTCTGCTAAACCGTCTAGTACAATTCTTCGCACCCAATCCCCGGAACCGATGGGCACTGTCGATTTGTTTACGATTACTTTGTAATCGCCGTCGAGGTGAGCTCCAATTCCGCGAGCCACCGCTTCCACGTAGCGAGTATCGCTTTCCCCAGTAGGCAAAGGAGGGGTTCCCACGGCAATGAATAAAATGTCCCCGTGAGCCACTCCTGCTGCTAAATCCGAAGTAAATTCTAGATTGCCAGATTCAGATGCAGAAGACATTAATTCAGACAGTCCGGGCTCAAAAATTGGCGAATGCCCAGACTTCATTAATTTAACTTTTTCTTCGTTGTTGTCTACGCAAATGACGTGGTGGCCGATGTGGGCTAAGCAAGTGCCGGTGACTAAACCAACGTATCCTGTACCGATGACACAAACATGCATACAAATGTCCTCAAGTTGGTAAATTAATCAGATGGGAATTGGGAATTGGGAATTGGGAATTGGGAATCGGGAATTGGGAATTGGGAATAAGGAAGATTTTTCCCCTCCCCCACTCTCCCAGTCTCCCCCACTCTCCCAGTCTCCCCCTCTCTGGGTCTCTACTTTTGGTTACCCTCGATGCGATCGCGAAAATCCTTTACAGTCAACTCTAAACCTTTATCCAGCGGCACAGTTGGCTCCCACCCCAACCAACTTTTAGCACGAGTAATATCCGGTTGTCGCTGTTTCGGATCGTCTTGCGGCAGCGGTTTATAGATAATTTCTGCCTCTGGATTAATCATGTTTTGAATTTTCTGTGCCAATTCCAAGATAGTGTATTCGCCTGGATTACCCAAATTCATCGGCCCGATTTGGTCGCTATTCATCAAACGAATAAATCCTTCCACCAAATCAGAAACGTAGCAAAAACTCCGTGTTTGGGAACCGTCGCCGTATACAGTCAGCGGTTCGTTTCGCAAAGCTTGAGCAATAAAATTGCTCACTACTCTGCCGTCATTTTCCAACATCCGGGGACCGTAGGTATTGAAGATTCGCACAACTCGAATGTCTACCCCATTTTGACGGTGGTAATCAAATGATAAGGTTTCAGCTACTCGCTTCCCTTCGTCGTAACACGATCTTATCCCGATACAATTAACGTTGCCACGATAATCTTCTGTTTGTGGATGTACGTCAGGATCTCCGTACACTTCCGAAGTGGAAGCCAGAAAAAATCTTGCTTTCACCCGTTTAGCCAGCCCCAGCATATTCATCGTGCCGATGACGTTTGTTTTAATTGTCTTGACAGGGTTGTACTGATAGTGTATTGGGGAAGCGGGACAAGCCAGATGGTAAATCTGATCTACCTCTAACCGAATCGGTTCGGTGATGTCGTGGCGGATCAGCTCAAAATACGGGTTGTCCAACCATTTGAGGATATTGCGTTTAGTCCCGGTGTAAAAATTATCGAGGCAGACTACCTCATGTCCTTGGGCCATTAAGCGATCGATTAGGTGGGAACCGAGGAAACCTGCACCGCCTGTGACTAAAATTCTCATTGTGGAAACTGCCGTTCTGTTTAGGGGTAGGACTGGTGTACAAAAATTCAGTCGCTTAAATGAAACTTACTCTATAGAATAACAAAATTGCGATCGACGTAAAGACTTATACCTCAACTTCATAAAATCTTTAATTAACTTAGCATTGGCCCATACTTTGAACAAAGTGCTATAATTCGCAAATATTAGCTAGCAATTTTTATTTAAGCTTCAATATTTCCGAAAAAATACTGTTGACAATAGTTCAGTTATTGGTTATTGGTTTGTGGTTATTTGATGACTTCGGTTTGAGGTAGGGCAAGACCCTACGGGATAGCTGCGCTTCACGGGCTTGTTGGAAAAAACAAGGGTCGATTTATCTCAAAACCAATATGATAGAAGTTAGGTCGATTTCGCCAAGAGAATGTCGGCAACTTTCGACCCTGCGTTGCACTGGTTCAATTGCGATTTCGGGAGATTGCAGCCAGAACTTGCATCAGGTGGATCGTGTAGCCTTGAGTCTTACAGTTTCTCAAGAATCGAGTAAAGTTACGATCGGCTAAAGTTGTCTCGAAGGCGAAATCAGTGCCAGAGTATGATAAAGTTCGCAGTCTTTGTATCATTAAGCGTCCTGCGAGGATATGCAACTGACTCTGCAGTGAATTAGGACATTCCGGCGGCGCATCTGCGTTGACATATTCAAAAATTGTCAAAAGAAAAATTTGGTAATAATCTCGGGAAAACTGTAGTTTTGCCGGAACCGTTAGGGCCGCCAACTATGTAAATATTTGGCCTAATAGTAATATTAATTTTATCGCTTGTCTCTTAGTCCCCCTCGGCTGGGACGAGAGTTTGTGTAGGATTGGTTTCAAGGGCCGAATACTCAAAGGGATAACTAAAGTCATTAGTCATTAGTCATCAGTCATTAGTCATCGGTCATCAGTCAACAGTCAACAGTCAACAGTCAACAGTCAACAGTCAACAATGACGGACGCTGCAGCCGGAATCGATATCACATCTGAACCCAGCGGCGGAATAGTTCGACAGTAATACTGTAGCAACCATCAATTTCTCGAACCACATCGTGGCGTTCGAGAGTTTTTAGTGCTTCCTGTAAAATTGTCTCATCCATCCCTGTTTCTTGACTCAGCCTGTCGAGATTCATTCCTTCTAAGTGAGGTGCTAAGGCTTTTAAAATCTCCTGTTGTCCCGATGCGCCTTGGGCTGCTTGACCCCAAACTCCTGTAAAATAGTAGCGACCTCGGCTGAAGAATTCCGGGTCATCGATGACTGTTGCTACGTCTTCTAGGGTAAACATTGGATCGCGGGGGCGTCCGATTTCAAATACTTGGTCGTTGTAGAGGCGGACTAACAGAAATCCTACCAATTGCGTGAGGTAGGGTTGGCCATGTGTTAGTTCATAAATGCGATCGAATGCTTCTGGTTTGTAGTCGAGGAGAAAATCATCATCGGGATTGGCTAAAAGTTGGCGAGTTGCACCTAGACTCAGGAAACCTACTCGGATGGGGGGAATAATGCTAGCAAAAAAAGGATTGAAATAATCCTCGGTCATTTCATCCAAGGTGTGCAATCCGGCAAAAGCAAAGGCAATTTTAGAACTCATTTGCATTATTGCTCGCAAAAAACCGATAAAATCTTGATTGATGTTCCCAGCGTCAATCAATTCTTCAATTTTTTCAAACTCGTCAAAAGCAATGATTAATCCACCTTCTATATTTGCTATTACTTGTTCGATGTAGCGTCCAAAAGTGAGATAGGGTAAATCGAGTAAATCGCGATCGGCAGGAGGTGCAATTTTAACTGTTTTGGCAATGGCATCGGTGATGAATATTAGCAGTTCGCCGACTCCTTGAGAGCAATCTCCTACCCGCAGCAAATTGACATAAGCTACCTGTACTTTTGAGCCTAAGCAGTTGCTAGCATTCAACAAAATCGAAGTTTTTCCCATCCGCCGATGACCGTAGAGAGCCACAGATTGAAGCGGATTGCCTTTTACCCACACCTCCTCTAGCTGTCTGATGATGTCTTCGCGGCCGACAAATAGATTGCCTTGGACTGGATCGCCAATTATATAGGGGATACTCACAGGTTGAATAATCGAAATATCTCCGATTTGCCCGGTCACTTGCAGTAATATTTCTTGCCATTTTTGGGCAGTTTTAATAATTAAATTTCGTTCTGCTTGTGGTATAATATCTGGACGATAGAGGATAGTTTCAAGCTCACCTAATGCTCGGTTGAGGGCAAGGGAACGGGCAGAACGAGATACGCTATTCTGGACGAGTTGAACATCGGCAATTACCCGCCGTAGAGAAGCAATTGCTTTCCAAGAAGTCTCACGCAGCAGAGGTGGATTTGGGGAAGCAGGCAGCTTCAGGGAAGCCATCTCGGCTAGTTCTGCTGTTTGCTGAAAATCTGTGAGAATCTGCGCTAAGGTAAACATCTCGTCTCCATACAGCAGATCTCGCACTACAGCGAAAGCCTCTGTAGCTTTGTCTGGTTTTTGCTCGTGGAGATACCAGAAACCAGCGGCAGAGGCACGGGCATGAGTATTTAAACGAATTTCTGTTTGAAAACGAGCTTGAATTTGTTGTTGCCAAGGTAGGATGAAAAAAGCTTCTACTGCTTCTGACTTCATTACTTCACTTAGAGAAGCTGAGGAAAAACGCACCAACTTCCAATCATAAGGATCTTCGGATAATTGAGCGACGCGATAGATGAGTTGGTCTTTTGGTGTCTCTGCTAGTACGCGATTTACAGCTTTAACAACAGGGATAAACTGAAGGGTAAATCGTAGTAATTGGTTAATGTTGTGCAATCCTGTTTCCCAATCCCGGCTCAGCCAATTAGCTATTTGAGAAGATAGGTAGGGAAGGGGAAGTGGTGTAGTGTGGGGAAATTGTCTATTTTGCTGTTGACGCTGAAGTAGGGTAAACGGTAAAGCTAAAAGCCAATTTTCAGGACGTGCGATCGCCACGCCCAAGGCCACGCCCAAGGCCACGCCCAACGCGACGCCCAAGGCCACGCCCGCCACGCCCAACGCCACGCCCAACTCCGTGGCCAAGCCCGCGCCGATCGCCACGTCCAACGCCACGCCCAAGGCCACGCCCACCACGCCCAAGGCCACGCCGATCGCTACGCCGAACGCCACGCCGAACGCCACGCCCGCCACGCCCGCCACGCCCGACGCCACGCCGAACGCCACGCCGAACGCCACGCCCCACGCCACGCCCCACGCCACGAGATC
>JAUBOM010000097.1:0-6685 GCA_036700245.1 Microcoleus vaginatus BM001213989
CCAGTCGATTTTAGATTTTAGATTTTAGATTTTAGATTTAAAAATTGACTCCACAGATGAATCTGGGAGCTGGAAATTAGGTGTAAAATTTTTCGCTTGTCAACAGTCAACAGTCAACAGTCAACAGTCAACAGTCAACAATTACTAATAATGGAATTTGCAGATTTTCAAGTGTGCGATCGCGATCTTCCCGATTCTCTCTTATCTTACTATTTGACGGCAGAGGCGATCGCCGTTGATACGGAAACAATGGGTTTGCTACCGTGGCGCGATCGGCTGTGCTTGGTGCAGTTGTGCAATCCCGAAGGTAAAGTTGCAGTGGTGCGGATTGCCAAAGGCCAGACAGCAGCACCGAATTTAAAGAAGTTAATGGAAGCCGAAAATATTGAGAAAGTATTTCATTTTGCGCGCTTTGATATGGCAACAATGCGTCACAATTTAAGTATTGACATTGCACCAGTTTTCTGCACTAAACTAGCTAGTAAACTTGCTAGAACTTATACCAACAGACACGGATTGAAAGAGTTAATTCTCGAACTGGAAAAGGTAGAATTAAATAAAACTTCTCAAAGTTCCGACTGGGGAAATGCGACTAATCTTTCTGACGATCAACTAAATTATGCTGCCAATGATGTCCGCTATTTGCTGAGCGCTAAACAAAAGTTGACGGGGATGTTGCAGCGAGAAGAACGCTGGGAAATTGCACAGCAATGTTTTCAGTGTTTGCCAGTTTTTGTGAGTTTGGATTTATTGCAGTACAATGATGTTTTCGAGCACGGTTGAGACTCGTGCAGTGAAAAAAATCTCGATCGGAGTAGGCGATTTAAATCGCTACTACAAAAACTTTCGTCCGCATAGGCGGACGAATAAATAAAGAAGAAATATAGGG
Organism: Microcoleus vaginatus BM001213989; assembly: GCA_036700245.1. GTDB lineage: Bacteria > Cyanobacteriota > Cyanobacteriia > Cyanobacteriales > Microcoleaceae > Microcoleus. The sequence continues at coordinate 890 of JAUBOM010000097.1, forward strand.
AGAAACTGGGTTTGAGAGGTAAGCGAGTCCGATCGCGAAAACTGTCATTTATTCCTAATTAGGGCTGCTCGGGATTGTGTTCGTGAATCAATGCTTCAATTTGGTCGTCAAGATTTCTAATCACTTTTTCCAAAGCGGGCAACCCCTCTAAAGGCAAAGGAGAAAGCCGAGTTCGATCGCGAATTTCATTCACTTTCCGCTGCAATTCTTCGGCCAGTCGCAGCGCGTCCCGACTCAAAGTAGACAACTGCTGCTGCTGGTAAAACCTCAAAGCTGCTCCCCGCAACACTTGCAGCGTAGCTTCTTCCTTGCCGTCCACCGCCATTACCCGCAAGCGCAATAGCAAATGAGTTTCTTGATATATGCGTTCAACTTCGACTTGTTTGGTCTGTTCCACCGGGCAAACAGGCATATCCGTCAGCCGCTTCAACTCGTCGATGACCTCTTGGAAGAGGACGATATCGATACCTTCGAGCACCGATTTCAAAACGCCGTCTTGGCTCCAAAGAATGCGGCCTTGGGATTGGTTCCGCTCAAAAAACAAGCGGCCTATACCGTCTAGCAGCACTCTACCGAGCAATTCTTGCAGCAGTTGGGGCGCGGGCAAAGTTGCCAAAACTTCGACTGGGCTTGACAAGTGCAAGGCCTCGACATTCAAAACCGATAGCTGTGTCGGCGTCGGGGAAACCTCAGCACCGGCAGGTTTAAACCGCTCAGGAGCGGGCATCGAGGGTTCGGGCCTAGGCAGCAGCGTTTCTGCTTTGGGGCGTGAAGTTGGTGGTGCGGGATTTATGGGTGTTGGGGCTGCTGCGGTTTCTGTGTGGCTGGGTTCTCTGAGCTGGCTCCCGTGGAGCAAGTAAGCTGAGAGGATCGAGCGCTGAATTTCCGAGGCAATTGGCTCTGTTGTGACTGAGCAATTCATGTAAGCTAAAATCCGCTGCACGTAGTCCAAGGCCGAGTCATCTTGGGCATCGACTACACCCAGTTTAAACTGATTACCTTCTAGAGATAAAGGCAAAACTTGATAGTAAAGGCAAGCTTCAAAGGGGACAACTGTGTCGATTAGTTGAAATATTCGATCGGAGTCCATGGTAGCTGCCAAGTCTGTTGAAGATGTATGTACCATTAGCTGCTCTTTAGTGGGAAGCGCGATCGAGCGCCACGCACCAACCTGATGCGATAAAATTTAACGCTGCAACTTTCCTGAGGAAGGAATTGGTCTCACAACCGGAAGCTTTTATTAAATAAAAAATCCTTAGTTCCTGAATTTTCTCCCTTCTGTATTGCAGCCTCAAATTATACCAAAAGAGTGAGAACTACATGATGACTGGCGCAGTCTAGACCAACTATCATCGATCGCACGAGATTGATTTCCCTGGCTGGCAACGATAGAATTATATCTTTAATGCGCAAGTATTATAGATGCACCCCAACCGAGATTTACGGGCAACCGCTAAATTTAGGAGTGGTTAAAAAATCCTAAAAAGTCGATCGTGCTGCTAGTATCTTAGCCCAGAGAGTTGACTGCGATCGTCTTCGAGCGCCATCGTCTTCGAGCGCGCTACGATATCCCGATGCTCTAGCCTGATTTGATACAATCGGCATCGCGCGGTTTTCCACGGGGAAACTCTGGGCACTCTGTGGCTGTTGGGGAATTGATTTGTAGCGCGGATTCTGAAAAATGCTACCGCCAATTAACAATTAGCAATTGCCCGCCACCCATTACCAATCTACTTGTTGCGGAGCGATTGAGCTGCTAAATAGAGTTTGCTCCACTCGCCGATGACTTGATTGGTTTTCAGCTTTAATTCAGATGCGATGGTCTCTACACTTTTCCCTGCTTTCAGCGATTCTAGCAACTGCCGCTGCACCGGCGTGAGGTCTTGTAAATATTGCTGCCACTGAGCAGGAGTCAAGCCCAAACTGTGTTCTTTAATCGAGGTTTCCAGCCAGCTAGCGACTAATTCCGGTGCTTGTTTGACCGCAAAAACCCGAATCGCGTGGTAACTGACTTTTTCTCGCAAGCGGTAAATTTGCTTGATTGGAACCTTCAACTCCTCGGCAATTGCCTCTTGGGAACGACCTTGCAGGTAAAGCTGCAGCCACCGGGAAGCCAGCGGATCGACTTCAGCGGCCAAGTAATTCTCAAATTCTTGTTGGACAATCTGCCGCTGAGTTTGCTGCTCTTCCCAAGCTTGATTTTCTCGATACTCGGACATCGCCTGTTCGTCTAACAGGCTGAGCGGTTCGTCTGTATCGTCGGGTAGAACCTGTTCCGACACCAGCCGCACCCAGTCTCCAGCAGGCACTTGCGTCAACCCGCCCCGCTGGGCTCGCCGCAGGTAGTTGACAAAACGGTAGACCAGCAGCGGCTGGTTGCGGATCGGCCGCAAGCAGTATTCTTCTGTGCTCGCTAGCAGCAAAGCATTTCGCAGGCGTCTGTCTGAGGTGCATTCGGCAATCCAAGCGACTTGCTGCTGCAGGTAGCGATCGGAATTGAGCATTTCCTGAATCACTTCTTGTAGTACCTCCACCGCACTCCGCTGTCTGTCGCGACTCAGGGAAACCCACGCTTGGATTTTTTGCCGGAGCACCACCAAACCGCCGAGCCGCCCGATTAAGTTGCGGTAAGCTTTTTCTGGCGGTACTCCCAGATATCGAGAAATCAAAATTCGATATAAAAAGTCGATCGCGCCGGAGGCGACGGTTAGTTGAGCCGGAGCAAGAGTGTCAAATCTTTCTGGTCTGTCTCCCAACAGCCAGCGGACAACACTCTCGCGAGTGCTAGAACTCTCCTCCGGGCAATCTTGTTCAAGTCGTGACTTCCAATCTTGTGCCAGTCTTTCCGCCAAGGTCATCAGAAATATGGGTTAGAAACCCCGTCCTTTTAGGACGGCTTTACATTGAGTTAAAACTTTTGTGGGGTGGAGGGGTATGGTTGCCCCTCCGGCGAGGTATGGTTGCCTCAATCTCCTTTCGGAGTAGAAGAGACGACCTGCCAGGTCGTCTGTACTTCGCCAATGTTTTAAGAGCTTGTTAGGCCCAAAGCACTGTCGAGCGTGACCTTAGAACTGTTTAACCTTCAGCGACAGAGCAAGGAACTAGCTACGCATTCCAGGGTGTCGTGACTCAAAAAACGTAGTCAGTTAAGACGCAAGGCCCGTCAGAACGGCTTGTCAGATTTCTCTTTCAAGCCTCATGCCTTCAGGCTGAGGTTCCTGACAAGCTGTTGAGCTATTTGTCTTTCACCCCCGATTTTACGTGGTATGCTGATCATTTGAGTCTTTTTTGGATCTAATAGGACTTGCGCCTCGGTAAAATAATTCTGGGATTGGGTTATCGCGATCGCAATTGCAGGTTTTTTTTCACTGCAGAGCGGTAAGTTTTCTAATGATTAAACGGGCAGATTAATTGCCTATTGACACAAACACCTAACACTGTTATATGGCTAACTTTTTATTAGAACTCGGTACGGAAGAATTGCCCGCATCTTTTGTCAGAAGCAGCGCCCAGCAGTGGCAGCGACTTGTACCTGCAACTCTGGCAGAACAATCCTTGAGAAAGGACTCAATCAACGTATACGCTACTCCGAGGCGTTTGGCCGTTCTGGTGAAAGGACTGCCAGTTCAGCAATTAGATAGAGAAGAAGAGGTAAAAGGGCCGCCGGCGAGTTCGGCTTTTAAAGATGGCAAACCGACGAAAGCAGCGGAAGGTTTTGCGAAAAAGCAGGGCGTAGAAATTGATGCTTTGGAAGTTCGCGCTACCGATAAAGGCGAGTTTGTTTTTGTGCTCAAAAAGATTCCGGGGCGGAAGACAGCGGATATTTTGGCAGAACTTGTGCCGCAGTGGATTAACAAGTTAGAAGGCAAAAGATTTATGCGGTGGGCCGACGGAGATTTGAAGTTTCCGCGCCCGATTCGATGGATGGTGGCACTGTTGGATGATACTGTACTGCCAATTACATTGGTGAGCGGTTCGGATACGGTCAAGAGCGATCGAATTTCCCAAGGACACCGGGTGTTACATACCCCCCCTACACCCCCCCTGGACAAGGGAGGGACGGGGGGGGTCTCGATTCCGCAAGCCGAGGATTATGTCGAGTGTCTGCGGGCTGCTTGCGTGGAGGTCGATCGATCGCAGCGCAAAACCCAAATTAAAGCACAAGTAGAAGCCGCAGCAACAAAACAAGGCGGTTACGCCGACATTACCGAAGAATTGTTAGAAGAAGTCACCGACTTAGTAGAATGGCCGAACGCAGTTGTCGGCAAATTTGACGAAGAATTTTTGATATTGCCGCCGGAAGTAATCACCACAATTATTGTTACAAACCAGCGGTATTTTCCCATCCTCAAAAGCCCCGATTATCCCGAACTCCTGCCCTATTTTATTACAATTTCCAACGGATCTCCCGCTAAATCTGCGATTATTGCCGCTGGTAACGAGCGAGTAGTGCGGGCGAGATTGGCAGACGGTCAGTTTTTCTACAAAGCAGACTTGGCAAAGCCTCTAGAGGATTATTTGCCCAAGTTGGAAACAGTTACTTTCCAGGAAAATTTGGGCACAGTTCGCGCAAAGGTCGATCGCCTGTGCAATATTGCCCGTTTAATTGTCAATCAACTGCAAATCACAGAGGAAGAGCAAGCTGATGTAGCTAGAGCAGCCTTACTTTGCAAAGCCGACCTCGTAACCCAAATGGTTTACGAACTTCCCGAAATGCAAGGAATCATGGGGCAGAAATACGCTTTGGCAAGCGGCGAATCGAAAGCAGTAGCCACAGCAATTTTTGAACATTATTTGCCCCGAGGTGCGGGCGACAAGTTGCCGCAAACTCTCACAGGTCAAATTGTCGGGATAGCCGACAAATTAGATACTTTAGTCAGCATCTTCGGCTTGGGAATGTTGCCGACAGGTTCATCCGATCCGTTCGCCTTGCGTCGCGCAGCCAATGCAATAACTAACATTATTTGGGCTGCTCAGTTGCCAGTAAACTTGCACCAGTTGCTCGCAGAAGTTGTTGCCGAATTTACCGCAGCGCGGCCGGAAACACCAGGGGAGTTGCTCGATCAGTTGTATGAGTTTTTTCTGCAAAGAATTCGGACTTTATTGCAAGAAGAACAGAATGTAGATTATGATTTGGTAAATGCAGTTTTGGGAGAAAACGACCCAGAATATACTGAGCGAGCATTGAGAGATTTGTTGGACGCACTGGAAAGAGCGCTTTTTCTGCAACAAATCCGCAATAACCAGACTTTGGATCTGATTTACGAAACAGTCAACCGTTCAACTCGTTTGGCGGCTCAAGGATCGTTGGATAAAATAGAATTGGAACCGAAAACGGCGGTGAAACCCGAGTTATTTCAAAAGTCGTCTGAACAAGCTTTTTACGATGCAGTAGTGCAGTTAGTGCCGCAAACGCAGCTATCTAAACAAACTCGCAATTACCAGCAGTTGGTAGATAGTTTGACTGAGATTGCTCCGACTGTCAGCAACTTTTTCGACGGGCCAGAAAGCGTTTTGGTGATGGACCCTGACCCGGAAATTAAGCAAAATCGGTTGAATTTACTGGGTTTGCTGCGGAATCACGCGCGGGTATTGGCTGACTTTGGGGCGATCGTCAATCGATTTTAGATTTTAGATTTTGGATTTTAGATTGCCGCCAAAGGTTTTGATGTAATATCAAATCCTTTGGTATCGGAATGATTCATTTCTATTTTCTCTCTTCTCCTCCCCTGTGCCCTCAATCGATTTTAGATTTTAGATTTGGGATTTTAGATTGCGGCCAAAGGTTTTGATGTA
>JAUBOM010000097.1:6785-29391 GCA_036700245.1 Microcoleus vaginatus BM001213989
ATATCAAATCTATTGGTATCGGAATGATTCATTTCTATCTTCTCTCTTCTCCTCCCCTGTGCCCTCAGTCGATTTTAGATTTTAGATTTGGGATTTTAGATTGCGGCCAAAGGTTTTGATGTAATATCAAATCTATTGGTATCGGAATGATTCATTTCTATCTTCTCTCTTCTCCTCCTCTGTGCCCTCTGCGCCCTCTGCGGTTAAATCATAAAACAAAAAACCGTAACCGATATAAAAGGAAAAAACAAGAAAATTCGCTCTATCACACACACAACTTATGCCGATCGCTCATATCATTGGACTAGGAAAATCAGGAATTGCCGCCGCAAGACTGCTAAAACGCGAAGGATGGGAAGTAACGCTGAGTGATCGCTCATCTTCCCCAAGCTTGCTCGAACAGCAACAGCAACTCGCTAACGCAGGAATTAAAGTTGAGTTAGGTAAATCTTTGGAACCAGTCGAATCTATAGAACTAATAGTAGTAAGTCCGGGCGTTCCCTGGGACAGTCCAGCATTAGTGCGCGCCAGGGAGTTAGGCATTGAAACAATAGGAGAAATGGCTCTCGCGTGGCGTTACCTCAAATCTCCTTGGGTGGGAATTACCGGCACTAACGGCAAAACTACTACTACTGCTTTAATTGCTGCTATTTTTGAAGAGGCCGGGCTTTACGCTCCCGCTTGCGGCAATATTGGCTATGCTGCGTGTGAATTAGCTTTAGCCGAAAAACAGCCGGATTGGGTAATCGCAGAAATTAGCAGCTATCAGATAGAATCCTCGCCGTTTGTAGCGCCGCGCATCGGAGTTTTGACGACTTTGACGCCGGATCACCTCAGCCGCCATAAAACCTTAGAAAATTACTACAACATTAAAGCGCATTTGCTGAAAAAATCTGAATTGCAAGTAATCAACGGCGACGATCCTTATTTGCGACAGCAAGGAATTGACATTTGGCCGGATGCGTGTTGGACGAGTGTCAAAGGTGAAAAAGAACTGTTGGCCGATCTCACTTTTGGAGCGTACATCGAAAACGGTTGGGTAATAGCTCAAAGCGAGAAAATTCTGCCTGCTGAGTCTTTGCGGATGGTGGGAGAACACAATTTGCAGAATTTGTTAATGGCGGTGGCGGCGGCTAATTTGGCGGGGATAGATAAAAGTGCGATCGCCCGGGCGGTCGCGAAATTCCCCGGAGTTTCGCACCGCCTCGAACACATCTGCACTTGGGAAGGCATAGATTTCATCAACGACAGCAAAGCTACTAATTATGACGCCGCCCAAGTCGGGTTGGCTTCAGTGAGCGCACCGGCGATTTTAATTGCCGGCGGCGACGCCAAAGAAGGAGACGATCGCGCATGGATTGATACAATTAAAGCAAAAGCTGCTGCGGTGCTGTTAATTGGAGATGCAGCGAGTCTTTTTGGCGATCGGCTCGCACAAGCAAATTACAACTCTTGGGAAATTGTCGGAACAATGGAACGAGCAATCCCGCGAGCAGCAGAACTAGCCCAACAAAATCATGCTAAAGTAGTGCTGCTTTCCCCAGCCTGTGCTAGCTTCGATCAATACCAAAACTTCGAGCAACGGGGCGATCATTTCCGCCAATTATGCCTCGAATCCCTAGTTTAGATATGTCATTGTTCGCTGTGTACAAATTAAGATTGTTCTACACAGCGAACACTAACAAAATTAAATCTGCGTTCATCTGCGTCTATCGGCTTACATCTGCGGTTAAAAATTAAAACCTCTGATTTTGGTCAATCTACTTTAACTAACAGTCTTCCAAACAGTCTTAATTCTAGCCTGCTGTTCCCATTCTAGCTCAGAAAAAACTAGCATCATTTCCTCATGAGTGTAATCAATAATTATTGCAGCCAATTGAGCCGCAGTTTCCGCTGACAGCATTGCTAGTTTCAATTTGGTCATTGCTTCTTTATCCATCAATAGTAAAGTTTTAATTTTTACCTCATTTAGATTTTAATTTTTTCTACAAATCTCTTTCAGTTGTGCATTAAAACTGGCAATCTGAGCAGCACTTATTGTATCAGAATGCGACGAGGATATTTTAATTTTTTGGCTGCAAATCTGAAAGAGCAATTTTTCATCAATCTCCAGAATATTGCCTTGGGAAGCGACATTTTGTTGCAACAAAATTGCGATTTCTCTTTCCAGTTGGCGATAGCCTTGCTGAAAGAAATCTTGAGAGTTAGAACGAAACAAACCGCTATTGACTTGCTGAATTTGGCTAGGTGTCAGCGATTGAGCCGAGACAGCAGCCGGAAATCCAAAAGATGCAGCTAGCCACCAGCTAAAAATTATCTGTTTGAGAATGCTGTTCATCACTGTCGGGAGGAGTTATTACCTCAGTTAGTTTCTCGTTTTCTGACTCGCTTGCTAATTCATCTTCTCGTTCAAGTTTTTCTTGCCACTCGACAAGCTGCTGAAAAAGTTTCGGGTTAATTTCAAATACGGGTTTGTTGGTTTCTGACATATTGACTCCTAAAATCTATTACATTTAACTGGTTCCCGGGTTCTTCCTGGGAACCGCTGTCCAGAGGGAGATACTCGCTTTTTCAGTAGGAAAATTGGAGACAGAGCCTCCGGATCTGCGTTAGCAGCAAGAGCCGGGAAACGAGTAGAGAAACAATTATGTCGATCGGAAGCTAAGCTCAAACCTTAAGCAGCGACATAATTATGCCAGTTAAGGAACCACCAAGCAAAGCTAAAGTAGCTAAGGTACTAATGCCAAATCCTGCCGCTCTTTTTTCGGCAGCTTGATAGTAACCCCAAGCAAACAAAATGCGTCCAATTATCCAAACTGCGCCGATACCCGCGCCCCAAATTGGGCTGATAAATTGCGAGAACAGCCACAGCGATGGCAAAAATAGAATCATTTGCTCTAAGGTATTTTGCTGAACTCGCAACACTCGTTCAAAGTCTGGGTTTCCTGTCATCTTCGGGGGAGAAACTTTGTGTTTGAATCTAGCTCTGCCGACGTTGATGGTAACAACGAAGTAGAGAATTAATCCTGAAACAGTAATTAGACTAGGCCAAAGTGTCGCGTTTGCTTCTGCGAGCATGATTCGGTATCATTGGGTGGAGTAGATACCTTGATTATAAATCAATTATTGCCGATCGGGTTATTCATCGCCATCCCGTCATTCCAGGCAGGGGATTTGATTCAACTGCTGAGTATTAGTGGCGCGGCAATTGCTTTCGGGTTCCGGGACATCCTCGAAAACTTGCTGGCTGGGATTTTGATTCTTTTGCTCGCACCTGCAGACGCATACAAACCCGCGACTCCTCTCGCGAGCCGATCCAAATTTTAGACTTTTGTTCAACCTCCCAGATTCATCAATGGAATCAATCTAAAATCTAAAATCAGTCGAGTAAATTTAAAATCTAAAATCTAAAATCTAAAATCTAAAATCTAAAATCTAAAATCGTTTGACGGATACAAACCCGCGACTTAAGGAGATTGATTATTTTGCTCAACAATATTCGAGACCGTCTTAAATATTTCACCAGGAGCAGGATTGATCCACAGCATTTAAAGAAAATACGAGTTGACTTGTTGGAAGAATCAACCCTAGATATTGACTATCTTGTCTTAATTCTCGGCTCCTGTATAATCGCTACTTTTGGACTGCTTGCCAACAGTGCGGCTGTCATCATCGGTGCTATGATCGTCGCCCCTCTGATGTTGCCAATCCGAGGGTTAGCATTTGGAGCGGTAGAAGGTAACGTTATCCTATTCCGCAAAGGTTTAATTGCATTAGCAGTCGGGACGGTGCTAGCAATTTTTCTAGCTTGTATTTTGGGAACTTTGGTACAACTTCCAGACTTTGGGAGCGAAGTTCTAGCTCGTTCTAAACCTACATTACTAGACTTAGGAATTGCGATCGCCGCTGGGGGAATCAGCGGTTATGCGAAAGTTCAGCCCAAAGTTTCTGCTAGTCTGGCGGGAACTGCGATCGCCGTGGCTCTCATGCCGCCAATTTGTGTTATAGGTTTAGGCTTATCTCAAGCTAATTGGTCGCTCAGCCTGGGAGCGAGCCTCCTGTATCTTACTAATTTGCTGGGGATTACTCTCTCCTGTATGCTAACCTCTTTAATGGCCGGCTACACCCCCCTGCATCGCGCCGGTCAAGCCCTCTTGTGGGCGCTAGCATTGACGGCTATACTTGTGATTCCTCTGGGCGTGAGTTTTGCGGAATTGATCGAGCAAGCGCAACTCGAAGCCAGTCTGAAGCGGGCGTTGCTTAACCGAACTATCACTTTTCAACGAGTCGAACTGATTAAAACTGATACTAACTGGTTGACAAAACCGCCGGAGGTTCGTCTGATTGTTCGCAGCAGCGAAGCTTTGACACCCAAACAGGTGCAGCTTTTAGAAGCATTTGTAGAAAAAGAAATGGGTCAACAATTTACCCTAATTTTTCAAGTCAGTCAAGTTGAAGAAGTGCGGCGCTCAACCCTGAATCAGTCCGGCGGATCGAAACCGAAACCTTAACTATTTTATCCCTAATTGTATGACCCAAGAAACTCTAATTAACCAAGTGACGATCGAGGGCAATCTGAAGCAATTTCTCTTAGTGCTATTAGTTTCCTTAAGTGTGGCGGTGCTGCCGCAAATATGGGGCTGGTTGCGCCAAATTCCCTACACGCTGCTTTTAGTAATTGTCGGGTTGGGTTTGGCTTTTATAGATGTGCGATTGGTGTCGCTCTCGCCCGAACTGATTCTGTTGATTTTTTTGCCGCCTCTTTTGTTTGAAGCTGCTTGGAATCTGAAATGGTCTAAACTGAAGCGGGATTTAGTGCCGATCGCTCTTTATGCGGTTTTGGGTGTTGTTATTTCTGTTGCTGGCGTGGCTTTTGCTCTCAACCAAATAGCGGGAGTTTCTTTAGCGATCGCCCTGTTGGTAGGAGCTAGTATATCTGCTACAGATCCTGTTTCAGTCATTGCATTGTTCCGAGAATTGGGAGTTGAAAAACGCCTAGCTTTGCTGGTGGAGGGAGAGAGTTTATTTAATGATGGCATTGCTGTTGTTGCCTTTAGTTTTTTGGTGGGATTTTCTTTAGGGACGGATGAAGTTGGCATCCCATTTCTGGTGGGGCGTTTCTTAGCTTTTGTGGGAATTGGGATTACTGTCGGGAGTGCGATCGGTTTTGGGATATCCTATCTCACCCAACGGTTTGATTTACCTTTGGTGGAGCAATCGTTAACCTTAGTTTCCGCCTACGGCACTTATATAATTGTGGAGGATTTAGGCGGTTCTGGGGTGATTGGTGTGGTGGTGATGGGCTTGATATTTGGCAATTTCGGCTCTCAGATAGGTATGCAGCCCAGTACCAGACTGGCGGTAACACAATTTTGGGATTTTTTGGCGTTTTTTGTAAATTCCATCATGTTCCTGCTGATTGGCGATCGAATTAGTTTTGCTGGTTTGCAAGCGAATTTAGGAGTGATTGGCATAACTGTGGCGGCGATGTTTGTGACGCGAGCGATCGCTATTTTTGGTTTAGGATGGTTGAGCAATAGGTTGGCAAAATCTGAAATTTCATTAGCCGATAGAACCGTGATTTGGTGGGGAGGATTGCGGGGTTCTGTATCGATTGCTTTAGCTTTGAGCGTGCCGGAGGTTTTCCCCGATCGGGAAAAAATTATTGGGATCGTGTTTGGCGTAGTTTTATTTACGCTGCTAGTACAAGGTTTAACCACCAAGGCGCTGCTGGAAAAATTGGGGTTGTTGAGCAGCCAGGAGTTGCGCCAGGAGTATCTGGAGGCGATCGCCCAACGTGTTGCTCTCAACCGGGTTCTCAAGTATCTATCTGATGTATCGGACGATCGTAAAATCGAGCCTGAGTTTTCCAATCATCTCGTGAGTCAGCTTCAAGAAAAATTAAACTTGCTGCAAGCAGAAATCAACCAAATGTACGATCGATCTCCTGAACTGCGGCAGATGACTATCGACAAACTCGAAGGGGATTTGCAAGCAATAGAGGCTGATACTTATGCTGAATTTGTGCGATCGGGTCAATTGAATGAGCTGCCTGTTTCTGTGTTGCAGCAATGTTTTCAAGATCGGAATGAGAAAGTTGTTTCTTAATAGGATGTTTGTAGGGATAATTCCCGTGATTTTCCCGCTTATGTGGAAATTTTGCGTAAGTCCTAAAACCATCTTATTTCTCGTTCCTTGTTAGATTCCGTGCTGGCAATCAAAAAAAGTCCGAATTGTTTATGGGCGGACATGATATAATTCCGGAGCTTGTAGGGTGCGTCAGCCTACGATAATTTGAATATGAGCTAGATCATAGAAAGATTTGGGAGAATTTGGCAAACTGAGAGTAAGGTTAAATAGGAGGTCAATTTAATGACCAATACTGCTCTCAATTTTAAGACTGCACCCGGACATGAAGTCCTGGCCGCGGCGGGTAAGAGAATGCTGAGGCCGGGGGGAAAACTTGCTACAAAACAGTTATTTGAATGGGCGGATTTTCAGCCTGGGGAGACTGTTTTGGAGTTGGCTGCTAGTTTTGGATATAGTTCGATCGCCCTTGCTGAACGTTTTGGCGTAAAAGTAGTGGGAGTTGAGAAAAATTCCGAGAGTGTGGCCCGCGCTCGTGCTAATGTTGCAGCAGCGGGTTTGAGCGATCGGGTGGAAATTGTGGAAGGAGATATTTTTCACTTGGATCGGATTTCCCAACAGTTTGATTGGGTGTTGGCTGAAGCTATCCTGACAATGCAGGCGCCGTCAGGGAAAGCTAAAATTGTATCGGGAATTTGCGATCGTTTAAAACCAGGCGGCAAGTTTCTCTCTCACGAACTTTTAGCTAGAAACCGAGAAGCAGAAATTCACAAAGCTTTATCAGAAGTGACTCGGGCTAATTCAACGCCTTTGTCTGAGTCTGGCTGGATTGCTGTTTACCAAAACGCGGGTTTGCAAGTAGAAAAGTGTCAAAGCGGGGCGATGGGGCTCCTCAACTTGTCGCGAATGCTGCAAGATGAAGGGTTTGTGGGTACTGTGCGGATTTTGTGGAATATTTTAAGTCGATCGCAAATTCGCGATCGTATCTTAGCAATGCGTCGAGTTTTCCAGAATTACCAACAGGATCTAGGCTACATCGTTATCTCTGCCAAAAAACAATCTTAACCGACTCAATCGATTTTCGATTTTCGATGGAAGAAAGTGAAGCCACTGATAAATTCGAGACTTGTGACCAAATTAATTAATTGTCAAAAACTATGACTACTACTCTTTTACCGCTACAATCTTCAGCAATCCAGCTCCGAGACGCAATTGAATATCCGGCCGCCGGAGTGTCGAGCAAAGTTTTAATCAAAGACAATAATTGTCAGTACAATTTACTTTGTCTGGCTGCTGGTAGCGAAGTTGCAGAACACTTTTCGCCGCGCAATGCTACAGTTAATGTAATCGAAGGAAAGGGAATTTTGACTTTGGAAGGCAAGGATATTGTTTTGGAACCGGGGGTGTTTGTCTTCATGCCCGCTCGAGCACTCCACGCTTTGAAAGCTGAAGAAAATTTGGCGTTTATTTTGACACTTTCTGAGGCTAATTAATTTCCGCAATATTGCTGTAGGGGCTGGTTTTAACAACCCTAATTGCCTAAAATTAATAATCTCATAAACCCGCCCCGATTCACAGATTGTCGGGGGCGGGTTTATATAGATAGTGGGTTGCAGTCAAATATTGTTTGTGAAACCCGCCCCTACAAGAATTGGGATTTTAACATTTAGTCTATTTCTTCTCCCGAGGCGAGAGCCTCTAATTTTTCCCAATTCAATACCATAATTTTACCGCCTCGACTGTAGGATATAAACGGCTTGAGTTTCTTAAATAACCGCACGCATTCTTCGTAGGTAATTCCAATGCTGCGAGCAATTTGATAGTAGGGAAAACGTTTTTCTAAACATACACTATTATCAGCAATCTTCGTACCTTGCTCGACGCCAAAGTAATGAATAAATCGGGCCAGCCGCACGATCGCCCTTTCCGACACCAAACCGTGCACAGTCTCGTGCAGTTGCTGCAACCGCTGGTTGAAAACCGCCAATATTCGCAAAGCAATCTCGGGATTTTCCCGAATTGCTGCTAGCAAAAATTCCCGTTCTGTGGTAAGAACTTGGACATCAGTTTCTGCTGTCACCGTTGCGGGCGCAATGCCGTTGCCTAGCAAAGCAGGTGCGGCAAAAATATCTCCCTGAAATAAAGTGCGGAGAATTGTTTCTTTGCCCGCAGCCGCTGTTTTTGCAACCCGCAGAGAACCGCTCAAAAGAGTGTATAATTTTTCGGGGATGCGATCGCCCTCATACATCACAACTTCTCCCTGTCGGTAACTCCGAATTGCTGTGTGTTCTTGCAATCGCTCTAATTCAGTTTGGTTTAAGCTGGCAAATATTCCAATTTTAGCCAGTTGCTCAACAGTTGCTTTCATACATTTAACTCTACCCGATAGGAGTCTATTGAGAGTATAATAACGGTGAATTCTGAATATATTGAGACAAGCAGAGCCATCTACGAAAATGCAGCACCAGACTATCAGCGATATTATTTTGATGAGATAGCTGGCGGATTTGTGCTAATTCACCAACAACACAATCTTAATAATTCGGAAATCTTTCTTGCTGAAGTTTTGGCTAAAATAGGAAAGAGAGTTAGAATGTTGAGCGAGCAAGCAGCAGAAGGTGTGAGAACGCCAGACGCTGAGATTGACGGTGAGATTTGCGAGTTTAAGGAGTTGACTGAACAGACTCAAAACATCAGAGGCCGGGTGCAAGAAGGCTTCAGTAGATCCAAAAAGCAAGGTGCATCAGCCGTTGTTTTTCACATCAATTGAGAAAATTATGATGTCTGGAAAATCAACGCTGGCATCAAACAAGCTCTGTTTTGGGATACCGAAAAGCAAATTCAAAAAATATTTTTTGTTGTTAATACCGAACAAATTCAAATCATCACAAGGGCAGAGTGGAACAATGGAAGATCATTTCAGCGAATTTAAAGAGATTGTAGCGCGGGGATTGCAGAACAATATGCCGCGAGATGCTAAATTAATTACTGTAGGGCAAATTTTATATGCTGTTAGCCACGACGATCTCACAATAGAAGAAGCTTGGAAGCTTGAAGAGATGATGGGTGGCAGAACACAGTGGGAAGAGGCACTTGAGTACAGCATTTTTGGGTATCCAGTAGACACAGCAACACCATCTTTCGATAAACCTCTGGTTATTGCCGGCAAAACTTTTCATTCTCGCTTGATGACGGGGACGGGAAAATATCGCAGCATTGCAGAAATGCAGCAAAGTGTCAACGCTAGCAGGTGCGAAATTGTTACCGTGGCTGTGCGGCGAGTGCAAACAAATGCTCCGGGCCATGAAGGATTGGCAGAGGCTCTCGATTGGACTAAAATTTGGATGCTGCCAAATACTGCCGGTTGTCAAACTGCGGATGAGGCGATTAGAGTAGCTCGTTTGGGGCGGGAAATGGCGAAACTTTTAGGGCAAGAAGACAATAATTTTGTCAAATTAGAAGTGATTCCCGATGCTAAATATTTGCTGCCAGATCCGATCGGCACTTTGGAAGCTGCAGAACAGTTAGTCAAAGAAGGTTTTGCCGTTTTGCCCTACATCAATGCCGATCCCTTGCTGGCCAAACGCTTAGAAGAAGTCGGTTGTGTGACAGTCATGCCTTTAGGTTCGCCCATCGGTTCAGGACAAGGGATCAACAATGCCGCCAACATTCAAATAATTATTGACACGGTGAATGTTCCTGTGGTAGTCGATGCGGGTATCGGAACTCCCAGCGAAGCGGCCAGAGCAATGGAAATGGGAGCCGATGCACTGTTGATTAATTCGGCGATCGCCAATGCCCAAAATTCCCCGGCGATGGCAAAAGCAATGTCCATGGCAGCAGAAGCGGGGCGGATGGCGTACTTAGCAGGCAGAATGCCGATCAAAGATTACGCGATCGCCTCTTCTCCGCAAACAGGCACTGTCACATCCAAATAAATTCCTGAATTTTCCTGGGCGCTTTTTTGGTAGAGTTGTAAAAATCAAAAATATTAAGGATTGTGACTGATGCCTTACATCAAAGATGACGATGGACGCTTGAACAACTTTGCCAAAGAGCCGAAAATGTACGGCGCCGAACCTCCCAACAAGAACCAGCAGCGGAACTACATCATCCTGGGTATTGCAGCAGCCATGTTAGTGGCTGGTTTAGTGTATGTGGCTGCTTCCGTCTAAAAACAGGGCTGATACTCAAAGCTGCTTCAAATCGCAATTTTAAATAATCCTTCGAGAAACCATGTTTTCCTTTCCCAAGGAAACATGGTTTTTGTGTTTCAATACAAAGCAGGGAGTTGCGACAATCCTGAAGCGTGCCGAGCGAGCACGAAAGCTAAATAAGACAAGCAGAAATTTGGTTTTTTATTCTCGGCTGTTGGATTCTGGGACTTGGGTTGCAATTAATCAGAGGGGTTCGTCACCAACATAAAATTGCCAATTGAAAATCTACAATCATTTGGTCATCACCGGTGCGATTCACTGCCTTCGGGGCTTAGTTGCCTGTTATGAGCGATCGAGATTTCAACTCTACAATCTACAATCTACAATCCAAAATCTAAAATCTAAAATCTAAAATCTAAAATCTAAAATCGGCTGACCCTGATGTCTATTCCTTCCCAAAAAGTTTCTAGCTCGAACAAGCTGATATACCAACGCTTGAAACAGGCGATCGACCTCAATCTACGCCGTCAAATTTTTATCGCCGCCTGCGACGACTTGTGCTTGCGGGACTGTCTGGCAGCCCGCTTGCAGACAGAATTAGCCAGAGAGAGCGCAGGCGCAGATCCTCGCTCCCCGATCGACTACCCCCGATTTGTCAGTTTGGAACTCGACTTGAGCGATCCAAATCCTTGGGGCTCGATCGCCGCGTGGCTGATCCAACATCCACCGCCCCAAAACAGGGGCAGTTACAGCCGTTTGCCGGGATTCCAAATTCTCGGGGCAGAACACCTGACCAGGCACTCAGCAGCCGTGCAGTGGTCGTTCCTGAGCTATTTGAGAGACATCGAAGCACACCTGCAAATGTGCGAGTCTACTCTGTTGCTGTGGGTGTCGCGCCCCTGGCTGAGTACGATCGAGCACTCGGCCCCGGAATTTTGGCACTGGCGAACCGGAGTATTTGAGTTTGAAGGCGAACCAACTCCAGCTAAGGGAGACTTCGGGCACTCGAAAGACTTGAGAAACTTGCCCGACAACGGACACTCGGGCGAGAAACTTGTAAGATCTTTTCTGTCTGGACAATCCCCAATTCCGGAGGAAAAATCCCCAATTCCCGAGGAACAAACTCCAGCGCCAGATTCTAAATCCGTCGAACTGGCAGATTTGGTGCTGTCGGCGGCTTCTCAGGAGTTGGAAGCAGAAAATAATTCCGCATCGGAGGAGAATTTTCTGCCGCTGCAAACCCTGCAATACATCGAACTGCTGCAAGAACATCAGTGCTGTTGCGAAGCATTGGCTTTGGCTTATCACAGTTTGGGAAATTACTACCGCGATCGCATTCTGGACGGAGACGCTTCAAAGCAAAACCTGACAATCGCCATTCGTGCGATCGAACAAGTGATTGCGTACCTCGAACTTGATGCCAACTCACAGCAAAATCAACCACCAACCGACGAATGCGCGCGGCTGATTGCCCAATTGACACAAAATTTAACTCAGTACGCCCAGGAGTCCAACAGCCTACCGCCAATTTCTGATTTGCTCAACGATCTCGGCACTCTCTACTGGATGCTGTCGCGCGATCGCACGCAGCATAACGGCTCAGATCCGCTATCGTGCCTCGAACGCAGCATCGCCCTCTACCTTGAAGGTTTGAGGCGAACAGATGCCGAGACCGTACCCCAAACCCGCGTTAGATTAAACAAAAATTTGGGAATCGCCTCGGCAGATTTAGCCCGCTATCGAGACAAGACAGAGAACTTGCAGCAAGCAGTTGCAGCTTACCAACAAGCGCTGCTGGATCTAGACCCCGCCGTGGAACCCCAGCAGTACGCTGCGGCTCAGAATAATTTGGCAACAGCATACTGGAATTTAGCCCAAGAAGGTGAGCCGAAAGTCTACCTCAAAAGCGCGATCGCAGCTTACACCCAAGCCCTCTCCTGCTACAGTCCCGAACGAGAACCCCTCAACTATGCCGGAGTGCAAAACAACCTCGGTACCGCCTACTGGAACCTCGCCCAGCACGATCCCTCAGAAGCCCTGCTAGTCACGGCGATTGAGGCCTACCGCGAAGCATTAAAATACCGCACCCGAGAATTAGTACCCGCCGCCGCCGCCGCCACCTACAATAATCTCGGTACCGCTTATTGGCATTTGGCGAACCAGTTCCAGCAGAAACAGGCGCGGACGGAATCATTGCAGCAGGCGATTACCGCCTACGAAGCCGCCCTGGATATCGTCGGAGAGCTCGATCGGACGCAACTCACCTTTGACACCTTGGCCGCCCGCAACAATCTCGGACTAGCCCACTATCAACTAGCCACAGAGCCTGATTTCGCCCTCAACAAAGCCGCACAGACAAGCCATCTAGAAGCAGCACTGCACCAGCAGTTGCAAGTGTGCGCCGAATGGGGACAACATCTCAAGGACAAAGGGTTAACATATGGGGATAAACTCCACCTGCAAGCCCCAGCCAACTCCCAAGCAGCAGATTCCCGGCAAACAGCATTGAGCTATATTGTCAAAACGATTAGAGCTTTCTATAGTGAATGTGGGCTGCCAGGCCAAAATTTAGCCTTATCCAAAGTTCCAGGAGATTTATTGCCGGAAATCTTGCGTAGGCTATAAATATGGCTATAACTATTAAAAGCTCAATTTTTTAGAGATATGTATCCAGTTTTCTATTATTATGGCTGAATATTCTTGCCTAATTATTCAAACAAACTTGTGGTCATGGCCCCTGTAAAAATCCTTGTGGTTGATGACGACCCGGCAATCCGAAATTTAATTCACCGTTTTTTGAGCCAGCAAGGTTATCAAGTTGAGTCTGGCCAGGACGGTCAGACTGGTCTGCAATTATTTGAGCAACTCAATCCTGACTTAGTAGTTCTAGATGTAAATTTACCCGATACTACTGGCTACAAACTATGTCAAGAGATGCAAAGACGCACGGGCGTGTTTGTGTTGATGCTGACCAGCCGAACCGATGAAGCTGACAAAATGAAAGGGTTTGCCGAAGGTGCTGACGACTACATTACTAAACCTTTTAGTCTTGTAGAGATTGGAGCTCGGGTGGCAGCAATTTTGAAACGTAAGCGGATTGTTACTCCCACCCAACAACAAAGTCTTACCTTTGGAGAGCTACTAATAGATCCGGTTCGCCGCGAGGTACTTCTCGGCAGTCAGATAGTTCCTTTGACTGCTTTAGAATTCGACCTGCTGTACTGTTTGGCCACCAAACCCGGTCGCGTGTGGAGGCGATCGGAATTGCTGCATGAAGTGTGGGACTACGAGTATGTTGGATCCGATCGCGTGGTGGATGTCCATATCGGTCAAATTCGCCGCAAAATTGAACCAGATACCACTCAAATATCGATGATTCAAACCGTCCGGGGAGTGGGTTACAAGTTTGAGCCAACAACCTCGTAGCATTCGCCGGCACGTCCGCGAGAACACAAGGCAGAAGGCTGTAGGGGTGGACTTACCAATATCTCTGATTTACACACATACTCGATATTTGTAAACCCGCCCTCCCCACCCTATAATTCAGATCGATCGAGAATCTGATTGCTTGTTCTGCAAATACTCGCGCACTTGTGGCGCACGCTCAAAACCCCTGCGCACGCAATCTCCCAAAGCCACGCCCCCAACGTAGTTGCTGCACAAAAACACCCCAGGCAAGGATTTTAAGCCCCGATCGATTTGTTGCAGGCGATCGAAATGCCCCAAATTGTACTGAGGAATTGCCCGCTTCCACACATTCACCGCCAAAACTTTCGGCTGCGCCGCCGAGGGCTTCAGCAAAATCCGAGACAAATCTCGGTGTACCTCCCGAACGATTTGTTCCGAGTCGAGATTGCCAATGTCCGAATCAGTAGCCCCGCCGATGTAACTGCTGAGAGTTTGCCACCCCGCAGGCGCGCGATCGGCAAATAAACTCGATGTCCAAATCGTCCCCAGAGTGCGAATTCCCTGCCCCCTCGGAATTAAATTTCCAAAACCTACTAATTTTCCCTTGACATCCGACATTGGATATGCTAGGACAACGCAGGCAACCGTAGGATAAGTAAAAGCTTGTAAAGCGCTGCTAACTTCCGGTTGAAGAGGCTGCAACAAATCCGCTGTAACGTAAGCCGGCGTTGTCAAAACCACGGTGCGCGCCTCAACTTGTTGAGACCCATCCGGCGTGGAGAATTCAGCGATGTAAGTTTCGCGTTCTGTACGCTGGAGACTCTTGAGGTGCCAGTTGAGTTTCACTCGATCGGTCAATTGAGCAGCGATCGCCTCTGGCAGAGCCTTCAACCCCTGTTTGAACGAGCCCAACTCCCCCGGCCTAGTAGACGGAACATTCGGGTCTGCAGGCATTTTCTTCGGTCTTTTCCTAGCAGAAAGCAGCGCCCCCGCCACCAGCCCGCCACCCACATCAGCCATCTTTGTTACCCGGCCGAAAGCCGCCGCCGCGCTAAGTTGTTGCGGATCGCCCGCATAAACCCCAGAAACAAAAGGTTCCACCAACCGCTGCATCACTTCCGACCCCAGATGACGGCGGAAAAATTGAGAAACAGTTTCCTCGTCACCCTGCTGCGAAAGTCGAGCACCCATTGCCGGCCCGACAAACCCCAAAGCCCCGAACAACGCCCGCAGTTTCCCCGGAAAACTCAGCAACTGAGACTGAATCATCGCCGGTGGAGTCATCGGCACCGGTTGCAGTTTCCCTTGCCAATACACAAAACGAGGCAATTTGCGATCGGCCAAAATCAACTCCTGCTTCAATCCCACATCCACAGCCAACTTCATCAATTCCGGCGTCGGCGAAAAACTGTTCGGGCCCTCCTCCCAGAGAAACCCCCCTGCTGTCCTAGTTGTGATGTTCCCGCCCACACGTCCCTGACTCTCAGCGACTAAAATCTTTAGCGGGGATGCACTCGTTGCTTGGGCCTCAAGTGCGTGCGCCAAACTCAAACCGCTAATACCCGCACCCACAATCAAGGTATCTAATAGTTCCATATTACATATTAAAAATATCGCAATCTTTATGTTACATGGCTTTGCACGGCTTGCGTTCTTTGCGGAGCGTACTGCAAAATCGGTTTCCGATTACCGAATTGGGAATCGAGAATCGGGAATCGGGAAGTGGTAAGCTGTCGGGCATTTCTCAAGCATTTTTCTCGAAGGTTGTCGATTAACCTCGAACCGTCTCCCCCTCGGACATTCTCCCCATCTCCCTTTTGTACCCGCTGCGTCTGGTTTAAAAAAAGAGCATCTGCTCTAATTAAGCTATATTCCAAAAAATACTATTTCTTTAAAATTTTTGTATTATAGGTAACTGTGCCGAAAATGGCATCCGGAAACGCAGCAGTAAAGTGTGCAAAAAGATTTGAGTGGGTTAAACTAACTTTAGGAAAATTTTAGAGCTTAACTTGCAAGTCAGCACCCCGCTCTGAAGAGATGGGGCTTCATGCCCTAATCAAAAGAGATAGTTGACCAGGTATCGTTTTAACTGATTGCGTTATCAAAAATATGGGCGTAAGCCCAAGCTGCTCTGCGATCGCGGGTGAAATGTTTAAAAGTTTAAAAGGGTAATTGTCAGGAGTGAAAGTACCTCACAAAAGTACCAAGCGACCAAGTAGCCCTCGTCTAGCAATCAATATTCCAGGCGGTTAAAACTGCCTGATACGTATTTCCTCGCCCGCTCTAAAGACACGAGGTTTCCACACTACTAAGCTTTTCTCATGAAAAAATACCCATGCAGGAAGTTATCAACTCGTTTAAGTCTTTTTTTTCTAACTCTGTTGATGCTTTCCTAGAGTGCGATCGACAGCAAAAGTACCTATCCATCAATCCTGTTGCTGCTGCTTGGATGGGATTGGAGCCGGCTGAAATAGTCAACAAAACTAATCCGGAATTATTAAAATTATATCCTAATAATGCGGCTGTCAAAAATATAATCTCGCAGATTGATTCCTGCCTGCAACAAGTATTTATAACCGGGGAAACAAGGCTGGCAATTCATGAGGTGACGGATTCAGACGGCGGGATTAAAATTTACGAAACTGCTTACACGCCAGCGGTGGATGCCTCTAGCAACCAGATGCGGGTTTTGGGCGTCGGTAGAGATATCACCAGGCACTACCGCTGGCAGCAGAAAACTCAACAGTTGCGCGAATCGAACCATTTACTGTGGTTGAATGCAGCTAACAGCCCCCTGGCAATGGTATGCTGGGATGGAGATTTTCGGATCGTTCAGTGGTCGAAACGCGCCGAGGAAATCTTTGGGTGGACATCCGATGATATGATGGGCAAGCAGTTCGGCGATTGGGCTTTGGTTTGCGAGGAAGATAGAGAGGCTGTAAGGGCGATCGAGCAGGAACTGGTCAGCGGCAACGGCAAGACTTCAATTAACCAAAATCAAACTAAAAGCGGACAGATAATTTGGTGTCGCTGGTTCAACTCGGTTATTCGCAGCGGCGACACTTTTACCGTCCTTTCTTTGGTGGAAGATATCACCGATGGCAAACTGTTGGAAGCAGAAAAAGCCCAAGCTTCTCGCCTCACAGCAATGGTAGCCGATGTCGGTATTGCCCTCACCAAACACCCTCAAGATATCCTGCTTCCCTGCTGCGAGGCAATGGTGCAAAATCTCGATATCGCCTCTGCAGAAATTTGGACTTTCAACTCTCAAGACAATGTTTGCCAATTGCAAGCAGCCTCGGGAATCTACAGCCGCACAGACGATCGGGCTAGCTTTATTGAAAGTAAGGTTAGCTCGATCGCCAAACAGCAAAAACCAGAATTTGACTGCGGATTTGAACTGAATAATTTTGGACTCCCAGAGGAAGAATCCCCGAAAGCAACAGGGGCACACAGTTCCTCCGCAGCAATTATCAACACCACTCAAAAGCCGGCCACTTGCCCAATTCCCAAGCAAATTCTTACCTTCGCCGGCTACCCTTTGATAGTCGAAGAACGGGTGGTGGGAGTCATGGTAATTATCAGCCGCCAGCCGCTGACAGCACTCTTTCAGGAAACTTTAGCATCCGTGGCCGATGTCATAGCTTTAGGCATCGAACGCAAGCGTGCAGAAGCTGAATTAAAATCAGCTAGAGGGTTTCTCAATTCCGTAGTAGAAAATCTGCCGGTGGGAGTTTTTGCTAAAGATGCTTCTTCCCTGAAATTTGTGCTGTGGAATAAAGCGGGAGAAACGATCGCAGGTGTTACCAGTCAAGAGGCGATCGGCAAAAATGACTACGATATTTACCCGAAAGAACAAGCTGATGTTTTCACCGCTCAAGACAGGGAAATATTGACCGGCGATCGCAACCAACTTACTGTTAAAGACATAGCCGAAGAGCCGATCCAAACTCGCCACAAAGGTATGAGAATACTGCACACCCGCAAAGTGCCAATTCTCGACGCCGCAGGCCGTCCTCAGTACGTTTTGGGGATTACTGAAGATATTACCGAACGCAGGCAGGTAGACGAAAGCGTGCGCCTCTACGACCAAATTTTCGAGAATATGCAAATTGGTTTGTACGTCTACCATTTAGAAAATATAGACGATGACAGCACCCTCAGGGCGATCGCCTCGAATCCCGCTGCTACCCTGTTTACCGGATTAGAAATGGCCGACGTTTTGGGCATGACAATCGACGAGATTTTTCCCCACCTGCGATCGAAAAACATTCCCCAAGCATTTGCGTCGGTAATTCTCACTCAGAAAGCCGTAGAACTTGAAGATATTGACTGCGATGAAGGCGGCCGAATAACTCGCGCTTTTTCTATTAAAGCTTTTCCATTACCCAACAACTGCGTCGGTGTTGCTTTTGAAAACATTACTGCTCGCAAGTGCCTGGAACTAGAACTGCAGGTAGCTTTGGAAAAAACCGAACGTTCCGAACAACTCCTGCGCACGGTAATAGACAAAACCAGCGACTGGATTTTTGCCAAAGACAAAAATTTTAGCTGTATTTTGGCAAACAAGAGTTTCGCTCAAGCAATTGGTAAAACCGTCGAACAAATAATTGGTAAAATCGATTTAGAATTAGGATTTTCAGAAGAAATAGTATTTGGAAATTCTGCCAAAAATATCCGAGGATTCCGTGCAGACGATTCTGCTGTACTGGCCGGCGAAATCATCCACAATCCCTGCGAGCAGGCAACTATTGCTGACGGTTCAGTACATATTTTTGATACCCAAAAAGTCCCTCTGCGCGACCATGAAGGTAATGTGTTTGCAGTGCTAGCTTTCGCTCACGATATTACAGAACGGCATGAAGCGGAAGCAGCTTTGCGTAGAAGTGAATCAAGATTTCGGTCTTTGGTAGCTAATATTCCCGGAGTAGTTTATCGCTGGAAGTGCGATTTTTCAACTAATTTTATTAGCGATGCCGTTTACTTACTAACGGGCTACCCTGCTGCGGATTTTATTTCGCTTTTGGACAAGAAATGCCGGACTTTTGCTAGCATTATTTACCCGGAAGATTTGGCAAAAGTAGAAGCAACTATTCGGCAAGGAATAGAAAACAAACA
Organism: Microcoleus vaginatus BM001213989; assembly: GCA_036700245.1. Lineage (GTDB taxonomy): Bacteria > Cyanobacteriota > Cyanobacteriia > Cyanobacteriales > Microcoleaceae > Microcoleus. The sequence continues at coordinate 25,556 of JAUBOM010000097.1, forward strand.
GTCTTATAGCTTGGAATACCGCTTGCTAGCAGCAGACGGCACGGTTAAATGGGTGTGGGATAAAGGTTCTCCTGTCTTCGACGCAGATGGGAACGTTTGCTGTTTGGACGGGGTGATTTTTGATATTAGCGATCGGTATTGCGCCGAAGAAGCATTGCGCCAAAAAACTTCCGAGTTGGAAGCTGTTTTTCAGGCATTGCCCGATTTGTATTTCCGAATCAATGCTGACGGCATTATTTTGGATTACTTGTCAGGAAATTCATCGGATTTGTACCTGAGCCCAGAGGATTTTGTGGGCAAACGAATTACCGAGATATTGCCGAAAACCGCCGCCATCAAATTCGTGATGGCAATGATTGAAGTTTCCGAAAACCGAACTCCAATTAATATAGAGTATTCGCTAACCCTGCCGACCGGAGAAGAAACTTATGAAGCGAGATTGCTGCCTTTTAACTCGAATCAAGCGATCGCTATCGCCCGTAATATTACCAAGCGCAAACAAGCCGAATCTCAATTAAAATATAAAAATCGCCAGCTAGAGCAAACATTAAAACAATTAGGAACGACTCAAGCTCAACTAATTCACGCGGAAAAAATGTCTGGTTTGGGACAGCTAGTCGCGGGAATTGCTCACGAAATTAATAATCCTGTCAGTTTTATCTACGGTAATATCACTTACGCTAGCGAGTATGCCAAAAACTTGCTGGAACTGTGCAGTTTGTACCAAGCACATTACCCGAAACCTGTTGCTGTTATCGCGGAGTTTGCCGAACGAATAGAATTCGAGTTTATGAAAGAGGATTTCCCGAATTTGCTAACTTCAATTCAAACCGGAGCCGATCGGATTCGCCAAATTGTTCTGTCTTTGCGCAACTTTTCCCGCCTGGAAGAATCAGACATTAAACGTGTTGATATCCACGAAGGAATAGACAGTGCTCTGTTAATTTTGCAGCACAGACTTAAAGAAAATGGCAGAAACCGCCAGATTGAAATAGTTAAACAATATGGGAAACTGCCACCAGTACAGTGCTACGTCGGCCAGTTAAATCAAGTGTTTATGAATATTTTAAATAATGCTATTGATGCTTTAGCAGATGTCAGGAATAGAAAGTTGGAATTGGCGAATTCTTCGGATGCCCAACGGCAAGATTTTCCGACTTTACCTTTAAGTTGCGACGCATTGCCAGGGATTCACATTCGCACGGAGGTTTTGGAGAACAATCGGGTTCTGATAGCAATTTCAGATAACGGGTCGGGAATGGCAGAGTCTGTTAAGTCTCGGATATTTGACCCGTTTTTTACTACTAAACCAGTCGGCAAAGGTACTGGTTTAGGACTGTCTATCTCCTATCAGATTGTGGTGGAAAGACACGGGGGCACGCTGCGCTGCAAGGACGGGCCGTCCGGGGGAAGTGAATTCGCGATCGAGATTCCAATTCGGCAGAGGTAATGGGTTATCGGTAATGGGTAGTTGTACGATAAAAATGATAATCTAATTAAAGCTACTAAAACTCAGGAATATCAACATGGTATACAAAGGCATAAATTCTAGTGCAGTTGCAAAACCCATTAATGATGATGATGATGATGATGATGATTCCTACGTTGACTATTTTTATGATGATCCGGGGGCGCCGCCGGGAACTCTCGACTTAGAACCCGATGCGCCGCCTCCGGAGATTGTATTAATTGACTATTGCGAAACAGCAGCTACTCGCGCCAACTTGGCAAATCCTCAAGAAGCTTCTGCCTATTTAGATACAGCATCTGTTTCTTGGGTTGATATGTTGGGATTAGGAAACAACGAAACTTGGCGCCACCTGGGTAAAGTGTTTAATTTGCATCTTATGGCTCAAGAAGATGTGGTTAATGTACCACAGCGCCCTAAAGTGGTAGATTACGAAGAGCACCTTTTAATCATTGCTTGGATGGTGATACTTAAGCCGAATTCAGATAAGTTTCATAAAGAACAAGTTAGTTTGATTTTGGGTAAACATTACCTATTAACAGTTCAGGAAGAACCGGACTATGATTGCTTTGACCCCGTGCGCGATCGCATTCGTAAAGGACAAGGAAATATTCGCAAACACGGAGCAGATTTTCTGGCTTATACTCTGTTAGATTCGATTATAGATGGATTCTTCCCAGTATTAGAAGTCTACGGAGAGCGCATAGAAGAACTAGAGGATGAAGTGGTGGAGAACCCCACCCGCAGAACCCTGGAAAAAATTTATAAAATCCGGCGAGAACTGCTGACGCTGCGCCGCGCAATTTGGCCGCAGCGGGATGCAATTAATGTTTTGATTCGAGATAGCAGTGATTTGATTAGTCCAGAGGTGCGAATTTACCTGCGCGACTGTTACGATCACACGGTGCAGGTGATGGATATGGTGGAAACCTATCGAGAGTTGTCTTCTGGTTTAATGGATGTTTATCTGTCATCCGTTGGCAATAAAATGAATGAAATCATGAAACTGCTGACAGTGATTTCTAGTATTTTTATTCCTCTAACTTTTGTGGCGGGAGTATACGGGATGAATTTCAATACAGAGAAATCTCCTTGGAATATGCCGGAACTGAATTGGTATTTTGGCTATCCGCTTTGTTGGGCGCTGATGGTAGCGATAGCCTCGGCTTTAGTTTACTTTTTCTGGCGGCGCGGCTGGTTTGAAAACTTTTCTACTGTCAAAGATGACTCAGTAAAGTAACCAAATTTAAGATTTGAGATTTGAGATTTTGGATTGAGAAGTGAACAATTCAAAATTATGTTAGGGAAAAAGGTTTCCGGCTCCTAGCTGAAGCCGTGTCATAAATCCTTGCATCATAAATCCCAAATTTTTAATCCTCCCGATTCATCCGTGAGTGAATTTAAGCGGATTTTTATTGAAATTTATTTATTTGGCGGGCTTTCCTGCCCACTGCACAAGAGTTTGAATAAACAAAAATGTCAAAATTAAGTGCGCGACAAGTTAAAATCGGAAATCTAAAATCCCAAATTGATGGACGAACGATCGCGTACAATAAATTTGGGGAAAAAGTAGGCGCAGGCGGTTGCGGATTAGCGAAAGCTGGTCTGAGGAAAGTCCGGGCTCCCGAAAAACCAAACTTGCTGGGTAACGCCCAGTGCGAGCGATCGTGAGGATAGTGCCACAGAAAGATACCGCCCTCCGATTTGAGATTTGAGATTTGAGATTCCATCAAAAATCGAGCATCGAAAATCGCAAAGTGTTAGGGGGTAAGGGTGCAAAGGTGCGGTAAGAGCGCACCAGCAGCATCGAGAGGTGCTGGCTAGGTAAACCCCAGTTGGGAGCAAGGTCGGAGGAACTATGGTTGGTTTTTTACCGGTTCCGTTTTTTGGTACCGCTTGAGGTGTCTGGTAACAGGCGTCCCAGATAGATAACTGCCCTCGAAAACTGCTTGCAGTTGAGAGAACAGAACCCGGCTTATGTCCGACTTTTTCCCCCCCTCAATTTTGGGTAAGGTGCTTATGGCCAGACCTGTCAGGGTGCGATTAACGTGTTTGCGTCATCGTAACCGTTGAGCTTTATTCTTGAGATATTATTTAGTGCTAATAGTCTATAAAATGAAGAAGATTTATCGCTCGCCCGAAGCAGACATTTCCAGCGTTTGAGGGACTTCTTCACCACCTTGACAGAGCTGACCATAAGCACCCTAAGAAATATTTATTTTTTCAAGGCAAAGCTTTTTATTAATATAGCAACCCGCCTGAGGCTGAGGATGTTCTTAATTGCACTTTCCCCATACGGTCGATTGCTTCTTCCTTCTTCCTTCTTCCTTCTTCCTTCTTCCTTCTTCCTTCTTCCTTCTTCCTTCTG
>JAUBOM010000098.1:0-8867 GCA_036700245.1 Microcoleus vaginatus BM001213989
TCTCCTCATCTCCCCCTCTCCCCCTCTCCCCCTCTCTTCCTGGCAGACAGAAGCTCCGCCCGATTTGGTATGAAGGGCTTCAATTCTTTTGGTTCGTACTGAGCCTTTTTTCTCTTGACAACTAGATACAGTTGTATATGCCTGCGGAAGGAACTTTTGCAGGCATTTTGCCATCTCTCTCCATAAGTAAGTTATTTCTTGGGGCAGATGGCGATTTTGTCAAACGATTGTTACCTTTTGTAATATATACTAAAGCAAGATGGGCCATCGGGCATCCCGAAACCAACGGTCGATCGCTGAAACAACTTACAAATCTGGTTAATCCAGGTGTTCACTTTTAAGTCACCTTTACTTACAGAGGAGTCAAAGTCATGAGCCAACCAGCAGAATTGTCTTTGGAGCAGCAATTTAGCCTGTGTTCCTTCAAAACACAGGTAAGTGACATGAGCCGCGAACAAGCTCAGGAGTTTTTGGTCAAGCTTTACGAGCAAATGATGCTTCGGGAAACCATGTACCGCCATTTTCTGAAACATCATTGGGGCCTAGAACCAAACCCAGGCGTTGAGTAACAAAGAGTCGCAGTCGGCGACCTCTGTCTCTTACTCTCTTCCTCAGGTGGAAAGGAGTTGGGGGTGATGGGGCGTCACTCGAAGGCACAAGTTCGAGGGCTTTAGTTATCTACCAGAGAAGTCAGAAGCAATAAAATCAAGGGTTGGTGCAATTAAGAACGTCAATAGCGTCGGGTGTGGTTGCTATAGAAGGTAGAAAGCATCTGCACAGAGTCATCCTCTCGCCGGGAAAATTTGAGAGTTTTTTTGTTGATTCAGGTCAATTTGGGAAGTCGATCGCAGCAATCTCTAGAGCGGCACAGAAGGAGATCGCAAAAATAATTTATCGCGGTTCGACTCAAAAGTTTGATAATTTTTCATCGTAAGTGTGAACTTTTTAACAAAATAAAATATTTGTCTTTAGTTACAGCGGATCGGGTTTCATAAGAGTGCGCTAGTCGGACATCTGAGCGGGATCTCCGACTAGCTAGACCTTTAATTTTCACATCAAACCCTAGAACTCGCAGGTGGTAACTCTAGAAAAAGCTATTCCGACTGACGTTCCAAAGTAGCCTCCATCGTACTTGTCAAGTAATGACCTGACATGATGCCGCTAGAGTGATAGTAGCGGTTGTGATCGACGCGATGGAGGGTATCAAAACCCGTGCGCCGTTGGCGTTCGTCTCCCAGTACCCAGTAACGCTGCACGATCGACTGGGGAGCAATCCAACCTTCGCCCTCGACCCGACCGAGTTCGCTGTGTTGGAGTACAAAAGTATACTGCCGTTCATCGCTGTTGAGGTGTCCTCGGTACTGCAAAATAATCTCTTCGCGATCCCCTCCAGGAAACACGAGCTTTGTCACCATACTGAACCAATCTGTTCGGTTCCAGCTCACTAAAGTTTTGCCTTTCACCGTAATTGGCACGCCATTGCGCTCAATCCAACTTCCTTCGAGCGTCCATTGGCCCGATTCCATTAAAAACGTGTGAGCCACAGTGCTGTTCCTATGCTTTTCCTGCTGGCTACAATGCTGGTGCAACAACGCACAGCCGTTGTCCCTAAGACTCTATGCTATCACGCCCAACTGTGCCAACAAGAGTTAATTTCCCCTAAAAGTACCGGTGCCCGAGCACCAGTAACTTGAGGCAGATTGCCGGGAATGCCCCGAACCCGCCATGCGGCTAAAACCGCGAAAGCGATCGCCTCTTTAAAATCTACACTCAAGCCTGCCTCAGAAGTAGTCAACACTTGCACTGGATGCAATTGAGATTGCAATCGGCGTTTTAAGTAGAGATTGTGGCTGCCGCCCCCACACAGTAAAACTCGATCGGGCATAGCCGGTAAGAAAGTTTGGTAACTGTGAACGATCGAGGCAACAGTCAGCTCTGTCAGAGTAGCCAGTACGTCAGCAGGACTGAGGTTGTAACCTTGGGCCTCGACCAAACACCGGTCAAAATAGTCTACACCAAATAACTCTCGCCCAGTAGATTTCGGCGGTGGTTGACGGAAGAACTCTTGCTGCAGCCAATCCTCGACTAAAGCTTGACAGGGAGTTCCCGATGCGGCCCAAGCTCCACCTTCGTCGATCGTCTTAGTGCCACCACTGAAGTGCTGCACTGCTAAATCTAACAGGGAATTGGCCGGCCCTGTATCCCAGCCCGAGATGCCCTCCCCAAGACTGAAAATCTCCGACTCGTCCTTGTTTTCCCCCTTGGACTGAGCCGGAAGATAGGTAAGATTGCCAATTCCGCCCAGATTTTGGATGCAGAGACTTCTGTTGGGTTCCGTCAGCAGGCAGGCATCAAGTATTGAGACTAAGGGTGCTCCTTGACCCCCTGCTGCAATGTCTGCCGATCGAAAGTTACTCACTGTAGTAATGCCTGTCAATTGCGCAATTAGCGCGCCCCGCCCGAGTTGCAAGCTGTAGCCCATGAACCCACTGGCGATCTCTTTCTCGGCTTTCCTTGCAGGTCGGTGGTAGACGGTTTGACCGTGAGAGCCGATTAATTCGGCTTTATCATATTCTGCTTGAATTGTCAATGCCGCCGTGGCAAATTCTTGGGCGATGGCATCATCTAATTCGGCTAGTTCAGCCATTGATAAAGCTGAGCCACTGCAAACCGAGAGAATTTGCGATCGCAAATTAGCAGGATAAGGGAAAGTCTTGCCGGCTACCAATTGCACTTTCAAGTCTGTGTGGGAACCCACCACATCCACCAAAGCAGCATCAATGCCATCCACCGACGTGCCGCTGATCAAACCGATAACGCGGGTCATTAAATTTTAGATTTTAGATTTTAGATTTTAGATTGTCCGGGGGGTTGCCCGATTTATTTGAGGTCGATCGTCACAATCACCACAGTAATATTATCGCGTCCCCCTTTCTCCTTAGCTGCTTGAATCAAAGCATTTGCAGCGCCCTCGCAGGCGCGAATCGACTTCAGAGGCGAAGCAATTAAAGGATCGGAAAGTTCCTCAGTCAAGCCGTCGCTGCACAGCAGCAAGCGATCCCCTGGCTGCACGTCCACGGGCAAAATATCTATTTCCCGCAAATCATCACGGCCCAAACACTGGGACAAAACGTGACGCCAAGGATGACTGCGAGCCTGGTCGGGAGTTAGGGCCTTTCTTTTCACAGCCTGAGCCACCCAAGTCTGGTCTTCAGTAATCTGCTGCAAGCGAGAGCCGTGCAGCCGGTACAAGCGAGAGTCCCCGATATTAGCGCACCAAGGTCTGCCCTCATCCCTAAAGATGAGAACCACAGCCGTAGTCCCCATATCAGCACGCTCGGGGTGGTCTAGCTGATCCGTCAAAATTGCTTGATTAGCAATTAAAAAAGCCTTTTCCAACAACAGCGGAGAATCCTCAGGTCCTTCCCAATGTTCGAGCAAATAAGATTGAATCGCCTGAGTCGCAATCCGGCTGGCTTCTTGACCTCCGGCGTGTCCTCCCATTCCGTCGGCCACTATGAAAAATCGCCCGTCAGAGTCTATGTAGTATGAATCCTGATTTACTGAACGAACTAGCCCCGTGTCTGTCTTACCTGCGAAAGAGCGTTTCATAGATTGGGTGATTGGACTCATCGAACTTAAAAGCTTGATTTAAGGGGTGGAAAGTTTTCTTCCAAAACTTAAATTGCGAAGGGGACTTGGAATTTTTGCCACCTGCGATCGTGAGTTTTGGAAAAATTGCACTTCCTTGACCTCATATTGTAGATCGTTTTGACATCCTCACCGGCAAACAAGGCGCGGTGATTCCCAAACCTCACGATTTAGGTTTCTGTTTCATAGCAACTGCCTCTACCCACAAGGAGTTTTATGGTCTTATGTTCGCTCCACAGACTAACCCCGCTAGCCCAACGGTTTTTATGTATCGAAATTCCACAGAAGAATTTCTTTGTCGTTTTGATTCAAGGGATGCATATTTCATTGCCCCATCCTCTTTTCCCGGTCTACCGATTTTTCTTCCCCGTTGCGAAACATCGCAAACTTTGATGTTAGGGTTTATGTCTCCATCGACGGACAGTGGGTCATTGACCACTGAAATTATACTACGACACCGTGTAAAGCCGTCCTAGAATGACGGGGTTTCGACCCAATTTTTTTGATGATGGTAATCCCGTCTTAAAATTTCGGTAAATCCAGTAAATTAAGCAGCGCCTGCAAAAAAAAACGGGATTTCTACCCAAAATCAATGGTTTGGCTGGCGAGAAATTTAGGAAGCAACCGGGTTGTTAGCGTCAAAGCGCGTAAGTGCTCTCAATTTTAGCAATCTGTTGTCAGCCAGCCAAAACTTAACATTCGAGGTCAACTTTTGGCTGGCGAGAAATCTCAAACCTGAAATTTCACATCCCAAATTGCACAATTATGACATCCTGTCTAAACGATCGATCCGCTTGAACAAACGCAGAAGAGCAAACCCTGCACCCGCCGCGAGCAATGCCACAGCCACAGCGGCCCAGACTTGATTGCTGACAAACAAAATTGTCGCTGACAAAGTAAAAGCACTCATCAGCAAAGCATAATTCGTACCCATTTGAACGCTGGTCATGCGGCGGATCAACCGCTCTGTTTCGGCAGAACGGACGCGAATCCGTAAATCTCCCTGTTCTAGTTTGTCAATAGTCTCCTCAATCCGGCGGGGCAAAGCCAAAGCTGTCGAACTCACCTGAGCTGCCTGACGGCCGATTTCGTTAAAAATGCTGCTACCTGTATCAGAACCATTTCCATTACTCATAAGCTGCATGGCAAAAGGTTGTGCCACCTCCATAAAGTTAAACTCGGGATCTAAGCCCCGCCCCACCCCTTCAATCGTCGAAAAAGCTCGCATTACAAAAGTAAAGGTAGCTGGGAAGCGAAAAGGTTGGTCGTAGGCAATATCGTAAAGGTCGTCCGTAATCGCGCTCACCGACTGATTTTCAAAAGGCTTGTCCATAAAGTTATCCAGCATATACTGGATCGATCGGCGCACCGGACTCATATCACCCGTAGGCACCAAAGCTCCCAAATTGATCAGAGAATCCATAATCCGCTGTCCATCCTTGGAAGCAATGCCGTAAAGCGTCTCCATCAGTCCTTCCCGGACGTTGGACTGGATTTGCCCCATCATGCCAAAATCGTAGAAAATCAGACAACCGTCAGCACTAACAGCGATGTTGCCGGGGTGTGGGTCAGCGTGGAAAAAGCCGTCGTTGAGCAACTGGCGCAAATAAGCTTTTGCCCCCAACTGAGCGATTAATTTACGATCGATACCGGCCGCTTCCAAAGCTTCGTAGTGGCTGATTTTAATCCCCGGCAGGTATTCCAAAGTCAGCACTCGCGGAGCCGCGTACCGCCAATAAACCCTCGGCACCCGCACCCAGTCACAGTTGCTAAAATTGCGGCGAAAAGTATCAGCATTGCGGCCTTCATGGAGATAGTCAATTTCCAGCCACAGAATGCGACAGCATTCCTCATAAATCCCCATCCAATCTCGGCCGTGGCCCCACTTAGGATGGTTTTGAAAGTAGCGGGCAATTCCCTTAAGAATTTGCAAATCGATCTCGAACAGCTTCCGCAGCCCCGGTCGCTGCACCTTGACCACCACTTCCGGGCCCGAATGCAGTTGAGCTTTGTGTACCTGACCCAGACTTGCAGCGGCCAGGGGCACCGGGTCAAAGCTGTGGTAGAGTTCTTGAACTGTCTTGCCCAAATCTTGCTTAACAATTAGCTCTAACTGCTCGTAGCTGAAAGCAGGCACTTTATCTTGCAGCTTAGAAAGTTCCTCGACAAACTCTGCCGGGAACAAATCAGCGCGCGTGGAAAATAACTGCCCAACTTTAATGAAAGTGGGCCCCAAATCCAAGAGTGTTTCTCGAACCCAGATAGCTTGAAAGCGGCGTCTGGCAACTTTCTTTTCTTCTGTCACGCCTCCCCAGTAGCTCCAATTTTTGCTGTCGAGCCACAGCGAAGCCAGCCAGAGCAAGACAAAAGACCAAATGTCGAAGAAGCGCCGCTTCCGGGAGTATTTTTCGCGATTCCAGCGATAAGCTTTACTTTTGTAGGATTTACCAGCAGTTTTTGGCTCATCACCTTCGCCAGCGAGCTTTCTGGAGCGCTGGCGATTAACAGAGTCATCAAGGAGAGCAGACACTTGGGTTCCCAAATTGCTTATTTTATGTTGTTGCTTTGATTGCAGGTAGGAGCGCAGGAGCGCAGTGCTTTGCGCTCACGTAGTCGTAAATAATAGTTGTGGTCGGGGAGCGAGCGCTAGGGCAAACTGCTGCGGTAGCGCTGCAATTGCGATCGCACCATTGCCACTTCGGCGCGCAGCTCGTCAATTGTCGCTTGCAACTCTGCAGGATGGATGTCTTCAATGGTGGTGGTTGCAGTGCCAGTTCTGGTCTGCAGTGCCTCATCTGCAGCTCTGTTTGCGCGTTCCACAACTCGATCGGTGAACTGTCGCAGGCGTTCTCTTTGTTCTGCGTCAAATTTGCCGAGTTCAGAGAAAGCGTTGGTTGCTGCGCTTTCTAATTGCTCGTACAGTGCTTCGGCAAGTGCTCTGCCTACAAAAAAAGCATGAACTGGGGGTTTACTCATAAAAAAATCTCTGTGCGCTTCCGCAACAAATTATAACTTGCTTGTCCCCAATGGTGCTTGCTCCCAAAGAAAGGAATTTTAGGGGAATTGACACTCCCACCCCGAGTGTCCGGGATGGGATTCTTGAGAGTTAGAACAGTCTAAGGCACAACGGCTAAGCCCCCAAGCCTCGCTTACACTCGCTCAAATTCGAGATTGGGGTTGCTTTATACCAAAATGTTTGCAGCTTGGCAGCAGTAATACACGGCTTCACACAACCTCAGCGCCGCCCACATATTCTAACATAAATTCACTCAAAATATCAAACATTCCTGCTTTTTTTTCAGGCGGGCATTTGGATTGCAGAGGGAATAGGAAATATTGGATAAACTCAGACTGCCCCTGTTGGGATTTCCTGATTCGGTCGAAGGTTGGGCGAGATAGTCGTTGGCTAGGAAGGGCATTATTATCTAGACTACCGAGCGGATATTTGCTGACTTATAAAACCAAGTATTTGTCCGCACTTTTAACCAACAAAAACAATACTAATTTGTCGCAGGTTCAGGAAAAGGCACAGTGGGCTCTGCCACAGGGGGTGGTGAGCCAGGTGCGATCGAAGTATCTGAATTGCTGTCGCTGCGGCTCGGTATCGCAGGTTCAGGCGATCCCTCGATCGGCGATGCTATTACTGGCGGCGCGGATTCAGAGGGTGGCAAGGTTTCAGCACTCTTAGACGTAGGCGTAGGCGGGGCGGGTGTGGAGGGCGGTTCTGCAGGCAGGGGCGCAACTTCCGGTACCGGTGCGAGTTCTGGTTCGGGTGCTGGCTCGATTTGGGTTTGAGACTCCGGAATGGGGGGCTCAGAAGGCTGCTCTTGGAGCTCGGGCGTCGGGGATGGCTCAGGTTCCGCTTCCGGCTCTGGAGCAGGAGTTTCCGGGCTTGGGAACGGTGAAGGTTCGGCGCTAGTTTCTGAGGGATCGATCTGTTCGGGAATGTTGCTGCTGTCTAAAGGCGGTGTGGGGTCGTTATTGAGTTCGCTCGGGTCGATCGGGCTGCTTTCGACAGACGGCTGCCCGAACATCGGCCCTGACAAATCGCGGGATTTGAGCAAATCTTCGAGAGATTGGAAGGATTCAATTTTGGATCGATTGCTGCTGAGACTGGTGCTGTTGTAGCGCCAAGCCAGGTCAAAACCCATCCAGCCTGCAATTGCAGCCGTTACGACAAACGCCAGCAAACTCAACTGCGGCGGGGGAGGTGCGGGCAATCGCAGACTTTGCTTGCCTTTTCTGTTTGCTGGTACTAGCTCTGTTTCTTGCAGCATGGTAAGCCAATTTTCCACTGTCTGAGGGCGGTTGTGGGGGTCGATTTCGAGTCCCTGAAGGATGGCTCGCTCGATTCCCGCGCTGAGGTGCGGCTGAAATTGCCGCAACGAAGCTAGGGGAATGCGATCGCGCAGGGGTGCTGCTACGGGCGCCACGCCGGAAAGTAAGTAGTAGAGCGTGGCGGAGAGGGCGTAGATGTCTGTGGCCGGTGTACATTTACCGTTATAGAGGTATTGTTCAATCGGCGCGTACCCGGGCGAGAGCAAGTTAGTGTGGGTTTGTTTGGTGCCGGCGGTAAAGCCGCGGGCAATGCCGAAATCTATTAACATTACGAGGTGAGAATCGGCTCGCCGGATAATATTTTCTGGAGTGATATCTCCGTGCAGCAATCCGCTGTGGTGAACTGTACTTATGGCTGAGGCTATTTGCCGAATGTAGTGCAGGGCCTGGGCTTCTGGCAGTGGCCGATCGGTTTCGACTATTTGGGCGAGAGTTTGGCCCGGAATGTAGTCCATGGCGATAAAAGACTGTCCGGCTTCTTCAAAAAAGTCGATTACTCTGACGATGTTGGAATGCTGACACCGGGACAGGCGTTGGGCTTCGGCAATAAACTGCTGCTGAAATTGGGCCGCTTCTGGGTGTTGGCGCAGACTTTCGTTGAGGGTTTTGAGTACGACGGTTTGGTTTAAAGGGGTGTGGATAGCTCGGTAAGTGATCCCGAACCCTCCTATGCCTAAAGTCGCGTTAATTTTGTATTTGCCCTGTTGCAGGACTGTTGCTGGCGCTAAGTTCATCTTTAGTTGATGCCGTTTCCCAAACTATGCTACCGCCTTTGGGTTATTTCACAGAGTTGGGGCTGATGTTCGATCGCTCCGAACCCTCGTTTTTGCTTCTTCTCTGCTATTTTTGCATCGGGCGATCGTTTTATTGGAATGTTC
>JAUBOM010000098.1:8967-29359 GCA_036700245.1 Microcoleus vaginatus BM001213989
GAACCCCTCGCGGCTTTATCGAATCTTTACAAGTAGCCTATTTTTGTAAAGATTTTTGCTTCTTCTCTGCTATTTTTGCATCGGGCGATCGTTTTATTGGAATGTTCCACCAATTCTATCTGTACCAGGTATCTTAAAACTTAATACAATATTTTTCCAATAAAAATCCCGCTCTTGTGGAACGGGAAAGCCATCAGGGTGCATCTATATATGTGTAACTATAACTCATGGGGGGTAGAACCCCTCGCGGCTTTATCGAATCTTTACAAGTAGCCTATTTTTGTAAAGATTTAGGTTTTTAGGGAACTTATAAGCGATTTTGTGATGAATTGTGTGCCGACTGGCGCTCTTCAGCTTGGGGAAATAAAGAGCGTGGAAACTATGATTAAATATGAAAAACACTAGGAATTGACTCAAGAATGCGCGCCAAGAGTTGAATATTTAATATTGAAACTTAAAATTATTAGGTAAACGCATCACAAATAAAATGGTAAAGCGCCTGCTGATTGAATATCCTGACATTTATTAAGTCAAATGAGTGTCCTCGGAATTACCAAAATTCTAAGCACCCTTACCCTGCTTCGGCAAATGGTGCAGCAAATACCATAAGACGGCTAGATTTGCTATAAATACCGCTAACTTAAGTACCGTGACACCTTGAACTAATTCATAGATTTCAGGCGGAATACTGATGCCGACTAGCAATAAAACTAAGATTGTTTCCCAGACTTTTTCGTACCATAAACCCACGGCTTCCAGAACAGTTAAAATTGATTCCGATCCCCAGTCCGCTAAATAGTAAGGTTTTAGGCTTAACAAGTATAATTTTAGCTAATAAAGATTTAAAAATTTTCAGTTCGGTTTCTAAGAATAAAGATTCCGAAAAAGCCTCGAAGGGGTGATGACTATTCAGTGCTAAAAGCAAAGCTATAGAAGTTACTGTCAAAAGGGAAGCAACAAAACTTTTGTAAAGGACAATTGCGATAAAATCAGGATCGCCCTGTTTTTTCACCTTAATTATCAAAATATCAATAATGTGCGATCGGCTTGTTAGGCTGTTTTGAACTCAAAAGTAAAAATTTACAGTTTTGGAGGCACTCCGACAAAGAAACCGGGTTTTTTACCTAATCTGCGGGTTGCAACGCGTCTTTTCGTAAAAAAACCCGGTTTCTGGACTCCCAGGCGTCCAGGACTAAATTTAGTAGAGTGCATCAGCAATTAGCCGAGCAATTATAGAAAAAATAACCCGCTGCTGACGCACCTTACTAAGCTTGAGGATAACGTTGTGCTAAGAAAGAGATCGCAGCAGCCCGATCGCCCAAATCGCCATCCAAGGTCGCCGCCAACAAATCATCCAACATTCGTTTAAACCCAGGCCCAGGCTTATAACCCAAAGCCTTCAAATCATTGCCATTTAAAGGCGGCTCAACATTCGCCCACCTGGTGAGATATTCCAAAATTTGGCGGCGTGCGCTTCGCGGACTTTGTATGGCGATCGCAATTAACACCGGCAATTGATAATTCCTCAACAGCAGCACCAATTGACTCGGCAACTCGCACTTAGGCAAACCCTCTGCTAACTGGTTCTTTCCAGCTTCCAACACTTCCAACCGCTTAATGCTGTCAGCGGGTAACTGAAGATTTGCAGCCACCTTGCCGCGATATTCCGGTGCTAAATAAGCTATCAAAACTTCCAGTCGCATCTGCCAATCGGGAATATTGATAATTGGGAATGGGGAATTGGGAATTGGGAATTGGGAATTGAGAGTTGCTTCTCCCTTCTCCCTTCTTCCTTCTTCCTTCTTCCTTCTTCCTTCTTCCTTCTTCCTTGGGAGTTCCTCTTCCTTCTTCCTTGGGATTCCATTCAAACACCGATCGAGCAAACGCAGTTGCCGCCACAATTCCCGATCCAACTCCAAAGTAGGATGAATGCAGCGCAAAGCCTGCAAATCTCCTAGCATTTGCAAAGCAACTTTCCAGTAGGGGGCTTGCAAAATGTATTTCAATTCGCTTTTCAAGCGAGTTTCCAAAGCCGGAGCTCGGCCGTTTTCCCCCTGAATTCGGTAATAAATCCCGCTGGCCAAAGCGTGGCGGATGTATCCTTCCGTCTGCGGCTCAATTTCAAATCCCAACCGCACAGCAAACCGCACAGCGCGATAAATTCGCGTCGGATCTTCGATAAAACTGTTGGCGTGCAAAACTCGAATTTGCCGCGCTTGCAAGTCGAGCAAACCGCCAAAAAAATCTAACAATTCGCCACTGCGAGGAAAACCCAACCGCACAGCCAGCGCATTAATTGTAAAATCCCTGCGGTACAAATCTTGGCGAATTGAACTCGCTTCAACTTCAGGATTTGCAGCCGGATAAGGGTAAAATTCAGTGCGAGCCGTAGCGATATCCACCCACAGGGAGCCGAAAGCAGAGTCTTTGTGCCACAAAAGCGCGGCGGTTTGAAATTGGCCGTGAACGTCCAAACGCGAGTCGGGGTATAGTTTTTGCAGCGATGAAGCTAACTCAACACCAGCACCGGAATCGTCGGACCCGCACTTTCCGTCCACAACCAAATCAATATCTGTTAGGGCCAGTGTATGATCGGTCGTCAATAGTAAATCCCGGACTGCTCCACCCACAATATAAAGTTGCCAGCCGCGCTCGGCGGCAATATTGGCCGCGATCGACAATAATTGCCACAATTCGGCACTTATGCGCGATCGCAACAACTGCTCAACCGATTCGGGTATCGGACAATAAGACAATTCTGCATTACTTCCCCTGTCTCGCGCTTTTTGCTGGTGCAATTCCCGCAACACGTCAGTGCGAGTCACAATTCCTACCAGTTGACCGTTTTCCAATACCGGCAAGCGCCCGATATCATACATCACCATTAAAGATTCAATTTCCGGCAGCAAGGTATCTGGGGCGATCGTTTTTAGCTGCGGAGTCATGTAACCCTTGACGGGGGCGTGACTGAAACCGTGGTGCAGAGCAATGTCAATGTCGCGGCGCGAGATAATGCCGGCGAGTCGATCGCCCGCATCCACCACCGGAAGCCCGGAATGTCCGTAACGTAGGAGTATACGGTGAGCTTCCCCTACCGATGTTTCCGGGCGAATACTCCGCACTGGAGACGACATTAATTCGCGGGCTGTGGGAGGGTGGGGAATTTGAGTTTTGAGTTCGTCAGCTAACTGATTTAAAGTCAGCAGGGGGTCAACATCGCGGGTGGCGAGGGAAGCAGCGCGGGCGTGGCCTCCGCCACCGAAGGGTTTGAACAATTCGCTGAGGTTTGTTCCTTCGATGCGCGATCGACCGATAATAGTTAATCGATTGGAAACTGGCGATTCGGGCTCGATGTTGCGGTTGTTGTCCTTTTCGCTAAATTTATAAACATTGCCTAAAAGCAGAGCATCGGTTTCAGTTAAATCGAGCAAGCGAGAAGCCAGGGAAGAAAGTCCCGGAACGTAGGCTTCAGTAGATAGCAGCACCCAAGCTACGCTGTAACCGTGCAAAGTTTCCGATCGCAAATTCTTCAGCGCTTCTGTGAGCAAATCTTGCAATTGAGGAGACAAACCGGGTTCTACATATTCAGCGATTACCCGCAAACTCGCTCCCTGTTCCATCAACCACGCCAAAGCATTCGCGTCTCTGGCAGTTGCGCCCTCAAAGGTGAGGGAACCTGTATCGACGTGGATGCCGAGGGCCATTACTGTTGCTTCCGAAGGCAGCAGGCGCGATGGTGTGTCGCTGTTTTCTGGTTGATTTTTGAGCTTTTCGCGCAGCTTTTCGACAATTAATGTCGTGCTGGATCCGACTGCTTCTATCTGGGTAACAGTAGCGGGGATGTCTGAATGCGCCTCTAGGTGGTGGTCGAAAACAGCTATTTCGCTCACCTGTGGCAAATCCAGCCACTCGGCGGCTTTTCCCAAGCGATCGCGCTGGGAGGCATCAACTATACTAATCGATCGAATTTGTTGCGGATTGACCGATCGGCGTTCAATCAGTGGGTACTCGTCGCGGTGTAGCGCCAAAAAATCCCGCACCGTCGGGTGACACCCGCCAGTCAGCACGATCCGGCTACCGGGGCGCAGGACGCAAAGTCCCACCGCCGCTCCCAAGGCGTCAAAATCTGCTGTTGTGTGGCACAAAACTAAGTCCATAGTCGAACATCCCCCATCTCTAACTCACAGAGTAGCAATTTCTCGGTCTCTGACACCGGACGATCGCACTGTAACTTAACCTTCAGCCAGTATCGAATCCAGTTTTCTGTGCTGTAGCCAACAATGATAAAATTGATAAAAATCTCAAAAGTCGCTGACGCCTGTTCGCGCAACGCCCGAATTTGCACGGGTTCTTTCCTATCAATCAACCGACAAACTCTCGATCGACTATCGGGAAACTGTCAAAAACTAGAATTTGGAAGATTTTTTCCGGTTCTGGGAAGCTATTTCTGATCAACGCACGGTTATATCGAAAGGAGAAAAGATGTTATCAATTCTGTTTCAAGTGGTTTTACTGGCTCTGGTACTGCTGTCTTTTGTGATGGTCGTTGGCGTCCCGGTTGCTTATGCCTCTCCCCAAAACTGGAATCAGTCTAAAACGCTGATATATGTCGGGTCTGGTCTCTGGTTTTTGCTGGTTATTGCAGTGGGTGTATTGAACTTTTTAGTCGTTTAACTTCACCCAACCTTATCGAATAAAGAAGGTAAAAGATAGAAGGATGAAGGCATTCGCTAGCGATTGAAAGGCATTCGGCATTCGGCAGAAGCTAGGGATTTTACAGACCGCGCGACCCTTTATGTTTTTGCACTTGAGATTCAGATGAGATGCTGCAGCTTTCTGACTTTTGCCTTCTCACAAACAAAATTCTAAAACCTAAAATCTAAAATCTAAACTACAACACTATGGCTGTTTTCGAGGGAACTTTTACTCACACAGAATCTTTGCGATTTGCTATTGTCATCGGTCGTTTTAACGATTTGGTAGTCAACAAACTTTTGGAGGGATGTCAAGATTGTTTGAAACGCCACGGGGTTGATATTAATCCTCATGGCTCTCAGGTGGACTTTTTTTGGGTTCCCGGATGTTTTGAGATTCCTTTGGTGGCGCGCCAAGCTGCTCTTTCTCACCGCTACGATGCGGTAATTTGTCTGGGTGCAGTAATTCGCGGCCAAACTCCTCATTTCGATTTTGTGGCTGGTGAGGTTGCTAAGGGAATTGCTGCGGCTGCTTTTCAAACAGGGGTGCCGGTGATTTTTGGGGTGGTGACGACTGACACGATGCAGCAAGCTTTGGAAAGGGCGGGAATTAAAAGCAATTTGGGCTGGAATTATGCGATGAATGCTTTGGAAATGGGCACTTTGATGCGCCAAGTTAAGAGTTTGGGCGGAAATTCTTACGATTTATTACCTACTGCATCTGCTGCTCAAGTGCTTTCGGGTGAACCAAATCTGGCGATCGCCCCCGATGTATCATCTCAGGAAATGGCCTAATATAAAATCCGGGTTCGTTATTTTCTTTTATGAACTCGGCTTTATGAATTCGGCATTAATCGGCATTAATCGGATCTTGAAACCGCTGCATAGAGTCAAACTTTCGTCCGAGCAGAGGGGACTAAGGATAAAGTAGGTAAGAAAAGCTATGACTGCTGTAACTGCGAGAAGATTCTCGCTCGCAGAATATCACCCTTTAGGAGAACTGGGATTTTTGGGCCCTGATGACTGACTTGAATTGATGGGCCCAGAAATTATCATAAAGGCTCTTAAAAGTACGCTTCACTCTGTTTGCAACAGTCTTTTAGTTGAGGAGTTTCATTTTACTGGCAAGACGCGCTCGCGTGCGCGTACAATAGCCGATTATTTTGACGGATGATAGCGAACCAGAGATGTTGTTATTATCGGCAATAATCGAGCCGATATTTATTTATATGGTCTCCCGGAGCCTGCTGATATTTTATTGGTAATTGAGGTTTCTGATTCTACTTTAAAATACGCTCAGGGAACTAAGCTATCTGTCTATGCTGAAGCGGGAATTTCTAATTATTGGATATTTTATTTTGTCTATCATTAACTGCAAATGCACAGCGAACCCGATAAAAAAAGACAAGGTGATTTTAATTATCGATCGCAACGAGTTGGCAAAATGAGGCTGTTGTAATTCCGGGTTTTCCCTATTGGTCTCTAGATTTATCTGTGGTATTTCCAGCCTAGGTTGAGCTGAGGATATAATGCAATGTAAAAAAGTGCTAGAGGAAGTAGTATAAATTTATAGATTATTTCTGAGCTAGTAAACTGTTTTTAACCAATTAGAGGCGTAGCGAGAGCGCTCCGACGATTGGGCTCACGGTTGGAATGGCTCCAAAATCGATCGGTATTTTAGAATGGGATCAACCGAGGGTGTTCTGTTACAATTGTGCGATTGCAACAAAGCTGGTTGGGTGGATTGTGGGAAGCACTAGGGCGGGGTAAAAAACCCCCGTGGCAAGAAAGTGATTGGCAAGCCCGAAAGCAGTGGCTAGAAGAAGCCCGACGTTATAGCGCCCGTCAGTTGAGTCAGCGACTCTTCTGTTGAACCAGGAATAGATTTAGGTGCACAGCAAGTCCGCCGAATTCTAAAAAAAACTACTGCTGGAAGCTTTCGCCGAAAGCACCACCGACGCCCAAACCACAACAGATGACGGGATGCGCCAACTCCCAAGTATCTGCTGCAATTGTGGGAGCTGCTGGGTTTGGTTAACCTGAAGTATTTGGATGAATTCTGTTGCTACGGACATTGCCCAACTGGTCATGTTTAGGCACTACTCTTGGCAACAAAAACGCCACATCGCAAATGATCCGGCGAGGGCCAGGGATCAATATCTGCGGAGTGTCGAACAAGTCAGCTTTGAGTATGCCTTGATGTTAGGTTCATTGACAACTGAGACCTACTTAAAACTTAGGTCGTGGCAAGCACAAATATGGCACAACTACGGCTATAACACGCTCGTAAGTTAACGGCGATCGTCCAAGACAATGCTTCTGTACATTGTTCACTCCTAACGCCACAGCAGTGGGAACTTTCTTCAGCAGAAGTAATTTTCTTTTTGCCACCTTATAGTCCGCTTCAGGAACCGTATTGAGGACGAATTGTTGCATGGAGAGCGATCGGAGCTAGCGAGCCCGCGTTTTTGCCTCGGAGTAGTAAAAAGGCGATCGCGATCGCCAGAGGTTTGGAAACCAGGGCTGCCACAGGACAGTATGCTCAACAAAGCGTTTTCGGTTTAATTAGGTGGAGCTACTTAATTGCTGGACGATCTTATATTCCCCAACAATTCCATAGAAGTTTTGTTGCATGAGGTTGCATAAATATGATAAATCCGTTATGTTAAATTTCGTGCAAGTATTGAGGCGATCTAAACTTGCTCCTAGCAAGGCATTCAGTATAAATACTCTACAAGCAGTATTTAACCTATTCTTAACACAGCTCTGAAAGTAAATTTTTAGGTGGATAGTTAAGATAATATTAAATGACAAATTTGTCAAGTTAATGCCGAGGAAGTTTGCCAGCAAAAGGATTGAGAGTTTTGACGGTCGCCCGGATACTTACCGTTAGTTATCAACATGAAAGTGCAAAAATCTTATGGGTGACATTCAAGCAACATTTACAGCTACCGATCGAGCTTTTCAGATTGAAGGGTACGAAAAAATAGATTTCAGCTTGCTATACGTAGATGGTGCTTTCAAGCTTGAGAATCCTGAGATTGCGGATAGTTACCGCCAATTTGGTCGCTGTTTAATGGTTGTAGATGAAACAGTCTACGGTCTGTATGGTGCACAGATGCATCATTATTTCAAGCATCACGAGATAGATTTAACAGTCTTTCCAGTTAATATCAAGGAACCTGATAAGACGTTAAAAACGTTTGAAAGCATCATAGATGCCTTTGTTGATTTCGGACTCGTGCGGAAGGAGCCTGTTTTGGTAGTCGGTGGTGGATTGACGACAGACGTAGCTGGTTTTGCCTGCTCGTCTTATCGCCGTCGGACTAACTACATTCGGGTACCGACGACACTAATTGGCTTAATTGATGCCAGTGTGGCGATCAAAGTAGCTGTGAACCACGGTAAGCTGAAAAACCGCCTCGGTGCTTACCACGCCTCGAAGAAAGTAATTTTAGACTTCTCTTTTCTGAAAACTCTGCCGATCGACCAAGTGCGAAACGGGATGGCAGAGTTAATTAAGATTGCCGTAGTAGGTAACACAGAAATCTTTGAGTTGTTAGAAAACTACGGCGAAGCATTGCTGCACACCCATTTTGGTTATGTAAACGGCACATCGGAACTTCAAGAAGTGGCACATCGGCTCACTTACAAGGGGATTGAGTCGATGCTGGCATTAGAAGTACCGAACCTACACGAGCTAGATTTGGATCGGGTGATTGCCTACGGTCACACTTGGAGTCCGACGCTGGAACTAACGCCGGAAGTTCCGATGTTCCACGGCCATTCTGTCGCCATCGATATGGCTTTTTCGGCGACTATTGCCCAACTGCGCGGCTACATTTCGATCGCCGATCGCGATCGGATCTTAGGGTTAATGAGCCGCCTCGGACTAGCAATTGATAGCCCTTATCTCACATCAGAACTGCTCTGGAAAGCGACAACATCGATCAGTCGTACCCGTGATGGTCTTCAACGTGCTGCGGCTCCCCGCCCCATTGGTGAATGCTTTTTCATGAATGATTTGACTCGAGGTGAGTTGGATAAAGCTCTACTGGTTCATCGAGAAATCTGCCAGGGCTATCCGCGCCGCGGCGATGGGGAAGATATGTACCTGTGGGCAGAAAAAGCTGGAAATCTTTCCACATCAGGGGTTTGACAATGAGACCCGTTACCCCTGTCGGGATTTTAGCGGCTAAACTGGAAAGTCTCGCCGAGCAAGTAGAAAAAATCGATAATCTCGATCGAGCTTTCAAGGCAGAATTACAACAAGCCTACGAATTGGCAAATGGTCTCGATCCGTACCTGAATCTTTGTACCACGCCGGAATCTCCTGCCTTAGCCACGTTAGTAAAGCGCACCCAATCAGAAGATTGGAGTAAGCGATTCTCTGACGGCGAGACAGTGCGGCAGTTGGAACAGGAAATGCTATCGGGTCATGTGGAAGGCCAAATGCTGAAATTTCTCGTCCATCTCACCAAAGCACAGCGCGTACTGGAAATAGGGATGTTTACCGGGTACTCAGCACTAGCGATGGCGGAAGCACTGCCGGTGGATGGAGTGGTGGTAGCCTGCGAAGTAGATGCTTATGTAGCTGAATTTGCCCAGAAGTGTTTTCACGAATCTACTGCCGGTCACAAAATTTCAGTGAAGGTGGCACCGGCTCTAGAAACCATGAAACAATTGGCGGCTAATGGAGAAGTGTTCGATCTGGTATTTATCGATGCCGATAAAGCTGGATACAGAGACTATGTCGATTTACTCCTAACTACCGGGCTGTTGGCTCCCAATGGCTTGATCTGCGTCGATAACACTTTGATGCAGGGACAGCCCTACTTGTCAGGTACTGCCACTCCTAACGGGGTAGCGATCGCCAAATTCAACCAGGCTCTAGTTGACGATCCGCGCGTAGAGCAAGTGTTACTGCCGCTGAGAGATGGATTGACTTTAATTCGGCGCGTTGAGTAGAACAAAACTTAGGCGTCAAAACCAAACAAGCCGGGTTTTTTGCCCTATTCGGCGGGCTGTAACGAAGTCCGATCGTCAAAAAACCCGGTTTTTAACCACCCGTGCGTAATATCAATTCCGCGCTTCATCGGCGTGATTAATCTCTCTCTTAGACTCCTGCGTAGCTTCAAGAGGGGTTTAATCATTCAAAAACCACCGCTAATTAGAGTATTTACTTAGTAAAAAATTATGCTCGAAACAGTTTCAGTTGCAGCGATGCCATCTGAACAGGAAACAAACGCGGCTTCTAGGCGCTTCCAGACAGCAGTCAAAACCATAGCAACCTTAATTTTGCTGCTATTGGTACTGCCCCTGAATATCGCTTTAACAGCCATCGCCCTAGTGAGATCCATCATTATCAAACCGTTTCAGTCTCGATCGGTCGCGGACTCTCCCCAAACGATTTTGATTAACGGCGGCAAGATGACCAAAGCTTTACAGCTAGCCCGATCGTTCCATAAGGCCGGTCATCGGGTAATTTTGGTAGAAACCCACAAATACTGGCTGACGGGTCATCGATACTCTTGGGCGGTCTATCGCTTTTATACAGTACCCAACCCCCAGACAGATGAATACTCCCAAGCACTCTTAAAAATCGTTCAACAAGAGGGAGTTAATATTTTCGTTCCCGTCTGTAGTGCAGCCGGCAGTTACTACGATGCCGAAACCAAAAGGGTACTTTCTCCCCACTGTACGGTAATGCACGTAGATGCAGAAACTGTGCAACGTTTGGATGATAAGTATGAGTTTGCAAAAGCCGCCGAAGCATTGGGGCTGCGAGTTCCGAAGTCCTACCGCATTACTAATCCCCAGCAAGTAATCGATTTTGATTTTAGTGACGCACAGCGTCCATATATTATCAAAAGTATTCCCTACGATTCTGTTCGCAGGTTAGACCTGACGAAGTTACCCTGCGCAACTGAGGCGGAAACTGCCGCGTTCGTGAAATCTTTACCAATCTCCGAGAGTAAACCTTGGATTATGCAAGAGTATATTCCAGGGCAAGAATTCTGCACTCACAGTACAATCCGTGATGGTCATCTTCAGTTGCATTGTTGTTGCAAATCGTCGGCGTTTCAGGTGAATTACCAGAATGTCGATCGCCCGGATATCGAAAATTGGATTCGTCAGTTTGCCAAGAGTCTAAATCTGACTGGACAAGTTTCCTTTGATTTCATTCAGGCGGCGGATGATGGAGAGATTTACGCGATCGAATGCAACCCCCGCACCCATTCAGCCATCACGATGTTTTACAACCATCAAGATGTGGCAAAAGCTTATTTGGAACCCGATCCTTTACCAGAGACTGTGCAGCCCTTGGCATCTAGTCGCCCGACTTACTGGATTTACCATGAAATTTGGCGGTTGGTGACTCATTTGTGGTCGCCAAAGCTAGTTGCTGAGCGGTTACAAATTATCGCCCAAGGCAAAGATGCCATCTTCGAGTGGGACGATCCGCTGCCGTTTTTGATGGTGCATCATTGGCACATTCCCTTGTTGTTATGGGGAAATTTACAGAAGCCGAAAGAGTGGATTCGGATTGATTTTAATATTGGAAAACTTGTGGAAATAGGGGGAGATTGAGGATGTCAGTAGTACGGGTTTTGCATTTAGTCGGCTCGGCAGATAGCGATTTTTACTGTGATTTATCGCGGCTTTATGCAGAAGATTGTCTGAAAAATGCTGCTAATCCAGCACTTTATGAATTTCATATTGCCTATATTTCTCCGGATTGCCAATGGCGTTTTCCCACCTCTCTCGATCCGAGTGCGATCGCGGCCACTAATCCCATGTCTCTAGCGGACGCTGTACAGGTGCTGGCAGAGCGAAAGATTGACGTAATGTTACCGCAGATGTTTTGCATCCCCGGCATGACTCAATACCGCAGCTTGTTCGATATCCTGAGTATTCCTTATGTGGGTAATCCGGCAGAGTTGATGGCGCTGACTGCTGACAAAGCCAAGACTAGGGCAGTAGTAGCGGCCGCTGGGGTAAGGGTGCCGCAGGGAGAAGTTGTCCGGGCGGGCGATCGACTTTCGATTGATTTGCCGATCGTGCTCAAGCCGCTCAATGGTGATAATTCCATTGGAGTGACTTTGGTTAAAAATGCTGCTGACTATGATGCGGCTTTGCAGACAGCATTGACTTATTCAGATGAGGTGCTAGTAGAAAAATTCATTGAATTGGGTAGAGAAGTTCGCTGTGGGATTATTGTCCAAGATGGCGAGCTAGTCTGTTTGCCGCTGGAAGAGTATGCTCTAGATCCTGATACCCGACCGATTCGGAGTTATGCCGATAAGCTCAAACAAAATGAGGATGGTAGCTTGGGTTATGCCGCTAAGGATAGTACCAAGTCGTGGATAGTTGACAAGAGCGATCCGATCACTGAGAGAGTTTGGGCCCAGGCCAGAAAAGCCCACATCGCTTTGGGCTGTCGCGACTACAGTTTATTTGATTTTCGCATCGACCCCGATGGACAACCTTGGTTCTTAGAAGCGGGGCTGTACTGTTCTTTTGCCCAAAAAGGCGTGATTCCGACTATGGCCAAAGCATCGGGAATTTCTCTGGATACTTTGTTTCAGAGTATGCTGCAAAATGTCTTACAAGGTCGATCGGGTACAACGGTGCAACAAGCAATATAAATTCTGGTTGCACGGCAATGATGGTTGAGCGTTGACAGTCTAGTGATGAATTGGGAATTGGTGCAACTAAGAAGGATAACTTGCAATTTTTGAAATTGTGTGATACCATAAAACGTTCTCAAAAATAGCGCACCACTAACTATTACTGCATGGCAACGAAGCCAACGATCGCATTTAGTCACCTCGGCTGCGAAAAAAATCGCATCGATACCGAACACATGATCGGCTTGCTGGCTCAAGCGGGCTATCAAGTCGATTCTAATGAAGAATTAGCCGATTATGTTGTAGTCAATACTTGCAGTTTTATCCAAGCGGCGCGAGAAGAGTCGGTCCGCACCTTGGTAGAATTGGCAGAAGCTAATAAAAAAGTAGTAATCACCGGCTGCATGGCACAGCATTTTCAGCAGGAATTGCTGGACGAATTGCCCGAAGCAGTCGCAATTGTCGGCACGGGCGACTATCATAAAATCGTCGATGTTATGCAGCAGGTCGAAAAGGGCGATAGAGTTTCCCTCGTCTCCTCAGAACCTACTTACATAGCTGACGAAACTACTCCCCGCTACCGCACAACATCCGAAGGTGTCGCGTATCTGCGCATAGCAGAAGGCTGCGACTACCGCTGTGCATTTTGCATTATCCCGCACTTGCGCGGAAATCAAAGGTCGCGGACGATCGAATCTATCGTCGCGGAAGCTCAGCAATTGGCGTCGGAAGGGGTAAAAGAAATTATCTTAATTTCTCAAATTACCACCAACTACGGCAAAGATATTTATGGCGAACCGAAACTCGCCGAACTGCTTCGCGCTTTGGGTAAAGTAGATGTGCCTTGGATTCGGATGCACTACGCCTATCCTACAGGTTTGACTCCGCAAGTTGTCGAGGCAATCCGGGAAACGCCCAACGTTTTGCCGTATTTGGATTTACCCCTGCAACACTCGCACCCGGAAATTCTGCGGGCGATGAACCGGCCTTTTCAAGCTGGGATTAATGATGCTATAGTCGATCGGCTCAAAGCAGCACTTCCCGGCGCCGTGATGCGGACAACTTTTATTGTCGGCTTCCCCGGCGAAACCGACGAACACGCAGCACACTTGCAGGAATTTGTCAAGCGCCACGAATTCGATCACGTAGGAGTTTTCGTATTTTCGCCAGAAGAAGGAACCCCAGCCTTTAGCTTGCCTCAGCAAATACCAGCAGAAATAATGGAAATGCGGCGCAATGCGGTAATGGCGGCACAACAACCTATATCATTGAAGAAGAATCAAGAATCTGTCGGTCAGGTAGTTGATGTCCTGATAGAACAAGAACAACCAGAGACAGGTGAGTTGATTGGTAGATCCGCTCGGTTTTCCCCAGAAGTAGATGGACTCGTCTATGTGACAGGAGAAGCGCGACTGGGATCGATCGTCTCAGTGAAAATTACTGGTGCAGATGTCTACGACCTCTACGGTCAAGTCGATTTTAGATTTTAGATTTTAGATTTTAGATTGACTGCACAGACTCATCTGGGAACTCGATCTTTTGTCTAAAATTGTGGGATTAACCCTCATGAGTTGACGTGGCACTGTATCCGGTGCTGGGCGGGGTCAAGTGTAAGTGTTGCTGGAACAGTCGCGATCGGCGGTGTGGCGAACAAAAACCGGACACCAGCCAAAAATAATTAGCGGATTGTGCACCAAAAGTAACGGTTTGTACAAGATTGTGCAAAGATATGTAGCAAAGGGGTTATAGACCTGGATTAGCCTCTGGCGGCAATCGACGCTCCCCTCGGGGTGCGGTTATCTCTACAGAACATCGGAAAATTTTAACGAATTTAATGTTTTGTTTCTGAATGTAAAGAGTTATGATAGTAACAAGCCAGAAATAAGCGGGGACAATTTGAGATTGCTTCGCCGTCCGCCCTACACCACAACGGTATCCCGAAAGAGTGTTGAGATGGATAGGCGGTAACGGTCGCTGCATCCCCTGCTCAATCCCGCAGGCGACGGATTGCGGGATAGCGCCTGAACCAACAAACCTATTACTACTATGTTGTAGTGAAGTGGGGCTGTCATGATCCTCACTATAAAATGCCCGAGAGGGAAAGCTTGCAAGTACCTCAAAGGAAGTCCAATGTCCTGTTTTAAGAATGTTGGAAGCCTATAACCCGACCCCTGGCGGTTGGTATCGGTGATGTCACAAAATCAAAGACGGCTGTCGAATTGGTAAATTAGTCACCATCGACGGAGCTGCCCTATACTCGATTGCTATTTAAGAAGGTGCGCGCAGGCGCAGCACCATAAAGAACTCTTATGAGTTCCTGCCCTAGAGCAGAAATCCGCATCCGAGTTGGGCAACTTAGAAGGCTAAGACTCGTTATTAGGAGCATTAATGAATTTATTGTTTGAAGGCTTAGGTCTTTCGGAAGAACTCGTTCTCCATCTGGAAACACTAGGCTTTACAGAACCTACTCCCATCCAAGTACAAGCAATTCCGCACCTGTTAGCAGGTCGCGACGTTGTGGGTCAAGCCCAAACAGGGACAGGCAAAACGGCAGCATTCTCGTTGCCCATCTTGGAGCGGATTGATTTAGATGTAACAGCAGTGCAAGCACTGGTGCTGACGCCGACTCGCGAATTGGCGATGCAAGTAACAGAAGCCATCCGCGATTTGAGTGGAATTAGCAGCGACGGTCCGGTAAAAGTTGGTCGCTCTGTGCAAGTTCTGACGGTGTACGGCGGTCAATCGATAGATCGTCAAATGCAGCGTTTGAAGCGCGGCGTTCACATCGTTGTTGGTACACCCGGACGCATATTGGATATGTTGAGTCGGGGCAGCCTGAAACTAGACAAGCTGAAGTGGCTGGTTTTGGATGAAGCTGACGAAATGCTCAGCATGGGCTTTATCCAAGATGTGGAAAAAATTCTGGATGCAGCACCAAAAGAGCGGCAAACAGCGTTTTTCTCGGCGACGATGGAAGCTACGATTCGCAAATTGGTGGCGAGACATTTACGCAACCCAGTCAACGTCACCGTAGAACAGCCAAAAGCAACGCCGAAGCGCATCAGCCAAGGCGTGTACATGATTCCCCGTGGCTGGTCGAAGGCAAGGGCTCTACAGCCAATCCTAGAAATGGAAGACCCGGAATCTGCACTGATTTTTGTGCGGACTCGGCAATCGGCGGCGGAATTGACCAGCCAACTGCAAGCTGCAGGTCACAGCGTTGACGAGTATCACGGTAATTTGAATCAGGCACAACGGGAACGTTTGTTGCATCGGTTCCGCCAATGTCAGGTGCGCTGGGTAGTGGCGACTGATATTGCGGCGCGGGGTTTGGACGTGGATCACTTGACTCACGTGATTAACTACGATTTGCCCGACAGTGTGGAAAGTTACGTTCACCGGATCGGACGCACGGGCCGGGCTGGTCGCGAAGGAACGGCGATTACGCTGATTCAACCGGTCGATCGCCGCAAACTGCGCTTGATTGAACGCCACGTGCGATCGAGCTTGACGGTGCGAAACATTCCCACACGGGCGCAAATTGAAGCTCGTCAGTTGGAAAAGATGCAGGGTAAAGTGCGCGAAGCGTTAGCCGGGGAACGGATGGCATCTTTCTTGCCTCTGGTGTCTGAGTTATCCGAGGAGTATGACTCCCACGCGATCGCCGCTGCAGCTTTGCAAATGGCTTTCGATCAAAGCCGTCCTGCTTGGATGGGCGCTGATTACGCTCAACAAGAAGATCCCCCGATTGGTGGAGAAAACAGCGTCAAGCCAATCTTGATCAAGAAGCGGGTTAAGACTGCTGCGCCAAGTAATTCTGTAGCGCCGACTTTTTCAGGAGCACCGAGTGCTCCTGTTCCCCAGAACAGCTAATTTGTAGGGTGCGCATTGCGCACCTTATTTTGAATTTTTGTAGTAGAGATGCGATCGATCGCACCTCTACTTTTTTTTATGGGTGCGATCCTAAATCCGAGATCGCGGGCGCGGTTGAAACCGCGAACAAACTTTCGTCCACTCCTAGCGGACTGAGAATTCCAGAAGTAAAGATGCAAGGAAAGCGATCGGACAATTGCTGTAACTAATTCTACGCTGAGTACGTTAATTGAAGAATTAGGCAGTGAGTGTCAAAATTTTATTACTTTATACCAATTGCGGTTGCATTGGAATGATTAAACCGCAGAGAACGCAGAGAACGCAGAGGAAAAGAACAGAGAGATGAATAATTCCGATGAAGGGCGGATTTGATATTAATCCGTCAGCTTCAGTTACCTGATTTGAGCGATCGACAAAAAGCTGAAATTATACCAGAGTTCCTTCCTCTCTGCAATCGATCTCAACGTTCACTGCGGAGAGGATTTTCAGACACTTATTGCTGAGGAAATGACAAAATTGTCGGATGATGATGAAGAGGATTAAGGAGACGCGGGCGATCGCACATCAGGAAAAAGCCCTCCAGTCAACTCACAGACAGCCTAAAAATCCTAAAAAATAAGCAGGAGTTTAGTCCTTACTACAAACTGGTGAACCGGGACTTTTGCACTGTTGTTTAATATTTCAGTTTAGCTGCGCGGCCACAATAATTTTTTGCACGCGATCGTCCTTAATTTCTAAAATCAAATTAGAAGCCTTTTGGTCATTGCTGTAAGTCAACCGAGTCACTCCACCCTGCACAGATTGCGACCCGTAACCGTAAGTTTTAACAACTTTTTGGCTGTTATCTCTTACCTTCACACCATCCATTGTCAGAAACTTGGGATTGGTAGTAGAAATTAAATAAACTTTGCCCTCCCATGCTGCTATCGTCAACCCTGAGTAGCTTAGCGTGCGAATCTTGCCACCGATGGCAGGCGCAGCAGGTTTAGTTTCGTCGCGCTGTGGTTTTCCCAACTTGCGTTTTGCCTCTTCTACAGACATCCCCAACCGAACCCTGCCAATCCCCAGGCGTGAATAGTTCAGCGCCGCCGGCTTTTGTGTCGCGCTGAGCATTCTTTCTAGAGTCGTAACAGTTTGATTCATAGCGGGAATAGGGCGAACTAAAGCAGCAAATCCTAAGCTGGAAATCGCGAGATTGATCGTGATGCCCGCGACGGCTGTTGTCACAAACATTTTTACCATTTTTTTATAGCTTTATTTGGCAATGTATTCGCGCGATCGCCCCCTGGATCCGGATCTATACTAATAATCCCGGGCGCAGAGAATTCACTCCTACACAAGCAAAATCCGCCTGGGCGGACTAAAAGAGTAAAGATATTCATCTCCCAAAATATAACGCCTAGAAACCCGGTTTCTGTAGGGGCAGTGCCAAGAGATCTCGCCCTGACGGGTTTCTGAATACCAAACAAAGTTTTACGTTTAATTAGAGCGACTACTTAATAATTAGAATTGCTGTGATATCCTAACAAAAGCCATATCTGCATAAAATAAGTAATTTAGATGACCGCAACAGATTCTACAAAGCACCAAAAATCCAAGGCCCTCAAACCGGGTAGCCGCCGCCCCGCTAAAGAACTTTGCAGCGAGTGCGGTTTGTGCGATACATATTACATCCATTATGTCAAGGAATCTTGTGCTTTCTTAACACAGCACATCGCGGAACTGGAAGCAGAAATTCACGGGCGATCGCGCAATCTCGACAATCCCGACGATTGGTATTTCGGAGTCAGTCAAAATATGATGGCTGCTCGGAAAAAAGAGCCGATCGAGGGCGCTCAGTGGACGGGAATCGTCAGCACAATTGCGATTGAAATGCTCGAAAAAGGAATTGTAGAAGGCGTTGTTTGCGTCCAAAATACTAAGGAAGACCGCTTTCAACCGATGCCGATTATTGCTAGAAATCGCGAAGAGATTCTGGCAGCAAAAGTCAACAAACCAACTCTCTCTCCCAATCTTTCAGTATTAGAACAAATCGAAGAATCTGGGATGAAGCGGCTGTTAGTAATTGGCGTCGGCTGTCAAATTCAAGCCTTGCGAACAGTCGAGAAAAAACTCGGTTTAGAGAAGCTCTACGTTTTGGGAACTCCCTGCGTGGATAATGTCAGCCGTGCAGGCTTGCAGAAATTTCTAGACACCACTAGCCGCTCTCCTGAAACGGTGGTGTCTTACGAGTTTATGCAAGACTTTAACGTTCACTTCAAACACGAAGATGGTTCGAGCGAGAAAGTGCCGTTTTTCGGGCTGAATACTAAGGAATTGAAAGATGTTTTTGCTCCTTCTTGTTTGAGCTGTTTTGATTATGTCAATTCTTTAGCAGATTTAGTTGTGGGCTACATGGGCGCACCTTTTGGCTGGCAGTGGATTGTGGTGCGAAATGACACCGGGCAAGAGATGTTAGATTTGGTAACGGATCAGTTAAATACTCAGCCCGTGATGTCTAAGGGGAACCGAAAAGAAGCGGTTCAGCAAAGCATTCCGGCTTATGAAAAAGGGGTGACTTTGCCAATGTGGGCGGCGAAGTTAATGGGAGTTTTTATTGAGAGAATTGGGCCGAAGGGTTTGGAATATGCTCGGTTTTCGATTGATTCTCATTTCACTCGCAATTATCTGTACGTGAAGCGCAATTACCCGGAGAAATTAGAGGCTCATGTGCCGGAATATGCTAAGCGGATTGTGGGGCAGTATAAGTTGCCAGATGTGTAAACTTGTAGGGTGCGTCAGTCAAAAGCTGTTGGATTATTGAAAAAATAACGCTAACTGACGCACCCTGCTACTCAAGGATAGCAAAAGATAGAAAACAAATGCACTTGGGAACAATCGAATTATGGAATCGCGGAACGTTAACTAGACTGGCTATCCTTAGTACAATCTTAATTAGCCTGATTAGTGGGATATGGTTGAGTATGATTGCAATGCCAGGAAAAAGCTATAGCGGGACAATTCCCCCTTTAACAGCACCGGAAATCTCGCTCCGAGATGCTTTACAGCGCGATGTGGAAAAGCTCGCTGGTGAAATCGGAGAGCGCAACTTTATACAATATCAAAAACTTGGAGAAGCTGCTGATTTTCTCGAAGCATCTTTTCAAGCTGCTGGCTATAAAGTTGAACGACAAGGATATAAAATTGATGATAAGTTTTATTATAACATAGAAGTGGAGATTCCTGGCGGAAAAAAGGCAGATGAAATTGTTGTAATTGGGGCACATTATGATTCTGTGGTGGGGAGTCCAGGGGCCAATGATAACGCAACTGGGGCGGCGGGAGTGCTGGCTTTAGCGAGAATGTTTGCAGGTAAAAAGCCTGAAAAAACTGTGCGTTTTGTTGAGTTTGTGAATGAGGAACCGCCTTTTTTCTGGACTGCTGATATGGGGAGTTTGGTTTATGCCAAAAGATGCAGAGAGCGTAATGAAAAAATTGTTTCGATGCTCAGTTTAGAAACAATTGGTTATTACTCAGATGCGAAAAAAAGTCAGAAATATCCAGCACCATTAAACCTTTTTTATCCTACGTCGGGAAATTTTATCGGATTTATTGGCAATACATCCTCAAGTAAACTGGTTAGAGAGGCGATCGCATCTTTCCGCCGCCATGCTGAATTTCCCTCGGAAGGTGCAGCAATTCCGGGCGGCATTCCTGGTGTTGGTTGGTCGGATCAATGGTCTTTTTGGCAACATGGTTATCCAGGGCTGATGGTGACAGATACTGCTCCCTATCGCTATCCTTACTATCACACGGCGCAAGATACACCCGATAAGGTTGACTGGAAACGAACGGCGAAGGTGATAGCTGGATTGGAAAAAGTTGTGGCAGATTTGGTGGGAATTAATATTAATTAGTTGCCTAGGCTGCGGAGCAGGGAAATATCATCGCTCGGCAGAGAATATCAGGCAAAATGACGCACCTAAAAATTAGTATAAGTTGCCTGAGTGAGGTGATTCAGAGAGTTTGTAATAGATGTTTGGCAGGGACACGGTATTGCCCTGTCTTTGTTTTATACAGTGGGGAAAATTAGAGGTAAAAGATTATGAAACTTATAGTTACACAGAAACACATGAAGTTACAAAAGTCGATCGCACTTGCTTGTTGTGCGATCCTAGCATTATCTGGAAATGGACTGTCTGCGAAGGCTGCAGA
>JAUBOM010000327.1:0-2178 GCA_036700245.1 Microcoleus vaginatus BM001213989
GAAATGCCTCAGATTCAAGCAATGCTGGAGGTAGCCAAGCAGTGGAAAGCAGCACCTTGGTTGCGTCCTTTGACACCCTGTTTAAGTCCCCCTCGCAGGGGATTGCTACGCACCCTCGAAGGTCACAGCAACTCGGTAAATGCAGTCGCCGTAACTGCTGATGGCAAGCGGGCGATTTCTGGTTCATCGGACAACACCCTCAAAGTCTGGGATTTAACAACTGGAGATGAACAGTTTACTCTCGAAGGTCACAGCCAGTGGGTAAATGCAGTAGCTGTCACGGAGGATGGCAAGCGGGCGATTTCTGGTTCTGATGACAATACCCTCAAAGTCTGGGATTTAACAACTGGAAATGAACTGTTTACTCTCGAAGGTCACAGCCAGTGGGTAAATGCAGTAGCTGTCACTTCTGATGGGAAGCGGGCGATTTCTGGTTCTGATGACAATACCCTCAAAGTCTGGGATTTAATTGCTGGAAAGGAACAGTTTACTCTCAAAGGTCATAGCGACTCAGTATATGCAGTAGCCGTCACTGCTGATGGGAAACAGGCGATTTCTGGTTCATCGGACAACACCCTAAAAGTTTGGGATTTAACCACTGAAAAGGAACAGTTTACTCTCAAAGGTCACAGCTACTTGATAAAAGCAGTAGCCGTCACTGCTGATGGGAAGCGGGCGATTTCTGGTTCATCGGACAAGACCCTCAAAGTTTGGGATTTAGCCACTGGAAAGGAACAGTTTACTCTCAAAGGTCACAGCAAATCAGTATATGCAGTAGCCGTCACTGCTGATGGGAAACGGGCGATTTCTGGTTCTGATGACGACTGCATCAAAGTCTGGGATTTAACAAATCGAAAGGAAGAGTTTACTCTCAGAGGTCACAGCTACTCGGCAAATTATTTATATTACATTGAAGACTACCACTACTCGGTAAATACAGTAGCCGTCACTGCTGATGGGAAGCGGGCAATTTCTGGTTCCTCAGACAGAACCCTCAAAGTCTGGGATTTAACCACTCGAAAGGAACCGTTTACCATCAAAGGTCATAGCTACTTAGTGTATGCAGTAGCCGTCACTGCTGATGGGAAGCGGGCAATTTCTGGTTCCTCAGACAGAACCCTCAAAGTCTGGGATTTAACCACTCGAAAGGAACAGTTTACTCTCAAAGGTCACAGCAGCTCAGTATATGCAGTAGCGGTCACGGAAGATGGCAAGCGGGCAATTTCTGGTTCTTTGGACTACACCCTCAAAGTCTGGGATTTAACCACCGGAAAGAAACAGTTTACTCTCAAAGGTCACAGCAACTCAGTATATGCAGTAGCGGTCACGGAGGATGGCAAGCGGGCAATTTCTGGTTCTTTGGACTACACCCTCAAAGTCTGGGATTTAACAACTCGAAAGGAACAGTTTACTCTCAAAGGTCACAGCGACGCGGTAAATATAGTAGCTGTCACTGGTGATGGCAAGCGGGCGATTTCTGGTTCCTCAGACAGAACCCTCAAAGTCTGGGATTTAACAACTGGAAACGAACTGTTTACTCTCAAAGGTCACAGCCAGTGGGTAAATGCAGTCGCTACCATTGCTGATGGGAAGCGGGCGATTTCTGGTTCTGATGACAACACCCTCAAAGTCTGGGATTTAACAACTGGAAACGAACTGTTTACTCTCAAAGGTCACAGCGACGCGGTAAATATAGTAGCCGTCACTTCTGATGGGAAGCGGGCGATTTCTGGTTCTGATGACAAGACCCTTAAAGTCTGGGATTTGTCGAGTGGAAATGTCATTGCCAGTTTCACGGGTCAAAGCCGGATCAAGTGTTGCGCTCTTGCACCCGATGGAGTAACGATTGTAGCAGGCGACGCATCCGGCCGCGTATATTTCCTGCAACTAGAAGGGATTGCTGAGTATTTAGAAAAGGGGATGGCGTGAGATGGGAGAATTTGCTGACAAATTAGCTGCCAAACCACTTTTCTATCAACGTGCTTATCTGGGCAGTTTACTGCCAAATTATGTTAAGTCAGGGAATTTAGAAAAATATTATCAAAAACTGACTGATTTTAACTTTCTGATGGCAAAGATTCAGCATCCTGAGTTTGGAGTACAGGCACTTATTGATGATTTCGATTTGGTTGACGATTCAGAAGCAGTAACTCACCCAGAGTACAACCCAGAAACAGC
>JAUBOM010000099.1:0-13998 GCA_036700245.1 Microcoleus vaginatus BM001213989
AGTAAGCCTCTGCCTGCGATGTGGGCTTCATGTTCGGGGGTGAGGAATTTTTCGCCGATGCTGCATAGAGTCCCCCCTAGCTCCAAATTTCCTGGCTCTTGCGGGGGGCATTCTGCTACAATTAAGCCAGGTTGTGTGTTTGGCGCATCCTCTTGGTGGGGGGATGCAGATTCAATTAAATTGGTATCGTTATTTGCTGGTATATATGTCATGATGGTATTCACAGCTTGTTAGACTGTGAAAGAATCCGCCTCTAGTGCGGGTTTGCGGGTTCCGAATCTTGTTGATACCTTTGGTGAAGTTTGCAACAGAATTCGGGTAAATATACAAATTGCAAGAAAGCGCTAAGCCTTAAGGATTAAGCGCTTTTTTGTTGGCAAGATTCAGAATTGTCGAGGGACAAATACGATTCGATAGCCCGCTCGATTAGGGTGCTACGAGAGATTCCCTGCACATCTCGCCGTCCTTCTAGCAAGCGGTAAAGATTTGGGTTTATCCGCGCTGTTAAATGTTGTTTGTTTGGCTTCTTCATTATTCGCCTCTTGTCTCCCTGCGTATAGTGTCACCAGATTCGTGTCACAAAAATCAAATTTCCCAAAAATTAACTAGACTTTGCAGAACCCTTGCCCTGTTTTGCTTTTGCGGATGCAGGTTTTTTTGTTTCTGCGGGTAAATCTTCGGATGGGATTAGATTATCTCTGTCCGGTTCGTCAACGAACCTAGAAGCCCTAAATAGAGCCTCTTCAGTGCTTGTCTTCCTCCTTTTATTTGTTGTGGTTGGCGGGACAATGGGTTCATTTTCCTTTAACCACTGCATTATCAACTCTTCCAATACTTCAGACATATCCCGGCTCTGTAAAGCACACGCTGCTTTAAAACGTGCTCTCACGGATTCCGGGACGCGGCTCCTAATAAATACAGGGGTTTCAGCTTCAGACACAAGCCAAGTCTCAGGGGTTTTCCTCCTTATTATCGCATTGCTATAAACATTTTTTGTTTGGGTTACTACTGTGTTATTGCATTAGTGTGCTATTGTGCTGTAATATCACCGATCGATAGAAATCGTTTTTATCGATACGTATCGTTTTTAGAACAGGTTGAATTATGGAACCCGAAAATCTTGCTGTGATTGACGTTGAGTCCGAGCCAATCGATAATTTTGCCGAGCCAGAGGAGCTAGAGGAGACTGAGCAATGGTACTCAGCCTTAGAGATTCAGGGCCTCTTGAGACTTTCAAAAGCAGGACTGCAACAATCGATTTCTAAGCTTCAGAGCATCTACGGATTGGACATCCAAACCTTACGCCGTGGCGCTGCACGAGCTACCCAATACTCCGAGCTTGCCCTCAAAGCTTGCAAATTATTGAATGCAGGAAAACTGAGCGAATTGCGAAAACTGGTAGAAGCGAAACCGGCCGCGCCCTCTCCCTCTCAATGTGGCTCACTAACAATCTCCGAATACACCCCCGCCCTTGACCGCCGAATCACTCAATTGAGCCAGAATGCTGCTTCTACTTCGGCATCTTTGAATCAATCTGTACTCCAGCTTTTAGAACAAATCGCAACTGAAAACCAAGCATCACAACAGCGTGATTCGGACTTAGATAATGCTGAAATCAACGCAGCGCAAAACCGTGGCGCTGCACGAGCTTTAGCAGTATTCCAAACTGAACAAAAAGCTCAAAATGAAGTGCTGGCTCAACTGCGGGCGATGAAGTTAGGGGGAGGCGAATAATGGCTTTTTACAAAATTAAAGTCAGCCGTGAGTGCAACACAACGAGGCATTTTAATGTTGTTGCAGCCCGCCCCCAAGAAGCTCTACAGGCTGCTGCACTGCAACTAAGGGATGAAGGAGTTGCAGATGCAAAAGGCATTGAAGTGATTGGCAAAATTCAAAGTTTGAGGGACTAAATGCTGATTGATGATGACAAAAACCTGACACGAGTAATGATTGGTGGCGCAGTTTTAGTGAATATTTTAGTTTTCGCAGTTGGTTATGATGCGGGTCACCAATCAGCAAAAAAACAAATCCAACCGACAATCATCCACGGCAATCTGACAATTAACAACAACAGCAATAATTTTAGCCAGCCGACCCACCTTGACAAGTAATCGACTGGCCATGTAAACCCTCCCCCGTTTAAAGGGGGAGACTCTCTAGGAGCATTGTAATGCAATTCAGAGTAGCGAAAACATCCGGGGCGGAACACGTTGCCCGCGAATTCGGGTACAATTCCGGGCCCCTCACGCCGGAGATGGTGCATGAAGCTGCAAGAACAGCCAAAATCTTAGACCTGCAGAAACAACTGCGAACAGCCTACAATCGGCATGATGCCAAGATTCGCGCTAATAAAGTCGAGCTTGAGCGGCTAACTTTAGAAGCCATTGAGAGTGGTTTGATTGACAAGGCACAGATTGATAAATACGTTGCCAAAGCAATTGTTGCTGGAGCAAAACACGACCAGCATATTGTTGATTTAAGCCAACAGTTGCAGCACGAATTAAGTCTTGTAAAGGTGCAAGGAGCGTCCACACAAACGCTTGCCAATACAGGTTTCAGACAGCGCTTATTGCTCATCAAAGCTAGCCATACAGCGAAGGGACAGATTCAGCTTCACGGCTTTCAGCAGAGCCTAAAAGCGATTCAAGCTTCTCCACAGCAAGCAATTGCGATGCAGCAAAAGCGCTCAGCTTTCAACAACTACATCAACGCGAAAGACTTTGACCCCATACCCAATGTGTCAGGCGGTTCGGCTGGTGGTAATAGTTCTGTCAGCAACGATTCCAAAGGCTTTTTAGGCAGTCTTTTTGACTACTTTTCTGGTCGCAAATAGTAAACACTTGCAAGCGGGTTAAATGCCCGCTTTTTCTTTATGTATCAAGAATTTGACGCTTCAGAATTTGATTATTTCAATCCAGAAACTCCCCAACAATTTGAACAGCAAAATCAAACCCAAACACCTGAAGTAACTAACATCGAACGGTTTTGGACGCTGACGGGCAACTGGGGTGAATTCGGCAGTTACTTCGGCGTGGGTCTGTCTGTATCGCTTGTGGTAAGGGCGATTCCCGCGCTGATTCCGGCTGCTGTGATTTTTATTCCGGCAGTCAGTTTGGGTTTACTGATACACAGTTTGGCTGTGGAGGGCGCTGCAAAACTACGCAGCCAACTAATACTAATTGCCGTCGGCACTGCCTTGTTATCGGCAAATTGGGATGCTTGGCAAGCGTGGATAGTTGCCAATTCCCAAATGCTGATTTTCAGCTTTGCATTAATTGTGATTACTGTCGGATTCGTAGCAGCACAAGTATGGAGCAAGTTGAGCAATGTTGGCAAATAAGAATCAAGCAATTGTCTCAGGGTTGTTAGGGTTAGGCGTTGCCAGTTTGGCAGTAGCTACAGCCTTGCCGTTTAACGACCGGATTGAGTTCAGAATTGGCAACAGAATTGAATCTCAGCCTGCCTGGTTAGTACCGCCAAAAGCAGAATTTAGAGCCGTTGAGCGTGGGTACGGTGGCATCAAAATCTTGCTGGCGGTGGTGGGTACAGGTGGGATGTTTTTAACAATGCTCATCGCCCGAAACGAAGGGGAATTTGAACCAGTCAGGCAACGAATCAAGCAGTATAAAAATCGAGCTTATGAGTTTGGTCATGCTGCTGAAAGCGCGTACCAAATGAGCACTACTCAAACGCGCTACAAGAAGCTTGCCGAAGCGGACGAAGTTGAGTTTGAGGGGCAAATCGAAGCTGCATACATGGAATCGCTTGGAGTTGACCCGCAGCAACAGCAGCCAGCGCTAACCGGGACAACGACGCTCGACAGCGTGACTAATCCCGGCGACAAAGTGGAACCATCGACAGCATCGGCGATCGCCGGTAACGAAACAGCGACTACCCCCGGCTTGCTCCATCCCTCTGAAGCCAAAGCGCTTTCTATCCTGCATCAACTGGCCGGCTCTCGGATGTCCCTGCTGCTGATTGCCGGAACAGGTGGCGGCAAAACAGTCACCCAAGCGGCTCTAATTAGCTTGCTTTTAGAGAAATGTCCGAAGGCTGAGTTTTGGGTAATCTCGCAAAAAAATGACAACTACTGCGGCTTAAAGGGCAAAGGCAGGGTAACGATTTTCGATATCAATGAAGTCAAAACCACACTCGACATCATTCATCATGTTTGGGGAATCTACAACACCAGGAGAATGTTGACCGAAGACAAAAGAAAGAATCTTTCACCCGTGAGACTACTGCTTGCAGACTGGCTGAGTATCAATTCAGCACTAGAAAAGCTTGCCTCACATCCAGATGTCAAGGCTTCAAACTACTTGGTCGAACTAGCTGACATCGTGTTTAACGGGCGTGATTTTAACGTTTGTTTGTGGGCTGACTTGCAAAGCTTTTTCTTAAAAGCGATCGGGATGGAGGCAGATAGTAACAGCCGCCAAAATTTCAATTTGCTTGGTTTGGGAAATTATTACACCGATGAATTTGGCTGTGTAAATGATAGTTACGGTGTGCTGTCAAACATGATTGGCAATCGCTACATGGTAGAGAACAAAGACACGCGAACGCGGTTAATTGCTGAATTTAACGCGCTCAAACCCATCTCCAAACAGAACGAGCGACCGATTCTACTTTCAACCTTAGAACCCCCGAGTGTGTGTTTGCAGGCAGACGTTCGACACTACCAAAATACATCATCAAATGACGTTCCAGACACTCAAACCCATCCCCCCTCTGGAACAATCGAGCAGGACACGGAAACCGCCGGAAACCCTTATGTTAAGGGAGTTGACGACGTGGGAAGCTTCCTGGTGCAAGTGCTGTCGGAAACCCTTTCCCCTGTGTTCTCTGAAGAGTTTCCGCTGAAAGAGCATGACCAACGGGTGCGATTGGCTAAGTTAGTAATTGCACAAAATTTAGGAAAAGAAAAGACAATTTTTTTACTCTGGGGGGCGCGTCCTGGTGGCAG
Source organism: Microcoleus vaginatus BM001213989 (assembly GCA_036700245.1). GTDB lineage: Bacteria > Cyanobacteriota > Cyanobacteriia > Cyanobacteriales > Microcoleaceae > Microcoleus. The sequence goes on from JAUBOM010000099.1 coordinate 4,967, forward strand.
GAATCATCACCTCTACACAGACGCGAGGGAGATGCTAGAAAAGTTAATTAAGGGAGAAAACAATGGCTAGAAGTGTTGAATACACCTCATATATTCAGTCTGTTAATTGGCGCAAAAAGAGCAATAGTGTTCTCGCAGCAACAGGCAATCGATGTGCATTACATCCCTGGAAACGAGCAACACACGCGCACCATTTGCATTACAAAAATTTGAGGAATGAATGGGTGGTTAGAGATTGCGTCCCTCTCTCGCCGGAAGCACACAAACTGATTCATCAAGATAGGTTTTGGAACCTAAATGGAAACAACCGAACCCCATCGCCCTTACGTCCGATTGTTTCAAACTATCTAAGGTTCTCGACCGTGTGCTTAATGATTCTGAATCCGTTTTTAAACTTGATGGGGAAGGGGAAATGACTTGCACCTTTTTAATCTCCGTCCGTCCGACGTGGGCTGATGCTTTCTTTCTCGACCGCAATCCGAAAACAATTGAATTGAGAAAAGGCAACGAAAGGAACCTCTCTAAAAGCGGGTGATAGCATTGTAATTTATTCAACCTTGCCAGTAGGTGAAGCGATCGGCATAGTCAAGGTTATAAAACGCGAATCTCTGACTGTCGATCGACTGTGGCAAGAATCTCAGCAAGGCCAACTGGCAAAAGTATCGCGCGAACAGTTCAAGACTTATTACACCAATCAGGAATCGGGTATTGGTGTTTGGGTTAGCGCTGCCGAACTCTTGCTTTCGTCCGATCGCACTTTCCAAACTTCGCCAGAACTGGGGCCATCGCTGGCTCCCCCCGCAGCAGATTCAACAATTAACCGACGATCAGATGGCAGCACGCTCACATCGCCCACCAACCAAACCGAGCGCTACGTTGTTAAGGATGATTTGACGGCGTGGCGCTACCAGTAACTGGTTATCGGCATCCCGATATCCAATCCAATAACTAATCACCAATAACCAAAACTCGTAGGGCCGTTATACTGCGGGTATGGGGCAAAAGGATGAAAGCCAATTGCCAATTACCAATTACCGATTACCCTTCATAAAAAAGCCCTCCGACTTATGCCGGGGGATTTTTGTTTGGGGGCCCATCGGGCGATCGGTCTTCTAATCTTCTGTTGCTTCCAAAATTTCCCTAAGCTTCGACATAGTATTTTTGGGTAGCTTCGTGTCTTTTGGCAGGAGAGTCCTAAAGAAATTTACGACCTCGCCTGCCTTGCCCGATAAGTCGATCATCGGCGCTGGATTCTGTTGAAGTTCGGAGAGTTGGGTCTCGACTTGCGTTCGTGAGGCGCGTTCTATGTCAAGTTGCGATCGCAATTCTGCTAGCTGCTGTTCGGCGGCTGCGAGTTTCTGGTTGGTGGCGTCTAATTCGAAGCTAGCAATTGCTAGTTGCTCTTGAGTTTGTTTGAGTTCTTCTTGAGTTTGTTGAAGTTGCTGCCTGAGCGATTCCTCTTCGTTGTGATCGGTTTCGTTGTGATCGGTCAGGCGGTTAACTCCCCCAGCAGTTCAGTCCTCAATTCTGCTTTTGCTCGCTCGATTGCCTCTGCCTGCGATGTCTTAATGTCAGCTAGCTCTGCCAGAAGTGGTTCAGTCTTACGGGTAAGCATTTCTGTAATACGCGCTGATAACAAGCTGTCTGACACTACTTGTCTTACTCCATCCGGCTGTTGTCTGACGAATGCGGGTGTGGGTAAGACAACAGAGCCATCAGATAGCGCCTCAATGCCTGCTCGCACAATTTCCATCAAAGTCTTGCTTCGATCGCATCCATGCTTAGTATTAGCCGGATAACGCTCTTTCCCGCTTAGAGTCGATCGCTTCCAAAACTTCTGTAGGACAGCGAAAATTCAACATGATTTTGTCTGACATTTGCCTTACCAAATTTTTCATGTATGACACTATTGTAAGACATTAACTCCTCAATAGTATGACACATAAGCAAGAATAGTCTTACATTTGCCTGCTAGTGGTCTTACTTATGTCTGACAATTCTGAGTAATTACGTCTTACGTTTACCTGCTAGTGGTCTTACTTATGTCTGACATAATGTCTTACTACCTCTCGACAAATGTCAGACATATCGCTGAGTGTGTAAGACTTGAGGGTAAGACAAGCCCAGACGCCATACACTACACCGAACGAGCGAAAAATTAATAACTTCGACGCCACCCTAATAGGAACCGCGCGGCAACCGCGCCGCAAATGACTCATACTAAGAGTGTAAGACGCATAACTTCACACAGTCTTACTTATGTCTGACAAGTTAGTCCTACTACCTCTTGACAGCAGTCTTACACAGCGTCACAGTGTAAGACCTGTAACTTCATCCCGTCTTACACTATTGCTGGTCTTACTTATGTCTGACAGTTTTGTCTTACTAGCTTTGGAAAAATCTCATACAAACTGTTATACTGTAAGACATATAGGTAAGACAACGCACCCGGCTTACCAAGAAACTAATGCTGTTGATCGTCGCCGTCAAACGTATAAAATCGGATATCCCAGCCTGCAACTTTAATCGCAACTCCCGCCTTCATTGCAGGGAAGCTCGCGTCTGGCGCTCGGCGGCTTCGTAATTCAAGGGCGTGAATCAGCTCTCTTTCTCGACGGATTCTCTCGTCGAGAGCGGTCATTTTCTTTACCACACCTCCGTTCTGACACGGCGGCCGGGCCCTCCAGTCGGCGAAACGATTCCGGCGATCGTGCTTGAGGCAGAAAATCAGTCGGCGGTGCGAGCGCAACTGAAAATATTGAAAGTCGCCTAGACCCGATCGCACCCCATCCGCTTTTTCTGGATGGGGTTTTTTAAAATTCTTGAGAAGAGTGATAATTAAAAGGACTAAGCCCATGAACAACAGCAACGACGACCTCGAATCCCTTATCCGCTCGGATAGCCCGGATGGCCACAGAAGCGAATTGATTCCTGTCACTATTACCCCGCTCGATGGCCAGAGGATACCTGTCTTTCGGAGTGGAACAGGAACGGGAGATTGATCAATCTGTGATTGACGATTACGCGCTTTCAATGCAGGACGGGGAGTGGAAAGCTGGCTCAATATTGATTTTTTCTGAAAACTACAAAATCATTGATGGCTACTACCGTTTAGCGGCGGTTGCGAGCGTCAGGGGTGCCAGTGGAATTTTATCTTGTCAGGGGAGTACCCACTAATCTCTAATCCCAGTTGCCCCATCCACACAAAAATGGATGGGGCCCCTTTTTGTCCTACTGTTATCGGAAATAGAATTTATTAAGAGCTCAGTCAGTTTGTTAACAATCAATCTGTCAATAACAATTTTTTCGTCTGCCTCCGTCTTGGAATCTTCAGGAAAATCCGATGTGAAATCTCCCTCAATATGGTGAGATGTAGTCATAAGTTTGATTATCACCGCCTGAGTGAGTATGAAGCCAAAAAACCGCTGCAGAGTAACTGTCAAAACGCACAGCGGTTTTTTTGGCATTTACAAGCATTTGATTATTCTAAAATCTCGCCCTTAAAACCAGATTTATCCAAAATCCGCTGCCATTCGACGGCAATCTAGAACAGCGGTTTTTTTGGCATTTAGATATCTGATAAGTTTAAGGGCATCGTCTGGTGAGCATGAAGCCAAAAAATCGTTGCAGAGCAAGGACCAAATACGCACAACGATTTTTTGATGGTCGGTGTTAGCAGCACCGGACAGTCGCGCAGCAGTTTGCCTCAGCTACTTAACAGCTAGGGCGAAATCAAAATGTTGGAAAGTCGTAGTTAATCTAGTGTTTCTAGCACTGGGTTAACTTGCCACACCAACGTTAAGTCTTGCGATCGTCCGGGGGGACAACCCTCTCTAAATGTCATAATTTTTGAGCTCCAAGCGTTCTACGATAACGTGTTGGGGAAGTCGTGACTTGTTCGGTGTTGTCAGCACCGGGCAGTCGCGCAGCAGTCTTCCTTGTTAATTACGATTGCAGCATTTTAGATCCTTGTCAAGGGTTGTTTGTAAACTTTTGTGTCTAATAAAGCCCCTTTTTAAGGGGGCATAATTCCTAATCTCCCCCAACAGGGGTTAACTCCTCAAGTATCTCTAAAATCACCTCTATATCAGCAAGCGAGGCGGTAGTATGTTACCAGCAGTCTAGTATGTTACCAGCAGTCTAGTATGTTACCAGCAGTTTAGTATGTTACTACCAATCTAGTATGTTACCAGCAGTCTAGTATGTTACTACCAATCTAGTATGTTACTACCAATCTAGTGTGTTACTACCAGTCTAGTGTGTTACTACCAATCTAGTGTGTTACTACCAATCTAGTGTGTTACTACCAGTCTAGTATGTTACTACCAGTCTAGTATGTTACCAATCTAGTATGTTACTACCAATCTAGTATGTTACTACCAGTCTAGTATGTTGTTGATTACAACCAGTTCCATAAATTGGAGAACTGCTTGCCAACCTTTTCTATAAACGGATGTCTAATGCTAGGCGGGGATAACAGTGTAAGAAAACGATCGCTAATCGTGGGCCGGGGGGGACAGCTAATTGTGGTCTGCCACCCCCCGGCCGCGTTATTGGAGCGCCGCAGGCTACAGGTTGAAAAACCGGGTTGAGTGATACCCGGTGATACCCGGTGATACCCGGTACACAAACTAAAAAAACACAAACAATGATATACTATTCAATTTCAAAAATTTAACCCAAAAAGCTAGGTCAAGCAGCCGATGAAATTTTTCGAGTGGCAGCTTGTCCGCTGTAGAGCTTGCTATAAGTTTAAGGTTTTGTGTCGGACGAGTTGACGCCGAAAAATTAGCGCAGCGGTCATCGGTTGCGGCGTGGGTACTAAGTTGTTGGTCTGAATGCGCTTGGTGTCATTTGAACTTGCCAGGCTATCTCTCATCCGATTCGTTGCTACTTCTAAACTTGTTTACAGGTTTAAAACTTGTTGCTAGTAGGTTTGATGTGCGACTGCGTGGACAGGGTTGCAGTGTAGGTTAAGCGGGCATACAGCTATATCCACCTCTAGGACTTATCACTACTACACTTTACACCGTTTCCATAAATGGGTAATGTCTCTATCTAACCATTTCCATAAACGGGTTAAGGTTTTGGCTAACCATTTCTATAAACGGGTGTTAAATACTATGCGGGCATACGAAGCATGATCAAGCTTTCCTCTTACCTATTTGGGTGCTTCTCAGGTGTGGTATCAGTAACGGAATTGGGTGCAACGCGATAATCAGTCTATGAGCAGCTTCGCACAGCGATTCTCTCAAGCCTTAAGTTGTGGCTACTGTTTCATTCAAATGCAGTGCTAATCGAAAGGGGTTTCCAAGCTTCGAGTTCAGCTTTCATCGCGTCGAGCTTTTGCACAATCCCATTCGCTGAATCTTCGCCGAGCGCTAATCGCATGGGTGGATCGTCGCTTTCAACCACTTGAATCATCGCGGCAGCAGCTTTTGCTGGATCGCCCGGTTGGTTGCCATGCGATAACCGCATGACATCGATCATCTTGCCACTGGTCTCGGCATAGTCTGTGATCGGATGCTTTGGCGTGACCATTGATGAACCAGCACCATTCGTCCGAAATGCTCCCGGTTCGATCAGCGTCACTTTGATGCCTAAGGGCTTGACTTCCTGTGCCAACGCTTCCGAAGCTCCTTCGAGCGCAAACTTGGTTGCACTATAGATCCCAAGTCCACTCAAAGAAACCACACCAGCAAAAGAGGAAATATTGAGAATGTGACCACTGCGTTGCTCCCGCATGGTTGGTAGCACGGCACGAATCATACTCAATGCACCAAAGAAATTCGTTTCAAATTGCCGTCTAATGTCGTCGTCGCTCAATTCTTCAATTGCGCCCATTGCAGGATAACCTGCATTGTTAACTAGTACATCAATGTGATCGTACTGATCCAATGCCGACTCGACCGCAGCTTGAACGTCTTGTAGATTCGTCACATCTAGACGAACCGGATGAATTGTCTCTGGGTATTGTTGAGCGAGATCATCCAGTTGTTCGGGTTTTCGAGCCGTGGCGACGACGTAATCGCCATGTTTGAGAACAGCCTCAACTAGCGATCGACCAAAGCCACTAGAGCTACCTGTAATCAACCAAACTTTAGCATCAGAATTTGTCATGATTTGTTCCTTGTGAATGTCGAGTGAGGTAAATGAAAGATTGGAAACGGCGATTGTCCGTCTTTTTGAGTTGCGATCACTTTCCGCAGAACAGCAACGGCATATTTATCAGTCTAGGACGTATAACCGTTGCAGCTAAGTCAGGTTAAATGAATTTCTCTACTTATACCCCTAAAACTGGTACAGCTACGTCGGGGTAAAAACCAAGGACTCAGACTCCAGCGAGGCTGTTTTACATTTATTTACCCGCAGCAGCGATACACTAATAATAAGATGATGGCACTCCGATCATTTAACAAAGGTTTGTATTATGGTTTTAAATATTGCACTATTGATTGTCACTCATTTGGTCATTCCCATCGGCTTCCTGATTTGGCTTTGGCAGGCACAATTTGAGAGTAAATTCAATTGGCTGATTAATCTTTTAATGGTTTTGCTCTATAGTCTTTTTTTCTTTCTCAATGGACGGTGGGACTGGTTAAGTTATTACCTCAGGTTTCTATTACCAATAGTATTTGTCATAGCAGTATATAAATCTTTCATCAAAGCCAATTCTTTACCAGTTTACCCTCCAAAAACGTTTAAAAATTATCTTGAGTTAGGAATCAGCGCTTTTGTTGTGATGCTATTTATAGCTAGTCTAAAGGGTTATTTTTTTACTGGCTCATCTATCGATCTGTCTTTTCCATTAAAGAACAGTCTATATTATGTCGCACATGGAGGAAATAGCCCTATTATCAATTATCACAACACTCATCCGACACAACAATATGCCTTGGATATCATCAAACTAAACGTTTTGGGAGCTAGAGCAAATGGGCTTTACCCACGATCACTAACCGATTATGCCATTTTTGGAGAGACGCTGTACAGCCCTTGCGATGGAACAATCGCTAATCTAGTCAACGATTTGCCTAATCTCGTTCCGGGGGAAAGCGACCGAAAAAATCTCGCTGGAAATCACATTCTACTGAAATGTAAGGGTGCTGATATCTTAATGGCTCATCTTCTAAAAGGTAGTATCACTAGCCAGGTTGGATCGCTAGTAAAATCAGGAGATGCGATCGCTAAAATTGGCAATTCAGGAAACACCAGCGAACCACATCTCCATATCCATGCCCGAAAAGCGAACACAGGAAAATCGATTTTAGATGGAGAAGGACTGCCAATCACATTCGACGGCAAGTTTTTGGTTAGAAACAGTGTGCTCTTTCCAAGGTAAAGCGATGGTTTCATTCATTTAAGGTAGTAGTGCATAATAATGGTACAGAGGTAACGACTGCTTTGAGAGTATTATAATTTCTATCAGAATTATCGCTATCAAAAGTCGCTTTGAGTTTTTCTCCGAGTGAGTCTTGATTTTGAGAGCTGTTGCTCATAGTTACTTTTTGCAAAAGGATTTATTAAGCGTAGTGTTCGCTCTTAAGAACCTGATTAGGGTTTTCCGTATTGCTGAGAGTCGGGTGTCATAAACCCAAATCCCAAATCATTGCTAATCACCACCAACTTCGCAGAAACTGACCCCAGGGCTTAAAACTGTTACAGCTTCATCAAGATAACGTCATATCCTGATTTTGGGTTTAAAATCGCTATGGCTAGGCGAGACAGACTTTATACCTATTGGACGGGATTTTCGACAGTCTGTCTCTTGGTAATGGTATGTTACCGCTTATGGAAATGGTATGTTACCGCTAGTTGTTAGGCAACTTTTAACGGTTACACAATAGGTTAGGTAACTTTCAGTCATCCTAAAACCCATCAAACCGATGTCGCGCTAGCTGCTAGGTAGCTGCCCAACTGGTTGCCTAACTGGTTGCCCAACTGGTTGCCTAACTGGTTGCCTAACTGGTTGCCCAACTGGTTACCTAATTGGTTAAGTAACTTTCAGTCATCCCAAAACCCGTCAAACCGATGCGGTGCTAGCTGGGTATAGCGGACTGTGTGGCTAATATTAGCGTGTCCCAGATATTCTTGAATCGCCCTAGTGTCTATCCCTTTAGCCGCCAAATAGTACCCACAGCCGTGCCGAAGCATATGCGGATGTACTGGAAATTGAAGTTTAGCCCCTTCGCCCGACTTGCGAATCATCTTCCTAGCCGCATCTGGCGTCATCGGGCCCCCCCTCTCCGAAACAAATATGTAGGCTGAATCAGGATAATCCCTCCGCAACTGCCCCAGTGCCCGCATTTCCTCACCTGACAACGGGTGAACGCTAGGCTTTGAACCTTTGACCCGTCTGACGTGGATGTGTCCCGTATTAAAATTGATTTGTTGCCAGCGTAAATTTACCAGCTCCGATATCCGCAGCCCGTGCCTGTAGCCCATCAAAATCAGCGTCGAGTCACGATGTCCCCAGCGCCCTTTAAAGGCAACCTGGATCATCGCCTTCACTTCCTCCTCAAACAAATACTCGCGATCGCGAACTTCCAAATATGTCCTCCTATTAGAGTTAGTTTTTGGGGGCGGGGAATCAGACTTTTTAGCTTTTAAAAATCTCCCGCGGGCGGGGAACTGGATGACAGTCATGTGGCACCTAAAATCAGTGCCAACATTCTACGCTACGGGAACGATTCTAGAGTGTCTGTCCCCCATCTAATCTGATTGGGGAAAGCTAGCATCTCGATCCATTCGCCCGCCGTTTCATATAGAACTCGATAGCGCGTCCCCTCTTCACACCAGCCGATGACCCGAGCCTTGAACCAATTGCCAAACCTGTTTACCCAGCCCCAAGCTTTCTCTGCTATTGGACAGGGTTCTGTCACAGTCGGGACTATATCCTTATCTATAGTCTGAGGTGTGACAAATTCTGCAGGCTCAGTTTCTTGAGTAGAAGCGTGGGGTGTGACAGATTTTGCAAGCTCAGTTTCTTGAGTAGAAGCGTGGGGTGTGACAGATTTTGCAAGCTCAGTTTC
>JAUBOM010000099.1:14098-29333 GCA_036700245.1 Microcoleus vaginatus BM001213989
TTGAGTAGAAGCGTGGGGTGTGACAGAATTCATGGCTTCTTTCCATTGGGCAAGGTTAGCTGCATCTTTGACAGACCACTGAGCAAATACTTTTTCTCGCAGCCCGTCAGGTTCACTAATCTTTCCTGCGATCGCGCCCGAAATTTTCAAAACATTAGCCGAGGCGAAGCCAGCAAATTTGTAAACTCTCTCCCGCTCCTGCCCTTTGCGACGCTGTTCTCCCTTCAGGCTCAAACCCAACTGTTTGAGAAAATCTTGGATGATACCGATCGGGTTATCCTTTGCCCTCTGTTCGCTGACCGTCAGACCGCAAATGTCTTTGATGTCGCGACGGAGATAGAGCGCTTTTTTAATAAACTCCTGCACAGCGGGCGAGTCTTTAGTCCACTCTTCGTTGGGGTCAGTAAATTGGAAAGTTCCTAAAATCTTGTGAACTTCTACTCGGACTGACAGCAACCTTACATCCTGGGGACAAGCTTTCCCGTTGCCCTGCCTGAGATGTCGATCGAAGTGCTTCCAGTCCCTCATTTTCAGGAACTCGGCATTACGAGTGAGGTAGTAGTGAAGCTGGATTTTGCCGTACCATTTATCTTGGTTGAGCTGTCTGAGTTCGGGTGTAACCTCGACCCCGTAACGTTCGTGTAGTTCGTATTTTTCCTCAGCAAACCGCTCGGCCTCAGTTTTGTGACGCTTAGATTTTTTATCGGATAGATTCTCATATTCCTCACGAGTCAGTTCTTGAGCCTCTGATACCTTGACCGCTTCCTCAACTTGACTGTGCTGGCGAATAACTTTGATAGCCCCCGATATATCAAGGTCGCTATCGTTGACAAATTCTAGGATATGTCCTTCAGCCTTGAGTCCATCAGCCACAGCATCCCTGAAATCCCAAGCACTGGCGTTAATTCTAGCCGCCATTTTTGCCCAAGTTTTAAAAGGTGTGGGGTCAAAATCTAGCTCAAAGTCGAAGCCAAAGGTTTCTAGCAGCCGCAAGTTGTAACGAACGTCTTTTTCTTTAGATTTAGCAACCGAATAGCTGAAACTGCTGCCATTGCCGATGAGGGCAACAGCTCTTTTTCTTACCCAAATCCAGCGCGGCACTGGTTCCCGGACTCGTGCTACAGCTTGACGAACTTCATTTTCTGAGCAAGCACCTTGAAAAATTCCTACGACAGCCGTAAAGTGCGATCTCAGGGTAATACTGACCCCAGTTGCTAGAGTCGGCGAACAAATCACAATGTCGTAGTTAGCGGCAATGCTGTTGTCTCCTTGAAGGCTTTCGCTGCATTGGAATGCGGGATGCTCAGGGTCGCTAACAGTCGTTTGGTCAATTCTGAGTATCCGCTTGCCCGGACATTTAGCTCGGAAATATTTTTCTAGGTTGACAGAGCCGAATTTACTTTTTGCCTTCTGGCTGTCAGTCTGCACCCAAATCTTCCCGCCATTATTTACTTCATTAACAGCGTCTTTCAACAACCCTGATGGGTCATCAGCAGTTACTCCTTTTGCATATTGAGTGTCGTAATATCGAACTTGCCAAGGTTTTTCAGGCTTGTACTCGTTCCGAGCAATCCAGGGCTTAGGTTTGTCCCCTTCTTTCATCCCCAGTACAAAATCGAACGCCTGGTCAGACAGGTCAGCGTCTTGCAGGACAAATAATCCATCAGTATCTAGAACAGTGTTAACAAGTTCTTTCAAACTGTTGAGGATGCTAATTCTGTTTTCTTGGCAGGTCGAACTGTTGAGTAAGTGCCAAATTATCTGTTCGACTTCATCCATAATCACGATCGCTCCTTCCCAATCGGCCGCGTTGAACTGCGCTTGAGACTCCTCATGCAAACTGTCCACACACAAACCGTAGCCAAATAAATCTACTTCTTGCTTGTCCTCTTTACTCTTATATTTATCCTCAATCCAAGTCAGACCGACTGTTTGGCAGATAGCTCGACCTAAAACTATGCGGTGAGTAAGAAGCAAAACCTTGCGACCTTCTCGCCCTGCTTCCAGGCACAGCTCTTTTAACCCAAAAGTTTTACCCGTCCCCTTGGCAGATAAAACGCCCGCGATTCCTTTGGTGGGGAAAGGAAGGGAGCCTAATTTCTCCTTATTTACTTGCCAAGCAATCTCATACTTTCTCAGTCCCCAAAGTTTACGGGCCCTGATTTTCTCAATTGGTTCAGCGTTAGTGATGAGTTTTTCAAGGTCACCCCCAGCAACTGCAAAATCGTCAACTGCTTTTTGTGGGCCAGGAAGTATTGCTATGCGAACTTGAGAATCCTTTAACAGCCAGCTAGTAACGTCCGCTGCTTGCCATTCAGGGGATTGAAAGTAGTCGCCGGGTCGGTGGTCAAACGCGATCGTAATTTCGCGGCCATCGTTAAAAGGTTGGAGTTCGGGGTGAAGCTTTCTCAGGGTAGTTCTACCGAAACCGTCTTTTTCTATTGACCTATATCCCATGTTGATGCCGGGGATAGAAATAGCTGCAAACCCATGAGTGAGTAAGCAACCAGCTTTTTTCTCGCCTTCAGTCAATACAACAGGTATTCCCTCGCTTCGTACCCAATCCCAAAACCCGAGCGCTTCCCCGTCATCCGTTAACTCTATGTGTTCGGGCATTGACTTGCCGTTACGTTCTGCGACTTTCTGCCAGATATGCAGTGGCACTCTCAGGAAGGTGATCGGTGCTTTGCCTCCTTCAGGGTTGAAATAGCGCTGCACTCGCCCCTTTTTGTCCACATTAATCGGGTCGCCACTGGTCTGCCGAAAACGTCTGTCACACAGCCAGCCCGCAGCTTGCTCGCATTTGTACCATAGTTTGAGGTAGCGCTCGTTAAGTCTTCCGCTGTTGATGCGTTTCGGGTTTGGGTACAGAAAGTCAAACAAGTCAGCGCCACTGAGCCAGCCAACGTTGAGGGCAACGAGTTTGGGGTCAACACCCGACCCTATTTCCCAGATAGCTTTAATTTGGTCGCAGATACCGGAATTGGATACTTGGTCTGGATAGTGTAAATCGAAAACCGAGGTCATACTTCACTCACTTGCTGGGGTTGAGTATGACCGCTTTTGTTTGGGCGGGTTATCGGATAGGTTTGCGCCGCAACACGTGCGCTGATAGACTGAAATTGAATAAATTTTTTGATGTGGCCCGCCCAAACAGCGGCCATTTTTTTTGGGAATGCTAAAGCCACTTCTAAAGCTTCTTCCCATCTGGATGAGCCCAGTCGCCCAGGCTTGGTTCCAGCAATTAATATTCTATGGCTTACCCGATCGCATTTTGATCTTCCCCCTTCTTATTTTCCGCTCCGAGGTACTCCGTCAAGGGTTCGAGAAATTCTACTCGCTAAGCTTTCAGGCGATACTGAGCTTGTTTTTTTCTTCTCTGACCCCTAGCTCGCCTGAAAGCTAAGCTCGTCACGAATTTCTCTTTCCCCCCTTGACTGAGCCTCCCCTCTGCGCTGGCTTTTGAAGGGGGGGAACATCAAAAAATATCAAAATGGGTCAATTGGGGGGGGGTGAATTGCTTGAAACGCTTATAGCTCATGGTTTATAAGTGTTTTTTTGGGTGTTTTTATTCTCATATTGTTGTTACAAATTCAAAATCTCTCAATCCTTTATATAAAGACTGCTTAAGGATTATATTTTTCTTTTTTGTGTTTATACCGGGTATTACTCAGACCCGGTGCCTGCGGCGCTTGAAATTCTGAGAGCGCGGCCGGGGGGGGAGGCCATAGCCCAGCCACCCCCCCCGGCCCACGTTTTCATCAGTCGCTTTCTTCTGTGTCTTGTGTGTCTAAACTACTGTTGTCTGCTGGAAAGGGAACGCCGTAAGTTTCCAGCATTGCTTCCCAGGTAGCAGTTTTGCTGAGCTTACCGAACAGCTTGGCGTCTTCGTTGCCAAAGCCACAGTCAAAGGCGATCGCTTTGAGTTGCTCAATGCGTCGATAATTTTTACCCATTTTCGCCCCCTGCTTCACTGGCAGAGACAACAAGATTTATCAAGTCAATTGCTTCTTCCAAACAGCTCTCTGCCTTTCCCAACAATTTAGGAACAGCCTTTTGGTAGGACTCCAGGAGTAGTGAAGATTTCTCGCTAAATTCATGACTAGCTTTGTTGTTCTTATTGCTAACTGAATTTTCTGCCAAGTGCATATCCAAACTTGTCAAAAAAATTTCAGAACGGCGACTAACATGAACGCTGTAAATAAACATTATCCAAGGCATAAAATGAATAAACCAGAACTGTCGATAGCCCGCCTGGAAGCTTCCCTCGATGCCAAAATTGAGAGGTATTTCGATACTTTAGATACTGACCCCGACGTGCTCAAACAATTACTCGCCGACAAGCGCTCCGAAAACACCCGCCGCGCCTATGAGCGCGATGTCAATGACTTTCTACAAACTATGACGGGCACGCCCGCCGTGCCTGATAACGTTTTGGAATTCCTACACCTCGAAGAGCGTCAGGCCGTGTCGGTGGTGTTGAAGTACAAAGCTAAGCTGATTGACAAGGGACTTAAGGAAGCGACTGTTAATCGGCGGCTGGCGGCTGTCAAGTCGTTGGTGGAAATGGGCCGTAAGCTCGGTGCGTGCCATTACAGTTTGGAGGATATCAAGGGGGAGAAAATTGTCGGCTACCGCGATACAACGGGTGTTGACCGACCAACTTTTGAGCGAATTTTGCAGCAGTGCGATCTGGCAACTCTAGCAGGCAAGCGGGACTATGCTTTGTTGCGCCTGCTGTGGGGTAATGCTCTGCGGCGAAACGAAATCAGTCAGTTGAGTGTTTGTGACTTTGACCCGGCCGGTAAGACTTTGCGAATTCTTGGTAAGGGACGCGGTACGCAAGCTGAGACGATCGATTTGGGTTCTGCGACAGTGCAGGCGATCGCCGATTGGTTGGAGGAAAGGGGAAGTTTCTCGCACGATAGCCCGCTTTTTATAGCACTTGACTCCGCCCACAGCGGACACAGACTTAGTGGCGATGGTATCTGCAAGATGGTTGTCCGTCACAGCGAAAAAGCTGGTATTAAAAAACAGATGTCGCCTCACCGCATCCGACACTCAGCTATCACGGCGGCACTGGACGCAACAGATGGGGATGTGCGAAAGGTGCAGAAGTTAAGCAGGCACAGGAATTTAAACACGCTCATGATATACGATGACAATCGGGGCCGCGACCAACAAGACGTTACCGAAATGCTTGACTCTATGTTTTGAATGTTTTTACTGGCTTGTATCAGTAATTCGTTGATTAGGGGCGTGTTTTTGCCTGCCATCAAGTCTCTAATTTTGTGGCGATGACGCTGTAACGCATGAGGGAGAAGGAATTGGAGTTTACAAATTGGGTGTTGTTGGACTGAAATTCATTCAAGTGGTATCGACGTACAATCAGCAGCCGATGCGGTGAGACTCATCAAACAAGCTCAATCAGTAAGACAAGGCCCACCCCAAGCGGTGATGTTTCTCAGTCGTGCGGTGAAAGGAACGAAGCTCAAAACCGAAGCAATGGAGTTGTTGGAAAAACTTACACCCACCATCAAGCCGTGCTCAAATCAGTCGTTCACCAAAAACAAGTGATTGCTGATTCTTCGGGTCAAGCAGCTACGGTGTGGGATTTGGGCGGTCAACCTGCCTCATATTCTGCGAAAGAGTACAGCCGACTGTTTAAGGAAATCATGGGAGCGTTGAAATGAACACCAAGAAACGCAAACCGCTTGGTAGCGCGATGGAAGAATTTGTTTTCGGTACAAACGAAGCTGCATCACCAACACCACCAGAACTTGTATCGCCAGCACCCCAAGTATCCCAGGCTGCCGAAATACTGCCAACACCCATAACACCGGAAGCTGCATTGCCAGTCGCTACACCACCTCCGCGGTTCGCATTGGCACCAGAACCTGTACCTATTCAATCAAAGGAGCCTAGCCTTATGAGCAAACTGCAAGCACCGGATAAAGAAGCGACGGTCAGGTTTACCGTGGATATGTCCGAAACTCTGCACCGCAAACTGTCGATGTTGGCAGCAAAGACGGGACGCAAGAAAGTGGATATTGTGCGGATGTTACTGGAAGATGGGTTAAAAGAAGAGGCGTAGGGGTAAGGATTCTCTTGATATTGTGCGATCGCTGTAATCCGAGAGTGGCGATCGCTTTTTCATGCTAGCGGGACTTAAACAACAAGTTTTAAAACTAAACATCGTCGCCCCAATCTAGGATACACCGACTTTGAAAACACGCCCTAGGGATTCAAGAGACAGCAGATCATGGTGCCCAGGGTGTTGATTTCTCCTTTTTAGAGGTTCTCAAAAATTTCTTTTCATTCCCCCTTGACACTCCAGTGGACTGGATACTGCAAGATAGGATTAACCCCTCAAAGGAAAGGAGAAATACAACCATGACTACAGCTAAAAGTCTTTAACATGGCGTGTTCAGCTTGCGACGAAACCATTACCAAAGCCATCAACACAGTAGATGCTGCCGCAAATGTTCAGGCAGCTCCCAAGACCAAACTGGTCAATATCCAAACTCAAGCATCTGAAGCCGCCATTACAAAGGCAATTACAACGGCAGGTTATCCCGTTACCTGTCACTAAAGATTTCTCAGACCCATTTTAAGGATGAAAATAAGGAGGTTTTGTATGGAAAACGCCACTATGAAACTGCGAGGCATGAGTTGTGCCTCTTGTGCAAGTAACATCGAAGAGGCAATCCGCTCAGTTCCGGGAGTTGAGACGTGCAATGTTAACTTTGGAGCTGAACAAGCCAGCGTTACATATAATCCCAGCCAAACTGATGTAGCAGCGATTCAGGATGCCGTGGATGCGACTGGATATTCTGCTCTGCCGATGCAAGATGATGTACTTGCCCCAGAAGATGATGCAGAACGGCAGGCGCGGCAAAGTGAAAATCAGGACTTGACCCGCAAGGTGTGGGTTAGCGGTATTATCAGTGCCGTTATCGTGATTGGCTCGCTGCCTGCGATGACGGGATTGGCTATTCCCTTTATTCCCATGTGGCTGCACCATCCCTGGCTACAACTTGTACTCACTACTCCAGTATTGTTTTGGGCGGGTAGGTCTTTCTACATCAATGCCTGGAAAGCCTTGAAGCGTCATACGGCGACAATGGATACGCTAGTAGCGATCGGGACAGGGGCAGCTTACCTCTATTCTCTATTTCCCACCTTCTCTCCCCAGTGGTTTATCAGTCAGGGTCTTAAACCAGATGTGTACTTTGAAGCGGCATCTGTAATTGTTGCATTGCTCTTGCTAGGACGACTGTTGGAAAACCGCGCTAAGGGACAAACCTCAGAAGCAATTCGTTCTCTTATGGGTTTGCAGGCAAAAACGGCGCGGGTAATTCGTAATGGACGAGAGGTGGACATTCCCATCGCTGAGGTAGTGTTGGGAGATGTCATTCTAGTTCGTCCGGGTGAAAAGATTCCCGTGGATGGCGAGATTATTGATGGCTCCTCAACGATTGATGAGGCAATGGTGACGGGTGAAAGTGTACCCGTGAAAAAGCAGCCTGGTGATGAAGTGATTGGAGCGACTATCAACAAGACTGGAAGCTTCAAATTTCGAGCC
The DNA here is from genome assembly GCA_036700245.1 of Microcoleus vaginatus BM001213989. Lineage (GTDB taxonomy): Bacteria > Cyanobacteriota > Cyanobacteriia > Cyanobacteriales > Microcoleaceae > Microcoleus. The sequence continues at coordinate 21,684 of JAUBOM010000099.1, forward strand.
ACACGAGTGGGTAAAGATACGTTTTTGGCGCAAATCGTTAAACTGGTGCAGCAAGCGCAAGGCTCCAAGGCACCGATTCAGCGATTAGCCGATCGCGTTACGGGATGGTTTGTCCCTGTTGTGATTGCCATTGCCATCGCTACCTTCATCATCTGGTACAACATCATGGGCAACGTCACAATGGCATTGATTACCACCGTGGGCGTGCTGATTATTGCTTGTCCCTGTGCGCTTGGCTTAGCCACGCCAACCTCGATCATGGTGGGTACAGGTAAAGGCGCAGAAAACGGAATTTTGATTAAAGGTGCAGATAGTTTAGAACTAGCGCACAAACTGCAAACTGTTGTTTTAGACAAAACAGGCACGATTACCCAAGGTAAACCCACTGTAACGGACTTTATAACGGTTAATGGTACCGCCAATGGTAACGAGCTAAAAATTCTGCGCCTCGCTGCATCCGTCGAACGGAATTCAGAACATCCTCTGGCAGAAGCGGTGGTGCAATATGCCCAATCTCAAGGAGTGGAGTTGACGGATTCACGGGAGTTCGAGGCTCACGCAGGCAGTGGTGTGCAAGGGTATGTATCCAATCAATGGGTGCAAATTGGAACTCATCGTTGGATGAACGAATTAGGAATTGATACCAGTAGTTTGCAGCCACCGTGGGATCGATTGGAATATCTCGGTAAGACGGTTATCTGGATTGCCGTGAATGGCAAAGTAGAAGGAATTATGGGTATTGCCGATGCCGTGAAACCATCTTCTGTTGTCGCAATTCGCACTTTACAAAAGATGGGATTAGAAGTGGTAATGCTAACAGGTGATAACCGTCGCACGGCGGAAGTCATAGCGCAGGAAGTCGGCATCAAACGAGTTATTGCAGAAGTTCGTCCCGATCAAAAAGTCGCTCAAATCGAAAATCTTCAGGCAGAGGGAAAAATTGTCGCAATGGTGGGGGATGGAATCAATGATGCACCTGCACTTGCTCAAGCTGACGTAGGCATGGCAATTGGCACAGGAACAGATGTCGCGATCGCAGCTAGCGATATCACTCTAATTTCTGGTGACTTACAAGGCATTGTTACTGCCATCCAACTGTCTCGCGCTACGATCCAAAACATCAAACAAAATCTGTTTTTTGCCTTTGTCTACAATGTGGCAGGCATTCCCATCGCCGCCGGAATTCTTTTCCCGATTTTTGGATGGCTCCTCAATCCAATTATTGCCGGGGCAGCAATGGCATTTAGTTCCGTTTCTGTAGTAACAAATGCGTTGCGTCTCCGTAACTTTCGACCCAAAAATGTTGGCTAATTTGATTCGTGCTTAAGAGAAAATAATGATGAACAAGCAACTTACATTTCTAGGAACATTAGCAGGATTTGGATTTCTGCTTGGGGTAATTTCCGGTTCAATTTTTGGAGTGTTAACGTAGCCTATTTTTGCACTCTGATGAATGAAACATCGAACGATAGCGCGGGTTTAGTCAATTACGAAGGAAATTTACTAAATACCTTTGTTCAAAACCCGCTCTTACTCCCATAATCTTGTGTATTTTTTAGGAGGTTTTCAAATGAGCGACAAAACAACAATTATCGGTACTATTGCTAGTCTCGGGGTTGTACTAGGAATGTTATCTGGTGAAGGAATAGCGCAAAATACCCATGAAACACACCCAACTCAAACACAGCAAAGAAGTCAGTTTCATCGCATTGAACAACCCTTAAGTAACAAGATTTTAGTTACTTTGGCTGGACTCGGATTGATTAGTTTAGAACTTTGGTGGTTTCTCCTTAGCAAACCCAAATCTCAGAAAGCAGTTACAGCCAGTGGAGGAATTCAAGAAGTAACCGTCACCGTTGATGGTGGTTATGAACCCAGCCGCATTGTTGTGCAAGCTGGACAACCAGTGCGTCTTAACTTTCACCGCCAAGATCCTAGCAGTTGTTTGGAACAAGTCTTAATTCCAGATTTTCATATTGCAGCAGATTTGCATCTGAATCAAGTAACCTCTGTTGAATTCACACCTAAAAAAGCTGGCAGTTATGTCTTTAGCTGTGGCATGAATATGTTTCGAGGCGAAATTATTGCCGCCGAAGACCCACAACTTGAATCAACGGGGTTCGAGGAACCTCAAACACTAACAGAATCCCAGTTCAATTCATCCATGTCAACACATCAGCCTGAAACAATAATTGACGCTGAAGCTATGCAAATCAATCCAACTGTTGACCAGGGCATCCAGAAAGTGACTATCATGGCTAACAAAGGCTACACGCCCAATCATCTGGTAGTTAAAGCAGGTAAACCCGTTCAACTCCACTTTTTACGTAAAACTTCTAGTGGTTGTTTAGCGAAAGTGTTGATTCCAGATTTTGGCATTGCTACCGATTTGTCTTTGAATCAAGTAACAACCATTGAATTCACTCCCGAAGACGTGGGAAAACACACTTTTAGTTGTGGCATGAATATGTTTCGCGGTACCATAGAAGTGCAAGCCGCTAACGTCTCTGACCCAGATGAAATGGCTGCTCAAGCCTTAAATAACTGACCGTCAACCAAGTGCGATCGCTCGAATGGTTTGTCCAGACGCCTACTGCTACACAAAGTTGCGACATTCAGGCGATCGCCACTCTGTCATTCAAAAAAATGTCTAGCCCCTCTTGACTCTCCATCCCACTGGAGAGTTTATCATAAGCTTAGAGTTGGATTCAATAGAGGAAATGAGTATGTTAGTCCAAGAAAAGCAAAAACTCATTGGTTTAGTTGCGAAGGAAAGCGGCGTACCGATCAAAACCATTCGCTACTATGAGGAACTCGGTTTAATCAAGGCATCAGGCAGAACCGAAGGGAAATATAGATTATTTAATTCTGATATTTTGACTCGGCTAAGCTTTATTAAACGCGCCCAAACTTTGGGATTAAGTTTAGCCGAGATTCAAGAATTATTGACGGTTCACGATGGGGGAGAGTTGCCTTGTGAACACATCAAAGTCAAGTTGCAAGATAAACTGCTCGCTATCGATCTACAAATTCAGCAACTACTTATCCTCAAACTAGAGTTGGAAGGATTACTTTCAGGTTCGCCCACCTTACTAGAAAAGGTTGATTCCATCATTTGTCCTCTGATTCAAAAAGAGTAAATTCTTCTATAACTTAATTGTTTCGATCGGTGTGTCAACGGAGGTTATAGAAGTTGACACACTGATTTCTTATCAAAAAATAATATCGCTCAAGACAACGGCCCCATACACTGATTAAGGCAAGTTCAACAGTTATGGTCAAAGTGGGAAAATCAGGGTTTATATATTTTATGCCTAAATATTAGAGTTGCAACACATTAAAAAAGATGAATTAGCAGGGCAAATATTTGACAATGAGCTAGAGCTTGCCTACGCCGTAATTCAGGGAGTAGAAGTTAGATAGAGGAGAAAGAAAAACTACCGTACCCAACGTGTTAAATTTAAATCCAATCACCACACTTAATGTTTCGTTACATAAAGATAATTTTTCCCGCCTACCTACTTATATATCGGTGTATTCTGAAAAAATTTGTCAAAAATTTTTCGCTACCCCTTGACTCTCCAGTCGAATAGAGAATTTAAGCTGTTATTAGGTTGAGTAAATTCACGATTGATTTACTCAACAAATTTCACCCATTAATCACCATCGATTAGAAATTGAAGGCTATGGTACTGCAACTAAGTGTTCCTAAACTGGCTTGTTATGCTTGCGTGAATGCTATCACCAAAGTTATTCAAACGCTTGATTCTACTGCCTCGGTTCAAGCCAATCCAAAAACCAAACTTGTCAGCATAGAAACTCAAGCCTCCGAAACAGCAATCAAAGAAGCAATAGCTGCGGCTGGCTATCCATCCGTGTAAATCTTTTAGTTTTTTTCCTGCCAGCGGTTAGCTTTTGGCTAGCCGCCAATCCTAAATATTCATCTTAACGGTGGAGTTTATCAGTAGTTTAGAGGATTCATTTACAAGAATGCCCTTAACTAAAAACTCCAAACGAGAACAGCAAAGTCTGAACCCCTGATAAATCGACAACCTCAAGTTTACTAACTGGAGAAAACAATGAAGCCATTTTTAACTGCAATTGCTATCACTTCAACTCTCATTCTAGCTCAAAGTTGCTTCTCACCCTCAAGCACAAAATCTGGCGAAACATCAACTTCTTCTGCCTCACAAGTGGCAAATACAAGTTCTCACGAGGGTCATGTAATGGATAATGTCCAGACGTCAGGAGCTAATAAAAATCTTCATGATGGTCATAACATGGAGGATTCCAAAACCCATGACGCGGGAGAACAACATCATCATGGTGATCATTCAGGGCATTCCGATGCCGAGCCTGCAAATGCTATTGCTAAGCTGACAGTTCCCTCCTATATCGCGCCCAAAACTCCCGTACCTTTGGTAATTGAAGTTCAAAACAAAGAGGGAAAGTCTATTTCTGATTTTGATAAATTCCAAGAACAATTAATGCACCTGATTGTCGTTAGCGATGACCTCCAATATTTCAATCATATTCACCCCACCTATAAAGGAAATGGACGCTTTGAAGTTCAAACTGATTTTCCTGGCTCAGGTGGTTACACGCTGTTCAGTGATTACAAATCAGCCGAAAATTCAGAACAAATTTCTGTCTTAAAAATGCAAGTTCCTGGTCAAGTTTTAGCTCGGTCAAAAGTTGACATGGCTACCACCAAAACTTTGGGAAATACTAAGGCTAACCTCACGTTTTCTCAACCTCAAATAAAAGCAGGACAAGGAGTTAACTTAATTTTCAATTTGCAAGATGCTAGTAGCAACCAACCGCTGAAGGATTTACAGCCCTATTTAGGGGAAAGAGGACACTTAGTTATCCTCAAGCAGTCATCACCGTTGACAAAGGCCGACTATATTCATGCTCATGCCTTGAAAGATACTCCAGCAGGAGAGGTTCACTTTATGACCAGTTTCCCCCAACCAGGAAAATATAAGCTTTGGGGGCAGTTCAATCGTAATGGTCAAATTGTCACGGCTGATTTTTGGGTAAACGTGGAATAGTTATACTCGCATCTTTCGTTTCTGAAGCAGAGAAACAGATTTTTGTTTCAAATGCTTGATTTCTAAACATTTTGCTATCAGCTAACTACTGGTGGCTGATAGCAAAACTCCTTGGCGATAAATCATGAGTAAACTATGGAATCATCTGAATTACAACCTTCTTCAAACACCAATCTTCAAATCCATTCAGAGTCTGCTTCTTGTCGGCGATCGTCCCCTTGGTTATTGCTCGTGTTGCTCCTTGTGGGCGGTGGAGGGATTGGACTGTGGCGCGTTTTTGCTCCGACTCAGGAAAATCTGAAAGGTTGGTGGTTACAGATCCCAGGGAGTGCGACAGATGAGGTGGCAGGGTGGGGGTGAACTTGGACGTACCGTACACTTTTTTAGACTGCACTACTAAAAATCCCGTGTTTGTTACTTTTAGCAACGGCGGTGATTCTCCATACCGACTTGGGCGATCGCTGGCTATCTTTGGTTTAAACATTCAAGGGCGGGGGAAACTGCCACTCCCTGCGTTCCTCAATACCAAAAGCCAGGGCTCACTGCAATCACAATCGGGCTTCAGCCAAGATTATTTGTAACGCCCCAGGTTTTACTACTGTGCCTTATGCAGCAGCCCGTGTAGAAACTTCTTCAAGAATAGAAAATAATTCATCTACCTGAGTCGAGGTAAATAATCCGTCTGGCCCCTGTGGCGTAATGTCGGTAAATGGGGATTCATAAAGGATGGCTGCATCTATTGCGCCATGTGCGGTTAGGTAATCCACAATCATATTCACAAATTCAATCTGATTGTGCTTTCTTGTCCCATAGATAATTCTAAAAATTAGGACGATTATCACTTTAGCTTGGATATGGTTTTGCTGGAGATATGCACCCAAAATCTATCTGCTGCTTGTACTTCAATTAAAATCTTTGCGATGAAAGGCTTCGCTCGTCTATGCAAGTAATATTTGCAGGGGAAAGTTCAGACTAAAACCAACCGCCTTCGGAATTTACGATCGCTCACCAGCCAGCACTTGCCTCATCATCATTCAACCGCATTAGACCAACTCTCAAACCACCACACGCTTGGTACGGACATGATCGAGCGCTGAAGCCAACCGATCGCCGATCGCCCTTAACCTCCCATTCTTCGGGAATCTTAGCGGTTTGAGCGACCGATCGCCCGTTCCCTTGTCTTTGTGTGTTTTGTAGTGGTCGGGTAGCGCTCCTTACCTATCTTATTGAGCGCTTGCAACAAGTCCGAAGGGCAGCGGAAATATAACCATATTTTGTCTAACTTACTTCTTACCTTGGTTTTACTGTAGAGATTTGTAGTAAGACAAAAAGCTTCATTTGTAAGACAAAATACAAAATAGTCTTACATTTATCTTACGAAACAGTAAGACAAAATGTAAGACCGCTCGGAAAGACCCAACTAAAACACTACAGCTTCGGTAAAGTACACAAAACACCAAAACCATAACTCCAATGATGAGTACCAAATTTGCTCAAGTTCACGCTTGAGCTAAAACAGCAAGAAGCCCAACATATAAGGAGTTAGCCAGTGTCATAGAGTTTAGTAATATCAAGTAAAACTAAGTAAATAAATAACTATCCTAGCTACATTTGTGCAGGAGTTAGTTGTCTGACACATATCTTCTTTACATCTTACAATATTTTACTCATCCGTAAGACAAAAATTGATTTTAGTAAGACGTACAAGCACAAATAGTCTTACGGTTATTTGTGATATGTCTTACGCATATATGACACTTTTGTATTACCATCTTTGATATATGTCTTACTATTTTCAAATACGATTTTCAAAACTGTAAGACGGAACTTTCCGCAGTAGGTGCTTTCCTACAACAGCAAAACTCACACTGCCACTGGGTTTCATAGCAGCTCAATAAATCTTGAATGGGGGCAGCAGATCGCCAGGACAACTTCCGCCCAGACGATGCTCTCCCCGCTGAAGCGTACAAAGTGCGATCGACCGATTACACCGTCCGCGACTACAACAGGGGATACATTGCACGAGAATGCCGATCGCACCCGCAACGAAGCCGATAACAGCGCTACCTTTTTGATGTCCAATATAATGCCCCAAGTGCCAGAACTCAACAGAGGTGTGTGGGGCGACTTAGAAGAGTATTGCCGGGAATTGGTGGAACGCCGGGCAAAGAACTTTACATCTCCGGCTGGGCCCTACGGGAGGAAAGGCAGCATCGGCAGAAAAGAAAAGATTGCAGTGTCGGCTAAGAATTGGAAAATTATTGCGGTGCTCGATAGACAAGGATTGGGGATGCAGTCCGTTGACGCAAACACTTCGGGGGCGATCGCTGTGATGATGCCCAACGACAGTAGCGTCAAGGGTTCGGGATGGAAAAGCTTTCGAGTTTCGGTGGATCTTGTAGAGCGGGAGACGGGGCTGAATTTCTTGTCCAACGTACCCTCACAGGTTCAGCAAATCATTGAGAGCAAAGTTGACAGTCAATAATGCCCCAGGCGGGTACTCGTAGGCTCAACATAACCTCAGCTTATTACCCGCATCATTTTAACTGTCGCTAAAACGCTTTACAAACGTTAAGGATACCGTTAATAATAGAAA
>JAUBOM010000009.1:0-52438 GCA_036700245.1 Microcoleus vaginatus BM001213989
TTGGTGTTGGTGTTGGTGTTGGTGTTGGTGTTGGTGTTGGTGTTGGTGTTGGTGTGGGGAGTGGCAACGGGGTAGATCCGGGTGCATTGCCGTTAACAATTGCACTTGCTATCCAGTTATTTGTGCCTGCGATCCGATACCAACGCTCATCCGGCGTTCCTAGCTGAAGGTCATTAATCCGTTCGCCATAAGTCCAGCCGTTAAATTGGATAGTTGATTGATAAGGATAGCTACCCACGATCGCAAAATTAGTTCCGGGGCCCGATCGTACATTCGCGCCAATTGTTGCCATCACCGAAGCAGAAAAGTTAGTTGGTTCGACAGTTGGCCAGAAGGGATTAGCAGAAGCTCGTTCTGTCGGTGTCACCTCTCCTTCTCCACTCCAACCTCCAATAATTTCAATTGCTGGAGTAGCATATTTTTCGCCTGTTGTGGCTAAAGCCAAAGCTACTGACGCTTCGATATTCAGCAACCCTGCACCGGTTTCGCTATCCCAATCTGTTGTCTTCAAATCCGTTGCAGTTTGCTTCAGAATTTCAATCACTTGACGGAAGCTCAAATTGGGATTTGCAGCCCATACTTGAGATACAGCACCGGTGACTTTTGCTGTTGCTGCCGAAGTCCCTGCCATGAAGCCAACTCCATCTCCAACTGTTGATAATTGTGGATTGTCAACAGTTCCTCCAGGGGCTACGATATCTAAACCTTGACCGTAGCTGGAATAATTTGTGCGATCGTAAGCTTTGGAAAGTGCAATTTCATCATTAACCCGATCGGCTGAACCAACAGTAATGATATTGTCAAATTCTTGGGAAGCTTGACCCAAGGCAGACATGACGCCACCGTCGTTACCAGCCGCGACTACCATCATTACTCCATTTTGACGAGCATATTCGATCGCCGATCGTTCTTGTGGTGTCAATTCATAGCGAGTTGTGGTCGTACCATCGGAATTAACTTGAGTAAGATCCATACTCAAATTAATGACTGCATTCTTTTTCCCGGAAGTCTTGACAAAATCAACATATTCAACTAAAGAATCTGCCCATTTTCCAGAACCGATCGCCCTTCCAGCCCAAATAGGTGCTTTTTCATTAATGCCGTCAATACCAACACCGTTGTTTTGAGTGGCGGCAATAATTCCTAAAACATGAGTGCCATGTTCGTTGCCTTTACCAGGTTCCAATCTGGAGTCAGCATCGCCATCTACCCTGTCTTGTCCCCAGGTAATTCGCGAGTAGTCAATATCAGGATTGTTGCCAGCAAATCCCGTGTCAATGACTCCGATTATCGGCTGATCGGCAGCAGGAAAATCGAATTGTGCTGTCTCAATCGACGGTAATGGCGGCTGGATGGGCGGTATGGTTAGTCGATCAACCGTCTCTTCCAGGCGATCGACTAAAGCCACAATATTATCGGAAACAGTAGTTGATTCATTGAAAGCCATCAACTTTTGAGTCACGCTTTCCAAACGGGCAATCAAAGTCTCGTTGCTGCTATTCCCACCCGGATCGTCGGCACTTCCCAAGTTAGTCAAACTTTGTTTAATGCTTTCCAATCGCGCTACCAAATTCGCAGAAATAGAATAATCTACTTCAGAACCTGTGGGAAAAACATCAATAGATGGCTGGGGATTTTCAACAGTAGCGGAATCCTCCTCAGTTGATTCATCAACTATCGGCAAACTCGGCAAAGACTCTTTGGGAATCACCACCTCACTAACAGCCGGAGTCTCAGAAACTATTTCCTTCATCTGCGACTGTTCACTCTTGTTAGCAGTCGTCACTGGCATACTTTCCAAATCTGTCTGTTTCAGCGGCAATGACGGCTTAAATTCAGTAGTTTCTTTACTCTCCACCACCTCTGTTAGCTGACTTTCCTTCACCGACTCTACAGGATTTGCGACTACAACAACTTTAGTAGTTTCTGTTTTCTCTACATCAGTTACTAAAGCCTGCTTCGGTTCCTCTTCCGCCGGGTTTTCCGCTGGCAACACTTCCGGTTTTGTTTCTACTTTCGTCAGACTTTCCGCTGGCAAAACTTCCGGTTTTGTCTCTATTTTCGACGGGGTTTTCCCTGGCAAAACTTCGGGGTTTGTCTCTACTTTCTCCGTTGGTGTCGTCGCAGCAACTTCCGTCTCAACAGTAGATTTGGCTGGCAAAGTTGGCGTTGCTGATGCTTCGGAAACTTGGTCTTTTACCTCAGTTGTCGCTGCGGGAAGAGGCGTTTTTTCAATTGGTAATTTTTCCGTCGCATCCGCCACAGTATCTTTGCCAGCAGTTGGTGTAGTTGTCGCACCTGCCGTTGCCTTTGTATCTACCTTGTCGGTTGTTTCAACCTTAGTCGAATCACCAGAATTATTCGCACTATCTTTGACTTCTTCCTCAGTCGTCACTGCTGGAATAGTAGGCTTTGTATCTACTTTGTCGGTTGTTTCAACCTTAGTCGAATTACCAGAATTATTCCCAATATCTTTGACTTCTTCCTCAGTCGTCACTGCTGGAGTAGTAGGCTTTGCATCTACCTGATCCGTTGTTTCAACTTTAGTAGAATTACCAGAATTATTCGCAGTGTCTTTGACTTCTTCCTCAGTCGTCACCGCTGGAGTAGTAGGCTTTGTATCTACCCGATCCGTTGTTTCAACTGGCGTTGCATCAGTAGTATCTTTGTCGGTATTTGTGGCAGGCGCTGGAGTTTTTGGAGTCTCTTTCTCTGAAGTAGATGGATTCAGAATTTCCGTTTCTAACTCATCAACTAAATTCGATAAGTCAGCATCTACATTTGGTTTTGGTTCCCGGGTAATGTAAGGTTTCGCATAAGTAATAAGTGCCTTGCCTAAATCAGTTTCCCGCCACTCTTTATCCGGGTTAATCACACTATCCACCAAAGCAGTAGTTGCCGTCGCCCCCCGCACTTGGAAAATGATATCGTTGTAATCCCTGTCACTCCCTGCATCTAACCGCATATCCTCCATGATAAAGGTATTACCTTCCCCCGTCAGATCCGCAATTTGACCAAAGTGAAATCCCTCCACAGGATTCGCCATTGCCATAGAAAATAAAGGACGTTTATTGCCCCCAACAGTCGGATTATCGTAGACGAATTTGACACTACCGTTGGGTACCAACATCACCCCATATTTACCCCCAGCAGTTACGGCAAAACTCTTGACTCCTAAGTAGGCTCCTTCGTTGGCATTACTCTCTCGTAACAAACCGGAAAACCTCGCACCTTCTGTAGCATCATTAATCACTACATGACCTTTCACAGAGTTACTTAAAGAACGCGCGGCTACTTCTTTTATGAATGCTTCTGAACCTGGTTCAAATTTGTCTAAATCGTCTAAACTAAAAATAGCTAACTCACCTTGGAACATCCCGCCATCAAATGTGTAGTCTACACTGAGGCGACCAGTTTGATCCGTAGTAAATATCCCCGATGTAAAGGGAGAATTTAAATTTTTGTCCGTAGTCGGTTCTGGTTCTTTTTGTGTTTCAGTTGTTGCTAAGCTAGTAGTGGTATTCTCTTTATTTGTTTCTTCCCCGTTGCTAGTGTCAGTATTTGTTTCGTCCCCTGGCTTGCTGGTATCTGGGGAAATAGCAACTAAAGTCTCGCCTGTTTTTGGTTCTTGAGTGGCAACTGTTCCGCCTGCAACTGAATCTGTTTTGGCGGCGGCTGTGCTATTTAGATTGTTTGTTGCAGCAGTTTCGCTGGCTTTTTCGGCGGTTGAAATTACCGAATCGGTTGGTGTGTCTGGTGGAAATTTAGTCTCTTCTATTGGTAGTTTTCCGCTAGCCAATTCAGTCGTTGCTACAGGTTCTTTGGGCTCAGATGTGAGAGTTGTTTCGGAGTCTGTAGAGACTGGTTTATCGGTAGTGGCTGATGTTGTTTCAACCGTAGATTCAGTCGCTGTAACAGGTTTTTCAGGTTCAGATGTGAGAGTTGTTTCGGAGCTGGTTGTGACTGCTTTGTCGGTAGTTGTTGATGTTGTTTCTGCGGTGACAGTTTTGTCATCAACAGGAGTTCCTGTAATTACATCTTTGTTTGCAGTCGGTTTTTCCGAAGTTGCGGCGCTGTTTGAGGGAAGTGGAGAATCTGATTTTGCACCGATGAGGGTGTCTGCTTCGGATGATTTTTGACTGCTAGTTGGTGCTAAATTCAGCGTGTATTTGATGTCGCCAGTGATTTGCAAAACTTTAACTGAATACTCTCCGGCTACTAAGCTGTCAGCGCTAATTGTTTCTGCACTGGTTCCCGCGTTGGTGGAACTGGAAAGTGTGGCGCCGCTAGAGTTTAATAAAAATATGTCGGCATTCCCGTTCAAACCGTCGATCGACAGTTTGAAACTTCCCGGACTGTTGATGTTAAATTTGTAAAGGTCAAAGATATTTGTAGTGTCCACACTACCGGTGTAGCTTGTGGTGCCAGTCAATGCCCCGATGTTGCGTTCAGTCATACTACCCCCGAAAAATAGTTGCTTGAAAGTGCTTTAAATTATCTATCTGGGGGGAGTTGACGCTTTTATGCGTATCGCGGGAAATCGTTACATAAGTTTACATTAGGGTTGTCGATCGCCCAAAATTTGAAAGCTACCCGCATTGAATTCACCTGGTGATTTTGCTTCAAACTCTTGTGGGGTGGGCATCCTGCCCGGCCAAACCTACAATGTAAATGCAGCAAATCTGGCGTTGCGCTGTGGTGTTGAAGGGACTCTGTGCTCCGTCGGCACCCTACAAATGCGATCGCCCTAGGCAATCGCTTATCCCCTACAATAAACAAGCAATTATTATATTTTGAGTTATCCTGTGAGTCCTACTGCCGAAGTCAGCAATAACCTGAATGCGGGCGTTCTACCAACCGTTACCGCTACCTCCGCCCGCCGCCCTGTTTTTCCCTTCACTGCAATTGTTGGCCAGGAGGAGATGAAACTGGCGCTGCTGTTGAATGTCATCGATCCCAAAATTGGCGGGGTGATGATTATGGGCGATCGAGGTACTGGTAAATCTACCACAATCCGGGCCCTCACTGATTTGTTGCCGGAAATTGAGGTGGTGGCTGACGATCCTTTTAACAGTCATCCCAGCGATCCAGATTTGATGAGTGATGAGGTGCGCGATCGCACTTTATCTCAAACTGAGGTTAAAATCGCCCGCAAGAAAGTTCAAATGGTAGATTTACCTTTGGGCGCTACCGAAGACCGAGTTTGCGGTACGATCGACATCGAAAAAGCTTTGTCGGAAGGTGTTAAAGCTTTTGAACCGGGGCTTTTAGCTAAAGCTAACCGCGGCATTCTGTACGTTGATGAAGTCAATTTGCTCGACGATCATTTAGTCGATGTTTTGCTCGACTCGGCCGCCAGCGGTTGGAATACTGTTGAAAGAGAAGGCATTTCGATCCGCCACCCGGCTAAGTTTATTTTAATCGGTTCCGGGAATCCAGAAGAAGGAGAATTGCGGCCGCAGTTGCTCGACAGATTCGGGATGCACGCAGAAATTCGGACTGTAAAAGACCCGAATTTAAGAGTGGAAATTGTCGAACAGCGATCGAGTTTTGACCAAAATCCGCCGGAGTTTCTCGCGAAATATCAGCAAGAACAAGATGATATGCAGCAGACGTTGGTGGAAGCTCAGGAAAGGTTGAAATCGGTAACTATCGATCGAGATTTGCGAGTAAAGATCTCCCAAGTTTGCGCGGAATTGGACGTAGACGGGCTGCGGGGCGATTTGGTGACGAATCGCGCCGCTAAGGCTTTGACCGCCTTAGAAAGTCGCACAGAGGTCACAGTGAACGATATTCGCCGGGTGATGACTCTGTGTTTGCGGCACCGATTGCGGAAAGACCCGCTAGAATCAATAGATTCGGGGTATAAAGTGACTAAAGTGTTCGATCGGGTATTCGGTCTAGAATCAACTGAGGGGTAAATGGTAATTGGTAATTGGTAATGGGTAATTGGTGGTGATGAAGCATTCCCAAATTTTCATACCTTATTCCCATTCCCAATTACTAATTCTGGCAATGGAAAAACGAATTTTAGGATTAGATCCGGGCTTAGCAAATCTTGGCTACGGGGCAATTAGTTGTCAAATTGTTCCGGGCAAACAAGATAAAAACAGCGTTTCCATGATTGATTGCGGCGTCATACAAACAACGCCAAAACAGGAAATGGGACAGCGGTTGAAAACAATTTACGATGATTTGCACGAGGTAATTGAACAGATTAAACCCGATATAGCAATTGCCGAAAAACTGTTCTTTTACAAAATGGCAAATACGATACTTGTAGCACAAGCGCGGGGCGTTTTGACGCTAGTATTGGCGCAGTGTGGAGTGCCGCTGTTTGAGTTTACGCCGGCTCAAATTAAGCAAGCTTTGACCGGCCGCGGTAATGCGGATAAATCTGAAGTGCAAGATGCCGTGGCGCGGGAGTTGGAGTTGGGTTACATTCCGAAACCCGACGATGCGGCGGATGCTTTGGCCGTGGCTTTGACTGGTTGGTACGATGATGATATTTGTCCGAAGGAAATACAGTTGGAAACAGGAAAAATTTGAGGCAATATCAAATCATCGGCAAATTAAGAACAAATCCGGGCAAGACATCTTCTCCCGATAAACTCACAGGAAATTCTACAATCTCTACTTCGCGAGAAGGGCGATAATTTTCTACTTGTTCGTCTTGAGGATTAATTAGCCAACCCAAGCGTAAACCGCTGTTTAGATACTCCTGCATTTTCTCCTGAAGCGGCCGCAGGGGGTCTGGGCGCGAGCGCAATTCTATGACAAAATCAGGACAGATTGGCGGAAATTTCTCTTGTTCTTCTGTTGTTAAAGCAGACCATCTTTCTAAGCTAACCCAAGCGGCATCAGGCGATCGATCGCCATTATTAGGCAAGCGAAAAATTGTGGAAGAACTAAACACTCTCCCTAGCTGCGTTTGACGGTTCCACAAGCCCAACTCTGTAATTAAATAGGCTTCTCGATTGCCGCTGGCTCCGCCTACGGGTGACATAATGATAATTTCTCCTTTAGGTGTCCGTTCAAATTGCCAATCTCGATTCATCTGGCATAAACGGTAAAACTGTTCGTCTGTTAGTTCGACAGTATCTAAGTTTAAAGTAACGGTTGTCATTTTATTACCTCTCTTTTCTTCTCCTCTCTTCACTCCGCGTCGGCGGACTTCGTTTGACAAGAAGCAATTTCAATCGCGGATTTATCTAAAATCGCTAATCTATGTTAGCGCCATTTGTTGCCGATCGCGATTAGGACGATCGCACTCAACGGAGGATCTCGCATCTTCAACTCTGCCTAAATTACCCAGTGTAACGCCCCGACTGTACCAGGCAACGTGATAATCTGGTTTGATCTCTAAGGCTTTGTCTAAAGATGCGATCGCCCCTTCAAAATCCCCTAAATTATATTGCTCATTACCTCGTTTTTTCCATTCCTCAGCCTCTCCATAAACAACCTCATCCCCCTCAACCGAAGCTAGCGGAAACTCAACCAAAATCTCCCTACCAACATTCCCCGCGCACTCTCCCAATTCCCCGCCCGCAACTCTACCCAACAACTCCAACCTGCGCGCCAATTCCTGAAGCAATACCACCGCATCTCTAGGGGCCGTGTCCCCGTGTGCGCCCTCCAACAATCGATCGCCAAACCTCTGCAACCAAGCCGCCAAATCACCATCTTTAATGCGTTTTGCGAGTAAGAATTCCGCAACATCCCCTCTTCCCCAGCCCTCATTCACCCCTTCGAGAAGTTCCATCAACTCCGCCTCGTATTCCGCATCAGTCAAAGTGGGAGGAACCCCCCTCTGTCCCCCCTTGCTAAGGGGGGAAGAAAGATTTGATCCTTCTTGTTCTCCCCCCTTACCAAGGAGGCGTAAGGGTGGGCTAAAATGCTGTAGAGAAGTGCGGAACACCCGCTGAATTAATTGTTTGAGGAATCGCCAGATTTTATCCAACATTGGGGAGTTTTTGAGGCCGTTGGTTTTTTTGATTGTAGCAACAATTGCCGGGATTCGTCGTCAGTCCGATAGTCCGCCAGAGGTTGAAAAGTCGATCATCGTGATTTGTCGTTAGTCCCATAGTCCGCCAGAGGTTGAAACCCCTGTCTCATAGAGAAAGTCCTCTTAAAGAAAACTAAAGAGGTGCAAGATGTGAATCAATAGTTTATCTCCAAGTCCGCCTGGGGTTGAAACCCCTGTCTCATAGCCAAAGTCCTCTTAAAGAAAACTAAAGAGGTACAAAATGTTAATTAAGCGTGACATTTTGAACATGATTAATTAGCCTTTAAATCCTTCTCATCAGTCCTCTTGAGAGGACTTCCGCTATGAGACGGGGGTTTCAACCATCCTCGGACTCCGCTATGAGACGGGGGTTGAAACCGCATTGAACTATTGCACCAGTGATAAAATTCAAACAATTAATCCCAACCTCAAAAAAAAATGCTATAATATCAACTTTAATTGCTAAACTTATCCCACCAGCAGAAAACACAGGAAAATAATATGGTGATTATTACCTCACAACAAATTGCCCAATTTCGCTCGCAATTAGCCGAATATCCGGAAGCCCTAAAAGCCCTAGACGCAATAGAAGATTGCGAAGGTAACATCGAAGATGCAGCGATATCTCTAGCAATTCAAGCCGGACAAGAGCCGAATATATCAGAAAATTGGTTAGACGGATTGGCCAAAAGATGCCGCGTTGCTATCTGCAAATCAGAGGTCAAAGAAGAGTTGACAAACGGACAATTGAATGCAGCATTTAGAGATTTAGTTGCAGCAAAAATTTGCCCCGATATTTTGGTGACTTCGGTGATTATTTATGTATTTAAAACTGGCGTGAATGAGTTTTGTGAACCTCTCGAATATAAACTGTAAAGCCATCGATGCCTTTAAAAAGTACGTGAAGCGAAGCTATCCCGAAGGGTAGGGAATCGCCCTCATTTATCAAAACATGATACAACGAGGCGATCGCACTTTTTCTCTACCCCTGTACACTACTGTACCCAGCCGGCATCAAATCCGGCGACAAACCCAAAGATTTCCCCAGCAAACGAGCAAGTTGTACTAAAAAATTAGCAGTATCTTCGTCACCTGCGCGGGCCATTGAAGCCGATATCTGGATTAGCATTTGCACAAATCCCGCATCAATTAAATCGGAACAAAAACTCAAAACCTCTGGTTCTTGACCGTTGGGACAGCTAAGCACTCGCTCGATTAAGTTCAAATAAGCCTCTTGGCGTTCTGGATTCATTTGGGGAGGATCTGTACAGTAAATAATTTATTATTGCGTTTAACTCAGTCCTGTCAATCAGGCGATCGAATACGCCAGCCCCGTCTTTCCTCTAGAAACTTTATTCAGTCGGGAATAGACAGAAGCTTAAAGAAAATCTTAAGTTTCTCAATCCTAGTTTAGTCGAGGTAAGGTTCTTATGGGCGCACCCTAGAATTGAAGGTAAGGTGCGCCCCTAAACACCCTACGATTCAAGAGAATTAAGAATATACAAAATGAAAATAGGAATATTTTTAGGGAATCTCGGAAATCCCGCCATCTACTATCCCAAACTCGCCAAAATCACCGGCGGAGTCACAGCCAGTATTTTTCTGTGCCAATTATTGCAATGGCAAGCACAACATTCCTACTCCGGCGAATGGGTGAAAACTAACAGCACAGAAATAGAAAAAGCTACTGGTTTAAATCAGGAAGAACAGGAATTCGCGAGACAGCAACTGAAAGTGCGATCGCTCCTCAAAGAAAAATTAACAAATCCCAACACGGACACCCTAGAACTCTGGGCGGACATTGACGCTTTCGAGGAAAAACTCAATAACTTTTGGACACCAAATCCTGGCGATATTATAACACAAAAAAGCAGCGAAAACAACAATTACCCTATAGAAATATTCCCCGAAACATCACCCCCAAATCATGCAGTTAAAACCGACAAATTTTTCGGGCAGCCTCGCCAGCAAATAGCCGTTGCTGTCACCCCGCATTACCGATTTAGCGGCCCTTGGAACTCCCAAGAAGAACTGCATAACTTTCAGCGAGCCTTAGAAGAATATGCCAAAGAACGTAATTTATGGTTTGGCAATCCTTCGGGATGGGCATTTAGCATTATTGACAGGATGACAAAAGGCTTAACCTCGGCTTTTTGGGAGGAATTTATCGCCGGAACTCCGTTAGGAGAAAATCAGAAAGTCCAGCGAGATTGGGAAATCGAGCCGGAAGTGCCTTATCCTGCTTTTGAAGAGGAGCGAATTCAGTATTACGTCCACAAAGGAGAACCGCTAGAAGCAGCAGTAGCTAAAGCCCGTGCTGACTTGAGAAACCCGGTTTTGGGCAAAGATTTGTGGGAGGGATTTTTGCGAAAGTGCGATCGCCTTGCTGATGATGCACTCAAAGCAAAACTGCAGGGCGTTGACACACCATATCTGCCCTCTTCCTTCAACGAAAAACCGCAAATTACCAAGGATAGCGTTATGCGGAAGTTAGGGGCGATCGCGCCGCAATTAGCCCTCAATCAATCCACATCTGACCAGATTCCAGCACAGCCGAAACTTGCTGAAACAGCATCGCCAACTCCCGCCCAAATTCCCAGTATTTCCTCTTTGCAAAAAGCTTACAATACTCCTCTGGGCCGAAGTATAGTAGAAAAACAAATAGCTGCAAATCCAGACTGGGGGTACGAGATAGTAGATGGTGAAATAGTCGAATCTATCCCTTTTTAGGAGGCTGATATGAAACAAATTAGCGATATCAATCCGCTGGGAGAAGAGCGACCAAATCCTTCAGAGCAAGAGAGAAAAAAACTGCGGCGGGAAAGGTTGCAGCGAGAAAGAGATGATGGATATCAAAAGTTAGTTGAACTCTGCAATTTTGGCGAATATGACATGGCTAAGCATTTGGCAAATCGACATTTTAATTGGGGTTATGAAATAGTTGAGGGATTTGTGATAGAAAGAATAGATTAGGTTTGTAGTAAGTAGGTAAATATATAGCCTTTCTCAGTAACATGAGGTGCTCTCGCGGGCATAGGGCATAGGGCATAGGGCATAGGGCATAGGGCATAGGGCATCAGTTGCGAGCGGTGTGTACCTCATTTTATTGAGAACCGCTATAAACTCATATTTTGTACCAAAGTCAATAACCCTGTAGGGGCGGGTTCGCCAATAATATCTAACTCCCGCCAACAATCTATATAAACCCGCCCCCCACCAATAAACCACATCAACCTTAAATTTGCATTAAAGGCTAAAATAAAATGTAGGCGATAATTTTTTGTTGGGTGGGGGCAAGTTTAATAGATTGTCAATGCTGGGCAATTATTGTTGGTAAAACCCGCCCCTACGAGAGCGGCTAAGAGCTTGGTATAAGCTGATAAAAAAATGAGGCGGGAAAATTCCCTACCTCAATTTTTAGCTAACTTTTTCCCTACAAAATAGGGTTGTTAAAGCTTAGTAGCCTCTGGTGTTAGGCTTGTGCACGATGAAGCTCAGCACTTGGCACTGCTTCACGTTGTCAAAACCCATGACGCGGATGTAGCAACTAGGATTTTCTTGACGGCAACTTTGAACTTCAGCCATGATTTCTTGGACGCTGCGAGCACCAAACAAAGGCAACTTCCACAAAGTCCAGTAGCGCATTTCAGCAGCAGAGGTTTCGTTGAATTCTACGCCGGGAATGTAGCCTTGATCCAAGATGTACTGGAGTTGCTTGGCAATTTGCGCGTCTGTCAGGGGGGGCAAATAGGACAGAGTTTCGTAACGACGCTCTTTAGGTAAAGTCTTCATTTTTTGTATCTCTAAGGTGTGTGTTCGATCGCACTTATCGATCGATTAACTCGACAAATTATCCAGATTCGGTTCAGAATCTATTGATGTTTCAGGATTACTGCTAGGAACAGACCAATTAAGTTGCGTAGTTCGCTCTAAATGCTGGCGTCTGTGTTCCATATTCGCCTGTTGAATGCCAGTAGAAACCATTTCTGGCAAATATTCTGTCACATCGTGAGCCAGATACTCTCGCACAGTCATGATCCGAAATCCTAAATCTTGATTTTCCCTCAGCAACTCTTGAATGTATGCTTCTCCATCTTGGATTTTGGCCTTCGTGGAAAAGTCGTTCAACCAGATTGCCAAAGGAGGATTGGTTTCGCTCAACTGAGCGACCACCATCCGCACGGATTGATAGGTTAGGTAACTTGCCAGCACCTTAGCGGTGTCTTTCGCAACTTGTTTGAGATCCATTTTTGACCCCAGCTCCCTCAAATTTTAGATTTTGGATTTTAGATTTTGGATGCAAACTTACTTGTAAATCTTCTTCAAAGATAAAGACTTCCCAGCAAGTTTGCGACCTAAAACCTAAAATCTCAAACCCAAAATCATCAAACGGTATCCATTGCCTCGAACTCAAACTTGATTTCTTTCCAGAGTTCGCAAGCAACAGCCAGTTCAGGGCTCCACTTACAAGCTTCGCGAATTACGTCGCCGCCTTCGCGCATCAAGTTGCGGCCTTCGTTACGAGCTTGGACGCAAGCTTCCAAAGCAACGCGGTTAGCAGTTGCACCAGGTGCGTTACCCCAAGGGTGGCCCAAGGTGCCGCCGCCGAACTGCAAGCAGGAGTCGTCGCCGAAGATTTCCACCAAAGCCGGCATGTGCCAGATGTGGATACCACCAGATGCAACCGGCATGACACCGGGCATGGAGGCCCAATCTTGGGTGAAGTAAATACCGCGGCTGCGGTCTTCTTCGATGTGGTCTTCGCGCATCAAGTCTACGAAGCCCATCGTGATGCCTTTTTCGCCTTCGAGTTTGCCCACAACTGTACCGGAGTGCAGGTGGTCGCCGCCGGACATCCGCAAGCACTTGGCAAGCACGCGGAAGTGGATACCGTGGTTTTTCTGACGGTCAATCACGGCGTGCATAGCGCGGTGAATGTGGAGCAAGATACCGTTGCGGCGGCACCATTTGGCCAAGGTGGTGTTAGCAGTGAAACCACCGGTCAGGTAGTCGTGCATGATGATGGGGGTTTTGATTTCCTTAGCGAACTCAGCCCGCTCCATCATTTCTTCGCAGGTGGGGGCAGTTACGTTGAGGTAGTGACCCTTGACTTCGCCAGTTTCTGCTTGGGCTTTTTCAATAGCTTCTTGAACGAACAAGAAACGATCGCGCCAGCGCATGAACGGTTGCGAGTTGATGTTTTCGTCGTCTTTGGTGAAGTCCAAACCGCCGCGCAGAACTTCGTAAACGGCACGACCGTAGTTCTTAGCAGACAGACCCAATTTGGGCTTAATTGTACAGCCCAGCAAAGGACGACCGTACTTGTTCAATTTGTCCCGCTCAACGGTAATACCGTGAGGAGGGCCTTGGAAGGTTTTCAGGTAAGCAATGGGAATCCGCAAGTCTTCCAACCGCAGAGCACGCAGAGCTTTGAAACCAAACACGTTACCGACCAAAGAGGTCAGCAAGTTGGTGACTGAACCTTCTTCAAACAAATCCAAAGGATAGGCAATGAAGCAGATGTATTGGTTGTCTTCACCGGGAACTGGTTCGATGTCGTAGCAGCGACCTTTGTAGCGGTCGAGGTCGGTCAGGAGGTCTGTCCAAACTGTCGTCCAAGTACCTGTGGAAGATTCAGCGGCCACAGCAGCTCCAGCTTCTTCTGGGGGAACTCCCGGCTGCGGTGTGACGCGGAATGCAGCCAAAATATCTGTATCTTTCGGCGTGTAGTCCGGCGTGTAATACGTTAGTTTATAGTCTTGAACTCCGGCTTTATACCCAGCCTTTGATTGAGTTTGGGTTTGCGCGTAAGCCATATCTCGCTTCCTAGTATTCGCTTAATTTTTTTGCCCGTTCGCAGGCTGTTAAAAATATATCAACAAAGTGGCGCTCTCAAATTTTAATATTCTTTTTATCATCATAAGTATTGTTTATTTTGCTTTACATACCGAAAAGATTTGTAACATATCTTATAAAATGTAAGCGACGAAGGATGCAGGAGGAAAGGCTGGGGATCGCAGAGCCGGGGCGGGAATTTCGCTCGATCGAAATATATTGTGCAGCGAGCCGAACATTGGATAGATAGGATTTATGTAAAGAATTTAATACTTAAAAATCAGAATTGGTAAGGGGTAATGGGGCAGGGGAATTAGTTAGAAATACCTAAAATTGTGGTGGGGAGTTGAGATCGATCGCCCGATCGATCTCAACAGCCATTCAGTATGTAACAATCTAAAATCCAAAATCTAAAATCCCGTGAATCTGAGACCGCTAACTCAAAAATTCACAGGATACCACATAATATGGACAGGGCTTGTGCAGCAAGAGCAAGCTCGTTTCTCAAACCAAATCCGTCGTTACAGCAATTTAACCTCGCTGAAAACCTGGTTTCTGCGTTAACTGCGCGTAAGTCTACTATGGATATTTAGCCCCATTTTTACTCTGGTTGTGCCTCACCCCCCTTCAAAAGCCGTTCACTGCATCAATCCAGATTGCCCAAGGCCCTACCCTCAGACTTGGGGCAACAATTTTTGTCATAGTTGCGGGGCTCCCCTGCGGCTAAAAAATCGCTACGTCCCTCTACAAAGCCTCGGTTCTGGGGGTTTTGCAGCGATTTTCACAGTTTGGGACACAGAAACTGAAACCGAGCGCGTCCTGAAAGTGTTGCTCGAAACGGCCCCGAAAGCGCTGAAACTGTTCGAGCAAGAAGCTTGGGTTTTGGCACTTTTGCGGCACCCTGGCGTCCCTAGAGTCGATCCTGACGGTTATTTTCACGTCCAAACGCAAAATTTTGCAGGCGGCGAAGGAAATGCTGCGGCGAGGCGGCTGCCTTGTTTGGTAATGGAAAAGATTCACGGCAAAACTTTAGAAGAGGTTCTCGACGAGCACCCTCAGGGATGTCCGCAGGAATGGGTGTTTAGTTGGCTGAGTCAAGCTGTGGAAATTTTAGAGGAGTTGCACAGGTGTCAGATTATTCACCGCGACATTAAACCCTCAAATTTGATGCTGCGAGACCCGCAATCGCCCCAAGTATTGCTGAGCAAGGGTTTGGGCGGACTGCAATTGGTGGCGATCGACTTTGGGGGAGTTAAACAGATGGGCGGTGTCGAATCGGTAGGGAAAAATTCTCCGAGTTCGACGCGGTTGATTTCGCCCGGGTACAGTCCGCCGGAACAAATTGTGGGCGGCGGTGTGGTGCCGGCGACGGATTTTTATGCCCTCGGGCGGACTTGCATTCATTTGCTGACGGGGAAGTATCCGGCGGAAATTGAAGATCCGATGACGGGTGAGTTGCGGTGGCGCCACATTGTATCTGTGAACCCGGCTTTGGCGAATTTGTTGGACGATATGGTGCGATCGAACGTGCAGCAGCGTCCGGCGACGGCCCTTGATGTTCGGGCGCGTTTGCAGGAGATTTATGCTAGGAGTAAGGGCAAAATCGCGTTAGCGAAGCCCTCGAAGAGGATCGCCCCTGCAGGTCAAGCTGTTTTGGAATTCTGCCGGCAAGTAGTGGTGACGGGGGCGCAAAAAACTGCAAGTTTGATGGTTTTGCTGTTCGGCGCGATCGCCCAAATGGTGGTAGCTTCTCTGGATACCGGCTGGGAAATGCTGCTGGGTGGGGTTGGTGGAAGTGCGGGGGCGATCGGCGGTTTGGTTTTGGGCTATGCTTCGCCTATAGGCCCGGAAATTGCCCGTTTTCTGAATGAAGGTTTGCAGCAATTAATTCCTAACATGACTTTCGCTGTCGGGCCCGAAGTGCTGCTGTTTGGGTTTGCGGGGTTCGGAACTGCGATCGGTTTGACGGATGCGGGGAGTTTCCGCCAGCAAAAACAGTATTGGCTGTCTGGATTAATGGGAGCTCAGGGCTATTTGTTGGCGGGTTTGTGTTGGATGGAAGCAACAGCATCTAGTGGCGTGCAGGGGGTTATTTTAGGAGCTTTTGCGATCGCCTCTGTGACTGTGGGAATGGGTTTGCGCAGCCATCAATTAGTTCACGCTTTAGTCGTGGCTGTTTGTTCTACGGGAATGTTTCTGTTTCTGAATGCTTGGAACATTTTTCCGGGGAGTTTCTTGGGGATTTTGTCACTGTCTAACGCTAGCTTCGGCTGGCTGCAAGTTTGGGGATCTATTGTGTTTTTTGGTTTGTTGGGAAGTGCGATCGGGCTTTGTTTGGGAGTGAGTCATTATTTGGTTGTGCCTTTGTTGCGGTGGTTGGGTTGGCGGTAGGAATAAATACCAAATCTCTGTATGCTAATCAAGTCATTATCACTTAAGTCCGTCTCAAAATTTTTAATGGTTTGTTCTCTGCCGATCGCCCTTATACTCGGTGGGCCCAATCTAGCCAAAGCCGAATCGCGCGATCGAGCCGTTGATAGATTAACGGATTTCTTGTTCTACAAGGTTAATCCTGAACTCAACAATCGCAAATTGCAAGCGGGCGATCGCGACTATATCCTTGAATGGCAGAGATTACGCGCAGAAATCGATCCGCGAGTTAAACCAGTACAAGAAGTCTGCTATTTTCCCGAACCAGGAGATACAGGATGGGAATTCGCCCCAATTAACGGGCAAACATACGAGCAAACCTACGATCGCCTGGCAGATATAATTTTTTATAGCCGTCATCCTCAAACGACAGGGCAGCCAATTAGTAGAGGCGATCGAGTCCGCAGCAATGAATGGTTAGCAATTCGACGCGAAATGTATATTTCCACTTGTGGACTGTGAGACTCGATCGCCTTACATCGCAGCATTTATCGAAGATAACTCCTAGAAGAGAGGTCATCTCTACACAACTCTGTAAAAAGAAAGGTTTTTAACCGATGAGTATGACAAGTTGGATATGCGATCGCACTCTTGTTACAACCAGAATTATTGCAGCCTTGCTTGGACTAATCACCATTGGATATACAAGTTTTGCAGGTGCTGCCCCACAGCAACAAATTTCCAGCATAAATAGTGCAAGCCTCGATACAGAAAGTCAAAAAAAATTCCTCAATAATCCCGAAAAAACTTCAACAATCGTTACTTTAAGTGAAAAGGTTCAACTCAGCCTTGAAAATTCTGTAAATCCCCCTAAAAAAATACCTCTTCAACAAGGTATGCCATACAGAGACGCGCGTCAAATCCTGATTCAACAAGGGTGGCAGCCCAGCTTACCAGATCGACCTCACCTCAGAGATCGTTCTGTTAAAGAGCTATTTGATTTAGGATATAAAGAGATTAAAGATTGTTCTGGTACAGGAGAAGGGCCTTGTCGTTTTGAGTTTATCAATAAACAAGGAGAACTGCTAGTTATAGTCGCTACGACAAGAGGTTCTGAAAATACAAAACGTTTTGTGAGGAATTGGTGGATTGAGAAAAAGACAGATAGTAATCAACAAAAATCGTCATCAAACATAATTCAAGAAGGTCGTTATTGGTTGGGAGGTACAGATCGGGGTTTAGAGGTCAAGGGAAAACAATATCGATATTATGACGAGTCTAATATCGACCGACCGTGGAGACCTCTATCTGAGTTACAATATATCACAAAAGGCGTTGTGTTTGATGGGAAAAATTATTGGTGTTTATCTACGCTCGCACCTAAAACAGGAGGACTTTCTTGTTATAAAAATGGATGGTAACATAAGATTTATCACCCGCTATATCGGGGAACTTGATAATTTTTATTGGGTTTAATCGTGCTAATTAAATCACTTTCAATTAAGTCAATATCGAAGTTTTTAGGGGCGTGTGCGTTAGCTACAGCCCTTGTACTCGGTGGTTCCAATCTAGACATTGCTACAGCGCGCGATTATGAATCACGCACTCAAGCTGTGGATAGGTTTACGGATTGGTTTTTTTATAAAGTGAATCCTCAATTAGGTGGTCGCAAATTGCGATCGGACGATTCTTCTGCCTACATCCGCGAATGGAATGCTATTCGTAGTACAGTCGATCGAGAAATGATTACTACACAAGGAGATTGCGTCGGTGATGCTTACTGGGACTTCGATTCTCGTTCTCATGGGCGATCGCTCGATCGGATTGCAGATACAATTTGGGGTATCCGCGATCCATCGGGCGACAAAACTCGTGCAGATATTTCTAAACAAGAATGGCAGAAGCTTCGTAACTCAATAATTAGAGAGCATTTTTGCTATTGATTTGCCATATTTGTCAATCCAAATTAAACAATAAATAGCAACAGCGCTCTCAGTTACAAATCTTGTGAAAATATAGAATATGCGCCCTGAATCCTATATAATTTCGCAAAAAAGCAAGGGAAACATTCTATAGCAAAACAAAAGAATAAAATAAGGGGCCCAGTCACCGCAACAATAACCGTCACCAACCACATCGATAAAATTCTGGGAGAAAGATGGTTCATCCCCGCAAAGCAAATACGCTGTATCACCATCGATAACGTCTTAGTCGATACAGGCGCAACTCGACTCTGCAAACCCAGCAGATATTATCATCAGTCAGTTGGGTTTGCCAATGCTAGGTGAAATCGACGGACACACGGCAAGAGGAACCAGAAAACTTCGTCTGTTCAAAGATGTCACTCTTGCCGTAGCTGGACGAGAAGGCAGGTATGATTGTGTAGAAATTCCCCCAGAAGAAGAACCTTTACTCGGCTTAATTCCCCTCACCTCAACAATTTAGCCGGACTTTATAAATCCCAAGGCAGGTACTCCGTACAAGATAATTCGGTTCTGCCTAAGTTATGTTTAGATGAGGGTAAAATCGGCGACAGTGAGATTGGCAGGAGAAATTTGATTGAGAATAGCTAATAGTTTGCCGTTATTGGCGATCGCAATAAAGGCAGAATTATTTTTTTGAGTAATTGCCAGTTGGTCAAAAGTCAGACCGTCGCTTAATACCAGCAAGTCTCGATTGTCTTCAAAATCGATCACAGTATCAGTGCCGCCAACTGACAGCAAAAATCGATCGTTCCCCCCATCGCCCATCAAAGTATCGCCGCCCTCACCGCCCATTAGCAAGTCATCGCCATCACCGCCGCACAGAAAGTCATTCAGACTCGCATCACCCGTCAGCGCCAGGCCATCGGTTTCCCCAAGCAGAGTGTCATTGCCATCACCGCCACAAAGCAAATCATCGCCCTTATCACCAAATACGCGATCGTCCCCAGCGTCGCCCAAAACAGAGTCGTTACCCTTGCCACCGCGTACCGTATCATTGCCATCCCCACCAGAGACAGTATCGCTGCCCTTGTCGCCCCGCACCAAGTCGTCGTCTGCGCCCCCGACAGCGAAGTCATCGTTCTTGCCAGCATATATACTATCGTCGCCTGCACTACCGTTGAGGTAGTCAGTGCCCTCGTTGCCAAACAGTAAGTCGCGATCGAGAATGCGGCCGACAGAAATGTTGCCCAAAACTCCGCCAATGATGGTGTCGTTCCCTTGTTTGCCCAAGATAAAATCGTTGCCAGCTTCACCGCCGATCGCGTTGTTAAAATTGTTGCCAGTCAGGGTGTCGTCGCTATTGCTGCCGCTTTGCGTGAAAGCAACTGAAGCAAAATTTGGCAGCACAATCCGATCGCAAATGCAGGGCGTAGGAGTAGTCGCTGTTGGAGTCGGAGTAGCCGCTGTTGGAGTCGGAGTAGTCGCTGTTGGAGTTGGTGCTGGTGTAGGAGTTGTCGCTGCTGGAGTTGGCGCTGGTGTAGGAGTTGTCGCTGCTGGAGTTGGCGCTGGTGTAGGAGTTGTCGCTACTGGAGTTGGCGCAGGCGTCGGAGTTGTTGCAGGAGTCGGAGTTGTCGCTACTGGAGTTGGCGCAGGCGTCGGAGTTGGCGCAGGCGTTGGAGTTGGCACCGTCGGAATTGGCGCAGGAGTCGGAGTTGGCGCAGGAGTCGGAGTTGTCGCTGCTGGAGTTGGCGCTGGTGTAGGAGTTGGCGCTGCTGGAGTTGGTGCTGGTGTAGGAGTTGGCGCAGGCGTCGGAGTTGTCGCTGGAGTCGGAGTTGTCGCAGGAGTCGGAGTTGGCGCTGGAGTCGGAGTTGTCGCAGGCGTCGGAGTTGTCGCAGGCGTCGGAGTCGGAATTGGTATGGGCGCGCTGATATCCCGCACGAAGACATCCATAGCATTGTTAGTATCCCCAGTCACCAGGTTGGTGGCAACAGATCTAAATGCCACATAGCGCCCGTCTCCTGAGATGACTGCAGGCTCGGATATGCTATTTCCTCCTTTGCCGTTAGGGTCTACAGAGACCAAGGTGGTGGTGCTGTTGAGAGTGTCCCGCACGAAAATGTCCGATGCGTTGCTGAGAAATACTGGACCTGTCCCTGTGACGAGATACAGAGAGTCAAACGCCACATATCGTCCGTCTGCTGAGATTGATGGACGGTTGTTGTTGTCCGACGAAGCGACATTATTTAGACCTAATGATGATGAGACCAAGGTGGTGGTACTGGTGAGGGTGTCCCGCACGTAGATGTACCTACCGAATAAACCAGTGTCGTTGCCCGTCAAATTATCCTCAGATGCAAACGCCACATAGCGCCCGTCTGCTGAGATTGACGGCGACCCGGATCCCCTGGACCCCTTCCCCTGTTGGCCGTTGGAGTCTACCGAGATGCGCGTAGTGGTTTTAGTAACGGTATCCCGCAAAAAGATGTCACTAGCTTTGTTCGTGTCCCCACTCACCAGGTTGCTGGCACCAGATTCAAACGCTACATAGCGGCCGTCGGCTGAGATGGATGGGCTGTTGTAGGAAGGCATATTCGTCTGGCTGCCATTGGAGTCAAGGGAGATGAGGGTGGTGGTGCTGTTGGCAAGATCCCGCACGAAGATGTCAAGTTCTCCGTTAGTGTCCCCACTTGCTAGGTTGCTAGCGTTAGACACAAAAGCCACATAGCGCCCGTTGGCAGAGATGGAGGCAGCGCCGGATGCACCATTTCCTTCGTTGCCATTGGAGTCAACGGAGATACGGCTGGTAGTGTTTTTTACCGTATCCCGCAGGAAGAGGTCATATTCTCCGTTAGTGTCGCCGTTGACTAGGTTGGTAGCATTAGACTCAAACGACACATACTGCCCGTCGGCTGAGATGGACGGATCTGAGGAACGACCATTTGAGTTAGCGGAGATCAGGGTGGTGGTGCCGTTGACGGTATCTCGCAGGAAGATATCACGCCCTGGGTTCGTGTCATTCTTCACGAGATCGCTGGAAACAAACGAAAACACTACATAGCGCCCGTCGCCTGAAATAGATAGTCTCGATAAAGCCCCTGGGTCGCCCAGACTCTGGTTGCCATCTGAGTCTACTGAGACGCGGGTGACGGCATCGGCCAAAAGATCCTGGTAGTTCGCCATTACTGCTGGTTCAAAGGCTAACGGGGTCTTGATTTGCCCGATCGCGCACTCCAATTCCCAGTCCCCGCCTAGTTCAGCACAGCCAGTAAGCTTGGCGGAGGCGGCGACATTTGCACCCGTGAGGAAAGCTATGCGTTGAATGAACGCAACCTCTCCCCCCTGCCCTCCTCCCCTCTCCTGGCACTCCTGGAGGCTGGGGGTGAGGTCAGATGCCACATTGCAACCGTAAATGAGCAGATCCGCACCATCTGTTAAAGCGCGTCGCCACTGCTGCAACAAACTGCCATATTTGTCTAAGTTATGCCAACTTAGCTGCGCGTTCCCCAGTTGCAAGCTACCTGGGCTGCCGTGCGAAACAATGTGAATGCTGGTAATGCTGGTGCGCGAGTCCAAAACCTCGCTAATTTGCTTTACTCCGTCCCACGTCCGATCGAGAATTATCACTTCTATTCCCGGTTTGACCCCCTCCACCAGCTTTTCCCAGTCTGCAACAGCGGGGTCAACGAACATTATTGCCGATCGCGCGGTGCTGAAGCGACGCGCCCCATTCTTGTTATCTAGGGCCTGAAGATTGGAAGTTGATAAGTTTTTCAGCGTATTATCTTTTGAGAAATTTTTTAACAAAGTAGAATTAGCCACTGGTTTTGTGTACTCCAAAACTGGTTAACAATGGATAAGTAGGTAGGCGGTGTAAAACCCAACTATGTAAACGATGGTAAAGTATCCTTAGCCCTAAGCGTCGCTGACTGAGCAATGTTTACATACAGTTACATGGTTCAGTTTAATCCCGCCTACTTACTTAACGTTCGATCGAATTCGATATAAAATCAGTTTATGCGATTTGGCTGGGACTTACTCCAGTCAGAATAGCCAGCCATTCTTGATTACTCGCCGACATAATCAAGGTACTGTTAGGCTTAACATCTGGAGAGGATCCAATACTCACAATGTTCAATTGCTTAAACGATAAGCCACCCGTTAATTCAATTAAATCTTGACCATCGGTGAAGTCGGTGATGATATCCGTCGGGGTACGATCGAAACTTGTTAGAGATGAGACCGAAGTGGGAAAATCGCGATTGGGCGCCAATACAAAGCGATCGTCCCCAGCACCTCCAGTTAACGTATCTTCTCCAACATCGCCACTGAGGCGATCGTTACCGTTATTGCCTGCGATGAGATCATTGCCGTCGCCGAGATATAGCGGTTCTCAAGCGTCGTGAGGTATGGGGGCGACTCCTATGCCTATGCCCTATGCCCTATGCCCGCGAGAGCACCTCATGTTACTGAGAAAGGCTATATTATCAGCCCCAATACCACCATTAAAACGGTCATTCCCCCTGCCCAAATCAACTACAGAGTTGGCATAGATCCCTTCCAAAGTAATGACATCGTTACCACCAGCGCCAATCACCTCGGTTGAATCCGGTGTTTCGATTAATTCGTCACCGTGAAGAGAAATTGAAAAGCGGCTGTGGTTCATCGTTATAGTAATATTGTCATCCCCGTTACCGCCACTAATTCGATCGACCGAACGAGGCGGATCTGTGGGATTAGAATTGTTGTGCCAACTGCGAGAAAAGGTAATATCGATATGGTCGTTGCCCTCCCCTCCTTGCGCCAAGTTGAACCAGCTTGCGAATTTTTATCACAGTAAATAGAGAGTCAAGTAACAACATTAATGCTAACGTTGCCGACCAACAAAATATAGAATCATTTAATGGTTGGACTATACTTCTGAATCCAACTTTGAATCGGCAACGACACATTTTTAAGTCACAGATGCTTTTTTTCGTGCCTTTAACACACCAAAAACAAAGGCGGACGATGCCAGAAATGACGTTGCTGGCTCCGGTACTGGTGTGGGTGGCTCTGAAGCAGATTTAATTGATACATCATCAATGTAGATATCGCCACCAGTAGCACTCAAATAGTTGTATGTAATCGAAAACATCGGTGTACTTGCGTCCGGAAAGGTATTACTGGTAGTGAATTGAAAGCTATCTGTAATCCACTGGTTATTAGAAATTGGCTTATGACACCAACCGTAGTCTTTATTCAAAGCTACAGTCTTAAAAATTAAAGCCGGGTCGGAAAAACCGACAACTAAACATTCAATTACGTCATCCGTTTTATACCTATAGCTAAACGAATAGGTTGTATTAGGAGTTAGTTTGCTCTTGATTTCTTGACCGATCGCAGACCAATCTCCTGCAAAAGGTATCCCAGGAGCACCTCCGCCCCAGTCGTGGTGCATTTTGATGAAAGTATTGTCACCTTCAGTTACCGTAGAATTTTTGGCACCCGGAGTAAACTCTACCGTCTGCCATCCATTTAATCCGGCAGAAAAATCTCCATTGAAAATCAGATTAGCAGCAGATGCAGGGTTCGCAGATAGCGATAGAACCATAATAGAGGCAAGTTTTACAGTCATGTTTTTCATGTTTTCTCCTGATATTCTCTTTGGTATTGCAGAAAAAGCGGTTCAATTTGGTTAAACTATCGCGCTTGTGAACCTCGCCTGTTACTCGTGCAAAAAATGGCTGTTTTATGCGATCGTTCCCCCATTAAGTTATGTAACGAAATACATAAAGCCTGGAGGAGCGATCGCGAGTTAACTTAGTGCCATTCCGGGTTTATTGCGAACGATCGAACGTTTTAACGTTGATTTTTCGTTCATAAACCCGATTTTTTGACAAAGGCGCAAGATGTAAGCGATCGAACTGTTAATACTTAAGGAAAAGCTGGCTTACCAGGACGCTTGTTTTTCATATCTCTAGAATGTCTTGAGGAAAAGTCGCTAATTGCTCAATCTCGCTGCTCATTTTGCTCAACTTCACGACTCATTTTGCTCATTTTGCTCAGTTATCTAAGTAAAAACTCATAGTCTCTCTGTAACAAAATCTGACAAAAACTAGGCATAATCCTTTGAGCTAGCGATAATGTAAGTGAAAGTGCAAATTGATTAAGGATGAGCATGGCTTCTCTGAAAATGTCCGCTGAAGGGTTTCAAATTCTTGAAAGAGCTCGACGGCAGAAAGGATGGGACAAAGCAGCAGAAGTCTTGTGCAGCGATGCTTTAACCTCAAAAGCTACTTTGAGACGGTTTTGGGCAAAGCAACCGATTCAGTACGATACTTTTATTAGAATCTGTCGGACGTTAGGAATCGAAAATTGGGAAGAAGTTGTCGATCGCACCGCAGAAAATTCTCTCCCCGGTAACAAAGCTGTGCCTTACTCACAGCTTGCAACAGAGGGAACACAAATCCCCAATCCTCTGAGTTTTACTCTGCCGGAGAAGTTGCCCCCAGTTAGAAATTTTGCAGGGCGAATTCAAGAACTCGAAACTATCAAAAATTAACTGCTAGATCCGGATACCAGAGCAATTACAATTACATCCGTCTGCGTTGTGGGTTTAGCAGGTATTGGCAAAACAACTCTCACGTCTCAATTAGTGCGTCAACTTCAGTCAAAAACAACACACTTTGCCGCCGTAGTATGGGAATCTTTGCGTTCTGCTACAGGTATTGCCCCTGGTTTTGATTGGATTGTTGACTCGCTGTTGTCTACCCTCTCCGGCGGCGCAATTACGAGCGCCGCCACCGTTCAAGATGATTATCTAAAAAAAACAGCAAGGCTGATCGAGTTACTCAAAAAACAGCCTTGTTTAATAGTGCTGGATAACGTCGAGACAATCTTGCAAACTGGACAGGCAAGCCGAGCAGGATATTTTGCTGCATCCTACCCTGAATATGCTTGGCTGCTCAAACAGTTAGCAGAAACAGAACATCAAAGCAAAGTCATATTTACCTGTAGGGAAAACTTAGCAGAATTGCCCCGTCGCGCCACTAAAACTATCTCTCTGGACGGATTGGATATCGATGCTGCAGTTGCCCTCCTGCAAAGTTTTGAGTTATCAGCTACTCAGTCAGAATTAACTGCACTAGCTGAATCTTATCAAGGACATCCAAAAGCTTTGGAAATGATAGCGGCATTGATTCTGGACGACAGTGAATTTCAAGGACAAGTAGAGAGGTTTTTGCGCGATCGCAACTGGCTGTTAATTCGAGATATTGAAAATTTAATCGATGAAGTGTTAATCCGTTTGAGCGAACAAGAAAAAACTTGTCTGCTGCGAATTTCGGTCTGTCAAACCTCAGAATATCCGCTAACTTTTGCAGTAATTGCAGCCCAGATGCCAGAGTTGAGCGAATATGACTTAAAAGAAAACGTCATCTTAGCTTTAAAACGCCGACAATTCCTAGACTACGATTGCCAAATCGAATCTTACCAATTGCATCCCTTAATTCAAGAAAAAGCTCATCGCTTGCTGTGTCAACATCCTGAAAATTTCTGCACCGCTAATCAGCAAGCATACCGCTACTTTTTGAATCTTCCCCTGAAGCCTAAAACTGAATGGAAAAGTATTCATGATATTAAACCGCTGTTGTTAGCACACTATCATGCCTGCCAAGCAGAGGATTGGGATGAAGCTGCGATCGCAATTTCCGATGCTTGCGAGTCTCTGCGCTACTGGAGCCATTTTAAACTCCTGATATATTTATACAGCAAACTGATACCTGTTGATTGGAAAAAAGGAGGACAATTAGTAACTTCCGCTGCAACTCATATTGATATATTGTGTCATCTTGGTTTAGTCTACCAGTCGAGCCAACAATTTAATATTGCCAGCGAATATCTACAGCAAGCTTTGTCTATTGCCCGAAAAAATGGAAACAAAAAAGCAGAAGCAACGACTTTGTTTTACATATCAAGAGGTGATGATGATCTAGGACAGGACCCAATCACTATTAAATGTTTGCAGGATTCTTTAGCCATTTCTCTGGAAATCGCAGACTACGAAATTCAATATAAAGCATCTAATAAACTTGGATATATTAACAATTATAATGGCAACTATAATTTAGCTCTCGCATATTTTAGCCAAGCCTTAAAAGTTGCTTGTCAAAACAGCTTCCCAGAAGGAGAAGCTCTCGCATTTGCTAATTTAGCTAATACATACATAGGATTGAAAAAGTACGATTTAGCAATTAATTATTTTAACCAGTATATAGCGATAATCTCCCACAAACAAAAGCAAATTAAATGTACAGCTTATCTGCTTAACGAGGTGGGTAATTTTTGTGCAAATATCCACAAATATAAAACGGTAATAACTGAGGTACAAGAACCTTTAAAAAGTTATATGAATGGGGTAGATAGACATGAAGACATATATCTGCTCAAAGGTTTAGTTACAGCGCACAATGGACTCGAAGAATATCAAAAATTTTTCGATATTTTGAGTGAATGTATTAAGCTTGAAAGTGATGAATATTCCAGGGATAAGGCAAAGAAGGTGTATAGTTTGGGCAAAAAATTTCAGGAGATAAGAAAAATTGAGCAAGCGATTGAAAATATTCAAAGTAGCGAGATGCTGATGAACAATATTGACAATAATGCTGGCGGCGATAGTTTGGATACTTTAAAGGTCCTCATAGAGTTAGCAAAAACTATGCTTAAGTGCGTAATAGGCATACAGCCAATGATGCAATATTACCTAAATCAAGCCGAGGAAATTTGTAAAGAACTACAGCTACCGCTGCTGACAAAGATACAAGAAATTCAAGCATATTTGCAAGAAAATTAACGAATAACATCGACTAAGGTTGGGGATTAAGATAGACAGCAAGTAATAACAGAATTACGTTGTTGAGGCGTAAGTTTTGAATTAGTAATGCCAAGCTCATTTCGCTACAGATTTTGCTAAATATAATATGGTGACCTGCACAGTCACAAGATTATTGAGAAATGTCAATCGCATTGCGTATCAAAACAAAAGGATAAAAAAATGGGTCGAGTCACCGCAACAATAACCGTCACCAATCACATTGATGAAATTCTGGGAGAAAGAGGCTTCATCCCCGCAGAGCAAATACGCTCTATCACCATCGATAACGTCTTAGTCGATACAGGAGCAACTCGACTCTGCAAACCCAGCAGATATTATCAGTCAGTTGGGTTTGCCGATGCTAGGTGAAATCGACGGACATACGGCAATAGGAACCATAAAATTTCGTCTGTTCAAAGATGTCACTCTTGCCGTAGCTGGACGAGAAGGCAGGTATGATTGTGTAGAAATTCCCGCAGGAGAAGAACCTTTGCTCGGCTTAATTCCCCTAGAAGATTTGGGTTTAGAACCGGACTTAAAAAATCAGCGGTTGATTGTTTTGCCAGCAGAGGGAAGCCAAAGTTATATTCGGGTGTAAAATCCCAATAATTTTCGCCTCTTACTCTTAGTCCCCCTCTGCTAGGATGAAACTTTGACTCTTAAGCGATTTCAAGCTCCGAATAATCAAGGAGTATGGAACCCGGATTTGATATGATTAGTAATACCCAGAAATAATATTATATTTTTGCACTAAAATGTCAGTCACTACTCATCAATTAATTCAGTGGAAACAACAACGGCGACCAATTGTCGCGCTGACAGCTTATGATTATGCGATCGCCCAACTCATCGATCGAGCAGGCGCAGATATCATCCTAGTCGGCGATTCCCTCGCCATGACAGTCTTAGGCTACGAAACAACCCTGCCGCTAACCCTCGATGAAATGCTGCACCACGCTAAAGCAGTGCGCCGCGGTGTTAAACAAGGATTAATTGTGGTCGATTTGCCGTTTTTGACTTACCAAGAAAGTCCCCAGCAAGCCATGCACTCTGCCGGGAGGGTTTTGAAAGAAACCGGCGCTCAAGCTGTAAAATTGGAAGGTGGATATCCAGCAATGGCCGCCACAGTTTCGCAGCTAACATCCGCGGGAATTCCGGTGATGGGACACGTCGGTTTAACTCCGCAGTCGGTACACCAACTCGGCTACAAAAAACAAGGAAAAACAGCCGAAGCAGCAGATCGCATCATAGCAGAGTCGATCGCGCTTCAAGAAGCAGGTGCGTTTGCGATCGTCTTAGAACACATTCCCGCAGACTTAGCCGCTCAAATTACCCAAAAATTAACTATTCCCACCATTGGTATCGGCGCGGGGCCGCACTGCGACGGCCAAGTTTTAGTTACTTCCGATTTGTTGGGACTTTCTGAAAAAGAGCCGCCTTTTGCGAAAGCTTACGCCAATTTGCGAGAAACAATTACCCAAGCTGTGAAAGATTATTCCCTCGAAGTTAGAGAAGGCAACTTTCCCGAATAGGTTCTTTGTGAGGACTTTCCTTCTTAAAAATGAGGAATAAAGTCCTCACTACCAACCTAATTTACTCTTTCGGCTGACCCTCTTCTTCTTTGTCCTTCTCCTTATCAACAGCTTCATCATCAGATTGACTGATGCCATCCTTAAAACTACGCAAGGTTTTCCCCAAGGCATTTCCTAACTCCGGAATCTTCTTGGGGCCGAAAATTAAAATAGCGACTACCGCAACAATGCCCATTTCGGGCAATCCCAGACCAAACATACAAAATCTCCCGTAAAACTTGCTCGATCGGCAAGTCGATCTGCTGATATCCTTAAAAGTATCTACCTTTTTTCCTGCATCGTGCAACAGTAGAATCAAGTTTTATTAAGCTATCGGCCGCTAAATAGGAATGTTAGAAATATCCCAGCCTTCTCTGCGCGACCAACAGCACCATCTCATCCGCGATTTAGCAGATCGGATGGAAGCAGTATGGCATCGCTATCTCGACCTCGAACCCTACCACCTGCCCGCTGAGTTGGGATACGTAGAAGGGCGCTTGGAAGGAGAAAAACTGATCATTGAAAACCGCTGCTATCAAACGCCCCAGTTCCGCAAAATACATCTAGAACTCGCTAAAGTCGGGCCGGTGCTGGATATCCTGCACTGCGTGATGTTTCCCAGACCGAATTATGCTTTGCCGATGTTCGGTACGGATATCGTAGCAGGCAAAGGCCAAGTTAGCGCCGCGATCGCAGACCTTTCTCCCCTCAATCCCGATCGAACTTTGTCGGAAACCTACCGAACCCAACTGGAAAGTTTGCAGATCGACCAATTTTCTTGTCCCCGCCAAATTCCCGAATGGGGGGATATTTTCTCAGAATTTTGTCTGTTTGTGCGGCCAGAGTCTCTCGAAGAAGAAACCCGGTTTCTGGATATTGTTCAATCCTACGTTGAAATTCACTGCCAACAGGCAGTCGCTTGCCAACCAGTCTCTGCCGCAGAAGGATCGAAAATTCTAGACGCTCAAATTTACTACTGTACCCAGCAGCAGCAAAACGACAAAACCCGCCGCGTACTCGAAAAAGCTTTCGGTCAAGATTGGGCCGAACATTACATGACCGAGGTGCTTTTTGATTTCCCTAAATAGCTTAAATTTGTTTACAATACTTCACAGTGGGTGGAAAAAACTTAATTAGGAAATCACCTACTTTATAAGTTATGGGCAAGGAATCACGTGTCAAGGATAAATCATTTTTAAAACCCCCTGGGCGAGGAGTCATCGGTTTAGCGATCGCTGCTACTGTTATTACTACAGGAGTAGGTTTTTGGCAAATATCTCAAATTAGAAAAGCCGAAGAGTTAAAGGCAGCGGCTGCAAGGGCTGCTGCAACTCCCGCCTCCACCCGCATCAGCGTTACCGCTTTGGGTAGGTTGACTCCGCAGGGGGAAGTGATCAAATTGTCAGCCCCTTCGGCGTCGGAAGGAGCAAGAATTGAACTGTTGCAGGTGGAAGAGGGCGATCGAGTCAGTAAAGGACAAATCATAGCAGTTCTCGATACGCGCGATCGGCTCCAAGCAATCCTCCAACAAGCCGACAAAGAAGTCAAAGTCAAACAAGCAGAATTAGCGAAAATTAAAGCAGGCGCAAAAACAGGCGTTGTCGGCGCTCAAAAAGCAGAAGTTGCCAAGTTTGAAGCACAAGTGCAAAGGGAAACCGAAGGCGAAGCAGCCAATGTCGCCCGCTTAGAAGCTCAACTGCGAAGAGAAACCGAAGCCGAACAAGCTAACGTCGCCAAATTCGAGGCCACCCTCCGAAGAGAAACTGAAGCCGAACAAGCTAATCTTGCCAAATTTGAGGCACAACTCAAAAGAGAAACAGAGGTGCAGCAATCCAAATTGGCTAGGCTAGAAGCTCAATTGCGCGGCGAAATTGCCTCCCAAAACGCTACAGTCGATCGGCTAAAAGCAGAATTGAAAAACGCCGAAGCCGAGGAACAACGCAATAAAGAACTCTCAGAAACAGGCGCAATTTCTGCTTCCGCCTACGACGCCAAACGCTTAGTAGTAGACACGGCTCGCCAGAGAGTCAAAGAAGCTCAAGCTATCTTAAATAAAACTGTACAAACTTTACAAGAGCAGATAGTTGAAACTCAAGCCACATTCAAACAAACAGTAGAAACCGGCAAGCAGGAAATCAATCAATCGCGAGCCAATCTCAAACGCAAGTTAGAAACAGGCAGGCAGGAAATTAACCAAGCTAGAGCCACCTTAAATCAAAAGATAGAAACCGGTAGAGAACAAATCAATCAAGCCCAAGCAATACTCAAACAAAAAGCAGAAACCGGCCAAGAACAAATCAATCAAGCCCAAGCAAATCTCGACCAAATTGCCGAAGTCCGTCCCGAAGACGTGCAAGCCGCCCAAGCCGCCGTCGAAAGTGCGATCGCCACAAAACAAAAAGCTCAAGTAGACTTAAACTTAAGCTATGTCAAAGCACCTGTATCCGGCTACATCCTCAAAGTTCACACCCGACAAGGAGAAGGCATCAACACTCAAGACGGCATCGTAGAACTAGGCCGCACCGACCAAATGTATGCCGTAGCAGAAGTTTACGAAACCGACATCGCAAAAGTGCGAAACGGCCAGCGCGCTACCGTCAGCAGCCCCGTATTGGCAGGCACTTTGGAAGGAACAGTCGCTCGCATCGGCAAACAAATCGGCAAAAAAGATGTCCTCAGTACAGACCCTGCAGCCGACACCGATGCTAGAGTTGTCGAAGTAAGAATTCGCCTCGATCCGGAATCGAGCAAGAAAGTTGCAGCCCTAACAAACTTGCAGGTTGAAGTCAAAATAAATATCTAAATTTGGCGTTGCTGATTTACGGTATGAAAAACTTTTCGCTCGAAGTTACAAAACTCCCCCTACTTGCCTTATAGCAATTGGGAAATCTTGAATTCATACCTGTATTCAGCAACGCCCTAAATTTTACATTGACAGGACTTACGCATGGGGACTCAAGAAACCGGGTTTTTTACCGATATTAAGGGTTAGAATCAAATATAAAGGTAAAAAAAACGTTTCTCAACGCCCGTGCTTAAATCATAAATTTATTCAATCCAAAACTCAAAAGCTCAAATATAAAATCGGATGATTATGGCAAAAATACCGCTAGCTTGGGCACAGTTAACCCGCGAAAAAATGCGCTTAGTAATCGCGCTAGCCGGCATTGGCTTCGCCGACTTGCTGATGTTTATACAGTTCGGATTTAGAGATGCACTATTTGAAAGTTCCGTCAGCTTTCATGCACAGCTAAAAGGCGATATTTTCATCACCAGCACCCAGTCAACGGCTTTAATAGCAATGAAAAGTTTTCCCCAGCGGCGTTTGTATCAAGCTTTGAGTTTTAATGGCGTTACAGGAATTAGTCCGGTATATTTAGGCTTTGGTTTGTGGAAAAATCCCGCACCAGACAAAAGCAATACCCGCCAACTGATGGTAATCGGTTTTGACCCCACTCATCCCATCTTTGAAATGCCGGAAGTCAAAGATAATTTGGACAAAATCAAACTTTCCGATGTCGTTTTATTCGATCGAGCTTCGCGCCCGGAGTTTGGTCCAGTAGCAGAATATTTCAACCAGGGAAAGCCTGTGGAAACTGAAATAGATAACCGCCGCGTTACTGTAGAGGGGTTATTTACTTTAGGAGCATCTTTCGGTGCTGATGGCAATATTATTACTAGCGATTTGAACTTTCTGCGGATTTTTCATAATAGAAGAAGTAGAGGTTTAATTGATGTCGGAATTGTTCACTTGCAGCCGGGAACGGATGTCAAGGCTGTGATTGCAAAAATGAGGGCAACTTTACCGCAAGACGTGACAATTGCTTCTCAAGAAGAGTTTATAGCTTTTGAGAGAAAATATTGGGAAGAAAGCACGGCGATCGGATTTATTTTTACTCTCGGCGCGACAATGGGATTTATCGTTGGAATAGTGATTGTCTATCAAATTCTCTATACTGATGTTAATGACCATTTGCCAGAATACGCTACGTTAAAGGCGATGGGATATAAAGACGGTTACTTTTTGAGTGTGGTTTTTCAAGAAGCTTTAATTTTGGCAATCCTTGGTTATCTGCCAGGACTTGGAATTTCTGTGGTGCTATACGGTTTAGCTAGAACTGCTACCAGTTTACCGATGTACATGACTTTGGGAAAAGTTGTAACTGTGTTTACAATGACAGTGATCATGTGTTCTGTGTCGGGGGCGATCGCAGTTAGGAAGTTGCAGGCCGCTGACCCGGCGGATATTTTTTAATGAAACAAATTTTAATGAAACCAAAAGAAGTTGGACAACGCATAATGTACAGGATTTAACGGATTTAACGGATGGAGGTTCAGGGGAGAAGTCTCACAAACCCAGTTTATTCGTATATTTCTCGTTATTAAATGCCAAATTCGTAGAAAGCGGGTCGATCCCTCCCATGCGTATTATAATTTGTGTTAGTCTAACTCTCCTTGGCGCCCAATGTTTCCTTTGGTTGATCTTGAGTATGAAAATCGTCACCCCTGCTGTCATCTTGTCATTAGTGATAGTAATACAAATTTTTTTTATTATCAATGATAATAACCGAGCGCTAAACTTTTACATTTTAGGTGGTTATATGGTGTTAGGAGGTTGCTGTAAATACATTGATGAAGTCTATGACGAAGGGATTTTTAATAAAAAAATTGCACTATTCCTAGCTCTTATCTCAG
Organism: Microcoleus vaginatus BM001213989; assembly: GCA_036700245.1. GTDB lineage: Bacteria > Cyanobacteriota > Cyanobacteriia > Cyanobacteriales > Microcoleaceae > Microcoleus. Next base: position 33,253 of record JAUBOM010000009.1, read on the forward strand.
TGTTTTTACTTGTTTCTTTAGTTTTTCTAGACTATATGTCTGGGATAATTTTCCTAGGTGTAGCTGTAGGACTAGTGGCAGCGGGTAAAATAGACAACTTAATTTTTAGACTTTTAACAGTATCGCTCCTTATTTGTGCTGTATGGAGACTATTAAATTTTACAGTTGCAATCAACTTCTCACCGCAATCTACTGGGTTGTTTATATTTCTTGCCCTAGCGTTTTCATCTTTAGCAGATGAATGGTTAAATGATTTTAGCGACAACCCTAAAAATTCGTTACATTTAGTATTAAAAGTAATTTTTCACAATCGGCTTATTACAAAAATAACTATTTTTTGTGTGGGAATTTTTGAGTATAAGAGTAATTTACATTTTATGGCCAGTTTGGCATTTGATGCAGCGTATTCACTTATAGAAAATTGGGCAGATCAAGTCAAACAGAAAATTATCAGAGCAAAACACAACGCCTTATATCCTGAAGGGAAAAATTAAAACCCTTAAGTTATCCAGGAAACGAGCAAAACCAGAAAATTTATTGAGAAACAAAAATGCCAATACCAAAGCCACACTATTCTGTAAGCTGGATTTATCTAATGCTTGCTGTCGTTTTAGAAGCAGCCGGCACTATTTATATGAAATTTTCCGAGGGTTTCACAAAAGTGGTTCCCTCGGTTTTGATGCTAGTTTTTTATGGGATTAGTTTTATATTTTTAAATTTAGCAATTAAAAAGTTAGACGTGAGTGTAGCTTATTCAATCTTCTCCGGGTTGGGAATTGCTCTTGTCGCTATTGGAGGCATTTTCTTTTTTAAAGACCCTCTCACGGTTTTTAGAATCGCTGCGATTTCCCTAATCATTATCGGCGTAGTTATTTTGAATTTAACAGGTGTATCTCATTAAACACGCCAAGAAAGAAGAAGGCTATAAGGCGAAGCTGAGCGGTTAAAAAGAAGGCTATAAGGCGAAGCTGAGCGGGTAAAAAGAAGGGCAAAACAGAAATTATCAAATAACCAATAACAAATAACCATGAATACTTTACCCGTTGTATCGATTAAAAATCTCAATCATTCTTTCGGCGAAGGTCAACTTTGCAAACAGACATTATTTGACATCAACCTAGAAATTTATCCGGGCGAAATCGTGCTGATGACTGGGCCTTCTGGGTCTGGTAAAACAACATTATTAACCTTGATTGGAGCTTTGCGAGCGGTCCAAGAAGGTAGTCTTAAAATTCTCGACCAAGAATTGCGGGGAACGGCGAAAAATAAATTAGTTAAAGTCCGCCGCGACATCGGCTATATTTTTCAAGCTCACAATTTGCTTAAATGCTTGACAGCTAGGCAAAACGTGCAAATGTCTTTAGAACTGCACAGCCATCTTTCTCGCCAAGAAACTAATGATAAAATAGAGGGAATGCTGCAAGCTGTAGGTTTGGGAGACAGAATGGATTATTACCCCGACAGCCTTTCGGGCGGACAGAAACAAAGAGTTGCGATCGCCCGGGCGTTAGTCAGCCAGCCGAAATTAGTATTAGCAGACGAACCCACCGCAGCACTAGACAGTAAATCAGGTCGAGATGTGGTAGAAATTATGCGAGGTTTGGCCAAAGAACAGCACAGCACTATTTTGCTTGTCACCCACGACAACCGCATTTTAGACATAGCCGATCGCATTATTCACATGGAAGACGGCTACCTCGCACAAGATACATCAACAGCGGCTGCCACAGGCGTTCTTTCGGAAAAATAAAATTAATCGACCTCAACTTATTTCCGAGAACCGGGACGCTTTCCTCCTACCTTAGCAGGACTTTTTGTTCCACCTTTGGCTGGACTTTTAGAACTACTTTTGCCGCTTTTTGGGCTTTTCGCTACTGCCAACTGGCCCTCAGTCTCATTTGCAGGTCTACCGGCAGGCGTTCTCGTAGTCCTAAAGGTAACATTCACCCCTTCATTTGACTGTTCCAGCACCAACATCGGCGTCGGCTTTGCTTTTTGATCCCACTCAATATGAACGATCCGACCTTGAATTGTCGGCTGCCAACTGTCGTGGTCGTCTGAAGGACTCAGATAAGTTTCCAAACAGTCAATAATTTGATTAATTGTCGCCGATGTTGCCTGAGTTGGCAGTTTCATCAGCTTAATTTGAATCCGAAACAGCACTCGTTTTTCTATTTTTACTGCGGGGTCGCCAGTTTCGTATTCAATATCAAACATCGAATCCACTTGCCTGCCGCTGCCGGCATTCCCGTTTTTATCTCCCACTGCACCCTGAGTCGGACGCAGGGCAATACTAATTTTTTCTTTGACTTTTACCTTGATCTGGTTCACAATGGCAAAGTGAAAGACTTCTTCCGCCATCCGCATTCTCAGGTAGTCTAAGTTAAAGTCTCGCGAGTGGATAAGGTCGGGATTCTTTTCCATCTTTGATATGGTTTCCAGAGCCATTTTGTACTTTTTCTGGAGTTCTCGAGTTCTAAACTCCTCAAATTTGAGCTTTTTGCTCAAATCGCCGAGTTTTAGCTTGGTAAACACCGCTAAACCGAGAAGCAATAACAACATTAATCCCGACGCTCCCATGGAGAGTTGGTCTGAGGACGGATTTCCGGGTTTAGCCTGTTTAGGTTTGGGAGAGGCTACTGCCAACCTTGGTTCTACAAGGATTATTTGGGTTGACATGGGCTTTTAAAGGGTAAAATTTGACGCTATATTTATAACAAAAGTCCAGAGTAGAGCTGGTAGTGCAACTGGATCAACCAACATTGACATCATTCCACCATCATCTTGGTACAAATGGATTTCTGCAACTGGAGTACGCACCCTCTAATTGATACTTTATCTTTAAGTGCAAGCAGGTTCCCGAAATATCGGAAAATCCCGCGCTGGGATTGGCAAAAAGAAATCGTGAATTGCCTGTAATATATTATACCAATATAGCTAAAAAAAAATGTTTGTTCGGCGGTCTCCGTTTCTAGCAAAATAAAAAGAAATACACATAAATTAATAGTAACTCTGGGAGCGAGCAGCGGAAAACATCAAGGAGAACAGCCGATCGCCCGGACGATCGAGGGGCGGACCTTGGGAGGGTGCTAATTCCTACTGTGGGCTCGCGGACGCCGTGGAAGCCCACCGGGTGGCTGGCTGTGAAAGTCGAGCTATAGTGCGATCGAACAACGTCTCCTTAGCTAAGATTACAGCTAATACCACCCATATTCGATCGTGACTTACGAACCCCTGCACCACAAATATCGCCCTCAGACATTTGCCGAATTAGTCGGTCAAGAGGCGATCGCCCAAACCCTCACCAGCGCCATCCTACAAGAGCGCATAGCACCAGCATATCTATTCACCGGCCCCAGAGGCACCGGTAAAACCTCTAGTGCCAGAATTTTCGCCAAATCCCTCAACTGTATTTCTACGGTTGCCCCCACCCCGACACCCTGCGGCAAATGCAACGTTTGCCAAGAAATTGCCCGAGGTTCGACACTAGATGTCATCGAAATTGACGCCGCCAGCAACACCGGAGTAGATAACATTCGGGATTTGATCGAACGATCTCAATTTTCCCCCGTACAGTGCCGCTATAAAGTATATGTAATAGACGAAGTTCATATGCTCAGTACCCAGGCATTTAATGCCTTATTGAAAACATTAGAAGAACCGCCCGACCGCGTTGTATTCGTCCTCGCCACAACCGACCCCCAAAGAGTATTACCAACCATCATCTCTCGGTGCCAAAAATTTGATTTTCGCCGCATACCTCTCGATTCAATGATTGCTCACTTGCATAAAATTGCCCAATTAGAAAATATCAACATTGCCAGCGACGCAGTACAAATGGTCGCTCAAATCGCCCAAGGAGGTCTGCGAGATGCCGAAAGTTTGCTCGACCAACTGAGTTTATTTCCCGGTCAAGTAACAGTAGAAAAAGTTTGGGATTTAGTCGGTGCCGTCCCAGAGAATGACTTAATGGATTTGCTACAAGCTATTAAAAATGATAAGCCTACAGCATTAATAGACATGACCCGGCACCTCATGGATCGCGGTCGGGAACCGCTAATCGTGCTGCAAAGTCTCGCGAGCTTTTACCGAGATTTGCTAATAGCATCATCTGCACCAGAGCGGTCAGATTTAGTAGCTTTAACATCTGCCACTTGGGAAAAACTTTGCAATTTTGCCCGCACTTGGGATGCCGAGTTGATTTTAGCAGGACAGAAACACTTGCAGACCCACGAAGTGCAAATTAAAAATACCACTCAGCCGCGTTTGTGGCTGGAAGTAACGCTATTGGGATTGTTGCCCTCAGCAATTAGAACTCAGCCACAACCAACAGCCGAACCAGGTAGAAATATTGCTCAATCCTCCCCAAATTTGGGCAGTCAAATACCCCAGATTGAACAACCTCTCGCTGCCAAACCTCAAAACCCTCCACCGGCTTCGCAGCCTGTGGCTAATCGAGCAGAAATCACACCTCCTGCACCGATTCCCGCACCTGTACCAACCGCTGAAACGAATCAAACAAATGATTCACCGACTAATTCAGGCGATGAAATCGATTTAAATCTAGTGTGGGAACAGGTACTTGACCGCGTGCGACCGCCTGGCACTCAATCGCTGCTTCGCCAACATGGACAGCTAGTAATTTTTAGCAATGATACTGCTTATGTTAAGATTAAGTCGCAACCGTTGCTCGATATGGTTAAAGACAAAGTAGCTAATATTGGAGAAGCTTTTTTGCAAGTTTTTAACCGTCGAGTAACAGTAAAACTGGGATTGACAAATCCCGCTGAAACTAATATTTCCCGCGCCCAGAATTTGCCAACTTCTAACGGACGTGTTGGCGAAAATCCCAGGAATTCTAATCCTGCGGATGATGCAGGCCAACAGGTGCAAAACTCGGCGGGTTCTGAGATTACAGATAATTTTTTGGGGAATGGTGGAGAAGAACAAAAACACCCGCCAGCGGCTGAAAATACCGCCGTTAATGTGCCCCTAATTTCCGAATCGCGATCGCCGACCAACGGCTCTACAGACTCTCAAAATGACTTTAACGCTCAGGCTGTAGCGGTGCGTGATGACGCGCGAAATGTCGCAAATTCGGCTAGGCAATTGGCTGATATGTTTGATGGGGAAGTCGTCGATTTGTCGGATGGCTTGGAGATTTGGGAGTCGGAAACTTTTAGATTGGAATCTCAACCGGATTTTTCCGAGTTATCTTCTGAGTTAGGTGAGGATAATTTCATAGATTGGTAAATCTATGCTTGCGGGAGCCAGATGTGCAAAATTTCGCCTACCGCACAAAATCCAGCGCGGGTGTAAACTCGAAATTCCTCCTCGTGTCCCGGCATCAGAAACGCCACCCCAACACTCGCCTCGAAAGCTTCTCGCACCAGCCGGGCCGTCAAAGCCCCTGCTATGCCCCGCCGGCGAAAAGGGACGCGCACGCCGATACCGGCGATTTCTGTCGTCTGATTTGCCGGCACAGTAAACATTCCAGCCCCCGCAGGTTCGCCCGTTGCTGCTACGCGAGCGAGTACGGCGATGCCACCTGCAGCCAGAGTTTTCCGAAGGCTGTCAACGTCTTCAGGGGTTGGTGCAGCCTCTGTGAAAGCCTCGTGTTGCGCCGCGGCTGTACCGAGGAGCTCGGCCTCGGAAACTGGCACAATCAGTTCGATATCCGGGGGGAGGGGAAGCAATTTCTCGGAACCCGGAGTGCAAGTCATCAGGGGCAAGCGTCCCTCAACGGTGAAACCGGCGGATATCAGGGTTTCTTCGACAGCAGGGGCTAGTTTCGCGACATACTCCAAACGCGGCTTTCGCCCGCGCACAGAGTACGCAGCGATTAGGGCCTTGACATCGGCGAGGGAGGGTGCGGCGCCGTCGTCGGGAATCGCATAGTTGAGGTAAGGGTTGGCGCTGTGGCGACTCAAGGTAGCGAGAAACGGCCCGATCCGCTCGGTGTCACGCTGCTGGCTCGCGGCAAAGCGCAGGTATGATTGAATGCGAGATTCCATAACTGGCTATGCTGAAAACCTGGCTTTTAAGCTGACTCTGGCTTGGGTAGCGAAGACGGAAGTACCAACAGCTCGGCGGTCGATCGCTTCTCGACCATTTCCTTAGTAATCGTACACCGGGCAACATCCTTGCGCGACGGCAACTCGTACATCACGTCCAACATCAATTCTTCGACAATTCCCCGCAGCGCCCGCGCTCCTGTTTTGCGGCGGTATGCTTCCTGGGCGATCGCCCGAATCGCATCCGGCTTAAAGTCCAACTGCACATTATCCATCTTCAGCAGCTTTTGATACTGCTTAACCAAAGCATTGCGCGGCTCAGTCAAAATCGCCATCAGCGTTTCCTCATCGAGCGGCTCTAACACCGCCGCCACCGGCACTCGCCCAATAAACTCAGGAATCATCCCAAACTTCACCAAATCATCCGGTTCCAGTTGCTTGAGTACATCAGCAGCCCGCTTTTCCTTCGGCTGAGCTTCTCCGGGCTGAATAAAACCCATTGACTTTTTACCCGTTCTCTGCTCTATCACTTTCTCTAGACCGACAAAAGCGCCGCCGCAAATAAACATGATATTGCTGGTATCAATTTGGATGCAGTCTTGATAGGGATGCTTGCGGCCGCCTTGGGGAGGTACATTGGCGATCGTCCCCTCGAGCATTTTCAACAGCGCCTGCTGCACGCCTTCCCCAGACACATCCCGGGTAATCGAAGGATTTTCGCTCTTGCGGGCTATTTTGTCAATTTCATCAATATAAATAATTCCGCGCTGCGCCTCTTCCACGTCCATATCTGCCACTTGCAGCAGCCGCAGCAAAATATTTTCCACATCTTCCCCGACATAGCCCGCTTCCGTCAGAGTCGTCGCGTCAGCCACCGCAAACGGCACGTCTAGCATATCCGCCAAAGTCTGAGCCAGCAGAGTTTTTCCGCAGCCCGTCGGCCCGATTAACAAAATATTCGATTTTTGCAGTTCTACTTCTTCCGGCGGGTGCTTGCCGCTATTTTTGGAATGGATAAAGCTCAGGCGCTTGTAGTGGTTGTAAACTGCCACAGAGAGCACCTTTTTCGCCTCATCTTGCCCGATGGCGTTTTCGTCGAGGTAATTTTTAATTTCCCTCGGCTTCGGAATTTGGCTCATCGACATACTTTTGCCCGAGGTAGCGCGGCGCTTTTGCGTCGTTTCCTGCTTCGGAGGCACCGCGGCTGCGGGCACTGCACTCGAATCAAACAACTCCTCATCTAAAATTTCATTGCACAAGTCAACGCATTCGTCGCAGATATACACCCCTGGGCCTGCGATCAACTTGCGCACTTGTTCTTGAGACTTGCCACAAAACGAACATTTTAGATGGGAGTCGTACTTAGACATAACAGCCTCTTAATTCAGTGCAGTGACATTCTCTCCCGCCGTCGGAAGGTTTTCCTTTTCGATAACTCGATCGACCAAACCGTAATTTTTGGCTTCCTCGGCTGACATAAAAAAGTCGCGCTCTGTATCAGCCTCTAATTTGTCGAGTGGTTGACCTGTGTGGTGCGCTAGCAGTTCATTCAGCTTACGCTTATGATAAAGGATTTCCTTGGCTTGAATCTCAATATCAACTGCTTGACCTTGAGCGCCTCCGAGTGGCTGGTGAATCATAATCCGGGAACTCGGAAGAGACATCCGCTTACCGTGGGCACCTGCTGTCAGCAGAAATGCGCCCATACTCGCTGCCAAACCGTAACAAATCGTCACCACATCCGGGCGGATTTGCTGCATTGTGTCATAAATTGCCATGCCGGCCGTCACCGAGCCGCCGGGGGAATTAATGTACATTTGGACATCTTTTTCTGGGTCTTCGGCATCTAGATACAATAGCTGAGCCACTATCGAGTCAGCAACTTCGTCGGTTACGGGAGTTCCTAAAAACACAATTCGCTCCCGCAGCAAGCGCGAGTAAATGTCAAAGGCCCGCTCGCCCATCCCCGACTGTTCTAGTACCATCGGCACTACATTGCTGGGGCGGTCGCTGACATCAAAATCGTTATAGCTTGTAATTAGGTAATTGGAAGATTGAGATACAACCATAAGACACCAGTCAAGGATTCTAGACAATTTACTGCTGCTGATTTTGCTTTAAATTAAGCCGCCAGCTTTTAACTATTATGCCTCGGATGAACGGATATCGGGGGAATGCCGAGTTTTGAGTGTGTGAGATTGCTTTCTGTGTTCGGCTTGGGCGTGGGCGTGACTCGCTCCGCTCGCGGGGTGAATGAGTTAAAACACTCACTTGTCAATCATCACTGTTTCTAGTGGACACCCGAAGCTTGTAGTAAGGATCCTGTGCGCGGTACGCACCTGGAGCTTGTAGTTAAGGATCGGGTGCGCCGTTAAAATCACGGTTGATTTCATGCCCCCAATTAGGACATTTGAACACATTAAGTTCTATTCTTCGCCTAGGACTTCCACTTCGACGCTCGTGGCTGCTTCTGCTGAATCTTCAGCGTCTGATTCTTCTGATTCTGCTGCTGCGGGATTCAGAGAGCCTTCAGGTACGAGTTCGATAGTCCCTTTTTCTTCCAACCATTTCAGGGTTTTTTGTTTTAGCAAGTCTTCTCTGACAAATTCCTGCAACCTTTGAGGGTCAAAATCTCCTTTGGGAAACTGCTTTCTGACTTTTGCTACTTCTGCTGCTACTTCTGCGTTTTCCACAGATAAGGATTCTAGCTTAGCTACTTCTGCCAGAGCTAGAGTCTGCTTGAGCCGATCGACTGCTTCCGGGCGCGAGCGTTCCCGCATCGGGCCCATATTTTCTTCAGTAAACAGTTGGTTGATATCTATGCCGTAATTTTTCAATTGGATGGCTTGTTGATTCAGCAAATAATCGATTTCGCGATCGAGCATTGTTTCGGGAATTTCCACTTCTACTAGCTGCACGAGGGCTGCTGATATAGCTTTTTCCTTATTAGCTGATGTCTTGTTTTCTTGCTCTGCTTTAAACCGAGTTTCGAGGGATGCGCGGAGTTCTGCTAAAGTTTCAAACTCGCTGACTTCTTGGGCGAAGTCGTCGTCCAACTCCGGCAATTCTTTTTCCTTAAGTTCTTTGAGCGTAATCGTAAAGACTGCCGGTTTTCCCGCTAATTCTTCACTGCTATACTCATCGGGGAACTGCACGGAAACTTCTCTAGTCTCTCCCGGATTCATCCCAATCATGCCTTGGATAAAGCCCGGTACAAACTGATTTTCCGACAATTCTACTTGAAAATCTTCTGCTTTACCGCCGGGAATTTCTGCGGGAGTTTCGCCTTCGGGTGCTTCCGCAAATCTACCGGAGAAATCAACCAAAGCCATGTCTCCCAACTGAGCCGGCCGGCCTTCTACGGGGATTAAAGTAGCTTTGTCCGATCGATATTTTGCCAATACCTCATCTACCTGAGCCTCATCATACTTAGCTTCTTCTGCTTGAAGCTGCAAACCTGTGTACTGACCCAATTTCACTTCGGGTTGTACGTCAACCTTAGCCGAAAAAATCAGAGGCTGTTCTGGATCGAACTTAGCTAGTATTTCTTCAAACTCGGTGCGCAATTGAAAACCGCCAATTGCCTGAATTTTTTCTTGTTCGAGGGCTTTTTGCAGCGAATCATTAATCAAATTTTCCAAAGCCGTCGCCTTCAAGCGAGTCTGGCCCAGGCGCTGTAGCAAAACTTGGCGGGGAACTTTGCCTTTGCGGAACCCAGGAATATTGACCTCGCGAGCGAATTCTTTAATTACTTGCTCGTAAGCTTGTTTTGACTTTTCTGATGGAATTTCGATTTCCAGACCTATTTGGCTGGCTGGAAGTTTTTCCTGGGTTACTTTCATCGGCTTTTTTGATATTTAACTATAGTAATAAAATACATACAAATCTGACTTTGCCTGCATTTTAATTTTGTACGCTTTGACTCGTAACGGCACAACTACAACACCTTTACCGGATCAGACTGTCACTCATTGCCGGCTACTTTTTTGGCTCTTGCCAAATAGTTTTGGTTTGAGGATACTAGCTTTTGCTGCTAGGAATGTGGAGGTTAAGTCCACTAATTGCCGATGCACCATAGCACATATCGCCCTGTGATGTCAATCTTGTCGGCTGGATCGGCCAGTTAAAGTCAATGGATGCGCCTGCTAAAATGCAGATATCTCGCAAAACCAAAGCGGATGCTGATTGGGCATGGGCGATCGTCTTCGAGGGCAACGCTTACGGCAAAAGATGCTAAACTGGCATTGGGTTACGATCGCACGGATCCATCGGGAAGTTCGATCGCCCGTTACGGTTAACTGCACCACGGCCATCCTCTCATGCTCCTGAGGTCGCATAACATTAATTAAGTTTGATATTGAGAATTGCAGTTATTTAAATTTTTGATTTCGATCGTTGAAACTATAATGTGTGGAGGAAACTAATTTGTCTCAATCCTATCGAGTTGCCATTTTAGGAGCTACCGGCGCAGTCGGGGCCGAGTTGCTAGAACTCTTGCACAGCAGGAGTTTTCCGATTTCTAACTTGAAGCTGCTGGCTTCGGAACGTTCAGCAGGCACTACCTTGCCTTTTGGTGGCGAGATGCTGCCGGTCGAAGCAGTGTCGGGGCGATCGTTTGATAATGTAGATCTGGTGCTCGCCTCGGCCGGCGGCTCTACTTCTAAATTATGGGCTCCGCAAGCGGTGGCAGCCGGAGCAGTGGTCATTGACAATTCTAGCGCTTTCCGCATGGATGCGACCGTACCGCTAGTGGTTCCAGAAGTCAATCCCCAAGCGGCGGCAGCTCACCGAGGTATAATTGCTAATCCCAACTGCACGACGATTTTGATGGCAGTTGCCGTTTGGCCACTTCACAAAGTTAAGCCAGTACAGCGCATAGTTGTGGCTACTTACCAGTCAGCCAGCGGGGCTGGGGCGAGGGCAATGGAGGAAATGAAAGCTCAAGCAAGAGCTATTTTGGAGGGGGAAACGCCCAAAACAGATATATTTCCCTACCCCTTAGCATTTAATTTGTTTCCGCACAATACGCCGATTAACGATTTGGGGTATTGTGAAGAAGAGATGAAAATGGTAAACGAAACTCGGAAGATATTTGGTACGGACGAGATTAAAATTACGGCAACTTGTGTGCGGGTTCCCGTACTCCGCGCTCATTCGGAAGCAATTAATCTAGAGTTTGCAGAGCCTTTTAGCGCGATCGAGGCCAGGGAAATCTTAAAGCAGGCAAGCGGGGTTAAGGTGGTAGAAGACTGGCAAGCTAATTATTTCCCGATGCCTGCAGAGGCCAGCGGTAAGGATGAGGTGTTAGTCGGCAGGATTCGCCAAGATATTTCTCACCCCTGCGGGTTGGAGATGTGGCTGTCTGGCGATCAAATTCGCAAAGGGGCGGCTTTAAATGCGGTGCAGATAGCTGAGTTGCTCGCCCAAAAAGATTTGTTGCGCACCCCAGTGGCGGCCGCTTCTAATTAGGGGGAACCCAGGCAAGTGGAAAATTGAAATTCGGGATTTTAGATAAACCTTTCATCTGAAATCAAAAATTTAAAATCAAAAATCAACAGTCTAAAATCGGAGAAAGTGTGGTAAAGTTTGGACGGGTTCTGACTGCAATGATTACGCCGTTTAAGGAAGACGGCAGTGTTAACTATGCGGTAGCAGAACAATTGGCAGTTCATTTAGCCGATCGCGGTACGGATAGCTTGGTAGTGTGCGGCACAACGGGCGAGTCTCCCACTATGACCTGGGATGAAGAGTACGAATTATTTCAGGTGGTACAAAAGGCGGTGGCCGGTAAGGCGTTGGTAATCGCAGGAGCCGGATCGAATTCTACAAAAGAAGCAATAGTAGCTACCCAAAAAGCAGCTAAACTAGGGTTAGACGGCTGTTTGCAGGTGGTTCCTTATTACAACAAGCCGCCGCAAGAAGGTTTGTACAATCATTTTCGAGCGATCGCGCAATCTGCTCCAGAATTGCCTATAATGTTATATAACATCCCCGGTCGTACTGGTCAGAATATGTTGCCGGAGACGGTGGCTCGATTGGCAGAAATCCCCAACATTGTGGCCGTAAAAGAAGCAAGTGGCAACTTGGATCAAGCAAGTCAAATTCGGTGCTTGACATCCCCTGAATTTGCCATCTATTCTGGAGATGATTCCCTAACTTTGCCCATGTTGGCGGTAGGAGGATCTGGTGTAGTTAGCGTAGCCAGCCATCTGGTAGGAGAGCAACTGCAACAGATGATCGAAGCTTTCGAGGCCGGTCAAGTTCAAGTCGCTACCCAGATTCACTTGCAACTTTTTGACCTGTTTAAAGCTCTTTTTCTCACCACAAATCCCATTCTCGTCAAGACAGCTCTCAAACTTCAAGGCTGGGATGTAGGCTCCACCCGTCCGCCCCTGTGCGATCCGCCCGTTGAGGTGATTCAAAAGTTAAAGGACGTACTGAGCCAGCTAGCCACAGTCTCAGCTATCTAGACAGGCGAGAACGAGTTTTCAGACAACTGAATATTGGTTGTGATAAGTCATTAGTTGTTAGTCATTAGTCTTTAGTAATTAACTGTTAGTAATTAGCTAACAGTCAAAAAATAAAGACTGAGGATTAAAGACTGAAGGCAAAAGACAACTGACTGTAGGGGATAGTAAAACCCCCTGGGTAGTTTTCCATAAATATTTGGAAAATAATTGCCCTAGCAACGAACAAAAGACGAAAGACGAAAGACAACAGACAAATAACAAAAATAACTAACAAAGGATACGCATGATCACAAAAAATACAACTGCATCAGCTCTAAAAATTATTCCCCTTGGCGGACTGCACGAAATCGGTAAAAACACTTGTGTGTTCGAGTACGGCGATGAAATAATTCTTTTAGATGCAGGTTTAGCCTTCCCGACAGATGGAATGCACGGGGTAAATATTGTCCTCCCAGACATGACTTACCTGCGGGAAAACAGCCACAAAATTCAAGGCATGATCGTGACACACGGTCACGAAGACCACATAGGTGGCATCCCTTATCACCTCAAACAATTTGAAATTCCGGTCATGTACGGCCCGCGTTTGGCGATGGCTTTGCTAGCCGGAAAATTGGAAGAAGCGGGAGTGTCTCACCGCACAGAATTGAGGACAGTTCGACCGCGGGATACGGTAAGAATTGGCAAGCATTTCTTAGTCGAATACATCCGCAACACTCACTCGATGGCTGACAGTTTTACGGTGGCAATTCACACTCCCGTGGGAATTGTGATCCACACCGGAGACTTTAAAATTGACCACACTCCTGTAGACGGCGAGCATTTTGATTTGCAAAAGCTGGCCGAGTACGGCGAGAAAGGCGTGCTGTGCTTGATCAGCGATTCTACTAACTCGGAAGTTCCGGGTTTTACCGCTTCGGAACGTTCTGTGGCGCCGAATTTAGACAGAATTATCGCTCAAGCACCGGGACGGGTGATGCTGACGACTTTTGCTTCGTCGGTACACCGATTGCAAATTGTTTTGGACTTGGCTAAGAAAAACAATCGGTATGTCGGAGTGGTTGGTCGATCGATGCTTAACGTCATCGCTCACTGTCGCAATCTCGGCTACATCAAATGCGAAGATAGTATTTTCAAACCGCTCAAAGAAATCCGCAATTTGGCTGAAGACAAGGTACTGATTTTAACTACAGGTTCCCAAGGCGAACCGATGGCGGCGATGACTCGCATTGCTAACGGGGAACATCACGAACTGAAAATCAGAAAGGGCGATACAGTCATTTTCTCGGCTAATCCGATTCCGGGAAATACGATCGCAGTGGTAAACACGATCGATAAACTGATGATGCTGGGAGCACACGTGGTTTACGGCCGCGACAAAGGCATTCACGTTTCGGGTCACGGTTGTCAAGAAGACCAAAAGTTAATGATTAACATGACTCGTCCCAAGTTCTTCTTGCCGGTTCACGGGGAACACCGGATGCTGATCCAGCACGCCAAGACGGCTCAAAGCATGGGCATTCCCGCTAGCAATATGGTGATTATTGATAACGGCGATGTCGTAGAATTAACTGAAAATTCGATGCGAGTGGGCGGTAAAGTGCCTTCAGGAATTGAATTGGTAGATTCTTCTCGATCGGGTGTTGTCAAAGCGAGCGTCCTGAAAGAACGCCAGCAGTTGGCCGGAGATGGCGTTGTAACGGTAGCGGCGGCTTTGAATTGGGAAGGCAAGTTAGTTGCTAAGCCGGAAGTACACTTGAAAGGTGTGGTGACATCAGCCGATCGCGAAGTTGTGATTAAATTAATCACTCAAACCATTGAAACAGTTTTGAGCGATCGCTGGTCAGAATTTGTAAAACCTGCTACATCAGACTCACAAGTTGATGTTGACTGGGTAGGAGTTCAAACGCAAATAGAAAAGGCTATTCAGCGAGTGATGCGCCGGGAACTTCAAAGCAATCCCTTGCTGGTATTCCTGATGCAAATCCCTGAAGAAGCAGTGCGATCGGAATTTGTGCAAACATCTCAACTTTCCATTGAAGCACCTAAACTAGCATCCTCAGTACCGTCGCCAGTACCAGCCCCTGTGAATACAGTAACAGGCCGTCGTCGTCCTCGGACTGGTGCAAAAGTAGCTTCCGGCGTCTCTTAGTTTTATAGCGACAGCAAGCGACAGGATAGAACCTGTCGCTTTAACTGTCAAGCCCGCCCGTCCAGGGTTGACAATTTACAGTCGAGTCCGCTAAGGTGACATTTGTCTTAAACATGAGATAAATGTAGATGAAGATTTACTCTGAATTCGTGGGATTGCGATCGCAGCTTTATACGGAATCTCTGGCAGAATATCCTCATGCAAGAGAAGAAGACCTTCAATTCATGCGTCGATATCTAAACCCGCAACCAGGAGAACATATCTTGGGATTTTCGGAAGGAAACGGATTCTTTTGCCAAGAAATCGCTGAAGCTATTGGTATCAGCGGCAGCTATTTGCTTACCGACCCTTCCCAAGATCAACTTGACAGTTTGTTAAAAAAGGCACTTCCCGTTCAAGTCATAGTACAGCAGTCGGGGGCTGAAACCCTAGAAGTTCCTTCAAATTTTTATGATAAAATATGGAGTTTTGGCGGTTTCCACCATTGTCAAAATCAGACTGAAGCATTTCAAAGAATTTACAAGGCATTAAAACCGAAGGGAAAGTTAGTGGTTGGCGATGTTTTTCAGGGAAGTTCCTTGGCGAAACATTTTGACCAACAGGTAGCTAGGTATTGTGTGACGGGACATGAAGTTAAGTTTATGTCGGAGGAGTTCGCCAGAACTCTTTGTTATGTGGGAGGGTTCCTAGATAAAAATGTTGAGATAGTGGATATCCCGCAAAAATGGCGTTTCAAAACAGAATACGATATTGGAGCATTCGTATACAAGTTTCATGCAATGACAAAGTTGCCTGGTAGTGAGTCCCAGAAAATTCAGCAAGTCTTTGAAGGTTGCAAAGACCTTCTAGGAATTGAATACAGGGAGAAGATGTATGAGTTGAATTGGCCGATGAAGGCGATAATTGCTATCAAATAGTTTAATAAGTGGACTAAGCTAAAAAAGCAAAAAGTAAAAATACCCGACTTCTTTAAGAAGTCGGGTATCTAAAGCCGATAATGCCTCAATTTGCGGTCAAAAATCAACCACCAGCCACTGCTGGAACAATGCTGACTTCATCGCCATCTTGGAGGGCTGTTTTTGAGCCATCCAAAAAGCGGATGTCTTCGCTGTTGACGTAGAAGTTGAGAAACCTGCGGGGTTCTCCCTTGTCGTCGCACAGGCTTTTTTTGATGCCGGGACAATTTGTTTCCAGCGCTTCAATCAGTTCGGAAATGTTGTCGCCACCGCATTCGATGGTGGCTTGATTGTTGGTGAATTTTTGCAGGGGAGTGGGAATTAAAACTTTGACGGTCATTTTTTTAGTCCTTAGTCAGTAGTCCTTAGTCATTAGTTATTAGTTATTAGTCCTCAGTCATTAGTCCTCAGTGAGCAGTCAGTTGTCATGAGTCAACAGCTTAACAACTAATGACTAATGACTAATGACTGCCGACTACTGACTAATAGCTGTTAAACCGAAACTTGTTGCCATTCTAAGCGTTCGAGGGTGCGGGCGCGTTCTAGGGCGCGCTCGAACGCTTCTAGTTTCGGTTCGAGGGTGATGGGTTCGCCGATGTAGCCTTGAACTGCTTCTTGCGTTTTCAAACCGTTGCCGGTGATGTAAACGACGGTGGTTTCATCGGGATTGATTTTACCTGCTTCTACGAGTTTCTTCAAGACGGCGATTGTCGTGCCGCCTGCGGTTTCAGTGAAGATGCCTTCTGTTTCTGCTAGCAGTTTCATGCCTTCGATGATTTCGGTGTCGCTGACGGATTCAATGTTGCCGTTGGTTTTGCGGGCGATTTCCAAGGCGTACATACCGTCGGCTGGATTGCCGATCGCGATCGACTTAGCAATTGTATTCGGTTTCACGGGTGTGACGAAATCACGGCCTTCGCGGAATGCTTGGGCGATTGGGGAACAGCCGTCAGCTTGGGCGCCGCTGAACCGGACTTTCTTTTCATCAACTAAACCGACTTCGATGAATTCTTGAAAACCTTTGTAAATTTTTGTGAACAGGGAGCCGGAGGCGAGGGGACCGACGATGTGATCTGGCAATTGCCAGCCTAGCTGTTCGGCAACTTCGTAGCCCAGGGTTTTTGAGCCTTCGGAATAGTAGGGACGCAAGTTGATATTAACAAATCCCCAGCCATGTGTATTGGCGACTTCGCAACAGAGGCGGTTAACTTGGTCGTAGTTGCCGTGAACTGCCATGACAGTTGGATTGTAAATCAAAGTGCCGAGGACTTTGCCTGCTTCTAAGTCGGAGGGGATGAAGACTACGCAGTCGAGTCCGGCGTGGGCGGCGATCGCAGCGGTGGAGTTAGCTAAATTGCCGGTGCTGGCACAGGATACCGTTGTGAAACCCAATTCTCTCGCTCTGCTGAGGGCGACTGACACCACTCTGTCTTTAAAGCTGAGAGTGGGCATATTGACGGCATCGTTTTTAATATAAAGATTTTTTAGACCGAGCCGGCGGGCTAAGCGGTGGGATTTTAATAGAGGAGTCATCCCGGTGCCGACATCGATAACGTTATCTGTAGCGACTGGTAAAAATGCGCGGTAGCGCCAGATCGAGTTGGGGCCGGCTTGGATGGTTTGGCGAGTGACGGTGCGGCGGATGGCGTCGTAGTCGTACTTGACTTCAAGCGGGCCAAAACAGCAATCGCAGACGTGCTTGGCTTGGAGTTCGTACTCTTCGCCGCATTCTTTACATTTGAGGGCTGTGAAGGTTGCTGCTGTGGATTGGGTTCTGGTCGCCTGGGTCATAGCTCAACTCTCTAGTTTTGCGATGTGTTCTAAGTCTTGTGCAACAATAGCACGGTCAATTTACCCCGTCAACCATACCCGATTTTTTTAGTCGGGATTGATTTTCCAGCAAGATTGAGTTGCCGGTCCGAGCTAGCTGGATAGTTCTCAATCACTCTCTCAGATTGGCTTCTAGGCTCTGCCGAGGAATGCAAAAAGAAAGCAAAAACCTTGCTATTAACCGAACTCAAGAATAATTGCCTTAAAAACTCATTGCAAAACTTTATAAAGCTTTTTTTTATTGATCGCTCAAAAATCTCAGGCGGAAACTCTGGGCACCGCGCCCACAACTCAACACTAAGCTGTACTGCATTGAAATTGTCTATTTCAATTCCCTATACCCCAAAGAGTCAAATCCTGGGACACTCTCCCCCTCCTGGCTTATCCACCGCTGACGGGAGGGATGAGTACAACTTCGTCGCCGTCTTGGAGGATGGTGTCGGGGGAGACGAATTCCAGGTTGAGCCCGAAGCGAGTGCGCGATCGCCATTGTTCTAATTGAGGATATTGGGCGATCGAGCTTTCGAGCACTTGAGACACTGGGGTGTCGGGAGGAAGTTCTAGTGTAAGTTCCGAAACGCCGTAGGCTTCACCGAAGGCGGCGAAGAGTTTAACGGTGATGGTAATTGAAGAGTTAGACACGGCTGTTGAGTGCGATCGACGGTTTGGCAATTATCAACTACACCATACAATTAATTAGGAATTAGGCACCCCGAGGCTTAAAATTGAAATCGACAATCTCTAGTTAAGTTTTACCCCATTGGGTAAACATGACAGTTGATTGCAGCAAAAAGTACCAACAGCATTGTAAGCCCAGCGCTCTCACCAACCAGGCGTTATGCCATTTGAGATTTTAGATTAAATAATTGAAGAATTGGGAATGACTGATAACTATCATGGTTGGGAGCACGGGCCTACAGTTGCATTCTTTTTTGAAACGGCTGTTATGAGTAGTTGGCATCCGCTTAGATGCAGCTAGCTAAGGTTTAGTTTGCTGCTGTTGAGGCTACTGCGAGACTATTTTTTGAGAATGCGGGATAGATACTTCCCCGTAATTGTGGCAGAGTACAAAAGCACCGGACTAAATTTAGCGGGCAACAGCCCAGACAATGCCCTGCCAACCCGCTTCTCCTAACTAAAGATCAGGTTGTCAAGTGCAGCTTGGAATTGCCGAAGCTTTGCCGTGCCAAGCCAAGCGTGCTGTTCTATCTAAAAATAATAGTGAAGTTAACGCGATCGAGATATATATGGCAAGTAACGATTTTAAAGTGCTTCAAATTATTGAAGCTAAAGGCTGGTATGCCTTTGGGAGTACAAAGCAAAGCCAGCACGTTGAGAGGTGGGTAAGACCTGTGGTGTGTTGGGTTTTAATAGAAGATAAAAAAAAGCGGCGGATTGTGACTGCTACCGCTAGCTATCAGATCCAGATTGACGACAAAGAAGTCGAGTTTTTTGCCCACGAAAGCGAAATTCAAGATCTGGAGAGTCTCCCGAAGTCGGTCTCGGTATCGGAATTTCTGAAAACAGAAGATTGAGAGAAGGGCAAAAGGAGATCCTTTAACAAGTTATTAATTATTCCTTAGTGATTCCTTAAACTTGGTGTAGGATGCTATTTTAATGAGAGGCAGAATCTCTAGATTGGGCAGAGGGGGAGATAGAAGGCGAGAATTTATACTTTTGCCTTGTCGAAGGCATCTTGTGCCGAATGCCTGAAGTAGCCCAAAAAATAAAGAAGCCGGAAGATTGCAGGCAATGCCAACGCGC
>JAUBOM010000009.1:52538-96654 GCA_036700245.1 Microcoleus vaginatus BM001213989
AAGCTCCTAGTATTTTAGACTCAAAAGTTGAAAATTCAGATTGTGGCGAAGGTCTCAAGTAGCCCAAAAAATAAAGAAGCCGGAAGATTGCAGGCAATGCCAACGCGCTTCCGACCTTGCTGAATAACAGGGTATGCATATGTTTTTAAAGTATGACAGGCAGGCTTTGGAGATATCAAGAGGACTATTGCAATCACCCACTTTTTCTTTTAGACTGTGTTTGCAAAGCTCCTAGTATTTTAGACTGAAAAATTGAAAATTCAGATTGTGCCGAATGCCTGAAGTAGCCCAAAAAATAAAGAGGCCGGAAGATTGCAGGCAATGCCAACGTGCTTCCGACCTTGCTGAATAACAGGGTATGCATATGTTTTTAAAGTATGGCAGGCAGGCTTTGGAGATATCAAGAGGACTATTGCAATGACCCACTTTTGCTTTTAGGCTGTGTTTGCAAAGCTCCTAGTATTTTAGACTGAAAATTGAAAATTTAGAGGGTGCGAGCGTTACAGGTTAAGGATTATAGCTATTTATCTGTAGCGGGTGCTACAAAAAATCGTGGCATTGGCGGACTCTAGCACATTCTCCCTAAATTGTTTGCACTCAAAGCTGAAAGTTCGATCGCCCGCTGCAACTGCTGCGACTTTAAACCCCACTAGCAACAGATTCACGCTTCTGCTGCGACCTCCGCCGCCCCAGCAGGGCCATCCGCACGCCGCCGGCCGGCCCTAAAGTCACCCCTCGGCGTTTGGCCTGTACGGGCTTTTTCTCGGCCAATACTAGGTCGAAATCCCGCAAAATGGTTGCCAGCACCAGTTTCATCTCCAACTGCGCCAGCGCCAACCCGATACAGCGGCGGCTGCCACCTCCAAAGGGCAAATACTCATAAGGCGAGAATTGCCTCTCCAAAAACCGTTCCGGTTTAAATTGCAGGGGTTCTGGATACAAATCCTCCCGTCTGTGGGTCAAATAAATTGAGGCGAAAATAACCGTACCCGGTTCGAGTTGATGTCCCATCAGTTCCACGGGCCTGAGCACTTCTCGCGCAAACATCTGCATTGCCACGGGATAAATTCGCAGCGTCTCCTGACAAATTGCACTCAGGTAAGGTAAGCGGGAAATCTCCATCGGGTCGGGATTTTCCCCCAAACTGTCTAATTCTTGCAGCAACTTCTGGCGCACCGAGGGCAAGTGGTGAATCCAGTAAAACGCCCAAGCTATGGCCGTTGCTGTGCTTTCGTGGCCTGCAAACAGCAGCGTCATCAACTCGTCGCGCAATTCTTCATTGGTCATTGGTTGCCCGTTTTCGTCGCGCGCGGCCATCATTAAGCTGAGAATGTCGGTGCGGTTGGCGTCTGGTTGCAGTCTGCGTTCTTCAATTTCGGCATATATCAGATCGTCAATTTTCCGCCCCTGCTGTTTCATGCGTCCCCAAGGACTCCAAGAGCCCCAATCTTGCTGCAGCCACTTCACAAACAGCATACTCGATTGCAACGGAGAACCAGTCATATCCACGAATGAGGCAAGGACTGGCCTGAGTTGTTGTAACCGCGGCCCGTCATCCATGCCGAAGACAGCTTGCAAGATTACTCGCATGGTGACTTCCTGCATGGCGCTGCGGGCCACAAAAGGTCGATCGACCGACCATTTGCTGGCAACATCAGCAGCGATATCGCAAATTAGTTTGCCGTAATTCCGCATCCGTTCCCCGTGGAAAGGTGGCATCAATAATTGGCGCGATCGTTTGTGCCTTTCTCCTGAGAACATAACCATGGATTGTTCTCCCACGATCGGTTTGAGAATATGATTCGCCTTGCCTGGAGCGTGAAGCGCGTTGCTGTTGAGCATCTCCTGGACAGCTTGCGGGTGGTTGATTATCACCACTGGTCTGCCGATTTGAGCTGTGAAAATGTCGCCGTATTGCTTGGCACATTTATCCAGGTATGTCATCGGATCGCCAATCCATTGAATTAGCTGCACGAAGCGGGGGCTTTTGGGGCCGTCAGGTAGTGTCATAGGAATTACCGGGGTTTTGGTCACAGGACTTAGCAGCATCAACAAATCTCAAAGGGTTTGAAGGTTTATTCAATCCCTCCCAACCCTTTTTTTTAAAGGGGAGAAGTGCGTCAGTCCCATCTCCAATAATTTTAATAGCTTATTCTTTAACCGTGTTCAAAATGTCCTCCCCAAGCTCTGTAAAACGCACAGTTTTGATTTGCCAAGGAGCATAACTGGTTAAAGTTTGGCGCACGCCCCCAAACAAACCTAACATCTGACAACTCGACAGATTTTGCAATTTCTGCCGCGAATTTCCCGATGCCCGCAGATCGACGGTAGCTATTCCGAGGTTGCGATCGATCCTGAGCCGATAACCAACCAAACCAAGACTATCGAAAATCTGCTGTTTTAACACCTCATTAACGGCCAATGACATTAACTGGTTGTCTGGGCCTGTAACTGTTTCCGGTTTCAGATTTTGACACAGATTGTCTACCTTATAAACCGTAACGGTGATAGCCTTCTGCGATCCTAAGGAACTTCCTAAAACTGAGGCAACAGAGTTAGAGGGCACGGGTGCTTGAGGCGATCGATCGTCAATTTGATTTCCCGTTAGCTGTAGGTGTCGGAACGGACGGGTTCTTGCTGGGGTTTTGCTGTGGTTTTCTGCCGAGTTAGCTGCATCTGAGCTAGAAAAACTGCTAGCGCCGACCAGCATTAATCCAGTTGCTAAATACCCCAACTGTTTGCAGATACGGTTCATAGTTTTTAATACTCTACTAAAGCTCAGTGTATAGAGGGGAAATTTTGGTAGTAGAAAGCACTTAATCCCTGATTACACTCACTTAGAAGTATTTCTGGCAGTACGGAGAAGAAAACAAGTTAAGAGTTCTTGTTAATACTTTTATTTTTTGTGTTTAGATAAGCTAAGAGAGGTATTACCCCTCAGGGGTTCCACCCTGCGATACCCTATGTCAGCAGATCCAGCTCTCGACCGAGTTCGCAAGTGATATCAAATACCCTGTCAGTTGTGTGATGTACGGTTGCAACTCGATTTATCCCAAGGTCTGTCTGAGGTGAAAAGCCTCTTTCCAGTTGGCGAAAGCCTGAGTTTGATTAGTAGTAATCAACACAGAATTCAGACTTGCGCGCGCATTTTAAGCTCGCCTTCGGAGCGCATTCCCTGTAACGGCGCCGAAAGCCAAGGTACAGCGAATGCGTAAGTCCCGAACCATATCAGGACTTACGCCTCAAGACCAAAGAAATCCAGATTTTTAACCAGGGCTAACGGCTGCAACGAAGTGTTTTCGTAAAGAACCCGGTTTCTGGGCAAGTCGCGAACCAAATAATTCCGAAGTCAGCGGATCTGTAATAGGACTAAGGCCAACTGGCACACTCGAATCGACTTGTAGGGTGCTCTACTACTTTGATTAGGAACGGATTATCAATGGTTTCGGATTGTAGAGCAGCTTACTAATTGTGAGACTTGCGTCCAGGACTGTGTAATGAACTGGCACTTCCAGGGTGTTATCGCAGGATGTGGGAATTTTTGTGTCAAATCCCATCAAAAAGAGTCAGAACATCATGAAACAGCAATTATGGACAAAAGTTTTGGCGGCAACAGCTTGCGCCCTCAGCGGGCTGACGGTTGCTCCTCAACCGAGTTACGCTCAGCGAGCACCGGGGGAAAGTGGATTTAGGTGCAACACCTCGACCGGTGGGCCGGTGACGGTGTACTAAAACCCTCAAGGTGCCGTAGAGCCTTGGATTGAGTGGACTTCCCATTATTTCTCCGGTTCAGGCTACGATCCGGAAACTCGGTGTCAATTAGTAAGTCAACGCCTCGAAACCTATCGTCGCCAACGGGTGCTCAAGTACATTACTGTAGGCCAGATGAACGGCCAGAACGTCATCTGCACGGCGAATCAAGTCAATGGGCGGTGTCAAAATTTGATTTATACCCTCAGACCAGGTCAAGACCCGATCGGCTCTTTGTATAATTTGTTGGCTTGGCGCCAAGGATATGTCGGGATGTCCTCTTTTGATGAAAGCAGTAAAATTATTTACATTGATGTCAGGGGAAAGCTATAGGAAAATACTGCCGATGAGGCGCAACTGCCCCCTTTTTCCCCGCTATCGGGACTGCCTTAAAGATGGGTAAATTTTCAATCTTATCGCCAATTCCGGGGGTTGATGTGGAAAACTTGGCGCGTCAAACAACGGTACGCATCCTGACTGACCGCGAAATCTTCGGGTTCGGGGACGATCGCCCGGCGGCAGGGGCAAACCTATACGGTGCTGACTAATTGGCACGTTGTGGCGATCGTCCGGAGCGATCGAACTATTGTCACGGGCGACGGCCTCCTCCACCGACGGCTGGGAGTTCCGAGGCGGCTGGAGGATACCGATCTGGCGATCGTTGAGTTTCTGTGCGCGATCGAGTATAAAGTAGCACCGATTAGCCCCGAGCCCGCAGCGGTGGGAGAGCCACTGCGATCGGGCCGATTCCCTGCAGGTGCACAGGTGTGGGCTGTAGCGCGGGGGTTCGTATAACTGCTGCTGCCCAAATCTTTACCTCAAGGTTAGAGCTTGGGCTATACAAATAAGGTTAAAATCGGTATGAGTGAAGGCCCGATTTTTAATGCCAAAGGTTTCTTGGTTGGGATTAACGGTCGAGGCAAGTATCGAAATCCAGATTTTGAAGTCTATACTTTTGAAGATGCAACTGAACCGACAGGGGAATTGTTATAGAAGATGGTTAAATCCAGTTGGGGAATTCCTATCAGTATATATTTGCAATTCGTCTCGTCTCATCTAGGGAGTTAGCGATGTATTCGTGGAGTTTGCGGTTTGACGCGCTGACAATCATCTTGACCGGTGCAATAACGGTGGCTGCAGTTGTGGGCCAACAATATGCTGCTTGTGCCAAAACAGCCCAAGAAATTGCCCAGCTAGCGATATTAACAACGGTGGAAGTCAACAATACGCTGGGTTTTTCTGCTAGCGGCTCTGGAGTAATTATTGCTAAACAAGGCAATATTTACACTGTTCTGACGGCGAATCACGTAGTGGCAAGCCTCGCGCAAGAATACAGCATTCGCACTCATTTAGAAAAAAATTATAGAGCAATCAGAATACAGCGCCTCCCGAAAAATGACAGGGATATAGACTTGGCGTTGGTACAGTTTCAGAGCCGAGAACAGTATCCAGTAGCCCCAATGGGCGAGTCGGAACGTGCTGTTGTCGGTTCTAGTATTTACGTTGCTGGCTATCCGCTGCCCATCGCCTTTGCATCTGAAAGAAAACTCGAGTTTACTGGTGGTATAGTCTCTTCTCGCATCGATCGCACATCCTCGGGGTACGGACTGCGCTATCAAGCTGTGACCAGGCGCGGTATGAGCGGCGGGCCTGTATTTGATGCTGATGGCAGAGTTGTGGGAATTCACGGCCAGGGAGATACTGTCGGCACAGTGAAGAGCCAGTGGAACGGTCAGATTGAGGAGATTAAAACCGGGTTGAATTCAGCGATTCCGATCGATGCTTTTACGGCGTTGCTATCACAAACTAAGCCTAGCGGGTTTGATATTCTCAGCAATATTTCTATCAGCCGCGCCTCTAGCCAAAGCCAACCGAACCTCGGTCAGGGGGGCTTTGTGTGCGATACTTCCACGGGCGAGTCGGTGACTGTATATCAAAATCCCCAAGGGTTCAGGGAGCCTTGGATTCGCTGGAATTCTAATTTCTTTTCTAGTTCTGGCTACGATCCTCTGACTCGCTGTCAACAAGTGAGTCAGCGCCTGGAAAATTACAACCGCAACCGACAGCTAAATTATGTCACTGTCGGTGTGGTAAATAACCAGAAAGTGATTTGCACGAGCAGCCGCGTTAACGGGCCGTGCGAAGGTTTGATCTACACGCTGCGTCGAGATCAAGATCCGGCTCCTGCACTCAGCAGTTTTTTTGTTTGGCTGGCGAATCAAAAGGCTAGACCTTCTCTTTTTGAAAGCAGCACTGCGATTTATATTAATGTCGGAGAACGGCTGGGGTTAGAGATTAGCGAACCCTAATTGGTACTCAGCAATGATTTTTTTCCGGCTCGATCGCCCTGATTTGTTTCTGGAAAAGTGGGGCGATCTCAGCTTAAATTTTGAGATATTTTATTTATTTATCATTCGATATATCAGAAATGATGATTTTTTGCAACAAGGAAGCTATAAAATTACTGTTACATTAATCCAACCTAAATTTTTCAGGTATAAAGCATGACTGCAACTACGCCGAAGGCAACGTCAGCAATTCCCAGTTTTTGCGAAGGAATCCAGTATTTCTCCGAGAGTGTGCCGGGTTTTGAGACTTACGGGAAAGCACCTGCGATCGCCGAGGGGAGCAAGTCGATCGCCGATCCTGCCGATCCCGTCGCCGTCTTTCAAACGATGCTGGGAGCAGACGCCCTGCGCTACCTGACGCTGCAAGTTACCGCCAGCAAAGCATCGGGACATCCGGGGGGTTTTGCTAGCCAAGCTGAGGCTTATGCCGCTTTGGTGATGCTCGGACACAAGAACATTGTCACCGAAGTCGGCCATCACGCGCCGGGATTTTACAGCGCCATGTTTCTCGATCGATCTTTGGAGGATATGGGAATTGTTAACGTGCAGCAAGTGCGCGATAAATTCCGAGAAAAAGACGGTTTGTTAGGACATCTTTCCGGTTTCATTCCCGGTCTTTTAGCACCGGCCGGTCCCCTCGGACAAGGACAGCATTTCGCAATGGCTGGAGCGCTTTTGCACCGCGAAAAACTGTTTGCTTTCACAATGGGCGACGGCGGCATGGGCGAACCCTATCCGATGAGCAGCATGGCGCATTTCCACACTGCTTATCCCAGCGTTACTAACTTTTTGCCTGTGTTGGTTTGGAACGGATATTCTCAGGAACATCACAGCATGGTTTCGACTAAAACTAATGCTGAAATGATTGCTTATTGGCAAGGCAACGGTTTTGAAGAAGTTATCTTAGTTGATGCTAAGGAATTTGACGATAAAAATCAACCGGAAGATTATGTTGACAGCACTGCTTTTTCGCTCGAACAGCGCATGGCATTTACCAAAGCTGTTTTACAAGGAGTTGACAAAGCGGCAAAATCTGCTCTCGGCGGCAAATTAACTGTGTTTATTATCAAACAGTTGAAAGGTGCAGGCGTCCACGCGCGCGGAGCAAAATCTCACAACCTTTATCCGAAAGATACGCTGGATGCTCCGCACATTATCAGTGCTTTAAAAGAGCGCGCTTTGACTGCTGCTGCTTGGGAGTTGGTGCGGACAAATTGCGAGCGTGCGGGCGGCGGGCCTGCGGCGAAAACAGTTGTTACTGAGTTTACATTGCCGCTGGCAGATTTAGGCGAATTGCCTTTAGAAGAATTTGCAGTTGGGGGAGAACCGAAGATTTCGACAACAGCAATGGGGGTTTTGGTAGGGAAAGTTGGCGAGCGCGATCGTACTTTTCTTGTCACTAATGCAGACGGCAATGAAGCATCGGCAATTGCCAATATCAACCAAGCTCTCAAAATTATTCACCCGACGACAGATGACCTGTACAATCAATCGCCAAACGGTCAAGTTTACGAACCTTTGAGCGAAGATGCTTGCGCCGGTTTAGCCGTAGGTTTATCGCTATTCGGAGCGCGGAGTTTGTGGTGTTCCTACGAATCTTTTGCCATCAACGGTTTACCAATTTGGCAAACTGTAACCCAAGCAATGGCAGAATTGCGCCGTCCAACTCCGGCAACTGTCACCTTATTTACAGCGGGTGCATTGGAACAAGGTCGCAACGGTTGGACGCACCAGCGGCCGGAAATTGAGGCTTATTTTGCGGCGATGATGCGGAACGGAAATGTGTTTCCTTTGTTTCCACCGGATGCTAACAGCATTCAAGTTTGTTACGAGTGGGCTTTGACTGCTAGAAATAAGGGAGTTGTGATTACTGCAAGCAAGTCGCCGCTGCCAATTCGCACTACTTTTGAACAGACTCGCCAAGGTTTGCAAGACGGTGCAATAGTGCTGCACGAAGTCGATTCCCCGCAAGCTCCCCACAATCAAGGGGGGAGCAAGAAAGTTGTGTTTGCAGTTGTCGGCGACATGACCTTAATGCCAGTGTTTGAAGCGGCGGCATTTTTGGAAACAGAAGGGATTGGAGTGCGGATTGTTTCTGTTGTGAATCCCCGGCGTTTGTACCGTCAAGGCGATGTTGCTTGGGATACTTGTTCGGAAGCTGACGGCGGCTTTTTGAGCGATGAGAAATTTGCCGAATTGTTTGGCGGAGATGCCTTGATTGGCGTGACAGGCGGTGCTTCTGGGATGTTGGAACCTGTGATGCTCCGCAGCAATTGCAAGCGGGATACTTTCGCTTGGAAGCGGGGGGAAACTACTGCTAGTGCTGGTCAGTTGATGGCGTTTAATGGGTTGACTGCTGAGGCGTTGACTAAAAGGGCGATCGAGCTAGTTCATTAAGTTAGAATGTGAGTGAATGCCCCTGCCTGGTTTGTGCTGGGTAGGGGCTAGTAATATTTAAAATAGGATGGTGATACCTATGACAGCAAAAATTTTAGAAGAAATAGGTACGCTTGCAGAACAGCGATTGATTCTCCCCGGTTATTATACTTGGGAGCAATTTGAGGCGATCGAATCTTTGATGGCCGACTCTCCGGGTTTGCGGATAACTTATCTTGATGGGTGGATCGAGTTTATGACAGTGGGCGAAGCGCATGAAAGCTTTAAAAAAGCGATCGCTATATTACTGGAAGCATACTTTTTTGAACTCGGAATTGAATTCTTTCCTGTAGGGAGTGCAACTCGCAGAGACCGGGCAAGAGATGTATCATTTGAACCAGACGAGTCTTATTATATAGGTTCAATAAAAGAGCATCCCGATCTAGCCGTGGAAGTAACGATGACTAGCGGTAGCACAAATAAACTAGCTAAATATCTGCGACTTCGCATTGCTGAAGTTTGGTTTTGGGAAAATAATCGGCTTGCTGTCTATCGGCTGCGCGAGGATGATTACGAGCAAGTTTCAAGAAGTGAGTTTTTGCCGGAGTTGGATTTAGAATTGTTGGTACGCTGCGTTTTAATGCCTTCAAGGATTGAGGCTAGGACGGAGTTTCTTAATGGGGTTCGGCAAGTGGGTTGAATGTTGAGGAGTTGGTAAAAAGCGCGATCGTCTACGAGGGCTGCGCTAAGGACTTGATTGGTTAAGCTAAAATGTGACAGACAACGATTGGCTCTCACAAACAACTTTTGCGCGATCGGCTCTAACGATTGGTTAGACTTGTAGTTGTAAAGTTACTAAGCTCAGAAATATGAAAATTTATAACTTTGATATTAAATCTTTTAGACTCGGAATTATTCCTATCTCTCTTGTCTTCATCTGCGTGAATCTGCGTCAATCCCTTGTTATCTGCGGTTAAAATTTTATCTTTTTTTTAACCGCAGATGAGGGCAGATAAACACAGATTAACGCAGATGGATTAGATCGAGTCCGGTTGCACGATCCTTGATTTTTGGCTGTTGAGTAGATTTGACGCCCGACGATGCTATGGGATTTGATATGATAGGATTCTAGAGCTATAGGCGCAGCTTTAACCTAATGCTGAGTGTCTGATTTTTTTCTTGGTTGGCTGTTAAATAAGTTTGATTTGTTGGCTGGGAATGTAGGGAGAGTGCTAGAGGCTGTGCTGCGATGGGACATCAATGTTGTGTGAAATATCTGTCTGAATTTTATTGCTTTTTTCCCCGCAAGCCATCAACCAAAAACTCATCATCGATCGATCGCCCGCAGCGACGAACTTATCCCGCGAAACCAGATAGCTTTCTATTTCCGACTCTGAAATTACGCCCTGTTTGACCATTTGCAAAATGGGCCCGGAGTCAAGTAAAGGTTGAAACGCTTCAATTCCGATGATATCGCTGTGGCTGACAACGGCTTCTAAATCAACGCTAACAAACCCAGCTTCTTTGAGAATGCGGCACAGATTTCGCCCGACGCATAAATTGCCGCCCCGCGATGCTATCACCTGTTTGAATTTCTCCCTGACAATCTCGACTGACCAAGGCGGATTTGTCAGCCAAAACAGATCCGCATCGTTATCAATAATCACCAGTTTTCCGCCCGGTTTCAAGATGCGGAATATTTCTCTAGCTGCTGCGACGGGATCTGGGAGGTGAACGAACAGCAAACGGGCGATCGCAAAATCGAAAGTGTTAGCTGCCAAACCAGTATCCGCAACTGATGCTTGGATGCGATCTACTCGATCGCCCCCTTTGTCCTGCAAATATTTTACTGCTTTTTCGTGCAGTACCGGGTCAATTTCTACCGCTGTTACCGCACTGTTTGGCAGCAATTTTAACAGTTGTTCGGTAAAAAATCCCGGCCCGCTACCAGCTTCCAAAAGTTTCATCCCGTCGGCTAAACCGAACCACTTTAAAGTGCGCGCTTCCTTTTCCCAACTGAGGAGAACTTGACCTTTTAACCGCTGAATTTCTTCCTCCAATTCCAGATTGTACGTGCTTGCTTGATACGAACCTTCGGCTGCCATAAAATCATCCTTTTTCCTGCTTCGACACCTAGATTATAATAGAACTGCGCTTTAGCGCAATTCTCGTTGCGGACATCCCCAACCCCAGTTGGCGGACAGATGCAGGACGGGAGCCAGGTAATTCCTCTATTGTAAGAAGATGACCGAGACGATTTTAGATTTGGGATTTGGGATTTTGAATGAGAATTTCAGCGGTTTAAAGCCCCTAGTTTCAACTAGGTCACAAATCGAAAATCGTAAATCCCAAATCTAAAATGGGTTGACGGATTACCTAAACTGACGATGTTGTGTGGCAACGAATCAACTATGCCCCAGACTTTACCTCAACCGGAGAAACGAACATTTTTAGTTGTGGATGACCATGCGATGGTGTTAGGTGGCACGCTTAACATTCTGAAGCAAGAATATCCAGAGGCAGACATTCTGACGGCTCCGACTGCTCAGGCAGCCCTTGAGCAAATAGCGCAGACGGCCCCGGATTTGGTGATTGTGGATCTGGTGATGCCAGAGACGATCGGCTCCATAGCGCAAGCGAATTCAGGGCTTCAACTCCTCAAAACGTTGATGGAGCAGTATCCGAGTCTGAATATTGTGGTGCAGAGTGCCCATGTTCGGACTTTAGTTTGGCTGAAACCGTCGATCGACAATCACATGGGCGGCTTCACAGTTGTCGATAAGAGCCAGCCGATGAAAGACTTGCTGGCAATGGTTGATTGGGCGCTGCACGAGCGGATTTATACACCCAGAGAGATCCGCAATGGGCTGCAACTCAAACCCGCCTGGATGCAGGTGTTGCAATTTGCTTTTCACGAGAGCTTACAGGATACTGCGATCGCCAAACGGATGAATGTTTCTGAACGCACTGTGCAGTATTACTGGACTAAGATTCGAGATGTGCTAGAGGTGTATCCTGAAGATGATAAGAATCTGCGGATTCAAACGGAAGTGCGAGCTAGAGAAGAAGGATTGATTGATTAGTGAAGCGCGATCGATGGCAAGCAGTGAAAGCGGGTGTCACGACTTGGGGACGAGGAGGGCTTCCAGGGGTAATGGTGATTGTCGCTGTGACGATCGCTCGATTCACGGGTGCGCTTCAGTTTTTAGAGTTGGTGACGTTCGATCGATTTCTGCGGCTGCGTCCCCCTGAGCCAATCGATGAAAGGATTGTAATCGTAAGTATCACCGAGGAAGATATTCAACGCGCCAGAACTTATCCGATTCCCGATCGCGAAATTGCCGATTTGCTTAAACGGTTGCAGGCCTATCAACCGACTGCGATCGGGCTAGATATTGTACGCGATATTCCGGTTGAGCCGGGTAATGCTGAACTAACATCGGTGTTTCGCAGCAGCAAGAATACGATCGGAGTGGAGATTGCCCTGCCCGATCGCAGTGGCTTTACCGTCGCACCTGGGCCCGCGCTGCCATCGGAACAGGTTGGCTTTGCAGATGCCGTTCTCGATGCGGATGGCTACCAGCGCCGCAGTTTATTGGGCGCTCACAATTCCCAGCAGGAATACCGTTTTTCCTTCGCGATCCGGCTGGCAGAACGCTATTTAGCAGCCCGAGGAATTGACTTTGGTAATGGAATTCGCGACCCAGACGCGAAGCGCTTTGGCAGCATTGAATTGACCAGAGTGCAGTCAAACTCTGGCGGATATGTGGGGGCGGATGCTGGCGGCAACCAAATTTTGCTGAATGTTCGCAGCGGGACAATGCCGTTTCGCGTGCTTTCTCTCTCGCAAATCAAATCGGGACAGGTCAACCCGGATTGGATTCGAGGCAAAATTGTGCTGATTGGGATGATGTCTTTTAGCGCGAAGGATCTGGCAAGTTCAGGTGCGATCGCAGGCATCAATCCCGGACGGATTTATGGAGTCGAAATGCAGGCCCACGCCACCAGCCAGATCCTGAGCGCGGTGATCGATCGGCGATCGTTGCTTCGGGTTTGGGCAGACGCATGGGAATATCTCTGGATTGTGGCATGGGGAGTTTTGGGGATAAGTCTGGGACGGTTTTTGCGATCGCCCTGGAAAATTTTGTTCGGGATCTTAGTCGCCAGTGTCAGCTCGATCGGGATATGTTACGGGCTAATTCTTATGGGGTGGTGGGTGCCGATCGTACCTGTGTTGTTGGTGTTGGTGTTGAATGGGGCTGGCTTGATGGCAGCGTTATTTTATCGCCACGAACAGGAACTCCGACTGCGGTTAGAGGAACGTCAGTTTGCGATCGAGCAGACCTTTAATGCGATTCATAGCGGGCCGTTACAAACATTGGTGGCGATTTTGAGAAACGCTCAAGAACAAGCAACACCGCCACTATGTTTACCGGATTTGCAACGCCTGAATGAAGAATTACGGGCAGTTTACGGATCGGTGCAGCGAGATGCGATCGCGGATGAACCGCATCTTCGCATGGGAAGCGCGATCGAATTGGCCCTGCAGGCTCCACTGCATGAATTGCTCTACAAGGTCTATTGCAACACGCTAGAACAAGAACTGCCTTACCTCAAAACGCTCAAATTCAAAATTGTGCAGTTCGATGCCTTGAACACCTCGCATCTGCGGTTGGAACACAAGCGAGGGCTCTGCCGCTTTCTAGAAGAAGCGCTCTGCAATGTGGGGAAACACGCGATCGAAGCCACTCGCTTGACCGTAATTTGCACTCAAGAAGCCGATCGGCAGGTGATTCGGGTGGCGGATAATGGTAGGGGGAAACCGTCTGACGCAGAAGCGCTGAGTTCCGGTGAAACGAACTGGGACAGGGAGACAACTCAATATCTAAACTCTAAACTCCAACCTTCAGGATTAGGAACGCAATTGGCAAACAATTTAGCCAAACAATTAGGGGGAACATTTCGGCGCTACGCAAATGTACCGAGGGGGACAGTGTGCGAGTTAACTTGGTCAGCCAAACGGCGCTGGTTCTGGTAATTGGTTCCTCAGAGTTAGCATCCGAATTATTCATCTCTCTCTTCTCTTCCTCTGTGTTCTCTGCGTTCTCTGCGGTTAAATCATTCCGATCCAACTGGAATTGATATCACACTTGCTATATCTTTGCGCTTTCCCGCAAACGAAGTTTGTGGGCAGTCCTCTATTGTGTTTGTGTATTGTTGATTACTGTAGAAATAGTTACAGAGGGAATTGCGATGATGACTCACGAGTTGAAGCGTCGAACCATTTACTCTGCCGGCATTGCGAGTTTAATGCTGAGTGTTTCGCTCTCTCTCGCTCTTGTAGCAGTGGCAAAATACACTCCTCCTCAAAACCCTTCTAAACCGATAGACACGGGGACGAATACCACTCGATACACTCCTCCTCAAAACCCTTCTAAACCGAAAGATACGGGGACGAATACCACTCGCGGCGGCAGTTGCGAAGCTAATTCACCGGCGGGATTGACTGTCTTGGCGCCGTTTAGCCATGTGGGAGAGACGATTTCTGGGCATCCCACCTTTACCTGGTTTGTACCCGATCGCACTTCTCATCCCCTGCAATTCCGGCTGTTTACTCGCACGGGACAACTGCTCTACAGAACCGAGATGCAGAGTCAGCCAGGAATCATGTCGGTTGCTTTGCCCTCAAATCTGCCCCAACTGTCGATCGGGCAATCCTATAAGTGGCAAGTGGTGTTGGTGTGCGATCGGAATGCTTCTTCGATGAATGTGGTGGCGATGGCAGAAATCCAAGTGGTGCAGCCTGCGGAGTCTTTGCAGGCTCAACTTGCAGCCGCGCAAACTCCCCAACAGCGGATCGACTTGTATGCGGAGGCTGGACTGTGGTATGACGCGATCGCCGAAGCGCGCAAAGCTTCTGAGAATTCTCAAAACGAAGCGACCGTGCTGGAATTGCTAGATGCTCTCGCTAGTTCGGAAGCCCAACCTTTGAAGGAATGGAGCGATCGATTGCGACAAATTAGAGCGATCGAACAACAGCGCCAACCCCCGCAACCCAAACCCTAAAATCCCATGCAGTCTTTCTCGCTAACGCTGTTTAAATCCAGTAATCGTAAAGTGCGATCGGGCTTCCTCTTTCCTCTCGCCTTTTGCCTTTTGTCTGTTGGCTTTTACATTGCTCCCTATTTCTCACTCCCGGCTAGTGCTCAGGCGATCGATGCTCGTAAAACTGAGGCCGATCGGCTGATACAGCAGGGGCTTCAACAGTATCGGACTAGCCAATTCCCAGCAGCGCTGAACTCCTGGCAACAGGCACTCCAAATTTATCGCACCCTCAAAAACCGCCAAGGGGAAGGGAATGCACTGGGCCTTTTGGGAGCGGCTTACCAATCTCTGGGCGACTATACCAAAGCGATTGAGTATGGGGAGCAATATTTAACCATCGCCCGCGAAATTAAAGACCGTCGAGGGGAAGGTACGGCACTGGGCAGTTTGGGAGTCGCTTACCGCTCTCTAGGTGACTATGCCAAAGCGATTGAGTATTCACAGCAATATTTAGCGATCGCCCGCGCCCTCAAAGACCGTCGAGGGGAAGGTGCGGCACTGGGCAGTTTGGGAGTCGCTTACCGCTCTCTAGGCGACTATACCAAAGCGATTGAGTATTCACAGCAATATTTAACCATCGCCCGCGAAATTAAAGACCGCCTTGGGGAAGGTGCAGCACTGGGCGATTTGGGAGGTGCTTACCACTTTCTGGGCGACTCGACCAAAGCGATTGAGTATTCACAGCAGAGTTTAGTCATCGCCCGCGAAATTAAAGACCGCCTTGGGGAAGGTACAGCACTGGGCAATTTGGGAGTCGCTTACTTCTATCTGGGCGACTATACCAAAATGATCGAGTATTCACAGCAACATTTAGCGATCGCCCGTGAAATTAAAAACCGCCGAGGGGAAGGTACGGCACTGGGCAATTTGGGAGTCGCTTACCGCTTTCTAGGCGACTCGACCAAAGCGATTGAGTATTCACAGCAACATTTAGCGATCGCCCGCGAAATTAAAAACCGCTTTGGGGAAGGTGCAGCACTGAGCAATTTGGGAGCCGTTTACGGCTCTCTGGGCGACTCGACCAAAGCGATTGAGTATTCACAGCAATATTTAACCATCGCCCGCGAAATTAAAGACCGTCGAGGGGAAGGTACGGCACTGGGCAGTTTGGGAGCGACTTACCTCTATCTGGGCGACTATGCCAAAGCGATCGAGTATTCACAGCAATATTTAGCCATCACACGGGAAATTAAAGAGCGTCCAGGGGAAGGTAGAGCGCTCACCAACCTTGGATTGGCCCTCTTGAAAGCTGGCAACTCCACAGAAGCTGAAAAAATGCTGCTCAATGGGATTCTAGTTTGGGAATCGATGCGTCAACTGCTCGGCTCCAACGATGCGAATCAAGTCTCCATCTTTGAAGGACAAGCTGGCACCTATCGGACTTTACAACAAGTCCGAGTGGCTCAGAATAACCCGATCGCGGCTTTAGAAATTGCCGAACGGGGACGTGCCCGTGCCTTTGTCGATCTACTCACACAGCGCTTATCGTCAGGTGATGCCAATCCGGTCATCGCCGCTGCTCCCAACCAGGAGCAAATTCGCCAAATCGCCAAAGCACAGAACGCGACTTTGGTGCAGTATTCCATCATCTACGATAGTTTCGAGATCCAGGGCAAACAAGTAGGGCGGGAATCCGCGCTCTACATCTGGGTGATTCAACCCACGGGCGAAATTACCTTTCGTGAGGTAGACCTCAAACCCCTGTGGCAACAGCACAACCGCTCCCTAGCCAACTTAATCATTGGCAATCAAGAATTCCTGGCTGTTCGCAGTCGCAGCACTGGTTTCGTCAACCCCCAAATCGACTTGCCGACGCTGCATCAACTGCTGATCGATCCCATTGCCTACCTCCTACCCAAAGATCCTAATGCCCGCGTCATTTTCATTCCCCAAGCTTCGCTCTTTCAAGTGCCATTCCCCGCTCTCCAAGATGCTAACGGCACTTACTTGATCGAAAAACACACCATTCTCACTGCCCCCTCGATTCAAGTTCTGGCATTAACCAGGCAACAACGACAGAAATTAGCACAGAAGCAATCCCACAGCAGCAGGGCTCTAGTATTGGGCAATCCCACGATGCCGAATGTGCCTTCCTATCCCGGAGCGCCTCAACAAGTCTTACCGCGACTCCCCGGAGCCGAAACGGAAGCCAGAGCGATCGCCCGTCTGCTGAACACTCAAGCCATCACAGGCGCTCAAGGTACAAAAGCTGCGATCGTTCAAGAAATGCCCCAGGCATCGATTATTCATCTGGCAACACATGGATTGCTGGATGATTCGTGGGGATTGGGAAGTGCGATCGCCCTGGCTCCCTCTGGTAGCGACAACGGTTGGCTAACCGCAGCAGAAATTCTAGATATGAAGCTGCAAGCAAACTTAGTCGTACTGAGTGCCTGCAATACTGGAGAAGGCAAAATTACTGGGGATGGGGTGACAGGCTTGTCGCGCGCTTTGATTTCGGCAGGAGTGCCGAGTGTAATTGTTTCTTTATGGGCTGTTCCCGATGCGCCGACATCCGAATTGATGCGATCGTTTTACCAAAACTTGGAAAATAATCCCGACAAAGCACAGGCACTTCGGCAAGCAATGTTAACTACGATGAAAACTCATCCCCAGCCGCGAAATTGGGCGGCATTTACTCTAATTGGGGAAGCAGAGTAAGTTTTCATGAAGGGCTATCTCTATTAGATTAGGGTTAGTTTGTGCGTTGCAGTAGAGTCGGGCGATCGTAGTATTTTCGTAAAAAAACTCGTTTCTGGGCCCCATGTAATTTTCTTCCGATCCCCGTAGGGACAAGGCATTGCCGTGTCCCTACAATAAAGCCGTGTCCCTACAATAAAGTTAATCAGGCGGCAAGATATTTTTGCATTAGTTGCACTTTCCCGCAATCAACATTGCACCCATCTCTTCATCAGGTCTGTGGGTAGAACGAGTGAAATCCCCATCTGGGTTGCTTAAGATTTAAGTAAATAAAGACTCGAATTAACAAATAGTTTTGTACTACTGAAATTCAGTCTTCTGTTTACTAAACGTCGCTGTTTATTGCATATATTTGCAAGATAAAGCCGATGAAAACAAAAAAATCAATTCTACCAACCAAAGCAAAATGGGTCTCTAAAGTCATTGGATTTTCACTGTTGAGTGTTCCACTCATGTCCAATCTTACCCATGCACAATCCACCGGCTCGCCTGCCCCTCAAATTGGATTCAGATTTCAACAATCTGAGGAATTTAATATGGGTGTAATCACTACATCTGTCACTCAAGACAATTACTCCGGCGGGTGTCAGTCCTACTCTACCACAGAGGAAATCGGTGGACAAGCAGTATTCATTTCTAGCACGATGCCGCCTGCTCCAGGGTTGCGCGTTGCGATCCGAAATGTCACCCCTAGAATTGACCAAAACCCTTCTCCCTATACCGATCGTGAATACGACAAAGCTCCCAATTCGGAAGGATTTAAAGTGTCTCTTGGCACAATTCATAGCGGTAGATATTTAGCGGTGCAACCCGGAGAAAACCACTTTTACTATGAGATAAAAAGCGGTAACACCATCATTGAATCTGGTACTTTCAACGTCAGAATTGACCAAAAAACTCAAAATATTGTTCGCGGAAGTGATAAGGAATGTCAAAGAGAAAATGCCTGGCCGATGGAAGATACCCGGCCGAGGGAAAATGCCTGGCCGATGGAAGATACCTGGCCGAGGGAATTTGATCCGCTGAGGAAAAATGACCTGATGAGGGAATATCATCGGCAGAATGACAAGCCAAGAAGGCGTTAATTAATCAAGTTTTTGAACTCATGAAATGAGTTGAAATCAAATGAATCTACCTGCGCTCAAAAAACACAAAGATAACACCAATAATTGGTTTGGAAAGCTCTTCTTTTTCATACTCCTGCCTGGTTTTTTATGGGCATTAGCCGGATGGATGTATGTGACGATTCCCGATCGCTATCGAACCGAAGTGGACTTTCGAGCTAGAGCAGTTAGAACTTCGGGCATCGTCACTAAAAAAAATCAAAAAACAACTTGTTATGGAGGATACGGTTGTTCTTCTAGTTGTGACGTAACCGTGAAATTTCAGACCAACCGGGGAAAAACTATTGTGTTTTCCAACAGTTGCACGTCTGCGAATGAAAATCAAACAGTTCCAGTATTGTATGACCCAAACTCTTCCCCCGTCAAAGCTCGGATTGATATAGAGGATAGTCCTGAAAGTCGAAGAATAAACAATTTTATCTGGTCTTTCATTGTTTTCCTTTTTGGACTCGGTTCACTCATTACTGGCTTTTCAATCTATAGAAAAAAGCACACACAGGATTGAAGGGTTGATTGCTTTGTCAATTCAGATGTATTTCACGCACCGTTTCCTCGCCCAGGTGCTGTCTAGTTTCGCAGGAACAGTCCTGGACGCACTCCGACTCCTCGAAACCGGGTTTTTACGAAAATACTTGGTTGCGACCCGCAGATTCGCTAAAAAACCCGGTTTCTGACCACCCGTGCGATCGTCCTAATGAATAAATTTTGTAATTTGGAGCAACCTCCATGAAAAATGATTTTGCAGATATAACCTTGTCTACTTCCCTCGCTCAAAACAATCTTCTTCTCGACAGCAACAGCGCCAGCCCGATCGCATTCCCTAATAATCAGAACAATCAGATTCAAGGATTCAACCACTTAAACGATGCGATCGATGGACAAGGCGGCGACGATCGCATGGCTGGACAGGGCTGTGATGACATCGTGCGGGGTACTACTGGCAACGATACACTCTGGGGCAACGCTGGCAAGGATATACTCTTGGGCAATGCTGGCAACGATATACTCTTAGGCAACGGTGACAACGATACACTTTGGGGTAATGCTGACAACGATATACTCTGGGGCGGTGCGGGGCGAGATGTTTTAATCGGTGGGAGCGATCGCGATATCTTTGCGCTGAAACCACAGGAAGGAACTGATACGATTGTTGACTTCAACCTGAGTGAGCGCGATCGGATCGGTTTAGCTGGAGGGTTAACTTTTGATGAGTTGACCATCTCTCAGGGTACAGGGGACAATCGCAACGATACATTAATCAGCACCGAGACGGGTGAGCTACTGGCAATTCTGAACAACACCCCTGCAAGCACGATCGGCAATGCAGCCTTTCTCACCTTGGGGAATCCAGGATTAGTAACCAGCCAGGGCGATCTGGCAATGCGATCGGATGTCGCGCGCGATAGTTTTCGGGTAGACGGCACGGGCATAAAAATCGGGGTTTTGTCTGATAGTTTCAACAGGCTGGGTGGGGCGGCCCAAGACATTGCAAGCGGTGACTTGCCCGTAAAAGGCAAGGTGTTGGCAGAAGATTTGGGAAATAACTTTTCTACGCCGATCGATGAAGGCAGAGCCATACTGCAACTTATTCACGATGTTGCTCCTGGAGCCGATTTGTTGTTTCATACAGGCTATGCCAGCGGTCAGTTTAACAGCCAGCTAGAATTCTACAAAGCAAGTGAAAAGGCTATGGCTGATGGTATTCGCGCATTGGCAGCTCAAGGAGCGCAAATCATTGTAGACGACCTGCGCTTCCCATCTCAACCGATGTTCCAAGATGGCATCATTGCCCAAGCGATCGATGAGGTCGTCAAACAGGGTGTTTCCTACTTTACTGCTGCGGGTAACTCTGCTCGCGATAGCTATCAAAGTGATTTCAAGTCGGCTGGGTTCTTCGCGGATTATGGAGAACTTCATGACTTCGATCCAGGAACTGGGGTCGATTTCTATCAAAGCATTACACTGGCGAAAAACGATTCCCTCGCGATCTCATTCCAATGGGACTCGCCACTCGATCGTTCAACCAACGACCTCGATATTTACCTGGTTGACAATACAAAACAAAAAATCTTGGCTAGCAGCCAACTGTCAAATGTGGGAGGAGATCCGATCGAGTATTTCACATTCCGCAATGATGGTTCGTTTGGCTCGGATCAGTTCAATCTCATGATTGCCAAGCGATCGGGTTCTGCTCCCGGTTTGATGAAGTACGTGGCGAGTGGTTCCTCTAC
The DNA here is from genome assembly GCA_036700245.1 of Microcoleus vaginatus BM001213989. Lineage (GTDB taxonomy): Bacteria > Cyanobacteriota > Cyanobacteriia > Cyanobacteriales > Microcoleaceae > Microcoleus. The sequence continues at coordinate 73,173 of JAUBOM010000009.1, forward strand.
CTTCAAAATCAACAATTACAACACCAATAGTTCAACTATATATGGCAACGCAAATGCCAGGGGAGTTGCAGCAGTCGGAGCCGCCCCTTACTTTGGCACTCCTGCTTACGGTGTAAATCCTGCAAGATTAGAAGACTTTTCTTCGGCTGGCGGCACTCCGATTCTGTTTGACGAGAGGGGTAATCGTTTACCCAAACCTGAGTTTCGCCCGCAGCCGAAGTTCGTCGGGCCTGACAACACCAATACGACGTTCTTTGGCACAGACATTCCTCAAGATGCTGACGGTTTCCCCAACTTTCCGGGCACATCGGCAGCGGCTCCTCATGTAGCGGCAGTTGCGGCTTTGATGCTGCAAGCAAATCCCCGCTTAAGTCCTGCGGAAATTAATCGAGCACTAGAGCAGACGGCTCTGGAGATGGACGATCCAAACACGCCCGGTTTTGATGTTGGATTTGACTATGCTAGTGGATCTGGTTTGATTCAAGCCGATCGGGCGATCGCTAAAATTGTCGTCTAATTCAGATTAGAGTCCCCATCCCTGCCGCGAGATTGGGGAGACAGAGTAAGCTTCTATGAAAGTCGATCGCCTGTGGCAGATTGAGGCGATCGCACGACGAGGGCAGAAAGAGCGATCGGGCTAATTCTCTAAATTCCAACTCTAGAATCCTATGCTGTATTCCCCATTTAAGCGGCTCAAATCAACCCACTCTAGGCTCACTCATGTTTTCCTAGCTTCCATTTCCCTGTTCCTGCTTGCTACTATCCCCCTATTAACTACTCCTGACTCTCTCTTCCCGGCGATCGCTCAAACTACCGATGCTCGTAAAACTGAGGCCGATCAACTGTTGGAGCAGGGAATTCAACAATATCAGACTAGCCAATTCCCAACCGCGCTGAATTCCTGGCAAAAGGCACTGCAAATTTATCGCGAAATTAAAGACCGCCAAGGGGAAGGTGCAGCACTGGGCAATTTGGGAGTTGCTTACAACTATCTGGGCAACTATGCCAAAGCCATTGAGTATTCACAGCAACTGTTAGCCATCGCCCGTGAAATTAAAAGCCGCTACGGGGAAGCGAGAGCACTGGGCATTTTGGGAGTCGCTTACCTCTCTCTGAGCGACTATGCCAAAGCCATTGAGTATACACAGCAATATTTAGTCATCGCCCGCGAAATTAAAGACCGCCAAGGGGAGGTTGAGGCACTGGGTTATTTGGGAATCGCTTACCGTCTTCTGGGAAACTATGCCAAAGCCATTGAGTATGGGGAGCAGAGTTTAGCGATCGCACGGGAAATTGGAGATCGCCGAGGGGAGGGTGGAGCACTGGGCAGTTTGGGAATCGCTTACCGTCTTCTGGGAAACTACAACAAAGCTATTGAGTATGGGCAAAAACAGCTAACCATCGCCCGCGAAATCAAAGACCGAGAAGTAGAGGGTTTGGCACTGGGCAATCTGGGAGGTGCTTACCAATCTCTGGGCAACTATGACAAAGCCATTGAGTACGGGCAGCAATATTTAGCCATAGCCCGCGAAATTAAAAACCGCCAAGGGGAAAATGAGGCACTGGGCATTTTGGGCGTCACTTACTACTCTCTGGGCAACTATGCCAAAGCCATTGAGTATTTACAGCAACAGTTGTCTATCGCACGCGAAATTAAAAACCGCTACGGGGAGAGTGTGGCACTAGGCAATCTGGGAGGCGCTTACCTGTATCTAGGCAACTATGCCAAAGCCATTGAGTATTTACAGCAACAGTTGTCTATCGCACGCGAAATTAAAAACCGCCTTGGGGAAGGTTATGCACTGAACGATTTGGGACTCGCTTACTTCCATCAGGGCAACTATGCCAAAGCAACTGAATACACACAGCAGAGTTTAGCGATCGCCCGCGCCATCAAACACCGCTACAGTGAAAGTGCGGCACTGAACAATTTGGGACTCGTTTACCACGGGCTGGGCAACTATGCCAAAGCCATTGAGTATGGGCAGCAGAGCTTAGCGATCGCCCTCGAAATTAAAAACCGCCTTGGGGAAGGTTATGCACTAGGCAGTTTGGGATTCGCTTACCTCCATCTGGGCAACTATGACAAAAGTATTGAGTATACACAGCAGAGTTTAGCCATCGCCCGCGAAATTCAAAACCGCCGAGGGGAAGGTTTGGCACTAGGAAATTTGGGACTCGTTTACCTCAATCTGCGCAACTATCCCAAAGCGATTGAGTATGGGCAGCAACAGTTAGCGATCGCCCGCGAAATTCAAGACCGTTACGTGGAAGGTAGGGCACTGGGCAATTTGGGAGCTGCTTACGGCTATCAGGGCAACTATGCCAAAGCCATTGAGTATATACAGCAGGGTTTAGCCATCGCCCGTGAAATTAAAGACCGCCTTGGGGAAAGTGCGGCACTGGGCAATTTGGGAGTCACTTACTTCTATCAGGGCAACTATGCCAAAGCCATTGAGTATATCCAGCAATATTTAGCCATTGCACGCGAAATTAAAGACCGCCAGGGGGAGGGTTTGGCACTCAACAACCTTGGATTTGCGTTCTTGAAAGCTGGCAACCCAACAGAAGCTGAAAAAATGCTCATAAATGGGATTCAAGTTTGGGAATCAATGCGTCAAATGCTCGGCTCCAGCGACGCGAATCAAGTCTCCATCTTTGAAGGACAAGCTAAGACCTATCGCAATTTACAACAAGTCCGAGTGGCTCAGAATAACCCGATCGCCGCCTTAGAAATTGCCGAACGGGGACGTGCTCGTGCCTTTGTGGATCTACTGACACAGCGCTTATCCTTTGGTGATGCCAGTTCGGTCATTACCGCTGCTCCCAACCAGGAGCAAATTCGCCAAATCGCCAAAGCACAGAACGCCACTTTGGCGCAGTATTCCATCATCTACGACGGCTTCCAGATCGAGGGCCAACAAGTATGGCGAGAATCCGCGCTCTACATTTGGGTGATTCAACCGACAGGCGAGATCGCATTCCGCGAGGTTGACCTCCAACCCCTCTGGCAACAGCACAACACCTCCCTAAGAAGCTTGATCGTTGGCAATCAAGAATTCCTGGCTGTCCGCAGTCGCAGCAGTCTTGGCTCCACCCTACCCCAACCCAACTTACCGACGCTGCATCAACTGCTGATCGAGCCCATTGCCAACCTCTTACCAAAAGATCCTAATGCTCGCGTCATTTTCATTCCCCAAGATTCCCTGTTCCAGGTGCCTTTTCCCGCCCTGCAAGACTCTGGCGGCACTTACTTAATCGAAAAACACACCATTCTCACCGCCCCTTCGATTCAAGTATTGGATTTAACCCGACAGCAACGACAGAAGTTAGCCAGTCAGCCAGCCAACGGTCGCGGTAAGGCTCTAGTATTGGGCAATCCCACGATGCCGATCGTGTCTGCCTATCTGGGAGCTCCCAAACAGCAATTGTCGCCTCTACCTGGGGCTGAAGCCGAAGCGATCGCGATCGCCCCTCTCCTCAATACCCAAGCCATCACGGGTGCACAAGGGACAAAAGCTGCGATCGTCCAAAAAATGCCCCAAGCATCGATTATTCACCTGGCAACGCATGGATTGTTGGATGATGTGCGCGGATTGGGAAGTGCGATCGCCCTGGCTCCTTCTGGCACCGATGACGGCTTATTGACCGCAGAAGAGATTTTCGACATGAAACTGCAAGCAAATTTAGTTGTTTTGAGTGCCTGCAACACTGGTGAAGGCAGAATTACCGGGGATGGTGTGATTGGTTTGTCACGCGCTTTGATTTCGGCAGGCGTGCCGAGTGTAATTGTTTCTTTATGGGCAGTGCCCGATGCGCCGACATCCGAATTGATGCAATCGTTTTACCGAAACTTGGAAAATAATCCCGACAAAGCACAGGCATTGCGGCAAGCAATGTTAGCCACGATGAAAACTCATCCTGGGCCGCGAAATTGGGCGGCATTTACTTTAATTGGGGAGGCAGAGTAAAGACGATCGCGACAAGCAGATTACAGAGTACGATCGGGGATACTGCTCCTATCGCGCAACTGGCGGCTGCAAAATTTCAGCATCCTTTGCTATTTCCGCTGACTCCAAAACCTCCTCTAAAACCGGAGAAGGAATCGGCACTTTCTCAACTACCTGATGCTTTTCCAAAGTCAAGCGAGACTGCGACGAACCAGACAATCTTTTCAACAATTTCGGTGTCGGATCGTACAGCAAATAAATAATTCGATCGCCTGCTTGCCAAATCTGGGTCGCCGACACTACTTGCAAGTACCCTTGCCTTTCCAGCAGCAGCGGCACCAACTCCCCGGCTTGAACCAAAGCTTGCAAGTGAGCAATCTGAAACTGCAATCCCTCACTTTTTAACTCCGTTTCCCCCAATTTTACTTCGCCGTCGCTCAAATATTCGTTCCAATCCTTTAGCGACAAATCGGAGACAAAAGCTTGATTGATTTTAGCCTGATTTGCAGGCGTATTTGCTTGCGGATCTTTGGGGAATATTGCCAAAACCCTCGGCGGCGCAAACTCTTCTGCCGCTCGCTGAGCTAACACTAAGTTTACCTCGCCGTTGTTAGTCATTGCCAAAAAAGTTCCCATCGACTCCAGTCCGGCTTCTTCTAAAACGCTGTGGTCGAGAGCACTGCTCAAAAACACCCGCAAACCCTCTCGTTCTGCTTGGGCGCAAGCTTCCGGGTCGGTGTCGATAATTGCCACAGATTCTCCGCGTTCTTGAAACAAGCGAGCAATTAATCTGCTCAAAGGATTTGACCCCACAATTGCAGCACCGGTTGCGGATTTTGAGGTGATGCCCAAAAGTTGAGCGATCGCTCCGGCTGTTAGTCCCTGGACGAAAACTGTCATAATAATTGTTAGGAAAACTAAGGCTTTAATCGAGTCGCCGCCGTTGATTCCCCGCTGGGTGAGCAAAATTGCAAATAAAGATGCGATCGACGCTGAGACAATTCCCCTCGGCGCTACCCAACAAACAAATAATTTCTGCCGCCAATTCAGTCCGCTGTTCCAAGTACACAGCCAAACGTTGATCGGCCGCACTACCCACATTAAAGCTAAAACTGTAAGCAAACTTCCCCAACCGAGGGCGACCACACTAGCTAGGGATAAATCGGCCGCCAACAGCACGAACAGCATGGAAATAGCAAGGACTGTGAGTTGACCTTTAAACCTCCTCAGCAGCCTTTCTTCCGGCACAGCAGCGGCTCTAAGGACGATGCCGGATAGGACTGTTGCCATCAGCCCCGATTCGCTGCGGATTTCTTCTGCTAAGCCGAAAAATCCCCACAAACCAGCTAAAACTACTAAGTTTTTAAGGTCTTCTGAGAGAAATTGCGATCGCTTGAGAATGAATCCCAGCAGCCAACCTCCCGCAACCCCGATGACTGTGCCAACTAATAGTCGCACGATCAAATCTCGGAACACAACCAGCAAATCAGCATTGCCGTTCAAAATAATATTCAGCACCAATACTGCCAAAATTGCCCCGACAGGATCGATTAAAACGCCTTCTGCTTCTAGCAAGGCGGCAACTTGTTTGTCAACGGATACTTGTTTGAGCAAAGGGCCAATTACCGTCGGGCCGGTGACGACTACTAGAGAAGCATACAGAAATGCGATCGGCCAGGGAAATTCCCCCAACCAGTGTGCGGCCATTCCGCCGCCAATTAGCGTAATTAAAGTGCCTACTGTAACTAAATTGCGGATGCTGCCGGAAACTTTGCCCAAATCTCGCAATTCCAAATTCAAGCCGCCTTCAAACAGAATTAAGGCTACGCAAAGGGATACCATAACTTCCAAACCGCTGCCCAGCAGATTGGGGTGCAGCACTCCCAAGCAGTCTGGGCCGGCTAAAATGCCAAACAACAGCAAAAAGACGATCGCCGGAACTTTCAGATAAGCGGCGAGAACTTGAGCGCTGATGCCACAGATGACGGTCATGACCATCAACTGGGTGATGTTAAAGGGGATTTCCATAGATATAATTGTTACAGGCTGCCCGCTCAGTTTTAAATGTTCGATCGCGGGTAATTTGAGTGCAGGCGCTATTTTCGGCGCAGCTTACAAACTCGGCACGGCCCTGGATTTTTCCCAATAAGATTAAAAACCTTGATAGTGGCTATAACTTTATCAGATAATTCTCTGGGCGTCAAAGATGGCAGTAAGCTGTAGCTAAGCGAGACATTGTCTGTTATGTTCGAGAGTCTAATGGAGATGCGGGGAGAGAGGGAGAGGATTTGACGAGTTTTGATGTCGAGTCAATCTCAAATCTCAAATCTCAAATACCAAGATTTGGCGGCTTTTCAATTACAGAGGCGTCAAACCCCCAGATTCATTTGTGGAGCCAATCTCCCCTCTAAAAAACTCTAAAATCGCCTGATTCATCTGTAGAGTCAATCTCAAATCTCAAATCTCATATCTCAAATCTATTATCGATTGGCATTTTGCCACCTGCGAAAAAACTCCGATAAAATTGCCTGCGAAATTCGCCCTTCCAGCCAATCTAACGCCTGGTTTTGGTTGGGTGCTGCCCGATAAAATTTGCACGCATCGATCAGCCGAATCGGAGAATTTATGACAGTAGATTGAGAGCGCCACTTCTGCGCAAACTCGGCAATAATAGCCGGAGAAAGTTGTTTTTGCAGCCAATCTAAAGCTTGGTCTTGTTCTGCTAAACCGCGATAAAATTTGCCGACATCTATCAATCGCAAATTAGTGTCTTGAGGTAAGGTAGTAGCCCGCCATTTTTGAGCAAATTCCCCTAAAACAGAGTTAGAAACTTGACTTTGCAGCCAAATTAAGGCAGTATCTTGGCTAGCGCTAGCTTGATAAGACGAGAATACCTGAGTCAGCCGCACCCCTGATATGGGAGGGGGTGTCGGGGCGGGTGTCGGAGCGGGTGTAGGAGCGGGTGTCGGCCGCGGAGTGGGTGTCGGCGCTGGAGTGGGGACAACTACTTTGGGAGATTTTCGCATCAAAGCGGCCCAGGTTTTGATGCCTGCAATGCCATCTGCATTGAAACCTTGAGATTTCTGAAACGAGATGAGCGCCGCTGTGGTGGTGGGTCCAAATTTACCGTCCATCGCGCCTTGATAGAAACCTTTAATTCTTAATTCCTTCTGGATGTCTGCAACTTTATAACTTACGGCGCCTTCTCGGACGCTTTCAAAAATATTGGTGTCTACATTGCCCGAGACGCCGGACACAGTGCCTGTGTCGCTGTATTGCCAAAAAGTCCAAGTTTTCCAGCCGCCGGGAACCCAAGGTTCTTCAGCAGTGGTATAGTGAGCAATCCACAGTGGGTAATCGGCAAACCGTTTTGTCCCCAAGTTGTCCCAGAAACCGGGGTAGGTGTAGATAATCGGCCGCATCAAGGTGGCTTTTTCGACTGCTTCTAGCCAAATTGCGGCTCGATCGCACAATTGATCCCCACTCAAACCGCCTGTTGTTTCCAAATCCAAGACTGCAGGCAAATCCCCCGCTTCGAGTTTTACAGTTTTCAAGAACAAATCTATTTGTCCTTGAACGCTGCTTGCCGGTCGAAAAAAGTGGTAAGCACCGCGTTGAATCCCCGCCGCTTTCATAGCCGCCCAATTGCGAGCGAAAGTTTGGGCAACGAACGTTGCACCCTCGGTCGATTTGACAAAACTGAAGGCAATACCATCCCGGGCAACTGCTTGCCAATTGACATTGGGCTGGTAGTCGGAAACATCTATACCGCGAATACTCATATTACCGAGAGTTGAGAAAAGCTGGTTGGGTCTGAACAATTAAGGCTAGATTAAATTGTAATGCTAAGTCGCTAAGTGTTTTTTTTTCAGTGGAGATTGTGCGAATGAACTTCGATCGAATAGAGCCCGGCCCTGGTCAAGAGTCTGTTTGGGATTACCCGCGTCCCCCTCGCCTTGAGGAATTGACCAAACACGTACAGATTGTTTTTAATGGAGTGACGATCGCCGACACGCGCCGCCCTCAGCGGGTATTGGAGACAAGTCACCCTCCTGCCTACTATATCTCCCCCGAGGACATCAAAATGCAATATTTGCATAAAACTTTACGGGGTTCTTGGTGCGAGTGGAAGGGACAAGCCGGTTATTACACTGTGACGGTAGAGTCGAAAGAAGTAGTAAATGCTGCTTGGTTTTATCCCAATCCCAATCAGGTTTTTGCAGCTATTAAAGATTATGTGGGCTTTTATCCGAGCAAGATGGATGCCTGTTATGTGGACGGGGAATTAGTGCAATCTCAACCAGGGGATTTTTACGGCGGCTGGATTACCAAAGATATTGTCGGACCGTTTAAGGGAGGGCCAGGAACTTGGGGGTGGTGAGGGAATGTTGAGATTGTTTCCTGCCTCGCAACGCTTCGCAGTTTCGGGTTTGGAGTTGAGGACTGGCGCAGAAACCTGGTTTATAGGAGAAAGAAGAGGTGGGGCGGGGATAAATCTACCAAGAAACGAGGTTTCATACAGCAAGTGCATCAGTTAGCAGATTTGACATTGTTTATGGGAAATTTGAGATTTACTCCACAGATGAATCGAGGAGATTGAACTCGGCTCTAAAATTTTTGCCTCTCCACGACTTTTGTCGGAAGCTTGTATCCGTTTTTGGGCGGGGTCAGTCCTAGTAATTATGAACCCGCCCCTTCTTCGCTAATTTTTCTTTTCTTCAGCATAGCTGCTCCTGATACTTTTAATCCAGACAATCTCAGCTATCCTGAGACAACCCATATGTAACAATCCTATTGCTAGGAAAGGTGGTATCCCACATTGCGATCGCATAATGATAACGCTTTGTTTTTTTGTTGAGGACACCAGTGGACATTGAGAAATACTTCAGAATAAGGCACGTCTATATCTGGTAGTATAATCTGCTTTTCACTGTTAGTAGCAATGTGCCTACAACTTGTTTTTGTCCACTATAGAGAAGCAAAACTTTTAGTTATTGACATTTTTTGTTCGTGAGGCTCTAACAGAAGATATGCTGATTATTCCGAGAATATCTGATAAAAACTTGTTCAGTTAATTGCTGCTTCTCTTTTCTCTTTCTCTGCCTCCTCTGTATCAAGAGCGGTTCATTAAAAAAGTCGGGTTCACAAATCTGCAGAGGATTGCCGTAGTAAGGGCATATCAACTCGGCCGTCGAGAGTTTGGAGAGTGGGGTTTGCATTGCGCGCCCTACTTGCAATTTGTTAAGCTAGATTGGAAATTTAAAATTTTGAATTGTGATGTTAGACCGGATAAGAGTCATTGAAGGTGATATTACAAAGCAAGAGGTAGATGCGATAGTCAATGCAGCCAACGAAACTCTTTTGGGAGGCGGCGGTGTTGACGGAGCAATTCACCGGGCGGCCGGCCGCAGTTTGTTGGAAGAATGCAGAAAATTGAATGGCTGTGCGACTGGTGAGGCTAAGATTACTGGCGGTTACAGCCTTCCTTGTCGCTGGGTAATTCACACCGTCGGCCCCGTTTGGAAAATTGGTCCCGTCTCGGAAATTGGTACGCGTCGAGAGGATGAGCTGTTAGCTCGATGTTACCGCAACAGTTTGACTTTGGCCCAGCAATACAAAATCTGCACAATTGCTTTTCCCGCTATCAGTACGGGTGCGTTTTGTTTCCCGATCGACCGGGCAGCCAAAATAGCCGTGTCTGAAGTAAAGCAGTTTCTCGCCAATAATAGCTCGATCGACCAAGTGATTCTGGTTTGTTTGGGTCAATCCGCATATCAGTGCTATTTGAATGCCGCCGAGGATATAGCTTAAGTCGATCGAACTCCTATATCTCCCAGCTTTTACGAAATAGGAGTGCATCTTGTCGATAACAATCAATACTAAAAATCTTAGTAATGATTTAATCATTATATTATTCAGTGAGTACGAATGAATAAAGTAAATACACCCCTGGCACGAACACAGAAGTCTGATACTGCCAACTCGTGTCCTCAACAATACAGCCAATGCTACTATATTAAGCTAATATCAGCCAATAGCGGACTGTAGGTTTCTTGCTGCTTTATTGTTTATTTGGATCTGCGCTGTGTCTGTTGAATTTATCGCGCCATATAACTCACCGCAAAAAACACCAGAAAATTTATCTTTAGAGTCTACTCTTAAGGATCTGGCTGTATTCAATTTTCAGGTTGAATCCTCATCTCTCGCCAAAGACGTAGCTCGGTTGTTTCAAGCTCACCCGCTGCTTCCGGGAGTTATCTTGACCGTAAATGGCGAATTTTTAGGGATGATATCGCGTCGGCGATTTATGGAACGCATGAGCCGCCCTTACGGAGTAGACATATTTGCTGACAGACCGATTAAAGCCTTGTATCAAATAGATCAAACCGAGCTTTTAATTTTACCAGGAATAGCCTTAATTGTCATGGCAGCTCAGCGAGCCGTGCAGCGGCCGCCGGAACTGCTTTACGAGCCGATTGTTGTGCAGTTAGAGCCTCAAGTTTACCGACTTTTAGACGTGCATCAAGTGTTGGTAGCTTTATCTCAAATTCACCAACAAGCTACTTGGTATATTAGCGAACTTTATTACAATTTATCTGTCACGCAATCCGAGCTAGAAGCAGCTAATTTTCAATTAAAAGCAGCTAATTCCGAATTGTATCGCCTGGCAAACTCAGATGGGTTAACTCAGGTTGCAAACCGCCACTGTTTTAACGAATACTTAGAGAAAGAATGGCAACAATTGGGAGAAGCAGGAGCAGAACTATCTTTAATTTTATGCGATATTGACTTTTTTAAGAAATACAACGATACTTACGGACATCAGGCGGGAGATGCTTGTTTGCAACAGGTAGCAAAAACTATTGTTGAGGCTGTAAATTACGCAGCAGGCGAAGTTTCTGAGGAGACGATGGTAGCTCGTTACGGAGGTGAAGAATTTGCGGTAATTTTGCCTCGGATTGCATCCGACTTTGCTGTCTCGATTGCAGAGGAAATTCGAGTCTGGGTGAAAAAACTTGAAATTGAAAATATTAAATCGCCAGTGTCTTGTTGGGTTACACTGAGTTTAGGAGTAGCTAGTACGGTTCCTCGGCCGGAAACTTCAAAAAAAGATTTGATTGCAGCAGCAGACCGTTCGCTTTATCAAGCTAAAGACGCAGGGCGCGATCGAGTAATTTTAGGTGCTATCAAATTAGATAAGTAGAAGAGGTTGAGTTCAGGAACTTTTGGCTTATGGAATTGCAGGAATGGCAAAAATTGAGCGAAGAACAAAAATATTGCTACTCAGAAGAATTAGCAGCACATCTGCCACAGCCAGTAATTTTTAAAGGTTTGCGATTTTACCCTAATGGCGGCCCCGAACTCTCTATTGCCATTTTTGAGTATGGAGGAGCTTTATTTTCTCTGATGCCAGGGGGTGAAGTCCAAATCGGATACGAAGCCGACAACTTTCGCCCGACAGACGAACAAATCGAGTCATTTCAAGGTAATGCTGAGGAGTACGGGTTCGATCTAGACATTTACTCTTACGTACAAAGCGTCACTACACCCCCTCGAAAGGTGACAATTGCCCCGATGCTTGTAGAAATTCAACCAACAAAAATCGGTCTTGAGGCAATTAGTTCGGAGGAAGTTAAAATCCAGAATTTATTACAAGATTTTCCCGACAGTCAGAGTGTTAATTGTGGCGATAGATACGGAGTCGATCGCGGTAAGGATGGTTCGGTTGCGGCTTGGCAAATATTAGTAAGACGCAGGAAGACATCGCGACTGAATTGGCGGCTGAAGGACTCTGTTTGCTAACTTTCGACGAATGGGAGTATGCCTGCGGTGGAGGAAGCACAACTTTATTTCGCTGGGGAGACTTCAGTCCTAACGATTTCTCCCCAACTAACAATCTAGCCGACTGGAAACTCCACTTGCAGCCCAACCTTTTCGGAAATAAATTGATTAGACAATATGTTTAATAGCTAGTCCAGAACGGTGGAAAGTACAAGGACTGGCTCTAATACCCCTTTGGAAAGGAGCATAAATCGATTATGCCTTACAAAGAGCGTCTGAATTCCTGGATTATTGTTCGCCTGCTGCCAATTTACAAAGAAGCGTCCTGGGTCGGTTTCGCAGTTGGTCGGATGCAGATGGCCAGATCCGCATTTTGCGACAGTTGTTGCCGGAAGCTCGCCTAATAGTCGTGTTCGAGCCGGGCGATCGCTCGTAGAGCAGTTAGTCCGGTCGGCAGAAACCGGGTTTTTTACCGAAATACTGGATTTAAGGCTTTAACACTCGTGAAAAACCAGGTTTCTTTGGTATTTACGCGTAAGTCCTAGTAGTTTTGAAGTGATTGGACAAGTATTTAGCTTGAATGTGTGCAATAGTGCGTATAAAATTTTATCGGGCGATCGTCCCCTTTTTACGCAGTCTCGCACCAAACTCGCTCTGCCGTCCAGTGCCTGTCTGAAGATTCATAAATCCTCAATCCTTGCAATCCGGCAGTTTCCACCATCATCTCAACTTCAGCCAGCGTAAAAGCCGCGTGCAGCGAATCGGTGAACAATTGTTTCTGATGCCAGTTGCAATCTCCCGCATACATCTCCACTAAATTATCCCTAATTTTCTCATCCGTAGGTCGGAGTAAATCGCGCAAAAATATTGCTCCGTTTGGTTTTAAGGCTCGCTTGACTTCGCGCAAAAAGGGCAGCGGATCGGGCAAATGGTGAATAATGCTGTTGGAAATCACCATGTCAAAATAACTGTCTGGATACGGCATGGCTTTAGCATCGATCAGTTCCAGCTTAATTTGCGATCGAGCTCCTGCCTTGGACACATTTTCTGACCCAATTTTCAGCATATTTGCCGACAAATCAATGCAAGTCAACTCCCAGGCCGGACGCATTTGAGAAATTGCGATCGGGATTCTCGCGGTACCAGTCCCCGCATCTAAGATTTTCCCAGACATCGGCCCCAAGGCGATCGCACTTTTAGCAAAAGCCGAATTAACCTCAGTAAAATCCATCGAGTCGTACTCAACGGCTTCTTCCCAAGAATCCATAACCTCAGGTTCTAGAACACGCTGCATAAAAGTTGTCTCATTATCTGACATTTCCAGATACCGGCTGAGTTTTGCCTCCAAAATCTCCACCAACTCAGGTTCCATATATTCGTAATTGTCCGGGATTTGCAGACAAATAACATTCTTGCCTTTGAGACTTTCGGGAAATTTGCTGCGAAGTCGATCGCCATGCCTCTTCTCCATGACAAATATCAAATCCGCCCAGCCCAGCAAACCCTCAGTTACTCTAACTCTTGCACCTTTTTCTGTTCCCGCCGATCGCACACTGTAGCCACCAACCTTCTGGTAAATCCTCTCAGCAGTCAAACTTCTCCGCTTATTCCGGCTGCAAACAAACAATATCTTAATTTTTTCCACCACTTTAAAAAGCCAAATGCGATCTTATCTGCGTTAATCCGCGTTAATCCGCCGACATCTGCGGTTAAAAATCTTAATCTAAAATTCCCCCTCGCACCAGCCATACCACAAAAACTGTAATTTGTCAAACCAGGCTAAATTTTGCTTACAATTCTTAACTCATAAAATGCGTAATTTGCATAAAAATTTGTAGATATTACATTTGCTGAGTAGTTAATTTTACGAATTTAAAAGGTTTCAGGCTACAAATGGCAAATTAGTCATAATGCCCCTGGAGTATCAAAATCCGATAATAGCTCAAACGGCGCAAATACGTCAAATAAATGAGAATAGAATCAATAGTCAAGGATGGTAATTTTGGAATTTTTCGGCAAGTGATTGAACATTTAAAACTAAAACAACAATTGTATTGTTTTTGCTTATCAAACCCGCTTGACTTGTCCCGTATCGCGCTTTTCCCCTCAAAAATAGTAAGAATGGTCGATCGCCCAATAAATAATGGAATCAACCCCAAGCTGGAACTCTGCTATAATTAGTAAAGCGAAGTCGTTATGAGTTTAATTAAACAACTATGACCAACGAAACCGTAGAAAACCTAGTAATTATCGGCTCAGGCCCAGCAGGCTACACAGCAGCCATCTACGCAGGTCGGGCCAACCTGAAACCCGTAGTCTTTGAAGGCTACCAAACGGGAGGCGTCCCCGGCGGTCAACTGATGACCACCACAGAAGTCGAAAACTTCCCCGGCTTTCCCGAAGGCATCACCGGGCCGCAACTCATGGATCGGATGAAAGCTCAAGCAGTGCGCTGGGGTGCGGAATTATACACAGAAGATGTAATTTCGGTGGATTTGAGCCAGCGTCCGTTTACAGTGCGATCGGAAGACAGAGAAATCAAAACCCACACGATAGTAATCGCTACAGGCGCGACGGCGAAAAGGCTGGGGCTGCCTAGCGAACACGTATTTTGGAGTCACGGGATTTCGGCCTGTGCCATTTGCGACGGCGCTACCCCAATTTTTAAAGGAGTAGACTTAGCTGTAATCGGCGCAGGCGACACCGCAGCGGAAGAATCTATTTATTTGACAAAATACGGCTCTCACGTACATATGCTGGTGCGGCGCGATCGGATGCGCGCCAGCAAAGCCATGCAAGACCGAGTGCTGAGCAATCCCAAAATTACCGTGCACTGGAACACCGAAGCACTGGATATCTTGGGCGAAGCGGGCGGCAAAATGGACGGGGTGAGACTTAGAAATATCGAGACTGGCGCCGAGAGCGATTTGCTGGTGAAAGGATTGTTTTACGCGATCGGTCACACTCCCAACACTCAACTGTTCCAAGGTCAGCTAGAACTCGACGAAATAGGTTATATCCGCACCAAACACGGTTCGGTAGAAACCAGCGTCGAGGGAGTTTACGCAGTCGGCGACGTGCAAGACCACGAGTTTCGCCAAGCAATTACCGCCGCCGGCAGCGGCTGCATGGGGGCGATGCTGGCAGAACGTTGGCTGTCACTCAACGGTTTAACCCAGGAATTCCATCAAACTCAGGAATCCGAGCAACCCACAGCAGCGCCGGAAGCTCCTCAAGTGCGCAAAACCAGTGAGAACTTTGATATCAAAGACACGCGCCACGAAGGAGGTTATGCTTTGCGGAAGTTGTTCCACGATAGCGATCGACTGATTGTAGTCAAATATGCCTCTCCGAGTTGCGGCCCTTGCCACAGCCTCAAGCCAATTTTGAGCAAAGTAGTAGATGAGTTCGAGGGCAAAATCCATTATGTGGAAATTGACATCGAAGAAGATCCAGAAATTGCTGAAAATGCTGGCGTGATCGGTACGCCGACGATTCAGTATTTCAAAGACAAAGATTTGGTGGCTGATCTCAAAGGAGTTAAGCCGAAAAGCCAGTACCGCGAGTTAATTGCCAGTAATTTGTAGGAATTCGATCGATTTTAGATTTGAGATTCGCCAAGAGAGGTTTAACCTAAACTCGACTGGCGTCCCGCCTGCCAAAAACCCGGTTTCTTCCCTGCGCACCAGTCCCGTGCAGGAGAGAAACCGGGTTTTTTTAGCCGCATCCCCCGAAAAAACCCGGTTTCTGGCGAGTGTTTGGCGAATAAGGGAGAGGATTTTTGAGTGTTCCGGGTTTTTTCGCCTCAGTGCTACTAAAATCTAAAAGTCTTATATTGGTCGATCGTCATTATGGCTCAAAGCCGCCTCCGACTCCCGCGATTTCTCAACATTGCCTCACCGTCAAGCCTGTCAATGAAAATGATGTGGGCAGGTTTGACAATAACTGCCGTGTTTATATTAGTAGCAACCTTGTCTCCAGCTATGCAAGCTTGGGGATGGCTGCAAAATCCTACCGATGCTTTGATTAACCCCATCCACGAACCGCCGTCGGCGAATTATTGGTTTGGTACAAGCCGCAGCGGCTACGATGTGTTTTCCCGCACGCTGTTTGCTTCTCGGGCCGCTTGGCAAGTAGTGCTTTTAGCAACATCTTTGAGTTTGTTTATCGGTGTGCCGCTGGGTCTGCTTAGCGGTTATTTGGGCGGTAAGCTCGATCGAGTGTTGTTATTTTTAATGGATACAATTTATACTTTGCCGGGGCTGCTGCTTTCTTTGACCCTAGCGTTTGTAGTGGGAAAAGGAGTTTTGAATGCTGCGATCGCCCTGAGCATTTCCTACATCCCTCAATACTACCGCGTCGTCAGGAATCACACCGCCAGCGTCAAAACCGAATTATTTGTCGAAGCCGCGCGAGCAATGGGTGCTGACACTTGGACAGTGCTTTCGCGCTACCTGTTTCTGAATGTGATTCAGAGCGTACCTGTGCTGTTCGCGCTCAACGCTGCCGATGCAATATTAACATTAGGAGGTTTAGGATTTCTCGGATTAGGACTTCCCGAAACAACACCCGAATGGGGACACGACTTGCGTTTAGCTTTAGATGCGCTACCTACAGGCATTTGGTGGACAGCATTGTTTCCAGGTTTGGCAATGACTTTAATGGTGGTGGGACTATCTTTAGTGGGGGAAGGATTAAACGAATTTGTGAACCCTCGCCTGCGGAATCAGCAGTAATTTGTCTCGCCGTCAAATTAAGTTCGCAGTCAGGACTTTAGTTTTTGCTTCTTCTCCTTTCTTCCTTCGCGCACTTCGCGTCTTCGCGGTTCGTTAAAGGAGAAATTAGGATGGAAAAAACCGAGATTATAATTGAGGAGGTGAAATCATGAAAAATATTCTCCGTATAGAATATCTCAAAGTCCAAAATTACCGTGCTTTGCACAATCTAGAACTCAAAAATCTCACCCCCTTAACTGTATTCTTAGGCCCCAACGGTAGCGGAAAGTCAACTATTTTCGATGTCTTCGCTTTCCTATCCGAATGTTTCACCGAAAGCCTCAGAAAAGCCTGGGATAGACGGGGCAGATTTCGAGAATTACGCACCAGAGACAGCGAAGGCTGCATTATCATTGAATTAAAATATCGAGAGACATCCGCATCGCCTTTAATTACCTATCATCTCGCTATAGATGAAGAAAATAATCGTCCCTTCATTGCTGAAGAATGGTTGCATTGGCGACGCGGACAATCTGGAAAAGGAAAACCATTTCGTTTTTTAGATTTCAAAAAAGGGGAAGGACAAGTCATTAGTGGCGAAAGTCCTGATGAAGAAGGTGAAAGGATAACCGAAAAACTAGAATCCTCTGAATTTTTAGCAGTAAATACATTAGGACAATTTGCCAAACATCCCCGTGTTAGTGCATTAAGACGTTTTATTACAGGCTGGTATTTATCATATTTAACCGCAGATCATACCCGCAGCCTTACCGAAGCAGGTGCACAGGAAAGATTGTCCGCCACAGGGGATAATTTACCCAATGTTATCCAATACCTCAAGGAACAACATCCCCAACGGTTAGAAGAAATACTAAAAACCCTTTCCGGTCGTATTCCCCGCCTCGAAAAAGTCGAAGCCTCAATCATGCAGGATGGCAGACTTTTGTTGGAAATTAAAGATGCTCCTTTTTCTCATCCAATTCTGGCAAAATTTGCCTCTGATGGTACGTTAAAGCTCTTAGCTTATTTGATAGTATTATTTGACCCAAATCCCCCGCAATTAGTGGGGATAGAAGAACCAGAAAATCATTTACATCCGCGCTTGTTGCCCCACCTCGCAGAAGAATGTCGTGCTGCTTCTGCTAATACTCAATTAATGGTGACAACGCATTCTCCCTTTTTTGTGGATAGTTTGAGACCAGAGGAATTATGGGTATTATATCGAGATGAGAAAGGTTTTACTCAAGCAAAAAGAACCGCAGATATGCAGGGAGTAAAACAATTTATGGAGCATGGTGCATTACTGGGTTCGCTGTGGATGGAAGATTTCTTTGATGTGGGAAATCCGCTTAAAAATGCGGGTGCACCGCAAAGATTTTAAACTTAAAATAAAGAGAAGGTGAGCATTTTGCATCTTGTTTTTTTTGTGGAAGAAGCATCCCTGGAAGCAGCTTTGACCCAGCTTTTGCCGAAAATATTGCCATCAAATGTTACCTCTAACATTCATGCTTATCGAGGAAAACCAGATTTTTTTGAGAAAGTGCCTAATCGTTTGAAAGGTTATCAAGCATGGCTTCCGCATGATTGGAAAATTGTTGTTTTAGTAGATGAAGATCGAGAAGATTGTCTTAAATTAAAAAAGCAACTAGAAGATATGGCAATATCAGCAGGATTAATCACTAAATCTTCCGGTCAAAAAGATAAATCATTTCAAGTCTTAAATCGAATTGTGATAGAAGAATTAGAAGCATGGTTTTTTGGAGACGTTCAAGCAATTTGCCAAGCTTACCCTAAAGTCTCTGCCAATTTAGCTAAACAAAAACGGTATCGCGACCCTGATGCTATCAAAGGAGGAACATGGGAGGCTTTGGAAAGAGTCCTGCAAAAAGCTGGATATCATCCGGGAAAACTAGAAAAATATAAAGCCTCTAGCGATATTTCTCAATATATGAATCCTGAATCAAATCGCTCTACAAGCTTCAAAGTCTTTTATAAAGGTTTATTAGAAATCATCCAGAGTAAGCAGGTATAATCAACTTTATAGACAATTTTCGCTCTCGTCATTGCTGAGCTAGGAGCGCGATCGATAATTTAGAGTTCAAACCTAGAGCCGCGCTTTCGGAGGGCAGGCTGTAAATAAATGTAACAAAAGTTTTAGCGATCGCACCAGCGTCCTACCGCTTCCAATCTTTAAGCGCATCCTGCCGCTTATGCCTTCTCCAACAATAGCAAGCACATCGCTAACTGGGTAAATTTTCCTTCCCTTGCAGAGTAATCATCTGTTGACAGTTGCAGCAAAGCCCCCTGTGGCTTTTGTTCCGTCTGCTGGAAATTGTCAAGACAATTCGGGAATGCTACCTAAAATTGATTGAAGGGCTTTATCGTATCTTCACACTGTCACGATATATTTAAAGGAATCGTGAAGTTATACTTCCGGAAGATGGCGAATTGTGTTTTTTATGAGAGAGTGCGAGAGCCTAAGTGCGAGCCGAAAGCCAACAAATTTTAGAGCAGTTGGCAGCCGAGAGTTGCGCGGTGGGTTAATTCTCAGTAGAATTTATCCGGGTGGTTTTTGCTGCTGACGCGACAAACTCGTGTCGAACTGCTTAAATAAGAAAGTGACGTTAAGAACTTAATGTGATTTAACGTCAAAATTAAACCCAATTTCTGAAAATTGAGCTAACTTAACAAAGAAAGCCCCTGTTGCACTACTCAACCCGCAACGCTTCATTTGGGGTCAGAGTCGGTTTCTAATCTAGAGTTGCCGGCTTAAAACTAAAGCTACGAGCTTTATTCAATCGCAGATTGCGTATGATTCAATTCAGGGAAACAGGGTAATGATGGGTGTATCTACACGGATTGTATTGGTCCCAATTCCGACAAGTCAAAAACTGTCTGCTAACTGTCTGGCCAACTACGCCGCAGCCGTTCACCCAGATATGCGCAGAAAACAGCGCCGTTTGATCGTGCGAAAGTTTTTGCGGGCAGTTCTCAGGATTTAGCAGATCCAGACACGAGTCCCTATTGTCAAGCTAAGCTGACAGAGTTTTCCTAGTTCTTGACAAAAAATGGAAAACAACTTCCATTTTTTGTGAGAAAGGCTACAATCGGAAAGGTCTTTGTAAGATCCGATTCTCCCCGTTTGGTGCTTCGACCCTATGCTGTTGCATTTGAGACAGCAGATCCGCATCCAAAATGGCGAAAATTTGCCGTGCAACTGTCATGTCTGACAACCAGAGTGAAGCACTAGGCGAAACAAAAGTTCGACACCTCGAACACCAAAGTTAGAGGGTTCCGTGCCGGAAAACTTGTACGGGTAAAAGCTCAAAGTACCGAGTAAAAAAGCCAATATTTTTTGAGGTGCGATGCTCGCATTTCATGGTTTGCTTCTGGGGGCAAGGTATCGCAGATGATGTGGTAACTGAGTCCGAAAGAAAAAGCCGCACGCTCAATCCCAGGTCGCGATGTTAAATTCTGCGATCGATTGAATGCGATCGCTGCTTCAAACCCGAACTCGAACTTTGACTCATAAAACTGGTGCAGTTTCGGTAACAGATTCAGCTAGCAGACCGAAAATCCCACTATTTTTTCCTCCGGGAATGTCAATACTGGCTAACTTGTCTAAACTACAAACAGACACTATTCCACTGTTATTTATTCTTTAATTCAGGAGCATGAGGAAGACGGCATGATCCAGGCTAACACCGTACTCGAAAACACAATCACACCCGAAATGGAAACAATCGAGTTGCTTCGGAGCGCCGAAAGCGTTCTACCTGAGAGCGAATTGGAACTCTTTATCGACGAAGAAGACGATCGAGAAGAATTCTTAGACTCTCAATCTGAGGACGACACTAAATCTGGCAAAGGCGCTAAAGCCCGCCGTCGGGCACAGGCTAAGAAAAAGCATTATACTGAAGACTCTATTCGTCTTTACCTGCAAGAAATCGGTCGGATTCGACTGCTGCGAGCTGACGAAGAGATTGAACTAGCCCGCAAGATTGCAGATTTGCTGGAATTAGAGCGAGTTCGAGAACAACTGCTCGAAGAGTTAGACCGCGAACCCAAAGACAGCGAATGGGCTAATGCTGTAGATATGGCACTCCCTGCATTCCGTCACCGACTCCACGTCGGTCGGCGCGCCAAGGAGAAAATGGTGCAATCAAACCTGCGTTTGGTGGTGTCGATCGCCAAAAAATACATGAATCGCGGTTTGTCTTTCCAAGATTTGATTCAGGAAGGCTCTTTGGGTCTGATCCGGGCCGCTGAAAAATTCGATCACGAAAAAGGCTACAAGTTTTCTACCTACGCAACTTGGTGGATACGTCAAGCCATCACTAGGGCAATTGCCGACCAATCCCGCACTATCCGCCTGCCGGTTCACCTTTACGAAACCATCTCGCGGATCAAGAAAACTACCAAACTCCTGTCTCAGGAAATGGGTCGCAAGCCTACGGAAGAAGAAATTGCTACCCGCATGGAAATGACGATCGAGAAGTTGCGCTTCATTGCTAAGTCCGCGCAGTTGCCCATCTCTCTAGAAACTCCGATCGGCAAAGAGGAAGACTCACGTCTGGGAGACTTTATTGAATCTGACGGGGAAACGCCAGAAGATCAAGTCTCGAAAAACTTGCTCAGGGAAGACTTGGAAAGTGTTTTGGATACTCTCAGCCCCCGAGAACGGGATGTACTGCGGCTGCGTTACGGCTTAGATGACGGACGGATGAAGACCTTGGAGGAAATTGGTCAAATCTTTAACGTCACCCGCGAGCGGATTCGCCAAATCGAGGCTAAAGCCCTGCGGAAGTTGCGCCATCCCAACCGGAATAGCATCTTGAAAGAATATATCCGCTAGAGTAATTTTCTAGCATCACCCAAAAGAGTGATTCGCACTCTTTTTTTGGGGTGGGGAACTCCCCGCCCCCGGCTTGAGCTATAGCTGTTAAATTTTGTGCTGCTAACTGCATGGCGCAATTGCTATTTGCTGCCAAAATCGCCCTGCCAAAATTTTGGGAGTCCGTAACGGAACTCCCAAGCTTTGCAGTGTCACAAAAGTCTTAACTAGAAAATTAGATCAGGCCCCAAAAGTGAAGCACGCCTTGACCGGAAACCAATTCGATGATGACAGCGACAGAGAAACCAATCATCGCCAAACGACCGTTCCAATTTTCGGCTCCTTCGCTGAAGCCCCAGTTCCAAGCGTTGCGTTTTTGTTCTTGCATAGTGCGAACTCCTTTCGTTAACTTTTGTAAGGCTTATGTAAATAAATATAACAGTGACTTGAAAAAAGTGCAAGCTTGTGTGTAGTGACCTCGGTCACAAGGGTCGATCGACCTTGATGATTTTGCCTAACGAGGAAAAATAGCCAGCTCGGTATCGGGGTCAAACAAGTGAATCTTGTCATGGGCGATGGCCAACCAAAGCTCCTCGCCAACTCGGATCGATCGCTCAGGAGGAACCCGCACTTGCATCCGCACGGCCGGAGCATCCGTCAAACAGACCCGCAAATAAGTTTCGTGGCCCAAAGCCTCTACAATTTCCACTTGTACCGAAAGATTTTTCGTAGCAGGGGGATGAATGCTCAGATGTTCCGGCCGAATGCCCAAAATTAGCCCTCGTCCGTCATATTGTTGTAGACTTTTTGCCCAAATATCGGGTAAAGTAAAGCGAAATTGCGGGTGATAAATCAACAGCGGGGCAGTAAATTGCACCGACAAAAAATTCATCGGCGGAGAACCGATAAACTCAGCAACAAACAGATTAGCCGGCTTGTTGTAAAGCTCTAGAGGTTGAGCTACTTGCTGAAGCTGGCCGACCTTCATAATAGCAATCCGATCGCCCATAGTCATCGCCTCAGTTTGGTCGTGAGTTACATAAATAGTTGTAGTTCCCAACTGTCGCTGCAACTGCACAATTTGCGATCGAGTTTCCGCCCTCAATTTCGCATCAAGATTCGATAGCGGTTCGTCCATCAAAAAAACTTCAGGATTTCGAGCCATCGCCCTACCCAAAGCTACCCGCTGCTTTTGCCCTCCGGAAAGTTGTTTTGGCAAGCGATTTAAAAGAGATTCTATTTGCAATAATTCAGCTACCTCCCGCACTCGTTTTCCTACTGCCTTTTCCCGTTCCGACAAATAGCGCAATCCCGGAGGCAGCTTGCGAGTTGCTCCTCCTAAAAAGTCCTCAAACAAAGGATAAGTTAGAGGATTTTTAAAAGAATTAGAAGCTAAATAATTAATAACCTCTTCTACCTTATTCTTAATTTTTTCTATCTTCTGGATGTTTCCGTCTTCTCCTTGTATCTTCCCCCTGCTCCCTTCTACTTTCTTCCCTCTTCCTTCTTCCTTCTTCCTTCTTCCTTCTTCCTTCTTCCTTCTTCCTTCTTCTTTCTCCCTTTCCGAGCGGCGCAATCCAAAGGCGAGATTATCGTAAACTGTTAAGTGAGGATAGAGAGCATAATTTTGAAATACCATAGCGATATCTCGGTCTTTAGGAGGCAAATCGTTAACCAGCCGATCGCCCACCCAAATATTGCCGGCCGTCAAGACTTCCAAACCAGCGATCGATCGCAGCAAAGTGCTTTTTCCGCAGCCCGAAGGCCCCACCAGCACCATGAACTCGCCGTCTTCCACCGTCAGGTTAATGCGTCGCAAAACGCTGTTAGACGAAGGGCTATCGACCACAGGCGAGACAATTTCTGCGACGCTGTTTGCTTCTTTTTCCTGTTCTCCTTGGCGGAGCGGAAAACTTTTGTAGATATTTTCTAATACAACTTGCGCCATCGGACGATTTTAGATTTTAGATTTTAGATTTTAGATTGGGCATGGGGTATGGGGCATGGGGCAGTGGTAATTGGGGTATTCAAGGAAGGAGGAAGTTCGGCAACGAGCAGTATACGGGATTTAAATGATTTAACGGATGGATGTTGAATTCAGAAGTCAGAGGTCAGAAATCAGATTAATGCCCAATGCCCTGTTTGGCCAATGCCCTGTTTGGCCAATGCCCTGTTTGGCCAATGCCCTGTTTGGCCAATGC
>JAUBOM010000009.1:96754-100952 GCA_036700245.1 Microcoleus vaginatus BM001213989
CCAATGACCAATTACTATTGACTGCTCATAACTTTGATAATTTTTTCACCCGGACTGAGGTCAAAAACTCGATCGCCCGCAGCATCTTTCCCCCAAAAAGCTATAGCATCAGTAGCCGAGCGCAGTAGACGGCCAGAATTAGTTAAAAGTTTGACCTCCGTATCAGGAACAGCGCGCAGCAAGCCAACTAAAGCATCTTTAGGCTCTGCGAAGCGAAAAGCTTGAGTGCCAATTTCGCCGCGGTTAGTAAGTCTGACAGAACCTGCAGGCATTCGTTTTGCCCAACCCAACTCGGAAAATAGCACCAGACTGTCGTCCGGGTCGAGAGTGATGCAACCCACCAACTGTTCCTGCTTCCGCAACCTGGTTACTTGAAAACCCTGGGCGGTGCGGCCCATTGGTGGCAGTTGTTCGTCATCGATATCAAACCGGAGGACTCGACCTCCAGAAGTTGCGATCGCCACTTGCTCGCCTACTTTACCCAGACTCGCGCAGCGCAGCCGATCGTCCTCCTTGAGTTTAACAACAGTAACGCCGCGATTAGTCAAATCAGCAAATTCCTGCATCGGCAAGCGCTTAATTTTTCCTTGCTGAGTCAGAGTTACTAAATCCGCCGCCTCCGAATTTTCCGGCAAAATAAAGTGTGCGACTGTGATTTCCGACAAAGCCGAACCGGCACTTTCTTTAGTAGCACTCGGCGACAACAAACTGACGATCGGCGTTCCCCGGTCTTTTCCGCTAATAGTAGGAATATCAGCGACTTTCAGCGGGTAAGCTTTGCCGTTAGGAGTTAAGACAACCACAGTGCGATCGGTTTTCGTCAGCTTTGCCGTCACAATAAAATCTTCATTTTTTTCTAAAGCTGAAACTGATTTTTCGCGACTTTTCGACGAGCGCGGACGTTCCCCCGCCGCCGCCCGGCGCCGCACGTACTGCTTGTGGGTAAATTCAACAAGAGTTTCCTCTGCCTCTTTTGAGGGCAATAAGTTAGGCGCAACGGTTGCCGGCGACAACGGCTTCACAGCAGAATTTTTCTTACTTAAAACTTGTGGTTCGGCGTTTCCCGCGCGTCCTGCTGCCCCATCCACGAATTTAGTGCGGCGTTCGTCAGCGTACTTGCGTTTGAGCGATCGAAATTCCTTCTTCAAAGCCTTCAAAAGTTCGCGCCTGTCACTCAACAACCGCTGCAATTCTTGAATATTCGCCATCAACTCCTCAAACTCAGACTGCAAATTTTGCCTTTCCAAACCAGTCAGCCTGCGCATCGGCATCGCCAAAATCGCATCAGCTTGACTTTCGCTCAAATTGAGGCGAACTTGCAAAGTTTGCTTAGCAGTAGTGCCGTCAGGAGAATTTCTGAGAATGTCGATCGCAGCATCGAGATTTGTCAAAGCCAACATTAAGCCTTGGACAATGTGACAGCGGCGTTCCGCAGCCTGCAACTCGTAATTGTAGCGGCGGGTAAGAGTCACTTCCCGGAAATCCAGAAATTCCTGCAACAATTGTCTCAGCGTCAACTGTCGGGGTTGACCGTTGACAATTGCCAGCAAAATCGCGCCAAAATTGGTTTGTAGGTCAGTTTGTTGATAAAGACGAGCCAGAACCGCTTCTGGGGTAAATTCCCGTTTGAGTTCAATCACTACTCGAATGCCTTCGCGATCGCTCTCGTCGCGCAAATCAGCAATACCATCGAGTCGGCCGGCATTGACCAACTCCGCCACCTTTTCAATCCAAGCCGCCTTATTTACCTGAAAAGGAAACTCGGTCACGACGATCGCCGTTTTACTGCGCACCTTGCGATTACCCGGCACCTCTTCTACCCCCGCCACACCCCTCACCGAGATGCTACCTTTACCCTTGGTGTAGGCATCAACAATGCCCTCTGTAGCGACGATTTCCCCCCCTGTGGGGAAATCAGGACCCGGAATCAGCTGCAGCAACTTCTCGTCCGAGAGTTCAGGGTTTTCAATCAAAGCAATTAAACCGTCTACCACCTCCCCCAAATTGTGTGGCGGGATATTAGTTGCCATGCCCACAGCAATGCCAGCACAGCCGTTGAGTACCAGAAACGGCAACTGAGCAGGCAGGGCAGTCGGTTCCTGCTGGGAACTGTCAAAGTTAGCAGTAAAATCAACAGTTGCATCGCCGACTTGGGTGAGCATCGCTTCGTGGGCGATCGGTGCCAGCCTAGTTTCCGTATAGCGCATAGCAGCCGCCGGATCATTGTCCACCGAACCGAAATTGCCGTGACCCGCCAGCAAAGGATAGCGGCTCGAAAACTCCTGAACCATGCGCACCAGAGCGTCGTAAACCGATTGGTCGCCGTGGGGGTGATATTTTCCCAAAACATCTCCAACGACCCGGGCGCATTTGCGGTAAGGTCGGTCTGGCGTCAGACCGAGTTCGTGCATCGCGTACAAAATTCGACGGTGAACCGGTTTTAAACCGTCGCGGACATCAGGCAAAGCTCGCCCGACGATCACACTCATGGCATATTCGAGGTACGATTGCTGCATCTCGGCGTGCAGAGCCGTAGAAATTACTTGCCCGGAAAGTAGGTTGAGTTGTTTAGCCATGAGTCCTTGTGTCCGTTAATTCCTGAGTGAAGACAGCCTCTGTCAATAATGCCGAGGTTGCCTGTCTCGAGTGAAAAGCGTTTGTCGCAGGCGAACCAAAAGTTCGGCCCAAGCGCCCAGTTGGAAAATAAAAATAAACTTAACTTGTGAAAGCAGAATCAGAGTGCCGAAGACAGGCAACACTTGCCTCTTACTCTCCACTCTTACCCTAACCTCTATGTTGCCTTCATTTGCGCCTACCTGTCTATTTACCGCCCGCCGTCAGAAGGTTGATTCACAGGAGAACACGGAATGCCAGAAGCTCAGAACGTAGTGAGGCTAAAGCCCTTCCTAGGAAAGCGTCACGAGGGACTAAAGCCCCCGCCAATCTATGATAGAATTTAATTGTAATTAGGAATAACCATCTCTGCTAAAAAATATTCTCTTCAGGGAAAAAAGCTGATTGCTCTCGTCTCGGTACAGCCGTAGCGTGGAGGAAGCAGTAATGGTAGAACAGGGCTCGTACCGTATTTTGGCAAGCGTGATGGACTCCGAAAGCATTAAAAAATAAAAGTAAGGGCAATTTCAATACCTCTGGTAGTGGTAGTTGTTTAGACCTTGTAGAGGCGCTTGGACGAAGAGTGAAGTCCAATTTTTGGGCTATTCAAGAATCGAAGGTCGCCGAGACTCGCTGAGAGTATCAAAAATGCAGATATTGAAGAATTCAGCAGTCAAAAGCTCTCCTGGCGACCTCTCCTGGTCGGACAAACGCTGGATGAACGGAAGCGTCGATATTTTAAGCAGTCTCGATCGGTCAAAACTGAGAATTAGGAATCTCCAACAACCCTGCTAGATTCGCTACTCCGAATGCTGCGGCGGGACTATGTGAATAAACATGGCTTGATTCTGAGAGCAGGAAAGAAAATAATTGTCACACCTCGCCGACTCTAATACCAGCTTCAAAAAAGAATGCAGCTGTAGGTTTGTGATCCCAACCCATATCCAGTCACTCAGTCCCCATCTAAAATCTAAAATCTAAAATGGTAGAAGCCGGAGGCTTGACCGAAAGAGAGGATACTATAATCGTGGACGCACGGGTAGTCAGAAACCGCGTTTTTTCATAGAATACTTCGTTATAGCCCCCCGAAACGATCAAAAACCCGGTTTCGAGGCGTCGTTGAGGCGTCCAGGGTTGTACTAGAAACCTGCTACCTGAGAATCAGGAGGCTCTCGCCAGTGTCAGGTCTAGTTATAAAAAACAACTAAACTGTATGTGTGTAGTAGTCTAAATGATGAGGGTACTGGATGCTTCTAGGCATGTGTACACCCTCTCAGAGCTAATGGCTCAAGTATATACATACGGGTTTTGCAGGGTTCCCGGCTAATGGCGCTAAAAACTCTGCATTTTTGACGGGGAATGTAGTCCCCGTGCCGTGTTCCTCTTTGGACTGAAGTCACAAAGTTTCTATACTTCCCATATTTATTTATGAAAACCGTTCTGATGAAAACCGTTCTGATTGTAGAGGACGATTTGGTTAATGCTCGGGTTTTTTCCAAAATTCTGACTAAGCGGGGGGGCTTAGCGGTGAAGCACACGGAAAATGTTGAAGAGGTGATGCAGATTGCTGCCAACGGCGAAGCTG